>DDHB01000096.1:43305-102601 GCA_002337925.1 Sporomusaceae bacterium UBA1887
GTAGGTATTGTTGCTAATCAGCCTTCTTTTATGGCCGGTTGTCTTGACATCAATGCGTCGGATAAGGCTGCCCGATTTATCAGATTCTGTGATGCCTTTAGCATTCCGCTGCTTAATCTTGAAGATGTACCAGGATTTATGCCAGGGTCGGACCAAGAACATGGTGGCATTATACGGCATGGCGCAAAAATGCTCTACGCCTATGCCGAAGCTACAGTGCCCAAGGTTACCCTAATTACCCGCAAGGCTTATGGCGGGGCTTATAAGGCAATGTGTAATAAAGAGATGGGAGCCGATCAGGTGATAGCTTGGCCCTCGGCTGAAGTCGCCGTTATGGGGGCTGCCGGGGCGGCCAATATTATCTTCCGCGGCGTTGAGAATCTCGAAGAAAAGATTACAGAATATGCAGCCGAATTTGCATCTCCCTATAAGGCGGCGGAGCGGGGATACATTGACAGAATAATTGAACCAAGTGAGACTCGGCCTGCCATTATCAGTGCCCTTACCATGCTGGCAAATAAGCGGGAAACAGCGCCAAGTAGAAAACATGGTAATATACCGCTATAGGACAGAGAATGAAACTGCTTGAATTACGGAAAAACGTTTACTATATAGGCGGCATCCTTAACATAGGTGTTATTGCCAACGACCGGGGTGATGCCCTCCTGATCGATGCGGGCCTCGATGAACGGGTTGCCCGCCGGGTGAAACTTGTATTGGACGAAAGCAAGCTTACGATCAAAGGGATAATCATTACTCATGCTCATGCGGATCATTATGGTGGCGCTTGCTACTTCTCGGAAAAATCAGGGGCTCAGATATACTCCAGTGAATTGGAAAAGGGAGTAATCGATAACCCCATTCTGGAGGCTTTAAGCTTATTTGGAGGAGCTTACCCACCAGCGGAGCTCCGGCGCAAGTTTTTTAACGCACCCAAGGTTGTGGTGCATGGAACTGTTTCACCCGGAGAAGCAGAGATTGAGGGCTTTCCAGTAGAAGTTGTTGATTTAAGTGGTCATACGTTAGGGCAAGTCGGGATTGCTGTTGAGAAGGTGCTGTTTTGTGCTNNTTCCGGCCAAATTCAAAAACAAGGTATTCTTAAACATGCAAATATTGAACAGTCCTTACAAACCTGCGAGAGACTAAAATCTCGCGAGGAGCTTATTTTTGTCCCCTCTCATGGGAATGTTCTGGATGACATCGGCCCATTGATCGCCGAAAATCAAGAGTCGATCAACCATATACTAACCCTTGTTTTAAGTATGGCTAACGAACCGGTTAGTGTTGAGGACTTATTGGCCCGGATCTGCACAAGAAAAGCCGTGACGATAAAAAACTTATCCCAGTACTATGTTTACCATTTAAGTATTCTGGCCTATTTAGGATACTTACTGGACCGTGCTCAGATATCAGTGATTTATCGTGACAACAAACAGTTATTTCAGCGAACGTTCCCTAGCATAAGCCTATAAGCAAGACTTTTGTGCTAGCTGAACAAAAAATACAATGAGGAGAGTGGTCCTGGTGCTAATTCTTGTATGCAATGTTGGCAGTACTTCCTTAAAATATAAACTGTTTAACATGCCCGATCCTAGTATTATGGTCGAAGCTAAGATAGAACGAGTAGGAAGCCATGACAGTGCTATATTTACTTATCAAAACCATTTAAACGGTGCCAAAGAAAATATGTCCGGCCTCTGCATGCCCAGTTACACCGAAGGAATTAATCTCTTCCTGGAATATCTTACTGATACGAAAATGGGTGCTATACAAAATATTGAAGCAGTGCAGGCGATTGGTTTCAAAACTGTCATTGCCAAAGGCTATTATGGGATACACGAACTCACCGATGAGGTAATTGCGGCAATGAAAGAATATATCAGTGTGGCTCCGGCCCATAACCCGCCATACATCGAAGCAATTAAAAAGTTTAAGGAAATTCTGCCGGGAAGGCTGCTGGTCGGAGTTTTCGAAACCGCCTTTCACACGACCATCCCTTTGGAAAGAAGAATGTATGCTATTCCTTACAAATGGTATGAAAAATACGGTATTCAGCGTCTTGGTTTTCACGGTGCCTCCCATGGTTACATTTCACGTCAGGTGAAAAAACGGGTTGGTGGAAAATTCAAACTGATTTCCTGCCATCTGGGCGGAAGCGGCTCGCTGTGTGCTATTGAAGATGGCAAGTCAGTAGACACAAGCTTCGGCTTCTCTCTGCAAACCGGGACTCCCCATGCTAACCGGGCCGGAGATTTAGATGCCTATATCATTCCTTACCTATTGGGCCAAGGATTGTCCATGGAGGAGATACTCCAGGGAATTGACAAGAATGGCGGATTGTTGGGAATTTCCGGTATAAGCAACGATCTGCGCGACATCGAAGAGGCTGCACAAGACGGTAATGAACGAGCAAAGTTGGCGATTGATGTATTTTGCGAAAGTATTGTCAAATATATTGGTGCCTTCTACGCAGTGTTAGGTGGCTTGGATTATTTGGTTTTTACCGGCGGTATTGGGGAAAATTCCGCCATCATCAGACACAAGGTTTGCACCAGGCTTGCTCATTTGGGGGTTGAATTGGACGAGGCAGCTAATACAAACGGAGCAAAAGATAGAAGTATTTCTTCCAGTCACTCACGGGTGAAGGTCAGTATCATTCCAACCAATGAAGAAGTAGGGATTGCACAAGATATATTTGATAATTTCTCGAAATAGTTATAAATATGACACGACGCAAAAGCAGGCATGTGCTGTTGAGGTAGTGATTCTGTTCGGGAAATTCCCAATTTGCTAGTGAGTGCCGGTGACAGTACTCACCGTTAACTGAAAGGGAATGAAGAATGAAAAGAACTAGGGGGTTTCCCAATGAAATATGGTAAAGGCTATGATCCATTAGATAATGACACCACAGGGTTCGGCTACTTTTGTTCGAGCGATAGGAGTAAACAATGCTGGAATTAAGTCCGATCCTACCCATAGCCTGGCTGCTGGTCAGTTTGGGTTTTCTGAAGATGCCTGCTTATAAAGCCTGCCTGATCGGACTGGCAATCAGCGGAATAGAAGCGATTAGCCTATGGCAAATGGACTATGTGCTGGCGTTGAAGGCAACCTTAGAGGGCAGCGTTTTTGCGCTTCTGCCGATCATCTGGGTTATTGTGGCTGCCTTTTTCACCTATAATATTTCGCTGCATACGGGTGCCATTACTCATATAAAGCAATTCATGTCCAGTCTGTCAGGAGATCGCAGAATTCAGGCACTGCTTATCGCCTGGGGGTTTGGCGGGTTCTTAGAAGCGGTGGCAGGCTTTGGTACGGCTGTTGCTGTTCCGGCAGCGTTGCTGATAGCTTTAGGCTTTGAACCATTCCTGGCGGCAGTGGTATGCATATTTGCCAACACGGCTGCAGTGGCCTTTGGCGTAGTGGGCATTCCTGTCAATACCTTAGCGCAAATTACCGAATTGCCCATTCTGCCGATTTCCATGGCTATCGTGTGGCAGCTTGCGCCATTTGGCGTGTTAGTGCCGCTGCTTATTGTCGTTACCATCACCAAAAGCCTAAAGGGATTACAGGGGGTTTGGTTGACAACTCTTATCTCCGGTATAAGCTTTGGCCTGGCACAGTTTGTCGTGGCCAAATATGTCGGGCCAGAGTTGCCGGCGATTATTGGCTCGATTTTTGCCTTCTTGGCCACCGTTCTCAGTGCAAAAGTGTCCCCACCGCTAAGGGACTGGAAGTTTCCCCGGGAACGGGAAGCAGCAGCTTCTTTTGCAANNATTAGGGTGAGGGAGCAAATGGTCGCTTGGATGCCCTATATCCTGTTATTAATTTTTGTTTTGCTAACTAGTAAGTTAGTGCCTATACTAAATGGGCCATTGGGGGAAGTGACAAGTGTCTGGTTAATTTATGACGGAGCGGGCGGTAAGCCGTTAATCATGCAATGGTTTTTAACCCCCGGAACGTTAGTTTTGATTTCTGCAATCCTTGGCGGGTTAATCCAGGGCGCTTCTTTGATTCAACTGGTTAAGCTCTATGCCAAAACCGTTTGTCAGCTGCGCAAGACGACGATAACCGTCATGGCGATTGTGAGTATGGCTAAGGTGCTAGGCTACAGTGGCATGATCGGGTCAATCGCCGTTACTCTGGCTGGAGTCACAGGTCATTTTTATCCACTGATTGCGCCCTCAATCGGTGCCTTGGGGACCTTTATGACGGGCAGCGATACCAGTTCAAACATTTTATTTGGCCAATTGCAGAAGCAAACTGCTCTCCAATTGGGGATTAATCCAATCTGGATCGCTGCAGCCAATGCCAGCGGCGCTTGTATTGGCAAGTTAATATCACCGCAGAGTATTGCAATAGCCACCATAGCGACTGGCTTGACTGGCAGAGAGGGTGAACTGTTGACGGTTACGGTTAAATATGCAATCGGCTTTTTATTTGCCTTAGGTGGCCTCACGTACGCCTTCGCCTTTCTATCTTAGATAGACCCGGATATGTAAATCGCTATTTAAAAAGGAGATGAACCTATGGGCCTGTTAGATTCGTTGTTCGGAAGGAACTCAAAATCGGAAGCAGAGCTGCAGAAACAGCCCGGCCCTGCTGCGGTTGTGCAAACGCCGCCAAGTACCGTAAGTGCCGAACTCCAGCCTGAGATCGTGGCAGCCATTGCGGCCAGCATCAGCTGCGTAATGGACACGGGTGCAAGCGCGAAAATGGCAGTCCATTCCGATTATGGGGGATATGCAGTAAGAAACGATTATACCAGCAGTGCCTGGGCGCTTACCGGTCGTCAGAAGTTGATGGACGCGAGACAGTTCAGGTAAGTATAACGATAAGACCAGTTATAATATGTCAGGGGGACGGGGGTTTTTTAATTACATTTTTAAACCCCCCCCCCCCCCCCAAACAAAAAAAAAAAAAANNACATTACATTGTCAACAACCCCGTCCCCTGACAACGTAAAAAAATATTTTCCCTAGCAGGATATTCGAAATATTCATGGAAATAGATTTTAAACCTAATATTTAGCAATTGTAGAATTTGCTGACATAATCACACCATTCATTTTAGTTATGGAGGCGGCGCAGTTTGGACACAAAGCACTATCAAAGCCTTACGCTTGTTGATGTGGCATATGAGGCTTTGAAGAAAGATATTGCAGAGAAAACTCTCCAGCCAGGGCAGAAATTGATCATTAGAGAGTTACATGAACGTTATGGCATCAGTGACACTCCGATTAAGCAAGCTCTCAACCGGCTCATTATCGAAGGGCTGGTAGAAAATGTTCCCCGCAAAGGGATGAAAGTCAAGGAATTGCTGTGGGAAGAAATTGAAGAGCTCATGGACATCCGGCTGATGATCGAGACGTTTTATGCTAAGACCATCATCCAAAATCTAAAGAAGCATGGCGACCTTAAAGACAGACTCATGAATAATCTGAAAGAGCATATGCATATCGCGCAGCATGTTGGCGGCTACAGCGATTTCTTAAAGAATTATCAACTGGATCAGGAATTTCACCGGATTCTTGTTACGTGTACGGAGAACAGTAAAATTATCCAAATACATAAAAACCTGGGCACACACGTCTATGGCAATTACATTTATGGTCGGCAAAGCATAGAGGAGATCATTCCAGGGGTAAAAGAACATGAATTGATTTTTAACGCATTAGCGGATGAAGATGAAGTGAAATTACGCAATGCTTTGGAAGCACATATTATGAACGCTAAGATTCGAAATAAAAAGTTGTTTAGCAGTCGAGCTTAGCTCTTTTTTTTAACAATAATTAGATCTAAAATCTAAAACTTAAAATTTAAAACTAAAATAAGACATAATATGCGATTAAAAAGTATTGGGAGGCCAATATGAGCAAAGCAATAATCGGAGTGGATATCGGTACTACAGGCTGCAGAGCGGTAATCTATCTTACAGATGGTACAGCTTTGGCAAGCTGCAGCACCGAATATCCCATGTATACGCCACACATGGCTTGGGCTGAACAGGATGCGGACGAAATATACCAAGCCTTCCGGCAAGTAGTCAGCTGCGCAGTGAGGGAGGCAAAGCTTCAGCCACAGGATATTGCCGGGATCGCGTTTAGCTCGGTATTTCACTCGCTGGTAGCGGTAGATGCGAAAGGCCAGGCATTAAGCCGGTTATTGATCTGGGCTGATAACCGCAGTCAGCAATATTGTGAGCAGATAAAGAGGCAATATGACGCACAGCATATCTACGCCAATAAAGGCTGCCCGGTTCATCCCATGTATTGGTTGTCGAAAATCATCTGGTTCCGTAACGAACAACCCCAGGTGTTCCAGCAAGCTGCTAAGTTTATTTCCATCAAGGAATACATATTGCACAGGTTATGCAAAAAATTTATCGTCGATCGGTCGCTGGCATCGGGAACAGGGCTTTATAACATTCATAAACGCCAATGGGACGATGAACTGCTGGCCATTGTGGGGATTTCGGAGGAAAAGCTTTCGACGGTAGTACCTACGACTTATGTTGAGACTGGGATACTGGCAGAGATAGCTTCCGAACTGGGACTGGATCCACAAACACCGGTGGTAATTGGTGCCGGTGATGGAGTGCTTGCTAATGTCGGCTCAGGTGCGGTGAATGCAGGACAGCTGACAGCCACGATTGGNNCCGTACGGGTCATAACAGATGCTCCGCGGGTGGATACCAAAGGACGCACCTGGTGCTATAACCTGACTGACCAACACTGGGTGATCGGAGGGGCGATTAATAATGGGGGCATAGCCTTACGGTGGGCTCGTGATAAATTTGCCTTGCCAGAGCAGCATGTAGCCGAAAAGCTGGGTCTGAATACATATGAAATCTTAAGCCGGTATGCCTCCCAAAAGCCGGTAGGGTCTGATGGATTGATCATGCTGCCGTTCTTTGCGGGCGAGCGTGCCCCTTACTGGAATGCTAATGCTCGAGGCGTTTTATTCGGTCTTAATCTGAATCACGGCAAACGCCATATTATTCGTGCCACGATGGAGGGGATCGTTTACCGGATGTTTAGTATCTTTTCCGCTCTGGAAGAGGTTTCCGGAAATGTTGAGGAAATCCGCGTAGGCGGCAGTTTTACGCAGTCCCCCGAATGGGTGCAAATTATGGCTGATGTATTTGGCCGGACCATCGCCGTACCGGATGAACCAGAAGGAGCTGCTTTCGGTGCTGCTATTCTGGGCATGGTTGCACTCGGCATGATCCCGGATATCAATAGGGTCTTAACTATTGTAAAAATCAAAAAAATCTATCAACCGGTAACAGCAAACCACGAAAAATATCGTCAGTTATTTAGTCTCTATGAACGAATCTATTGGAAACTGCAGGAAGAGTTCGCCGAAATAGCTGAGATACAGCGAACTTGGAAATAAAGAAATGGGGGAGTTAACGAATGCCAAAGAAAGTGTTGATCGCAGCACGGTCGTTTTCACGTTCTCAAGAAGCAAAAGCCGTATTAGAGGCACAAGGGTACGAACTAATTTTAAATCCCTATGACCGTCCCATGACAGAGGCCGAGTTGGTAGACATGATTACGGGAGTGGATGCACTTGTTGCAGGGAATGATGCTGTTACCGGTGCGGTGATTGCCGCCGGGGCTCCGAACTTGAAAATTATTGCCAAACACGGTGTTGGCTACAACAATATCGATGTCGGTACCGCCAGGCAATATGGCATTCCCGTAACCGTTACTCCAGGAGCAAACAGTCAATCCGTGGCTGAGCTGGCTTTTGGGTTGATGCTGGCATGCGTACGCAGTATTGTGCAAATGGACTGTTCTGTGCGTGCCGGTTCATGGGACCGTGTAACCGGCTATGAAGTTGGAGGCAAAGTCCTCGGCATAGTTGGTATGGGACATATCGGTGCCGAGATGGCGAAGCGGGCATGCGGTTTTAACATGAAGATCATTGCGTATGACGTGTGTCCCAATCCGGAATTCAGCAAGAACTATGGGGTTACTTATTTACCACTAGCGGATGTCATTGCACAGGCTGACTTTTTATCGCTCCATGCTCCGTCGACACCAGAGACTATTGGCATGATTAATCATACTACCCTCAGAACCATGAAGAAAACAGCCTTTCTAATTAATACTGCCAGAGGCGACCTCGTCAATGAAGAGGATCTGTATGAGGCACTTTCAGCGGGAATTATCGCAGGAGCAGCCCTGGATACCTTTGCTAAGGAACCACTTGAGACATCTCCGCTTCTTGAATTGAAGAATATTATTGTCACCCCTCATGCCGGTGCAGCTACCCATGAAGGCGTTATGCGCACCGGTTTGATTGGTGCAGGCGAAGTCGTCAGAGTACTTTCCGGCCAGGCGCCACAATTTGCGGTTAAATGATGCTAGTCTTAGGTATAAAAAAATACATAAAGGGAGGAAGGCTAAATGAAAAAAAGTTTTGATCTAACAGGGAAAAAAGGCATTGTAACCGGCGGCGGCAGTGGTTTGGGGTTAGGCATGGTGCAAGGCCTGCTGGAAGCAGGGGCAGAAGTTGCCATCATTGACATCATGGACTCTGTCACGCAGGTAGCACAACAACTGGCTGCTAGTGGTGCCATGGTGCACGGAATTAAGGGGGACCTTGGCGATCGGGAAAGCTTAAAGACCGCCTTTGATCTGGCAGTAGCAAAGTTAGGCGGCAGGCTGGATATTCTGGTAAATAGCGCCGGTATCCAGCGCAGAAGCAAATCAGAAGAGTTCCCGATTGAGTATTGGGATACGGTTGTCGAGATCAATATGACCTCTGTATTCTTGCTCTGCCAATTAGCGGGCCGGAAAATGCTGGAACAGGGACAGGGCAAAATTATTAATGTTGCCTCTATGTTGAGCTATTTCGGTGGTTATACGGTTCCAGCCTATGCAGCAAGCAAGGGGGGCGTTGCGCAGCTGACCAAAGCGCTGGCCAATGAATGGGCAGGCCGTGGGGTTAATGTGAATGCGATAGCACCTGGCTACATGGATACAGCTATGAATACGGCTTTAGTCAATGATCCGGTGCGCAATGAGCAAATCCTTGCCAGAATTCCAGCAGGCAGGTGGGGTACGGGAGAAGATATGCAAGGGGCGGTCATTTTCCTGGCCTCCAACTATTCTGACTACATTAATGGTGCAATCATCCCGATCGACGGAGGTTACCTAAGCCGTTAAGCGATTCTGTGATAAGAAAAACAATGCAGGAGGAGCTACGTATGAAAGCGATTCTCTATCGTGGTAAAGAAGAAATTCAATATACCGATATTCCGCTGCCAATAATCGGTACAGATGAGGCGGTCATTAAAATTGCCTTTGCCGGCATTTGCGGCAGTGATATGTTTATTTACACCGGAACCCATCCGCGCGCTAAGGCACCACTCATTATGGGCCATGAATTCTCCGGGGAAATAGCACAGCTCCCGGCAGGCTACAACGGAGCTTTTGCGGTTGGCGATAAGGTCACAATTAACCCCCTGATCTCGTGTCTTTCCTGTACACCTTGCCAAACCGGCAACACCCATGTCTGCAAAACCTTGGGCCTTACAGGGATTGATACAGATGGGGGATTTACCGAATATGCCAAGGTACCTATTAATCAGTTAGTGAAGCTTCCCGGCAATATGAATATGGAACACGGCGCCATTGTCGAGCCAGTGGCAGTCGCAGTCCATGCAATACGCAGATCAACACTAAAGATTGGTGATAAGGTCCTCGTGATAGGAGGCGGACCGATTGGCGTCCTGGTAGCATTAGCAGCCAAGCATGCCGGTGCAGAAAATATTATTGTTATTGAGCCAAATGAGTTTAGACGAAACATTATCACGGAGCTGGGCTTTATCGCAATGTCCCAGCCCGAGCACGAGCTAATCATGAACTGGACAAATGGAGATGGAGCAGATGTGGTCTTTGAAGCTGCCGGTGTTCAGGCCTCGATGGATGCTGCTACCAAGTACTGCAAAATTCGCGGGCAAGTGGTAATTGTCAGCTCGTTCAAAAAAGCAGTGTACGCTGACCTGCTGCGGGTTAACTTTGCCGAGCTTAACCTAATTGGTATCCGGGTCTATACAAAAAAAGACTTTGCCGCTGCCGTAGAGCTGGTGGAGAAGTACCCCGAATTTGCTAAAGTAATTACACACAAGTTTTCGCTCCAAGAGGCACAAAAAGGCTTGGATCTGATGAGGCAAGGGGCAGATAATCTAAAAGTGCTGCTGTATCCTGAACAGAACTAGCCCACTCTGCCGGTACTGGCAGCCTGTCAGTACCGGCTAATGTAAGAGAAAGGGTATTCGAGGTGTGAAGGGAGGGAAGTGCAGGAGGTATACAGGTGGATGTAAGAGGTCTATGCAATCGAGGCAGGGGAGATAGCTAATTCTTTGTAGAATTAACGGAATAGTCGGAAAGAGTGAAAGTGAGGGGAAGATTATGAACGAGCAAATGTTAGAAAAAACAGTCCTGAATAAGGTGGCCTGGCGACTGATTCCCTATTTAATTGTAGCTTACTTACTGTGCTATATAGACCGGACTAATCTTGGCTTTGCCGCGCTGACCATGAATCAGGAATTAGGATTTACCGCCACTATTTTTGGGTGGGGTGCAGGCATATTCTTTATTGGATATTTTTTGTTTGAAGTACCTAGCAACTTAGCTTTCGAACGCTTTGGGGCCCGGATATGGATTGCCCGAATTATGATAACGTGGGGTATTATCTCCGCGGCCATGTCATTGGTATCTGGTACTGCCAGTTTCCTGATAACCCGTTTCTTATTAGGAGCTGCTGAAGCTGGCTTTTTCCCTGGTGTAGTTTACTACCTGACCTACTGGTTTCCGGAGCGGCACAGAGGGAAAGTACTATCTCGTTTTATGTTTGCGCAGCCGATTGCCCTCATGATTGGCTCTGCCTTGTCTGGCTGGATATTAAGTTTAAACGGTACACTGGGAATAGCAGGCTGGAAGTGGTTATTCATCATAGAAGGGATTCCGTCCGTTTTATTAGGCATATTCACCTTATGGTATTTAACGGATAAACCGGCCAAAGCCGATTGGCTGGAGCCTCACGAGCGGGAATGGCTGCAGGCTGAGATTGAAAAAGAGCATAAACAAGTTGAGTCGGTTCGCAAATATAGCTTCTGGGAGGCACTAACGCATCCCAAAGTGCTAATTCTGGGTCTTGTCTATGTCAGTACAGCCTTGTGTAATTACGGCACGAACATGTTCCTTCCGCAAATCGTCAAAACACTTGGTAACTATTCCAGTACGGAAATTGGCTTAATTAGTGCCGTTCCCTACGTATGTGCTGCAATTGGCATGCTAGTTGTTGGTTACAGTTCCGATCATTTCCAGGAGCGTAAGTGGCACTTAAGCGGTATTATGCTGCTGTCTGGTCTTGGACTCTTGGCAAGTACCTTCTTTGCTTCCAATGCAGTATTAACAATTGCTTGTTTATCTTTAGCTGCTATTGGCTTTTTTGCAATGATACCGATCTTCTGGATTTTGCCTTCCCGCTTTTTAACCGGTACTGCTTCGGCGGCGGGGATCGCTCTCATTAACTCGATCGGCAATCTTGGTGGTTTTGTAGGGCCTTTCGGTGTTGGCTATATTAAAGACGCAACAGGCAGCTTTCTTCCTGGCTTACAAATTCTCTCCCTGTATATGATCGCGGCAGCTGGTGCTGCTTTCTGGATAAGCCGCCAAACCGAAAAGATGCAGCAGGCGGAGACGGTATCTGATAAATCTATTCCCTCTTAAAGTAAAACACACTCCNNGGAGTGTGTTTTACTTTAAGAGAGCAGCTTGTAAGAACCTGCTATTAGAATGTTGACGAAAAAGGACCGTCCCCAAGTGTCCAGATTGATTTATAGATTATCGGGAAATGATAAGAATAAGTTACGATAGGGAGAGAGTGAGGCAACGGTGCTGTCATCTGCAAATTGGTACTATGGGTTGATTATCATCAGCTTGGCCTTATTGGTTCTGTCACTACGATACAGGAGAGACTGGAAACTCTTGGTGCTGCATATTAATGTTGCTGCTATCATTCACCCCTTTGAAATACTTGTATTAATCATACTGAATGGGTACCAATATTTGCCTGGGATTCTACCGGATCCTAAGCTGGACAACTATTTAGGATCATATGTATCAAACTCATTGATTGTTCCGGCTTCTGCGGTAATCATTAACGCATTTTCGCTTCCCCTGGGTTATACACTTGGGTTTGCCGCTTTATTTACCGGCATTGACTGGTATTTTACAGTGCTAGGCATTTATAAGCACTTTTGGTGGAAATCGATTTATACTGGGATCGGACTTAGTATTCTGTATGCAATGAGCAAACGTATTTGGGCTGGACTACAGGAAAAGCGACCATCACTGCTAGTTAGGCTTTTAGTTATTTATCTAACCTATGCGCCTATTTATACTATCATCCTATTTTTATTGAATAAAGGGGGACAGTTATTCAAATTCCAAGTTCAATGGGCTGGGGAGCCAGAAAAGGTTCATCAGGGCCTTTTTTACGTATATCTTTTTATCACTGGTATTATCGTTACACTATCCATCGGTCTAAAGCTGCGTCTGCGTTATCGGCTCCTTGGTATCGTTGTTTTGGTTCTCTTAAATTGGGCAATCGGCCAGTACGATATCTTTGTTTCCCAAGTCGCGGGTATTTCAGCACACCAGCTAATCTTAGTAACAATCATAGCAGTTCTTATTACTATTCTTCTCTTCTTTATGACCAAATTGAAATACTTATTTCCGTGATTAAGAGCTGGAAAAGCTCTATTTTTCTTTCATTTCCTGATGATAGAAAAGAGATTACATAAATGAGTCTTTATTTGCTGGTAATGCCATTGCAAGCGCCTCCATACTAACTTATTTGACTGAATATCAGAGGTGGCGACTGGTACTCTTTCACTGAAAATGTGATATTTCCAAGCCTCTAATGCAAGCACAACCGGTAAGCAGATTGCCATTGTGACAGCCATAATTTTCAAGGTTAAAGGGTTGGAAGCTGAGTTATAGACGGTAAGGCTCCAATCAGGGTTTAGGCTGGACACAATCAACCTGGGAAACAGGCCGGAGAAGATGGCAGAAACAGTGGAAATAATAGCGATGGTACTAAAAGTAAAACTCAGTACATAGTGGTGAGATTTTAGATAGCGGCGGCAGAAAAATAACGCCAGGAATAGTGCGGCCAAGGCCAAAGCAGGCACAAGTTTTGCTGCCAGGTCGGTATACAAAAATGACAGGATGATAAATCCCACAGACAAAAGCAAGGTGTACTTGCTGATAATGAGACCGAGCTTTCTGGTTTTTAGTAGAAAGCGGCGATCCAATTTCAATGTGAGAAAAACTGCTCCATGAAGTAAAAACAGGAGGACAAAAAATAAGCCACCAGTCAATGTATAGATACTTAGCAAATCTCCGAAAGTACCTGCATATTGCTTTTCCACATCTATGGGTAAGCCGGCAAGCATGTTAGTGAATGCGACTCCCCAGAGTAACGAAGGGATGATACTGCCGAAAAATGTAGCCCAATCCCAAAACCTTCGCCACTTGGGGTTGTTGTCTTGATCACGAAATTCAAATGCTACGCCACGTAAAATCAACGTCATGAGGATGAGAAACAGCGCAAGATATAACCCGGAGAATAAAGTGGCATAGACGTGTGGAAACCCGGCAAACAGTACTGCACCGGCGGCTATTAGCCAAACCTCGTTTCCTTCCCATACGGGAGCCATGGTTTGAACAATAGCCTGTTTCTCTCTATCTGACTTGCCAAGGAAAGGAAGCAGCATGCCAACACCGTAATCAAAGCCCTCCAATAAGAGGTAACCGACAAATAAAAAACTGAACATGATAAAACATAGCAGGTTTAAATCCATCGATTTATTTGCCCCCCTTTTGGGCATTGTCAGGGCCTTTACGAATAATGAGACGAGCAATATAGAGAGCTGCTAAAGCGATACCGGCGTATATCGCCGTATAAGCCAGCAAGGAGGTCCATATACTCGCCGCGGATACAACTTTGGAGATGCCGTTCTGTCAACTGCAAGCCGTAGACAAGCCAAGGCTGCCTGCCCATCTCGGTCATCGTCCAGCCCATGGTGATAGCCAGGTACGGTAAGGGCAGGCTCCACATCGTAGCTTTCAATAGAGCCGGACAATATGCAATCTGCTTCCTCCACCAATACCAGGAGTTAAGAGCGGCAAGGAAAATTAGCCAGAAGCCGATACCCACCATACCCCGGAAGCTCCAGAATAAAATCGTCACTGCCGGTATATAGTGCTCGGGACCGTACCTTTCTACGAACTCTAATTGCAGGTCATTCATCCCTTTCACGGGAGTATTTAGACTATTATAGGCCAAGACGGACAGCCCCGCCGGTAGCGCTAATTGATACGAATTCCTTCTGTTGTCCTCATCAATCATTGCAAAGATAACGAACGGAGCCGGTTCGGCGGTTTCCCACAGTGCCTCCGAGGCAGCCATTTTCATGGGCTGGGTATATGCAAGATACTGGTTATAAAAATGACCGGTGCCAACAACCGATACAGTAGCGATCATTGCGCATATTAGACCTGTTTTGTAAGACCTCATAAAAAAATCTATATGCTCTTTTCGGAGCAGTTTGTATGCGCTGACAGCCATGACAAAATATCCGGACAGTACCAGTCCGGATAGGACGGTATGGGCATATTGATAGAAGAGATATGGATTTGTTAAAAGCGCTGCCAGATCATTCAGCTCCAAGCGTGCGTTATTCACTACATAGCCTACGGGATGCTGCATAAAGGAATTGGCTGACAGAATCCAGAACGACGAATAGTTAGCAGCTATCGCCACGAGCCAGATGAAAACAAGGTGGACACGCCGGGAAACCTTGTCCCAGCCATACGCCCATATGCCAATTGACACCGATTCCACGAAGAACGCTGTTAAAGCTTCAAACGCCAAGGTCGCTCCAAAAACACTGCCTACAAACCTGGAATATTCTGACCAGTTCATGCCGAACTGAAATTCATTGACAAGACCAGTTACGATACCTACAGCGTAGAAGACCAAAAATAACTTGCCCCAAAACATTGCCATCGACTTATAAATCGGGTCTCCCCTGCGAACATAACATGTTTCCATTAAGGCTACCAAGATAGATAACCCGAGGGTAAGCCCCACAAACCAGAAATGGTATGTCAGTGTGAGGCCAAATTGTAATCTCGCTAATAATAGTGCGGTATTGTCCATTTTGCCCCTTTATTGTAAGACGTTTCTTTCCAGTATTTACTCTTTTGGTATTTTTTATCAGGGCAGGGGCATTGATGGTGATTTTGATGGTGTGTTGGCATAAATATTGCGCGAGTTTAAATACATTGAATAAACAGGAGGTATCGGTAATATCAACCGGGTATAAAAATATAAAAGAGGGGGGACTAATGGACATTTGGGGACGGTCCTTTTTTGTCAATAAAAGTATTTTAATAAAAACTAAAGCTGATAGTGATATATCTAGAAAAAATTAGTATACAGTTTGACTGTTATTGGTTCTTGAAGATTTGTACGGTATATGTTATTATCTAAGTAAGCACCATCCTTATAGCAAACTAGTATTCAACCCAGGAATTTCAGAGTTAAGGTTTCTGAAGTGGTCGAGTGGTTCGTGTTCTAGAGCGGGATGTGTTTTTTGTTTACCCCAGAAGCATTGAGCGGGAAATTAGGGACTGTTTGAAACAAGTTTTTTCAGTGGTTGATTTGGAATCTGTTTAGGTGAATCCAATTTACTAAGCTCGGAATAGGTTGTTTGAGATTGTCGTGTATCCAAAAGGCTATAGGGATGGTGCGAAATAGTAGTTTGATTAAGGGGACAGGATTATTGACATTATAGTCAACGATCCTGTCCCTTATAATTTAGGAAATGACCAATGAGGAAATGGATTTGATTGTAAAGCAAGCAGCTAAAAAAGCAAGAAATGTTGACAAAAAAGGAACGTCCCCNNACAATATGGGTGTTTTATTTTATAGCTATACAAAAACAACCTGACGGGGAAAGCTATTAATAAAATAGCCTGAGGAGAGAAATAAATGAGTCACTTTGTACTTGGCTTTCAAGATATAGATAAAACAAAGCTCTCGGTGGTTGGGGGGAAGGGAGCCAACCTGGGGGAGCTTGCTAGAATCGAGGGCATACATGTACCCGACGGGTTTTGTATTGCTACGGCAGCCTATAAAAGAATCATCGAAGAATCGCCTTCCATTAATGGATTACTTGATCAGTTATCACTATTAAAGTTGAAAGACCGGGATAGAATTAGTCAACTTAGCAGTGAGATTCGCGGAATTATCGAAGGGACCATGATCCCTCAAGACATCAGTGACGAGATCACCCAGCGTCTTTTACAGCTTGGTGAAAAAGATGCCTATGCAGTGCGCTCCAGTGCAACGGCCGAAGATTTGCCGACAGCCTCTTTTGCGGGCCAGCAGGATACGTACTTGAACATTGTCGGCAAGGATGCAATCCTCAAGCATATCAGCAGGTGCTGGGCATCACTGTTTACCGATCGGGCAGTGACATATCGCATTCAAAATGGCTTCGACCACCGGAAAGTCCACCTATCAGTGGTTATTCAAAAGATAGTCTTTCCTGACGTGGCAGGGATTTTGTTTACAGCCGATCCCGTCACTTCTAATCGGAAAGTGGTATCCATCGATGCCAGCTTTGGGCTTGGTGAGGCCTTGGTCTCGGGCCTGGTGAATGCGGATAACTATAAAGTGCGTAATGGTGAGATTCTTGATAAGAAGTTATCTACCAAAAAGCTGGCTATTTATGCTTTACAAGACGGCGGCACGCAGGAACAGACGATTGAGCCTGAACGGCAGAGTCAGCAGGCGTTGACGGATGAACAGATTCTAAGCCTTACACGCATGGGCAGAAGGATCGAAGAACATTTCGGCTACCCTCAGGATATTGAATGGTGTGTGGCTGATGGTACGATTTATATTGTCCAGAGTCGGCCCATCACGACTTTATATCCCATCCCGGACGTGAACGATGGGCAAAACCATGTCTACGTATCAGTCGGTCATCAGCAAATGATGACTGATGCCATGAAACCACTGGGGTTGTCTTTTTTCCTGTTAATAACCTATGCCCCTATGTTTAAAGCAGGTGGCAGGTTGTTTGTGGATGTCGCATATAATCTGGCCTCACCCGATAGTCGGGAAATGATCATAAACGTCTTGGGCCAATCTGATCCGCTCATCAAAGATGCACTGATGACTATCGTTGAACGTGGCGATTTTATCAAATCAGTACCTGATGAAGAAAAAGGACAAAGGCCCAGTAAAGGTAACAAAGTTGTACTGCCGGAGGTTTTTCGGGGGAAATTTGAATGCAATCCGGCCATCGTCGCGGATTTGATTCAAAGCAATCAGGCGTCGATAGAGCAGTTGAAACAAACCATTCGAACAAAAGCTGGAACAGATTTATTTGAGTTTATTTTAGAAGATATGGAGGAGCTAAAGAAGGTTCTAACAAATCCGCAGGGCTTAGGCGTAATTATGGCTGCTGTCGATGCTTCAGCCTGGATCAATGAAAAAATGAACATGTGGCTGGGAGAAAAGAACGCGGCAGATACACTTTCCCAATCGGTACCTAATAATATTACGTCGGAAATGGGTCTGGAGCTATTGGATGTTGCAGACGTAATTCGTCCATATCCGGAAGTGATCGCATATTTGCAGCAGGTGAAAGAGGAAGATTTTTTAGACCAACTGGTTAAACTCGATGGTGGTCAGGTAACCCGAGACGCTATCGAGGCTTATCTTAACAAATACGGCATGCGCTGTACCGGAGAAATTGACATTACGAAAACCCGCTGGAGCGAAAAACCAGCGACACTTGTCCCCATGATTCTGAGTAACATCAAAAACTTTGCGCCGAATGCCAGCAAGCAAAAATTTGAGCAAGGACGACAGGAAGCTTTGCAAAAAGAACACGAGTTACTAGAACGATTACGCTATTTACCGGATGGAGAGCAAAAGGTGAAAGAAACAAAACAAATGATCGACCTAATCCGGACATTCATCGGCTATCGTGAATATCCCAAATACGGCATGATTAATCGCTACTTCGTCTATAAGCAGGCTTTACTGAAAGAAGCCGAACAGCTGGTACAAGCGGGCATCATTCGTGAAAAAGCAGATATCTACTATCTCACGTTTGAAGAACTGCGCGAAGTAGTACGCACAAGGACAGTGGATGATCAGGTGATCAGCAAGCGGCAGGACGAGTACAAGGGCTATGAAAAACTAACTCCTCCGCGCGTGATGACGTCTGATGGAGAAATCCTCACCGGTAGGTACAAACGGGAAAACCTCCCCACTGGAGCGATAGCGGGGCTAGCTGTTTCTGCCGGTGTGATAGAGGGACGGGCACGTGTCATCTTAAGTATGACAGACGCTGATCTGGCAGAAGGCGATATATTAGTCACTTCCTTTACCGATCCCAGCTGGACACCTTTGTTTGTATCGATAAAAGGCCTGGTTACCGAAGTGGGCGGATTGATGACCCATGGAGCCGTTATTGCCCGGGAATATGGACTGCCGGCAGTAGTCGGCGTAGAAAATGCGACTAAGCTGATCAAGGACGGACAGAGAATCCGGGTGAATGGAACGGAAGGCTATGTGGAGACGTTATCCTAAAATAAAGAGGCAGGCTCTGGATTCGGTGATGAAAATTAGGTTATCCAATGCTTAAAGTCATCATATAGTTATATAAACGGTTTATGGTGGGTTGCAATGGAAGAATCAATTTTCTATTCTCTGGACTCTGAGCAGCAAGTCCTGCTCGCAGCTTTAATAGCGATCATTGTGTCGGATAAGCTTAATGAAAACCAACTCAATATATTGGGAAACTTTGTAGAAGCAGTGGGACAAAACATATTGCTGATCCAAGCGATCGTATCGTCTAGTCCGTCAGCAACAGACTCGGACAGTTCCGCTAATACACAAGTTGAAAACCTGCAAGAGAGCATGAATAGGCTACAGCAGGAGCTAGAGGCTATGAAGGACAAGATTGCTGCCTTAGAAGGAAAACAGGAATAGCTCGTATAACCCGGGGACAGGAAGCTTGTTTCGCTTTGAGAGTGATGGCGCAAATAGCAGGACTATCACGTTTTGAAAGCTTGAAACAGACCTCCTGTTCCCATGTTTCTTGTGATGATTTGTAAATTTGGAAGGATCTTAAGCAAGTAAGAGAGAAACAAACCATCAGAATAATCAGCACATATGTAAAAAGGGGTAGTACGTAATGGCAGCTACTAAGTACCATGATGTAAGAATAACTGTACTCAAAAAACTAGAGGTACCAGAGATTCATCAAGAGTATGCCGCCGAGGGCGTTCATACACACTGTGCCAAGTATAAAGAAGGTCATGAATATATCTGTAAGAGCGTTGTAAAACCTGAGGGCTTCTGCTCATGGGCGTGGGTTGCTGTTCAGGATAAAGTAGTATTTTTAGCGTTAGGGCATGATTATCCATGGATAAAGCAACCCGGTACGGAGATTGTTTGCTGTGCGGATGGACTTCACCCAGTTCTGTATAAGTTAGAGCGAATCGATAGCTGAACAATACAATAACAACGAACCTTTAAAAAATCCTAGTTATACTGGGATTTTTTTGTTTATCCCGCTGCGTTCCGGACATACTGGGACATAGGAGCGTGATCGTACTCCAATTCGATGAGTAAGAAGGAATGCTAAGATGCTTACTGCCAGCAATGACAAGGAACTCAGAATATGTGATTCCTGTGGTAAAGAACGAGAATGTTACGTAGAACGGAAGCGCGATACCGAACAGGCCCTGTGCGTATATTGCTTATCTACGATGTATTGCTTTTTCTAAGAGGAGAAAGAAGCGGCGAGAATTGCACCTGCTGACTTAAGCGGCAGCAAATGAATAGTTAAGTTCCTGCAAAGGTAATAAGCACTTTGCAGGAACTCTTTTGTTTTTATGGTAAATAGTGATATATGCCTAGAGGGGAGCGTGGTAGGGTGAACCTAAATTTGGAATGCATTACTTGTAATATCAAGCAAGTGTTAGCGGTAACAGATTTGCTGAAAGTAGATGCCGCTGCGAAAGAAATCATTATGCGGGATGTTTTGGGTTATCTCCATTCTGCCGACTACAAACGATCGAACCCTGAAGTGATCCGGGGGACCTGGGATATCACTACACGCCATATCAACGATCCTAATCCCTACAGGGAAATCAAGTGCGTGTATAACACAGAGCTTGCCAATATGACGGACACAGTCAGAGCACTGATTGAGCAGTCACCCGATAAGCTCGATACAGCGCTTAAGATTGCAATCACTGCCAATTTGATTGATTTTGCCGCTAACCATACTTTTGATGAAGCCATGGTGCTGCGCAAAATAGCGACCGCCAACGAACAGCAGCTGGCAGTCGACGATAGTAACGCTCTGTTTGAAAGCCTGCAAACTGCTCATACACTGCTCTACCTGGGGGATAACTGCGGTGAGATCGTGCTGGATAAGCTGTTTATTGAATACATAAAAATAGCCTTTCCCAACATCAAAGTCTATTTTGGTGTACGAGGTGAGCCTATAGTCAATGATGTAACACTGGATGACGCTGCAATGGTCCGGATGGAGGAAGTAGCTGAAGTGATTAGCAATGGCGACGGATCATTGGGGACTGTGATAGAGAGAACGGCTGCTGCCTTTCGTGATGTTTTTTATCAGGCCGATGTTATCATCGCCAAAGGGCAAGGGAACTTTGAAAGTCTGAGTGAAATAGACCGTAGCAATATCTTCTTTCTGTTTATGGCCAAATGTGATGCCGTTGCAGGCTTGCTGCAGGTACCTAAGCTGTCCATTGTATGTGCAAAAAATCAAATAACAGTATAACAGCATAACAAATAAGAACGGGTCATCTCGCACAAGAGATGACCCGTTCCGTATTATACAGATTATTCTTTTTGTAAAGCAGCAGCTAGTTCGCGTACCCCTGCAAACACATAATCAGGCTGTACTTCGGAACTCGTTAAATCGGTTTGCTTTGTTTCGCCGCTTAGGACTAATATGCCGCAAATGGCTGCGTTTTCAGCCAGCTTGATATCCGTGTATAACCGGTCGCCGACCATGGCCGTCTCTTCACGGGGGCAGTTTAACTTTGCCACCAGTACATCGATGATCTCCTGATACGGTTTGCCGATAATCTTAGCCCGCTGGCCTGTGGAAGAGTAGATGAGTTCCAGCATGGCCCCTACATCAGGAATGTAGCCTGACCGTTCGTCGGTCGGACAATTGATGTCCGGGTGGGTGGCAATGAGCGGCACACCTTCGCGAATCAAATGGCAAGCCTCAGTCAACTTGGCATAGTTTAAGGTCTGATCAAAGCCTAACACGACAAAATCAGGTGCAGAATCAGTCAACGTAAAACCGTGTGCAAGAAATTCCTGCTCCAGATCGGGTGTACCTAATAAGAAGATCCGGGCATTCGGTTTGATGCTGCTCAGATATAAAGCAGTCGCTTCACCGGAAGTTAAGATTTGATCGATAGTGGCATCAAGGCCAAGCGCTTGCAGCTTGTTGACATAGCTCTGCTTGTTTTTGGACGAGTTATTAGTCAGAAAAACATATTGTCTGCCACTTTCGGCCAGGTAGTCGAGAAACTCCTTAGCGCCCGGCAGCAGCTTTTGACCTAAATAAATCGTTCCGTCCATATCTAAAGCAAAGTACTTTAGCTTTTGTAAACCTGCAGGCATGATAACCTCTCCTAACAGTTATGAGTGTAGATTAATCTTCGGCTTTTACATTCCAAACCAGAGCGGCTAACAGGAAGGAAGCAACAGCTGCGCCTACCCAGAAGTCGCCGGCGAGTGCAAAGTCATACACTTTTTTGCCGTTGACAATCGTCATATGTGCATTAATTAGATAACCGCTGACCATTTCCTGCAAAGCGGCACCAAAATAACTGAGCAAGCCGATCATACCCATGGCTGCGCCGGGAGCACGTTTCGGGCAAATATCAACAGCCATCAAACCACCAAGATAGCAAACCAATGCACCCATGGTGAAGCCATACACACACATACTGAGCATGTCGGTGGTAGGATTCGCAGGTGCCCATAAGAAGGTCGCGATAGAGGCGGCATATAAAACACCATAAATCAAAGCAGGCATGTTACGTTTGTGATTAAAAAACTTGTCAGAAACCAAACCACAGGTGAGAGCTCCGAAGATACCGGCAAACTGCATTACGCTCAAAACTCCGCTGGCGCCAAGCGTCGTATAGCCTTTGGCTTCGGTCAGATAGATGTTGCCCCAGCTTTCAATCGCATAACGGGCAATGTAGCAGCAGAGACTGGATAAACCAAGAATCCATACTGCAGGGCGTTTTACAACCGACCATTGCAAGGAAGAAATGGATTTTTCTTTTTCTGCTTTGATCGCTGCAGTACCGGCGGGATTTTTATGTTCTTCCGCATTTGGTAAGCCATAAGATTCAGGGCGGTCATGCATAAAGAAGTAAATCAGAATGGAACCAATCAAGCAGAAGACACCTGGCATAATGAAGCCCAATTGCCAGCTGTAGGCAGTGACAATAGCGGCCGTCGCTAAATAAGTAAAAGCAGCACCAAGATTATGGCTGGTAAACCAGATACCATAATACGTTCCGCGCTCTTTATTCGTGAACCATTGATTCAAGGAAACGATGCAAGGGCCAGCGCCGAAAGACTGGAACCAGCCGTTAATGCCCCACAAGACTACTAAAGGCATAAACTGATTGGTAAAACCCATGATAACGGTAATAATGGACGACATAAAAAGCCCCATCGCAAAGAAGCGCTTATTATTCATCCGGTCAGCTAAGAAGCTGTTCGTAAACTTACCAAGACCATACGTAATAAAAAATACCGAACCCATAAGACCAAGTTGCTGCGCATTCAATACACCGGCAGCCATAAGGGGTTTTTTAATAACAGAAAAATTAAGCCGTAAAACATAAAATAGTGCATAACCTAACGTAATAGAGGTGAAAACTTGCCAACGTCTTTTGTTAAATTCTTTTGCAATGACTTCGCTGTTTAGCGACATCAATGCTCTGTCGGGACCGGTCGCAAATACCTTCCAAAATAACTCGATCATACTATACCTCCTCATTTTATACCTCCATGAATTATCGCACTATTTCAGCAATTGGACTATCAGAAAAAGTCTGGTATTGCTGTAGGAAATTCAGGAAGGGGAGGAGCTTGGCTAGGAATTTCGCGGGGGTGAGGCTGAAATCTCTCGAATGCTCTGAGGAAAGAGGTAATTATAATGTAAGTAAAGAATCTATTTGTAATTCTATGAGGTGTGTGCGTTATGTTACAGATACAGAGCAATTCAGATACTGTCATCCTTGTCTTGCATGAAATCTACGGGATTAATAGTCATATGAGCGGCATATGCAACATGCTAGCTGACGGTAAAAATGATGTGTTATGCCCGAACCTGCTATTGCCGAATCAAACGTTCAGCCCCGGGGAAGAGGCTGCTGCATACAATAACTTTATGCAAAATATCGGCTTTAGCGCTGCACAGCAGCAGGTTGAAAAATTGTCGCTGGAAATTCAGAAGGACTATAAGTACCGTTTCATCATCGGATTTAGCATCGGTGCTACCTTAGCCTGGTTATGCAGCCAGCGGGCAGGCCTGTATAATGGAGCCGCCGGTTTCTACGGTTCTCGAATCAGGGACTATAAGAATGTCGTGCCTAAGTGCCCTGTTCTACTTTTCTTTCCGAGGCGGGAAGAGTCTTTTGACGTAAATCATCTTATTCACGAGCTGTCAGGCAAAGACAATACCAGCATAGTCCAGGTAAATGCATTGCATGGCTTTGCTAATCCACTGTCCGGTACATATTGTCCGGAGGCAAGCGACGCAGCCATCACGCAAGCAATTGCGTTTTTTAACAGACAAAAGCAGTAATGGATGGAGGAATTCACAATGGAACCTAATGTAAATCAAGAAGCTGCAAGTGAACTGACAACTAACAAGAAAAATNNGCTGTAATTGTCATTGCTTTGCTGGGGTACTGGTATTGGACGAAGACGCCTCAATACTCCTTGAAGCAAATGCAGGAATCGGTAATTAAGCACGACCTGGCGGCATTCAACAAGTATGTCGATGTTGACAGCGTTACTTCACGGGCCATCGATCAATTACTAGAACTAAAATTGAACGATCCCAAGGATGTGCAAGATGATACCACGAAAAATTTTGCTGCAGGGTTGGTTAAGCTCCTCAAACCACAGCTTGTTGCCGTTGCCAAAGACGAAATTAAAACCTTTGTTGAGAAAGGAACGACCGAGCTTCCTGCCAGCCAGGCCCCCAATAATCCTAAGATTAAAGAATTGCTGAGTACCGGCAGCGGTAAGGCTGAATTTAAAGGCGTTGCCTATACCAATAAAGACGGGAAAATAGCAACTGTTGGTCTAGACATGTTTTATCCGAAGCTAAACAGTACGACTGTATTAGAAGTGAAAATGCGGGAAATGGAAGGCTATTGGCAAATTGCCGAGATCAGCAATCTCGCCAGCTTTGTGAAAAAACTGGAGGAACTGGAGGCTGCAAAATTAGCCGAAATCAACAAGCAAACGATCACAGAAATCAATAGTGCAATTCGCATAGAAAATATCAGTATCACTAAGCAAAGCTCTAATCGCTACGCAAAAGTAGTTACATTCCCCAGCCGTATCACCTTCCTAACGCAAAAGGACATACGTGAATTCCAAGGAATGATAACCGTAAAGACCCAGGACGGGAAACTGTTACTCAAAGACACCGTTACGGCAACCGGAACAACAACTCCTGGAAAAGTAGTCGATATGAGCTGGAGTAAAGAGGTTAATATGTTCAGTCAATCCGATAATCTGATGTTCAATACTCCTGCTGAGCAATTGGTTATTTCGATGGAGTTTCAACGGCTGAAGTTCTCTGATGGAACTGAGTTGAAGCTGTTGGATAAGCTGCCTTAACAATTAGATCTCCTATAACAACGAACCCTAGCCATTTGGCTAGGGTTTCTATTTTATATTTAAATTTGAAGCGTAATAAAGAAAGGGGAAATCCTTGCCAATTTTCGCATTTATTGGCAGGGATTTGTGATTTAATGGTAAAATATTTATATACATATAACGACAAATTACTCCTGATTTTGAAGCATTTTAGGATGCTGATTTAAGAGCAAAAGTAAATGACGTAAGGATAATTTCTCAACTAATCTTAAACTAATTTGAAGAAATTGGAGAAAACCTAGATGAAAAAAATATCTTTTATACATCTTTCTGATATTCATTTTGTAAAAACTAGTGGTAATCCTGCTGATGTTGATAATGATTTGAGAAATGCATTACTTACAGATATAAGGCTTAATGCAAAGAATGACCTACAGGAGTTTGACGGAATTTTAGTAGGAGGAGATATAGCTTTTTCTGGAAATAAAGAAGAATATAAAAAGGCAAAAGAATTTTTAGAAGAAATAACAAACATATTTAATAAAAGTAAAAGTTCTGTATACTGTGTACCTGGTAATCATGATGTTAATCAACTTGTACCTAAAAATAGTCTTGCTGTATACGAAGCCCAATGTAAATTAGACCAAATAGAATCTTTAGATGAAACCGATAAAAAATTTGAGAATTACATAAATGATCATTATTATAATGACATTTTGTTTAAGACGACTCAAGAATATAATGATTTTGCGAGCATGTTCGAATGTAATACTCATTCCGGTATGATTAATTGGGTTCATGTTTTTGATATGGACTATAATATGAAGCTTAAAATTCATGGGATAAACTCATGCTTTTTGTCTAATTCAGATGATCATAAAAAAGATAATAGATTGATGTATATTGGGCAAACACAAATTCCGACGAGGGATCAAGACGTCATTGTAATGTCATTATGTCATCACCCGCCAGAATATTGGAAGTTTCTTTCAGATATTCAAACGAAGATGAATAAGAGAGCAGATATACAATTATATGGGCACAAGCATACACAATCCATATCGTTAACAAGCGAAAATGTAATTATTACTTCTGGTGCAACGCACCCAGTTAGAGGGACTGACTGGAATCCAAGATATAATTGGATAACGTTAGAATGTCAAAAATTGAATAGTAAAAGAATAATCAAAATAAATATTTATCCCCGAATATTAGATGAATATAGAGATCGATTTATTCCGGATGCAGAATTTTGTAACGGCAAAAATTATATTGAGCACATATTAGAAATAGATAAAAAAAGAGAGAAAGACTTATTGGATATATGTGTGAAAGAAGAATATAAAAAGCAAGTGAATAATCACTTGGAATGGGAAAAAAAGCAACAAATTCATGAAAGTAAAATAGATCAGCGTGATTTAATGTATAAATTTTTTGATCTATCATATATAAGGCAGACAGAAATTCTAATAGAACTTGATTTGTTAGATGAGAATGATAAAGGAAAACGTTATTCTAATATAATAACTACTATAATGAAAAAAGCGAAAGCAAATAACAAGATAGACTTATTTTGGCAGAAAATACATAATTAAAAGGAGAAATTGTGATGAGAGATAAGTTTTGTGAATGGTATCGAATTGTTTGTGTAGATCCAACACATGAAAAGTTACAGAATCGCTGGGATAGTTTACAAAAATATTGTGATAAGGAAGAATTTAATATTTTAGAATTAACGAAGCTATTTTTCGGATTTACAGCAGAGGAGTCGTTTAGAACTGAATTTATCAAGTCATATTCGGATAGAGATATGACGTTTCCAAATAAGAGTGATCAGGAAATATTATTGCTCGCTGGAGTAACGTTATTACAATTATTAGAAAGAAAAAAACAAGAAATTAATATTGTAATATCTGTTATGTGTCTTTCATTATTTAAGAAAGATGTTATAATTCCAGAAATTGTTGATATTGTCTCTAATAAATTAAATGAATTTAGTTTAAGTATAAGAAACGAAAAAATTAAACAAAGCATAAATCCTATCACGGACAAAGGAATTTCTGAACTTGCTGAATCTTTAGAAAGTGGTACATGGAGTGTAGATGATGTTGAATCATTTTCAGAGATATTAACGAGAATTGCTGCAAATTTTAATATTTTAGAGAATAATCAGAAAAAAATATTAGAGTCAATAGAGGTTTATAAAGAGGATTCAAATATTTTATCATGGTTATTTGGAGAATGGAGTAATGATTTAAGTAAACCATTAAATAAAAAAATTGATCAAAGTCAAATATCATTTATCCTTGGGAAAGAATTAGCGGATTTAGTTCAGCAGGTTCCAGGACCTTATTCAGCAAAGGCTTTTTTAGTGAAGATGTTAGGGCATTGCAAAGCAGATAAAAGTAATATTACTTTAGTAGAAATGATAGATTTATTAGATAAAAAATGGAAAAAACAATTACTCAACGATTATAGTATTATTGCAGGGGGAGAAAATACACCCGTTATGCTTGCTATTTACAAATCTTTAGAGACAAGTGAACCAAATGTTTGGAAATATGCTTATCAAAATGTAATGGGAATTAACGTAGAAGAGGTAAAGAGTGATCCATTAACTTGGTCATATCAAATGTATTTAGAATGTCTTTTAATTAAAGATAACATCAGTGAGGACTAAATTATGGATATTAAATCTACAGTAAAAAACGCTGAAGATGTCGATATACTTATTAATGATGACATAGAACCTAATATGATGAACAGCGATATTATAGATGGTTTTGTTAGTGTCGAAAAAAAGGAGATGCTTAGCTTAGCATCAGGGAGGGCACTTAGTTTAAGCGAAACTTATGAAATAACAGCAGCAGAAAAGACTAAAGTTATTATTCTTATTGGGCCGTCCGCATGTGGAAAAACAACTATTGAAACAACCCTTTACCAGTTGTTTCAAAATAGTATCGTTGGTGACTACTACTTTGCAGGTTCTAAAACTTTACAAGGCTATGAGCAAAGATCATATTATACCAGAACGAAATCTAAACAAAGTACGTCTACTACACCAAGGACCAGCCGTGGCGCACAGGAAACTTTTTTGCACTTAAAATTGTGGAATTGCAAAACTAATGAGTATTTAAATTATCTTTTTGCGGATTTATCCGGAGAAGACTTCGAAAACCATATAGCTGATGTTGAATCAATGCAGAGTGATTTTAATTTTATTAAGTCCGCGGATTATATTATAGCAGTATTTGATGGGAAATTATTATCTGATAAGAGAAGACGTAACGGTACATTTGAAGAAATGGCACAATTGCTTCGAACAATATTTGATGCAGGTCTTTTCACTATTCATACAAATTTGCAAGTAGTTATTAGTAAATATGATATTATTAACGAATGTTTACCTCAGGATCCTACTATAGAATCATTTATTACTAGATCAAAAGTTGAGTTAGAGAAACGGCTGAAAACATATGTGACTAATATTAATGTCTATAATGTTGCAGCTATGCCAGACAATAATACAGAATTTAAAGTCGGGTTTGGAATAAAAGAATTAATAGAATCTTGGTCAACCACGCAAAGTTCTAGGCCTCTAGCATTTAAAAATACTAAAGAAATAAGAGAAGTGAAATCGGAGTTTGATAAACTTTATATGAAAATTTTAGGTGATAGCAATGAATAATTTAAAGCGATGTTACATTATGGGGCTTCCTAATGCGGGTAAGACCACATATTTAGCAGCAATATGGTATTCTTTAAATAATGCATCTATAAAAAATAAAATAAAATTGAGTACTATGACGAATGCAAAATACCTGGCTAATCTTAGTAAAAAGTGGGTTGATGTAGAGCAATTAGGCAGAACAAAACTAGGATTTGAAAAAAGTGAGATATCAATAGATATTGTTGATGAAAATAAGAATATCTTTAACTTAAAATTTCCTGACCTTTCAGGAGAAACTTTTCAAAATCAATATGAGAAGCGGGAAATTTCAGCGGAATTGGTTGAATATATTAAATCAGCAGATGGTATACCAATGTTTATAAATATTGGTGATATAAAGGGCATTACCTTTATCACTGATGTACCCGCTGATTTAAGGCCGTTACAGAATAGAGAAAATTTATTAGAGAAAAGTCTCCCTGTGCGCAACCCAAAGCAAGATGATCCGATTCAGATTCAAATAATTGAACTTTTACAATTTGTAGAAGTAATTAAAGACTCAAAAAGAATTAACTTAGGTATAGTATTATCCGCTTGGGATTTAACTAATAATTTTGAGGGTAAGCTAACTCCAGAGGAATATATAAAAAAGGAAATGAATATGTTATGGCAATTTTTAAAATCTAATAACATATTAAATACTAGTTTTTGGGGAGTAAGTGCACAAGGTGGAAAATTAGAAAACAGAGATGAGTTGTTAAATATCGATGAACCTATGAAAAGAATAATTGTAGAAGATAATAACGGAGAAGTCTGTCATGATATTACCTTACCTATTTATAAGGTGGTAGGTGGAGCAAATGCTCAATAAATCAATTTTTATTGAACAAACTATACATGGTTATGTAAATGGACACCATTTAATCGCTACTTCAGTAAATTTGTCGGAAAAATCAAAACGCAAGATGGAGATTTTAAGTGATCTATCGGGTCCTGAAATTCAAAAAGGATTTCTAGAATATTTTACCGGCTATTTTTTGCAAGAGGATAATAAAGTAGTATTAAGTTATACTTGGTATGCTGAAGAAATGGAGCGACCAGGGTGTGTATGGACACATTCATTGCTTATTGAACCAAAAGATTTATTTTTATTAGGTGAAAATATCAATCAGGTAATTAATGCTTTTGTTAGACCGGAAAATTCTTTGAATTTTACTAATTATACCAAACAGATTGAGATTAAGCCCGAGATAAATAATAAAATTGTTTTGGATAATATGAAAATGAAATACCTGATTTGGGCTATATGGGGGAATAATTCTCCTTCAATTATTATTCTAGCTGAGAATTCTAAATACTATGCAAACGAGATTATTTATTTATGGACTAGACAAAATAGAGATATGCAACAATGGTTTTCATTTTCAACAGGATCTTTAGCAATCAGAAAATTTGAAACTGAAATATTAAATTTTCAGATTGTGCCAAAATATACAATAAATAATATAGTCAGCAGGCAAAGTGAATATAAAGTTCTTCAAGAAATTAGTAGCATAAAATCATTTCCTATCTGGGTTAATAAAGCATACGAATTTCAAATTAAAGACTCCTGGGAGGATTTTAATCAGTTTAGGAATAAGTTTGGTATTCAATATACTCAAAGTAAATTTTTAGCTCAGTTTGTCAAAATATATGTGGGTGCTAAAGCAGAATTACGGTGTTTAAATGTTGCTGAAGGACTCAATATTATTGAAAAAATATTTCCGATGAACGAAAAAGAAAAATTAGGCAACCAATTTGTAGAGTTATACATTTCTAATCAATTGCATGAATGGGAAAGTATTGATAATACCCTTAAAATCTTAGTATATTTAGTTAATAATACCTGGCTTTCAATTGATTTAAAACTTCTCAAGATTTTAATTAATAAAGGGCTATTGACAGATATAAACAACTCAAATAAGTTAGTGAGTTACCTAGCAAAAAATGAGATTGGCGAAGTTGGCGAAACTATATTAACAATTTATTCTGAATTAATTTCATTGGAAATGTTTGTTGATTTTACTAATATGGAGTTGGATATATGTAGCTTATTAGTGACATTAAATCCCAAATTAGCTCAATGTATAGAAATATGGTATCAACCTAAAGGATTTCAAGAAGAAATTCTGCAGTGTTTAATTATGCAAAAACAAAGAGCTGTATTAATTGATAATATATTGACTATAGTTTTAAATACGAGTACATATGATTTTGGTAAAGAGTTGTTCAATTTATTTGGTGAAAAGGCAATAAATATTTTTTTAGTTTATCTATTAGGATTTAAAACATTAGCTAGCCAAAGTTCAGAAACCATCAAAGAAATATGTAAAAATCATGCAAATGATTGTGTAAATATGTTAGAAAAAACTTATAAAGAAATGAATAATCAACAATTGCTTTTAATGTTTGAGATTATTGACCCTTATTCTAACTCTGCAACGAGAATAGATCAGGATCTATTAATTTCAATCTTTGATAAGATAGAGATTAATAACTTATCAATCGAAGATCAAATGAAAGTAGCATTGTTTTATTTCCCTATTATATTACTATCAAGTAATATATTTCCTCTTTATGTTGTTAAGTTTGCGTTTACAATAATACATTCAAGCGTTGCGAAGCAGGAATTCTCAAATTATGAGTGGGCTAAATTTGAAAGGCTATTACCTGAAAACACATGGTTTAATCAATGGGATAAATGTAAGCGATTAAGAAAAGCTATTAGAAGAAAAGGCTATAGATTAAAAATAATTGAAGAGATTTCAGATTTTGAGATACATTTGTTATAATAGTCAATACTGTTATTTAACAATCCTGCCTCCTTGGCCCACAAAGGAAGACTGTAGAAATACCATATCATTGGTAATTACGAATTTTTTTGCAAAGATTTGAGCCACACTGTTAGTACAGTGTGGCTCTTTTTTATAGAAAAATGTCTAAATTTTATGGCATATTTCTAGACTTAGCACTGTGGTTTATCGCAGAAAGTATAGGCCTTATCAAAATGCGGTTTATCCTGCCAAAGAGTTTTATCTCCAACAATATATAGCTGTATTTTTGAGCGGGTAACTGCGACATTAAGGATATTGGGACTAGCGCTAGCCCAGTTTACAGCCCCCATGTTTTTGCCATCAGAGCCTACTCCCAAACATAGTATAACGGTGTTTGCTTGCTTTCCCTGGAATGTATGAATTGTACCGATGGAGGTACTAATCCATTTGCGTAGTTCTTTTTTAGGGATATCGAGCTTATTTTGAATGAATAAATCTGGCAGTACTTTACGGAAATGATTAATTAAGCCTGCTCTGACACTCCTAAATGGGGTAATCAAAAATAGGGAGGGTATTTTTAAATCTCCGTTTTCGGTTTGTCCAAGGGTTTTGAAGCTATCAAGCACAATTTCAGTTATTGCTTCAGCTTGATTGGGTACAAAGTGTCCATTTTGGCTAGTTCCTGATACATGTATCCACCGGCAAACTGCATTTTGATGATCCTTCGTGGCATATACCATTTTGTTGTCATAGGCAATTTTATTGGAAATGTGAAAAACCTGCTGTTGACAACGGTTATGTACGACAAGTGGCGCACCGATCCATAAGTCGTTTTCTTTCTCTAATGTCCGATACCCACCTATAATATTGATTAAGTCGGCAAGAGTCTGCACACTGGTATTTTTATCTTTAATCAACTGACTTTGATAGTAATAATCGGCTAATACTTGGATTACGTTATCGTGTAAAGTAACGACAGGCTCGATCTGCAACGGATCGCCTACGGCAATTACCTTCTTTGACCGCCATATGGCTCCAACTGCCGATTGGGGCATGGCTTGTCCGGCCTCATCTATAAAAAGATAGGCGATTTCGTTTTTGGGAATATCTTTTAGAAAGCTACTGACTGATGCGAAAGTAGTTGATATAACGGGAACGATCAAAAATAAACTTTGGAGTAAAACTGGCGCTACAATTGGCAATTGCCTCTTCGGGATTTGTCCTCGCATCATTTTTCCGAAAGCATCAAGATTGCTTCGAAAATTCTTTGAATTGCATACAAAGGCCTTGTGAAGCTGAAGCGCTTCTAAAAAGAGTTGTTCTCTTAATATGTTTAATGCAGAATATCCCCAGGGGGATGATTTACTGATATCAGTAGGTTGCTTAATAAAATATTGGTCTATACGATATGGGGCTTCCATCTCAGCACGAAAAGCTTCTAGCCCAGCCTCAAGATGTGCAATTTTTTCGCAGACTGCGTTTCTCTCTTTTTCTATACTTTTCTTTTGGTGACTTAATGCTTTTATTTGTTTTTGGATTGAGTCCAGTTTATCCCGCATATTGACTAAATCAATACTGTTTTGCTCTAATGCATTAACTATTTCTGTATATTTTTGAACTAATTTATGCTTAGGCCATATCATCTTTTTTAGCCATAGTAACCGGTCAATGCTACTTAAGTCCAACTTTTGCAAGAGCAAAAGTTCTTTTCGTTGCGTATAGCCCAAGATATCATTTTGGCAAGTGACTAGCTGTTCTTCAGTCTTTTGAATCTGCGATTCCAAAATTTGCAGAGAATCGATCAATGCAGACAAATTAGTATTACTTTCCAGTAACAGACATGTCTGATTATATATTGTTTGGATACGCGCATACTCGCTTTTTATTTGCTTGAGGGTATGATTAAAAGACTGTTTTGCTTTATTCCATTCTTCAGGTGAAATGCGTTTGACTTTTTCCCTTAATTCTTTATTAAAGTCATATTTTAAGTCTTTTTCTTCTTCTTTAGCTATCGGCCAAAATTTATCAATAAAGGTAGTCCTTTTACGTTTATTGCCAAGTGAAGCTGCGTTGAGTGCCCATGTTGTTCCGTCACCGAAGATCATATCAGAGACTTCGGAAAAATAGTGATAGTCACTGCTTTGATACTTTTCAGGCATTTCGCTGATGGAAGGCAGTTCATTCGTAATATTTTCAACAGCACTGTTATTGTTGGACGTAACTAATATTCCATGGCCTTTAATTGCGGGCGCAATGTCCCTTATTTCATTAGAAAAATTCTTATAAGAAATTGAACATAACACCTCTTGGTTAAAAGCACTATCAGGCATATCAAGTCTAGCCATTTCTATAGCACGCTCTACAATAATTGCTGCAATGATATCTTTAAGCAGTGTTGTTTTGCCTGTACCCGGAGGACCATTGACTGAAAAAAAATCCTGCTGGTACTTAGTATCTTTACACATAAAAGCATTGACAGCTATCTGTTGCATAAAACGCATGCCATAATTACTAGGCCAGCGACCGAAGGGTAAATGAGTTGGAGACATTAATTCAAGTTGAGCCTTAATATCTGACTCAACATTTACTCTTTGTCCAGACTGTTGTGACATGTATTGTGCAAAGGCTTGCCCATAATCGGTGCAGTCTTCTTGCAGGCTTTCAATGATTCGCTCAAGATCCCTGATATAAAAACTATTGAGGAGATCATTTTGTTTGACTAGCTCATCAATGGCTTCATTTTTCGCGTTAGTCTCTTCCAATAAATCGTCATTGGTATTATCTTCAAGATTTCCAGAGGGTAAGGGCATTTCAGTCACTTTTATTTTGTCAGCATCTTCTAAAACCATATCAATACGTAACCAGCAATCAGAAAAGGCAATATCCCAGTTTATCTGAGACGCAAAGTAATTTCGAGTAGCTTCTAAAAAGTCATAAGTATATGGTTCTTTGTTATCATTGAGATACTGAAACAGCTTAAGCTCAAATGCTTTAAAGTCTTTATCCCACTGGTCAATAACAATTCCACCATCTTTTACTCTGTGAATAGCCCAAGGGAAAGATGATATGCGAAAACTTTCCGAATCAAAAACACCAATAGGAGATAAATTGAACATGCAAAAACAACTTTCATCGTCTCCTGAATCCCGAAATTTCATCGGTGTTTTCATACCTTTTTCTAAGGCGCATAGTGCGCTGTCCATTCGGAAGATTCCGAGGTAAATAGCATAGCGTCGGAGCTTCTTGGAAGCAGGTATTGTAGGGGTTTCTAAATCTGGGAATTGAGATTTGCAATTGATGGAATGAGTCTTTATGAAAGGACTATCTTGATCATTCAAAATATAAGGATAAAAATGTTCTAACTTATGCCAATATTGAAGTGTCTTGTAATCCATCTAATCACCCTTTGATTTTTTATGCCAAGCCTGATTGATATCTTAGTACTTTTTAAGTATAGCATACATACTAGGACCTGGTTTACAGAGTATGGTTTGATTTATAAAATCGGTATGGTTGTATAGGAAGCATAATAAAGATAGTGTTTATATCCTTTAACTAATCGTCTCGACATAAAAATGCCTAAAGCATCTGAAGTGGCGTTAAGATGCTTTAGGCATTTTTATAATTTGCACTATTTATCTTCTTCTTGAGTTATCAGATAAGCCAACTAAATAATCTAGCGACACATTGAAGAATTCAGCTAGAGCAATACTGGCCTCAAGACTGGGAGTACGAACTCCCTTTTCCCAATTACCTATCGTTTGTTTAACTAAACTTAATTCATTTGCTAATTGTTCAAGGGTAAGATTTTGAGACATTCGTAATGTTCGTAAGCGCTCACAAAAAATTTCTTGTCTAAACATAGAAAATCCCCCTTGACTGTCTTCTAAATGTGGACTACAATAAATGCATTGAGTCTTCTAAATGTGGACTTGAGGCGATTGCTAAAATGAAAGAGGGTAGTAGTTAGAGCGCATTAAAAAATACCCAACAACTACTATCTAATTCTAAAAATATATAAAGAAAAGCGTATTTCATAGCCAAATAGTTTGGATACTTGGAGATATATCGAGTGGGATGTGCCTCAACTGTAATTTATCCCTTACTTCGTCTCTTCCCGCTTCCGAATCCCGTGCTTATACAGCACAAACTCCTCAATCAACGCAATTTCCTTTTTTACTTCCTCGGGCAGGTTATATTTCTCATGATCTTCCCGAATGATTGGTGCAGGTTTAGCCTCTGTAAAAAATTCAGCCAGAGAGATTTCGAGGGCCTGACAGATTTTCTCCAGAGTTGTAACGTTAGGATTTTTTTTACCGATTTCAATATCCCGCAAGGTAGCCTGACCGATTCCGGCAAGCTGAGCGAGTTTATTGGTTGAGTAATTCTTTTCTGTCCGCAACTGAATAATGCGTCTGGCAGTATTCATCATATTATATCCTCCAATTAACGCTAAAGCAATTATAGGTAAAAGGAATTCCACATTAACTAACGCAAAAACATTGACAACTTAAAGCATTTGCATTAGAATGAAACTTATGAAAGGGGGAGTTATTTTTTTAAACAGAACGGAATCGTTCACAAAAACCACATAAAGGAGTTGGTGAAGGCGTTGCAATAATCAGCAGCATTACTATGGGCGAATGCTGTTTATTTGTCATGCCCTGCATGCGTTGGCGCGCATACAGGAAGAGTGTGAGTTTCCAGAACAATCCATTTCCATTATAGCGCAACAATAAAAAAACGTAAACCTTTGTTAGAAATCCCGGTAGGTAGGAGGGATTAATATGAAGTTAACTATTGAAGAGCAAGCCATAGTAGGCGGAAGTGAAGGCAAGGTCCGGAAAAAGGCGATGGAGTTGCTTGTGCATTACGGAGAGGCAATCGATGCAGAAAGACTTATCGATACGAACAATGTCTGCGGCGACATCAGGCTGGATACGGTACTGTCAATGCTCAACCTAGAGTCTTCAGAGCTTAGTGACTTCCCTGCAGTCAAGGCATATTCCTGTCAAATGGGGACTGGCTTAGACCCAGAACAGTGGCAGCTCCAAGGCGTAACTCAGGAACAATATGAAGCGCAGGTGGCTGATGAAGCGTTTGCTGCTTCCATCAGCGTCAATCAGTTGTGTACCTGCGCACCTTATCTGGTCGGCAATGTACCTGTTAAAGGCGAGCATTGTGCCTGGTTGAAGTCGTCTGCTGTGGTGTATATCAACTCGGTATTCGGTGCCCGCTCTAATGGGGAAAGCAGCGAGGTAGTTATAGCTGCTATGCTTACCGGTAAGATTCCTTATTGGGGACTTCATCTTCCCGAAAATCGCCTGGGCACGCATCTCATTAACGTTGAGTGGGAAGTGAAGAGTGCGCTGGACTGGGAGCTGTTAGGCTATTATACCGGACAGCTGGTGAAAACAGGCAAGCCGGTTTTTTACAGCATCCAACATGTACCCAATTTGCGCAGGCTGAAAGGCCTGAGTGCAGCCTTACAGGCAGCGGGTGAGTGTGAGCTGTTCCACATACCCGGTATTACCGCCGACGCCCGTAATCTGAATGATGCTTTTGGCGGCAAGCAGCCTCTGGATGTGCTGCGCTTCGGCAAGGCCGAGCGTATGCTGGCCTTTGATATGCTCAATGCCTGTGCCCACGACACTACAGTTGATTGGGTGATCCTCGGCTGTCCCCCTTGTTCGCTGGAAGAATTGGGCGAGCTTTGCCGCCTGCTTGCAGGCCGGAAGGTACACAGCAATGTGAGTTTATGGATTATTACGCCCCGTGCTTTGCAGACGGTGGCTGACCGCACTGGCTATACCCGCATCATCAACGAAGCGGGAGGAGTGTTGATGAGTGATGCCTGTCCGGCTGAGGGCAGAGTGAAACCGCAAGGTGCCAAGGTAGTGGCGACCAATTCAGCCAAGCAGGCGCACTGCCTGACTGGCATACCCGGTATGCAATGCTGGTTCGGCTCGACAGCAGACTGCATTACGGCTGCTGTTACCGGCAAGTGGCAGGGAGAACTGAAATGATGTTACAAGCAAAGGGAGGCAGAGGGCGAACATGACCATGATGATCATCACAGGAATCGTCATTGCCTGGGTTGTCTATATGATTGTCAAAAAGTATTATCCCCAGGCGGTACTGTTAACGGCAGGCATGATCCTGCTGCTGGCAGCGTGCCAGCTTAGCAATACGGCTTTGCTCGAAGGAAAACAATCCTCCGGTTCGGTCTTTTTAGATATTTTTCATACCGGCAGTGTTTTGCTCAGTTCCCGCGTTGCCGGGCTGGGGCTGACGATTATGTCCATTGCCGGGTTTGCCAGGTATATGGAGTACATCGGGGCAAGTAAAGCGCTATTTGCCGTAGTGGCCTCGCCGATTAAACATATTAAATCACCCTATTTGCTGCTGGTGCTGAGCTTTTTTATGAGTCAGTTTTTGGTCTTGTTCATTCCCAGCCATGCCGGATTGGGACTCTTGCTCATGGTCATGTTGTATCCTGTTCTGATCCGGGCCGGTGTGAGCAAGCTGTCGGCACTGGGTGTTATCGGCTGTGCGCAGTACATGGACGTAGGCCCCGGTTCGGGCAATGCCATTCTGGCTGCGAATCTCTGTAAGCTTGATCCGGCTGTATACTTCGTCAATCACCAGCTGCCCATCTTTGTTGTCACCACCTTGCTGCTGGGGGCTACTCACTATATTGTGCAAAAATGGTGGGACAAGAAAGAGGGCTTTACCGGCCAGGATGCCTCGCTGGATTATGGGAAGGAAGAGGACAGCCGTCCGCCGTTACTGTATGCGATTTTACCCGTCATTCCTATGCTTCTTATTCTTGGCTTCAGCCCGCTGTTTAAAAGCACAATCAAGATGGATGTTGTTACGGCGATGTTTGTCAGTACTTTTATCAGCATGGCCTTCGAGTATGTACGGTTGAAAGACTTTCGCGCTGTCTTGCAGAGTCTGAAGTATTTGTATGAAGGTATGGGCAACAGCTTTGCGACGGTAGTCAGCTTGATCGTTGCCGGTGAAGTATTTGCCGCCGGTCTGATGAAGATTGGCGCCGTTGATGCGCTGACGGCAGGGGCACAGGAGCTGGGCCTGGGGGTTCAGGCGCTCATTATCCTGTTTTGTATTGTCATTGCCTGCTGTGCTTTTTTGATGGGGTCAGGCAATGCAGCGTTCTTCTCTTTTGCCGCTCTTACCCCGAAGATTGCGGCGGCACTGCATATAGAGGTGATTACACTGCTGCTGCCGATGCAGATTATGACCAGCTTTGGCCGTGTTGTGTCACCGATTACTGCCGCTATTGTTGCGATTGCCGGGGTGGCAGGCGTGTCACCGATGCAGGTGGTCAAGCGGACCGCCATTCCGATGGCAGTCGCGGCACTTGTCAATGTGGCCTTTGTTTTTATCAACTCATAAGGAGCTATTCAATATGAAGTGTGCGAAATGTACTCACCACAAGTGCTATCTGGCAGGGCAGAATTGTACGGGAATGACTGCTGATGCTGTACATGCAGCCTATACGGACGAACGCCTGGCGATGATGCGGGCGGCGGCTTGCACGGAAGCGCGGTTTTATAATCAGCTTACCCGCCTGGAAGAGACAGCCGAATTTTGCAAGCTCATGGACTATACGAAAATTGGTGTGGCTTTCTGTATCGGTCTTAGCGAGGAAGCAAAACTGATCGAAGCGTATTTTGCCAAAAGCTTTCAGGTCTATTCGGTTTGCTGCAAGGTATGCGGGATCGCAAAAGAGCAGCTGGCGCTGGAGCAGATCAAGGCCGGTGCCCGCGAAACGATGTGCAACCCGCTTATGCAGGCCAGGCTGCTGCAGGATAAAGCTGTTGAGTTTTGTGTTACGGTGGGTTTATGTGTTGGTCATGATGCCCTGTTTGCCGGTGCCTGCCAGGTACCTGTATCCTGCTTAGCGGCAAAGGACAGAGTGCTTGCTCATAACCCGCTGGGGGCTGTGTACTCGCGCTATTGGCGCAGGAAGCTGGGGATTCAGCCGGAGGGACAAGTGTAGCTTGGAGAGTGAGAAGGGAGAGGTGGATCGTGATGATCAAACATGATTTTGACGAACGGATTGACCGGACAGGGACGGAATGCAAGAAATGGGATACGTATGCAGCAGACGTACTGCCGCTATGGATTGCCGATACGGATTTCAAATGCCCTCAGCCAATTATTGATGCCATGGTAAGAAGAGCGCAGCATGGGATTTATGGCTATCCCATTAATGATCAGAAGTTTGAGCGGTCGATTGTGAACTGGCAGAAAAAGCGTTTTGCCTGGGAGGTTGATCCTGACTGGGTAGAATATACCCCGGCAGTTGTCCCGGCGATTATCTATGCTATGCGGGCCTTTACCAATCCGGGTGACAATATTGTCATTCAGATGCCAGCGTACCATCCGTTTCATGAGATCATCCCCCATAACGGCAGGAACATCCTGGGCAACGAGCTTGTCTTACAGCCGGACGGCAGCTATGCTATTGATTTTGCTAATCTGGAGCAGCTGCTGAGTCAAAAGCGGACGACCATGTTTCTGTTGTGCAGCCCCCATAATCCTGTCGGCAAATGCTTTACCAGAGAAGAGCTGACCCACATGTCCGAGCTGTGCCTGAAGCATCAGGTAATGGTGGTTTCCGATGAAATTCATTCAGATATTGTGTATGGCGTCAATCGCCACATCCCGTTTGGCAGCCTATCACTGGAAGCGGCCGATAACTGCGTGGTTTGTGTAAATCCCAGCAAGACCTTCAATATTGCCGGTGTGCGGACAGGAGCGGCTATTATCCCGAACCGTCACAAGCATGACCGGTTCTATGCTGCTCTTGCGGACAACAAAGCCTATGGCAGAACGGTATTCGGCACCTTACCGATTGAAGTGGCCTACAACGAATGCGATTATTATGCTGATCAGCTGCTGGCCTATCTGGAAGCCAACCTGAGCTATCTCAAGGAATTCGTTGCCGCACGGATTCCCCAGATTAAAGTCGGCGACGTGCAGGCGACTTATCTGATCTGGATGGATTGCCGGGCGTTACAAATGCCGCCCAAGGTATTGCAGCAGTTTTTCCTGGAACAGGCCAAGGTGGCGATGAATGAAGGCTCTACCTTTGGGCCGGGAGGAGCGGGCTTTATGCGGATGAATATTGCCTGCCCCCGGTCCCTGCTGGCAGAAGCTTTGGAGCGGATTGCTAAGGCAGTCAGCAGTCTGGGCAATAACAAGTCTGAATAAAGTTGCTGGATTTCCAGGTTCTGTTTATTGAATATAAAAACTAGGAATGCTATAATAATGGCAAATAGACGATTGGAGTTGAAAAGATGATTATTCTTTCTTGCTAATTTCTGAGCATAATAGATTAGAGCGGTCAAACCCCCTCTTGCTTTATTATGCCTGTGCAAGAAAGACACATTCTTTTCACTCACGGAATATATCCTTGTCATGCCTTAGGTTTGGGCTTGGCTTTGCTGTATTTATGAGCTGCAAGAATTGCTTTCTTGCAGCTCATATTTTTTATACAGGAGGGCTACTATCATGTCTTTGATTAACGTTACCAATCTAACTTTTGGCTATGACGGCAGTTATGATAACATCTTTGAAAACGTGAGTTTTCAAATCGATACCGATTGGAAGCTGGGCTTCACCGGCAGAAACGGCAGAGGAAAAACAACGTTTCTTAATTTGCTGCTAGGCAAATACGAATACAGAGGTACTATTGCCGCGAAAACCAACTTCGAGTATTTCCCTTTCGCAGTAACCGGGCCAGTGAACCATACGATTGATGTCATTGAAAGCATTTACCCCGATTATGAGCTGTGGCAGGTGATGCGCGAGCTGTCGCTGCTGCAGGTAGACGAGGATGTGCTGTACCGTCCCTTTGCTACGCTGTCCAACGGCGAGCAGACCAAGGTGCTGTTGGCAGCCTTGTTCCTGAAAGAGAATAGCTTCCTCTTAATTGATGAGCCGACGAATCACCTCGATATGGAAGCCAGAAAAGTGGTCAGTGATTATCTGAAAAGCAAGCGCGGCTTTATTCTCGTCTCTCATGACCGGGCGTTTTTGGATAACTGCATTGATCACGTTCTCTCGATTAATAAAACTAATATTGAGATTCAAAAAGGAACCTTTTCCTCCTGGTGGGCCAACAAGCAAATGCAGGATCACTTCGAACTGGCGGAAAATGAGAAGCTCCATAAAGACATTGCCCGCTTGCAAGCGGCAGCCAAACGTACCTCTGCCTGGTCTGAGCAAGTAGAGAAGACGAAGTTCGGCACACGGGATTCGGGCTTACGGCCTGACCGGGGATATATCGGTCACAAAGCGGCGAAGATGATGCAGCGTTCCAAGTCCATCGAGACACGGCAGCAGACGGCGATTGAGGAGAAATCGAAGCTGCTCAAGAATATTGAGAGTGCCGATAAGCTGAAAATCGTGCAGACCGATTTCTACACGGATCGGCTGGTGGAGCTGCAGCAGGTTGCGATTTTCTATGGAGAGAAGCAGGCTTGTAAGGACGTCAGCTTCACCATCGAGCAGGGCGACCGGGTGGCGTTATACGGCAAAAACGGGTCAGGCAAATCGAGCTTACTCAAGCTGTTGACAGGTGAGGCTTTGTCCTATACCGGCACACTGAAGAAGGCCAGCCAGCTGGCCATCTCTTATGTGCCGCAGAATACGGCTCATCTGAAAGGCAATTTAAGTGACTATGCCCGGGAGCATGGCATTGATGAGAGTATCTTTAAGGCCAACCTGCGCAAGCTGGATTTTTCGCGGTTGCAATTCGAAAAGGATATGGCTGATTTCAGCGCCGGACAGAAGAAGAAGGTGCTCATTGCGCGCAGCTTGTGTGAAAGAGCTCATTTGCATGTGTGGGATGAACCGCTCAATTATATTGATGTCATCTCCCGGATGCAAATCGAAGAGCTGCTGCTCGAATATGGCCCTACTATTTTATTTGTTGAGCATGACAGTGAATTCTGCGACAATATTGCAACCCAGATCATAGAGCTTTGAGTGAGAGTACAAGAGCAAGAGGCATTGTTAGCTCATAACATTGCCTCTTGCTCTTCTTGGTTATCCAGGTTTGCGGGTTGCAGCCGCAGCTAATAAGGATAAGTTTGAATTTTTGAAAAAATACAGGATCTTTCTTGGATAATATAATTTATCTGTGTTATTATGATGACGAGCTAATCATTTGGGCATGAAACTTGCTTGTGTAGAGAGTAGATAAGGAGAGTCACCGTGTATATGTGAAAGCATGGAGCAAAGCTCATTGGGGGGTAAGAGGAATGGTCACAATGGATTCACGGCTGGAGATAATGAAGGAATTCTTGGACCAGGTGCATGGATTGGTAGTTGTTGATCGTGAGTCCAATATCGTCTACATTGAAGCAAACTATGCAAAAGAACTGGGGTATGATGCGAAAGAACTGATCGGAATACCGGTGAAGCAGGTCATTCCTAACAGTAAGCTGCCTGTTGTGCTAGAGTCGGGCAAGGCCATGTGGGGTGATGTATTTTGTTACGCAGGCCATACGAGTATCTGTAATCGCTGGCCGCTAATGAAAGACGGTAAAATTATCGGGGCCGTGTCTTATAGTGTATTTGACCGGCTGAAAGAATCGGAAAAACTGTTTGAGTCTTTGCAGGACCTACGCGGGCAAGTAGACTATTATAAAGACAAGCTTAAGAAATACTCTGGAGCACGGTATACGTTAGCGGATATTGCAGGTACAAGCGCCGGAGTCGTTGAGCTGCGCAAAGCAGTATTACGTGCCGGGTGCACTGATTCTACCGTACTTATCCAGGGAGAGACCGGAACAGGCAAGGAATTGGTTGCCCATTCCCTGCACCAGGAAAGCCTGCGGACTCATTATCCTTTTATTAAACTCAATTGTGCGGCAATGCCGTACGATCTTATTGAATCTGAATTATTCGGGTATGAGGAAGGCGCTTTTACGGGAGCACGGAAGACGGGGAAAAAGGGTAAGTTTGAGCTGGCTAACAAAGGGACGCTTTTTCTGGATGAAGTAAGTCAACTCACCTTACCTGCCCAGGCAAAACTGCTGCGTGCGCTGCAGGAAAAGGAAATAGAACGTATCGGCGGTACGGCACCGGTCTCTGTTAATGTCAGGATTGTGGCAGCCTCAAACGATGATCTGGAGGCAATGGTAAAGCAGGGCTCTTTCCGGTCCGATTTATTTTATCGTCTAAATGTGGTTCCGATAAAGGTACCGCCCTTAAGGGAAAGAATGTCCGACATTCCGGTGCTTGTGAAGAGGTTTGTCGAAAAATACAGGGAACAGGCAGGTTTGGGACCAGTCGAGGTCTCTCCAGAAGCCTTGTCTTTACTGCAAGGATATGGGTGGCCGGGCAATATTCGCGAACTGGAAAATGCCGTGGAACGAGCGGTTGGTCTTTGTGTAACCGGACTGCTTGATTTATCGCATTTCGAGTGGTTAATGCCCAAAATTCAAAAACCAGTTAGAATCACAAACACACAAGACCTGATTAAAGAAGCTAAAGCTGCGGCAGAAAGAAATGTTATTTTAACCATCCTCCATGAAACCGGGGGAAACATAACAAAAACCGCTGAAATGCTCCAGATGGATCGTTCGTTATTGTATCAGAAGATGCGCCGCCTGGGCATCAAGTACCGGTAACAATCGCGAAATAAGCCCTTGCTTCGTCGGCAGACGGTAGCAAGGGCTTATTTTGTTGGCATAATTATTGCTTATATCAATGGTGCAGCCAATTGAAAGAATGTTAAGGAGGATAAAAAATGCATACAGATGATACGCTACAATGTTTTGCGAAGGTATTGCCGTTCTTAAATGAACTATACAGTAGTGATGTGGCAGTAACTGTAGCTGATTTGGAAAAAGTAATATTGTATAAGTCAGGCGAAAAGCTTGAGCTCAAAGGTAAGATCGGTGTGCCGCTGGTAGAGGGGACCGCTGTTTACAGGGCAGTACATGAAGGCCGCAGGATCGTTGTTAAGGTTGATAAGGCCTTGTATGGTGTGGCGTATATCGCCACCGCTATTCCACTTTATAATGACAGCCATGAAATAATCGGTGCGGCCTGTGTTCTGGAGTCGACTGACCGGCAGGATGAGTTAAAGGATATGGCGGCTAAGCTTACAGACAGTATTTCTATTCTGGCAAGTACAACGGAAGAAATATCGGCGCAAACGCAGGAAATATCGGCCGTTAGTAAGACGGTGGCTAAATTGGTGCAGGAATCCGAAGTACGGATGGGTGAAACCAATCAGATCATCGATCTGAATAAGGAAGTTGCTACTCAGACGAATTTATTAGGCCTGAATGCTGCGATTGAAGCTGCCCGGGTTGGAGAACAGGGACGTGGTTTCACGGTGGTTGCAGATGAGATTCGTAAAATGGCGGCTAATAGTGCTGAATCAATAAAGCGGATTAGTGCAATCATTTCTAATATCCAGGGAGACAGTAGAAATACTCGTGCCCGAATATTGCAAATCGATGATGTTATTTCTCAGGTTGCAGAAGCGGTCACTAGTGTGGCAGGCACGGTACAAGATATTAATGTGATGGCCCGGCGGATTGATCAAATGGCCGAGGAATTAGTGAAGTAAATAGATAGGAAAGGCACTTTCATATTGTGAAAGTGCCTTTTTACTTATGGCGGCTAATGCCCATAAGTGGGGTGAGTGTATAAACAGACAGTGTGATTATAGCATCACACTGTCTGTTTGTGTTGGATGAGCAAAGCGCTGCGCGGTGCTGGCACCCATAAATATCACAAGAAGATGTGAGTGAATGATCACACTATGGATGGCCGCAAGCCTGATTATTTAGTGAATTCAGATTTGGCACAATAATTGCTTATATAGAGGTTGCAACTGATTGAACAAGTTGAATTCAGGAAAGAGAGGAGCTTTTTATGCAAAAAAATTTGGAGGTGGCTTCAATGCGTACGGCTATCTTAGGGGCAGGCGCACTTGGTATTATCATCGGTGCTTTAATTGCAAAAAATGGTTATCCGGTTGATTTGGTTGACAGTTACAAAGAAAATGTGGATGCCCTTAATGCTAACGGGGCCACGGTTACTGGTTTTTTAGAGCTGAACGTGCCTGTGCGGGCTTTGACGCCCGACCAACTGGAAGGCTGTTACGATCTTGTCTTGTTGTTAACAAAGCAAACGAATAACGAGACAGCATTAACCCAATTCCTACCCCATCTGCATAAAGACAGCATTGTCTGCACGCTGCAAAACGGGATTCCGGAAGAGTCAGTTGCGGCCTATGTCGGCAAAGGCAGAACGATAGGCGGGGCGGTGATGTTTGGTGCGACTTGGGAAAAGCCAGGCGTTTCCAGGTTGGCATCGCCTTATGAAAACACGCGCAAATTCGCATTCACAATCGGTGAAATAGACGGGGTATTGCGACCGCGTATGCAGCAAGTACAAGAGATTCTCGAAACGGTGGGCAAAGCAGAAGTTATACCAAATTTAATGGAGGTCCGTTGGACAAAACTGCTGATGAATGCAACCTTCAGCGGCTTGTCTGCGGCGCTCAACTGTACCTTCGGTGATGTTTTGGCTAGTCCTAAGGCCATAGAATGCGTTGTCCATATTGCCGACGAGACAGTGAAAGCCTGTCATGCCCAAGGATATCGCATGGTGGAAGTATTAGGCGAAAGCTTCGAGCAATTCGAGTTAAAATCAGATGCCGAAATTCCTCAAAAGATTGAGCTCTTCCGGCGCTTATGGGATAACCAGGGAGCGCAGAAAGGGAGCATGCTGCAGGACTTGGAAAAAGGCAGAAAAACCGAAATTGATTGAATTAACGGCGTTGTTTGCAAAAAGGGACGCGAAGCGGGTATTTCCACACCCTACAATGACAAGGTCGTAGAATTAATTAAAGAAGAGGAGAAAAGCGGAAGACTCCATGATTTTAGCTATCTATCGAGATTCGCTGCTATCTAGCTTACATCACAAACAAGGAATAAGGAGAAGCACTGTATGTATGACTTCAACGGGAAATTTGTGGCCGTTACCGGGGCCGCTCAGGGGCTGGGAGCTGCCATGGCACAGCGATTTCTACAGGATGGGGCAGAAGGCGTTGCCTTGCTGGACCTGAACCGGGAGGGGTTGCAGGCAGCTGCCACCCGGCTTGACCCAGCCGGAACACGTACCATGGCGGTTGTTTGCAATGTGGCGGATCACCGGTCCGTCGAAGAGGCCTTCCACCAGATCCTGGCGCGCTTCGGCCGTGTAGATATCCTCATCAATAATGCGGGCATCACCCGGGACTCGATGTCTCACAAGATGACGGTGGAGCAGTTTGATCCTGTGGTACAGGTTAGCCTGAACGGAGCGTTTTACTGTGCACAACAGGTGATCGGCCCAATGCGGGAGCAGGGGTGGGGGCGTATCATTTCTTTGTCATCCTTAGCTGCCGGGGGCAATGTCGGTCAGGCGAATTACTCTGCCGCCAAGGCAGGGATTATTGGCATGACAAAGACCTTGGCCTTGGAACTGGCGCCAAATTATGTCACGGTGAACTGCATTGCCCCTGGCTTGATCAATACCGAGATCATTAAGTCTGTTCCCGAAAAACAGATGGAGGCATTCTTAAAGAGCATCCCTATGCACCGGGTGGGCGAGCCGGAAGAAGTAGCCAATCTCGCTGCCTTCCTGGCTAGCGACGAGGCAGCATACATCACCGGCCAGTGCATCAAGATAACTGGCGGGCTGCGTTGAGGCAACACCAATCAGATTTAGAAAGGAACGATGATTATGACAAATAAAGTTTTTATCACTGCTGCCCTGACCGGAGCCGTTACCCCCAAGGATATCAACGAGCATATTCCCATGACGCCTGAAGAAATTGCCGAGGACGCCTACAACTGCTGGAAGGCTGGCGCGGCAATCGTGCATCTGCACATGCGAGACGACAATGGCAAGGGCTCCATGGAGGAAGCACGGTTCAAAAAAAGCACNNAAGCATCGACCTGCTGCGGGCTCATAAAGATTGCGATGTGGTGATTTGCTGCACATCTTCGGGAACCAGACACCCGATTACTTCACAAGAGCGAATGGTCCATTTCAAGTCCATTCGGGAGATTGAAATGGGTTCCTATGACGCAGGTACTTTTAACTGGGGGACCGATGGAATATTTGAAAATAGTCCGCAGTTTCTGGTAGAGCTGGCAAAGTGCTACCGGGAAAACGATGTGAAGGCCGAGATTGAGGTTTTCGATATGGGGATGCTGGGTAATGCCAAGCACTATCTGAAAACCGGCGTTCTGGACGCGCCGCTTTACTGCCAGTTTGTCTTAGGCGTTCTGGGCGGTATGGAAGCCACAGTAGATAACCTTCAATACCTGGTCAGACACATGCCAGAGGGGTCCAAATGGTCCGCTTTCGGCATCGGAAAAGATCACTTGCCCATTATGTTTGCCGCTCTCGCCCTGGGTGCCGATGGTATCCGGGTTGGCCTGGAAGATAACGTAATGTTTGCCAAAGGCGTTAAAGCGACCAATGTGATGCTGGTGGAACGTGCTGTCCGGGTCGTTAAGGAGTTCGGCAAGGAGATAGCCAATTCCGCTGAAGCCCGGGAGATGTTGGGTATCAGGCAGCTGGTACGCTAAACAGTAGTGGTGATTAAGTTCACAGGAGGAAGCAGATATGAATCACACAAGAGATGCAGTAGTGGTGGCCTATGGACGAACACCGTTAGCCAGAGCATTTAAAGGCGCCTTTGTGAAAATGCACCCGGTAGAATATGCAGCGCAGGCGCTGGCGGGCGTGCTGAGACGGGTTCCTAACCTTGATGCCGCACTGATTGAGGACGTAATTGTGGGCTGCGCTGTGCCTGAGCGGGTTACCGGCTTTAATGTAGGCCGCCTCATTGCCCAGCGGGCTGGATTGCCCGATACTGTGCCGGGGCAAACGGTCAACCGGTTCTGTTCGTCCGGACTACAGGCTATCGCTATCGCGGCCAACGCCATCATGGCCGGTCAGATGGACGTGGTAGTTGCCGGAGGGGTGGAAAGGATGACTGATATGATCATGGGGCAGCCACAAGAGTATCAGGATGTAAGGCTGACAGAGCAAATCCCGGGCACTTATCTTTCCATGGGAATGACTGCCGAAAACGTAGCAGCACGCTGCGGGATTACCCGGCCCGAAATGGAAGCGATGGCCGTAGACAGCCACCGGAAGGCTGCCGCCGCCCAGGCAGCAGATAAATTCAAAGATGAGATTATACCCATTACCGTTGAGTCCGGGAATGGTCCCCTAGTGGTCTCTGCTGATGAGGGAGTGCGGGCAGGAACCACTATGGAAAGCCTGGCTGCCTTGAAGCCTTGCTTCAAAGAAGACGGTGTAGTGACCGCGGCGACTTCATCGCAAATGACAGACGGGGCAGGCTTTGTTGTACTGATGTCGCGGGAGAAAGCGCAGGCCCTGGGCATAGCGCCTGTTGCCCGGTTTTTGGGTTTTGCCGTAAGCGGCGTGGCGGCTGAAGTCATGGGTCTGGGCCCGATTGAAGCAGTCCCTAAGGTTATGAAGCAAATTGGGATGACTGTGAACGACATGGATGTTATCGAGCTCAATGAGGCATTTGCCGCACAAGCGCTGGCCTGTATCCGCGAACTGAAGCTGCCGGTGGAGAAGGTAAATCCGAATGGGGGGGCGATGGCTCTGGGGCATCCCATGGGGGCTACCGGGGCGGTACTGACCTGCAAGGCCCTTTCCGAACTAAAGCGCACCGGAGGAAAACACGCCCTGATCACGATGTGCATTGGCGGCGGCATGGGTGCGGCCGGTGTTTTCAAGATGGAATGTCAGTAGAAAAATGATTAAATTGGTATAAGGAGGATGCTTATGAGTACACAGACAGAGTTGAAATCCACCGTGAATTTGCTTGAGAAACCCGTCGAAGACGACGTTCTTCTCAAGCTGCCAACCTGGAAAATATGGTATACCATGTTCGTCCTGTATTTCCTCTACTTATTTGATTACGCCGCCCGCTTGGTCATTGGCCCCTTGTTCCCGTATTTGAAAAAGGATTTAGGGCTGACTGATCCGCAATTAGGCATGCTGAGCAGCGTTGTACTTGCGGGAATTTGTATTTTATCGATGCCCCTGGCGGCATTTATTGATCGCTGGAGAAGGTCAAAAACCTTATCCCTGGTGGCTGTTGCCTGGAGTATAGCGTCGGTGGGCACCGGGCTCAGTACGACATTTCCTCAGATCCTTGCTTCGCGTGCGGCTGTTGGTATCGGGGAAGCCGGTTTTTCATCAGGTGGCGCAGCTTTAATCAGTGCTATGTTTAGCAGGACAAAGCGGGCCATGATGATCGGAATCTGGAATACCTCGATGACTGCCGGGGCGGCACTGGGGCTTATGGCTGGCGGAATCGTTGCCACCAGTTATGGTTGGCAGACTGCTTTTTATGCAGTTGGTATTCCGGGAATAGTCTTAGGGGTTATGGCTTGGTTTATGCCTGATTATGAGAATATTTCCAGGGAAAAAGATGCAGCTGCATTGAGCTTTTACGGTGCATTTAAGGGTGTTTTGACGAATAAATCGCTTGTTTGCATGTACTTTGCCTGCGGGCTGGGTGCCGTATTATTACAGACGCAGCTGTATTGGACGTCATCATTATTTGTACGCTTCATGGGCATGACTCCGGCCCAGGCCGGCACGATTAACGGGTATATGATGTTCGTAGGTTTCATTTCCTATCCGCTGAGCGGCTGGCTTTCAGACCGTTGGTCAGAGAAGGACTTGCGGGGCAGAATGTACTTCTGTGCAATTATGCAGCTGCTCTCTTGCCTAACTTGTGTTGCCGGTGTGATGCTGCTAAGTATCCCGCTGCTTGCATTAGCGATGTTTTTCACATTTTGTATTCCTTCCGCTCAGGTAGCCACTACTCAGGAAATTGTGCCGCTGTTTAACCGGGCAACAGCTTACGGCGGTTATGTGCTTACCCTCTATATTCTTGGCGGTTTGTGGGGACCAATGTTGACTGGCTTTGTCTCGGCAGCATCTAATCTTCAGATGGGATTTCTTGTTGCGGCAGGCGTCAGTTTGATCAGTATCCTCTTTTATCTTGCAGGAAGCAGATATGTGGTAGCCGACTTTAACAATTCCCGGGCCAAGGAAAAAGAAATGGGTTGTTAGGGCTGACTGTGAAAATCATAATTGTCGGGAAAGCTTGCATTTGTAAATTTTGCTATGAGTATTTCGGTTAACAAGATAAAAGGCAGGCGTTAGTGCCAGTATGGATGCAAGCACAAAGCATTATGAAAGTGAAACGTGTATTAGCAAGATAGTAGGAATTGAATTGCTGGAGGTTATCAATGGCTAATCTGTACCAGGACAAATATAATGCAAAAAAAATTACAATCGAGCAAGCGTTAGCATTGATTCAGTCAGGTGACGAAATTGTCGCAGGTTTTTGCGGGGTTGAGCCCATGGGTATTTTAAGTGAGCTTCATACCATTAAGGACCGGGTTGAGGATGTTGTTGTTTGGAACTCTCTGGGGATAGGTAAATATGAGTTCTTTACCAATCCGGAAATGAAAGGTCATTTTACCACTAACTCCATGTTTTATAGTGCCGGGGCAAGGGAGGCTCACCGGCTTGGCACGGTAAGCTACCAACCAACTCATCTCCATAATTGTATGGTGCGTAAGGCAGAGGTCAAGCCTGCAAATGTCTATATCGGCACAGTAACGCCGATGGATAAGCACGGTTACGTAAAATTGTCGTTAAGCACCATGTACGATAAAAAAGCAATCGAAAATGCTGATTTGGTCATTATGGAGGTTAACAGCCGGCTGCCGGATGTAGGCGGGGACACGGAGCTGCATATTGACGAGATCGACTATTTTGTGGAGGTGGACCGGCCGGTGCCGATTCTTGCGCCAGCGGAGACCACCGAGAAAGATAGAACGATTGCCGAATATGTCGCCAATCTTGTTCATGATGGAGATACCATTCAATTGGGAATCGGAGGCATTCCTAATGCGGTGGCGTCGGCTTTTATGAGTNNAATCATCGGTTGTTTCGCGCTGGGTACACAGAAGCTATACGACTTTATGGACGGCAATCCTTCTGTGCAGATCATGCGGGGTGAGTACGTAAATAACCCGTTTGTCATTGCCCAAAACGACAATATGGTATCAATTAATACCGCGATACAAGTTGATTTGACCGGACAAATTTGCTCAGAAAGCATCGGTCTAAAAACCTGGAGTGGGTCCGGCGGGCAGAACGATACGGCAGAAGGTGCAATTCACGCTAAGAACGGCAGATCGATCATTGCTCTGAACTCTACGGCGAAGAACGGAACGGTGTCCACGATCCAGCCTTGGCTGACACCAGGTGCAGTAGTAACGCTGTCGCGAAACAATATCGACTATATCGTTACCGAGTTTGGCATTGCACCGATGAAAGCCAGAACAATCAGGCAAAGAGTAGATAACTTGATTGCAATAGCTCACCCGGACTTCCGCAAAGAACTGCGTGATGCGGCGGCTAATCATCAAATCTGGTAAAACGGGACTGCAAAACTAGGGGGACTCGGTTATGAACAAATTGGCAGCAAAGAATAACGTGCTTGAGAGACTAAAAGACGGCCAAGTCATCATGATTGGCGGCTTTTTGAATACGGGAACGCCAGAAGCGCTGGTGGATATTCTTATTGAACAGAAAGTAAAGAATTTGACCATTATTGCTAACGACACCGCTTTTCCAGATAAAGGCATCGGCAAATTGGTAGTTAACGGGCAGCCCGCCCGCGTCATCGTGTCCCATATTGGGACAAACCCGGAAACGGGTCGGCAGATGCATGCAGGTGAATTAAAGGTCGAGCTAATACCCCAGGGAACTTTGGCTGAGCGGATTCGCTGTGGAGGAGCCGGTTTAGGGGGAGTATTGACGCCAACCGGGGTGGGAACGGTTGTGGCGGAAGGGAAAGAACAAATTGTTTCCGGAGGTAAAACCTACCTGCTGGAGTTGCCGCTCAAAGCAGATATTGCGCTTATTAAGGCCTGGAAAGCTGACAAATATGGCAACTTGGTCTACCATCGCGCGGCGCGGAATTTTAATCCGTTGATGGCTATGGCAGCAGATGTTGTTATTGCAGAGGTAGAAGAAATTTTGGAGGTAGGCAGCCTGGACCCGGATCAGGTTATGACGCCAGGTGCCTGTGTCGATATGCTGATTCAGGGGGATAAGATATGGTAAATTCACGGGAGTTGATTGCCAGGAGAGTTGCCCGTTTCTTCAAGGCGGGGGATCTGGTTAATCTGGGGATTGGCATGCCGACGGCGGTTGCCAACTATATACCGGCAGACAGCGGTATCATGCTGCATTCGGAAAATGGTTTTGTTGGTCTCGGTCCTGCGCTGCAAGGGGGCAGGCCGGAAAAAGATGTCGTCAATGCGGGCGGTGCGCCGGTGACGATGGTGCCGGGGGCAGTTTGTTTCGACAGTGCCCAGTCCTTCGCTCTTATCCGGGGGGGACATCTGGCAGCTACTGTGCTGGGGGCACTTGAGGTGGATGAAAGCGGCAATCTGGCTAACTGGATGGTACCGGGGAAAATGGTTCCCGGCATGGGGGGAGCCATGGATTTGGTTGCGGGAGCCCGCACCGTAATTATTGCGATGGAACATGCTACAAAAAACGGAGCGCCAAAGATTCTCAAGAAGTGCAGCTTGCCGCTGACTGCCGCTAATGAAGCGGATTGGATTGTGACAGAACTGGGAGTCATGGAGGTCACTCAGCAGGGGATCGTTCTGCGGGAATTGGCGCCTGGTGTATCGGTGCAGGATATTCAGCTTCAGACGGAGGCAGCACTAATTATTCCGGAAGTTGTTGGCTGCATGGAGGTATAGCATTACGGGTGTGCCCTATTGGTCAAACAAGGAATTTTTACACCTGCTATCATCTAAATGAAAGTTATGAATAATTTTTTTGGGGGGAAGAAAATATGAAGAAAATGGTTTGTTTATTAACGCTGGCAGCAACACTGGTAAGCACTTCAATGAGCGCGTTGGCTGCGCCCCAACCCAGTTCCTTTAGTGACGTTCCGGCAAAACACTGGGCCTACGATGCTGTTGCTCAATTAGCCAAATCCGGCATCGTCACCGGCTATGATGAAGGCACTTTCCGGGGCGACAGAACGATGACCCGTTATGAAATGGCACAAATAATAGCGAACGCAATGACGAAAGAGGACAAAGCAAATGCCGAAACCAAAGCGCTGATTAACAAGCTTGCTGCTGAGTTCAATAGTGAGCTTGATAAGTTAGACGCGAAGGTCAATAGAATTGATCAACGTGTAAGCAAAGTGGAAGACAAGATTAGTTTTAGCGGCAGCGATACTGTTCGCTGGGTCAAATGGGACAAAGCCTCCGGTTCCAGTAGTCATTTCAGAGACGGAGTAACACAAAACAATTTTATGCTCATGGCAGCAGCCAAAGTAAACGAAGATATCTCAGCCAACTTTAAATGGTATGTACTGCGCCAGGAATCTTTCGGCAATCCTTCGCAAACTACCACTTCTCCTAATAGTAATGAAGGCAATAACCTTGTACAGGGTGAACTGAGCGTACGCAATTTCCTGGGGCAAGCAGGAGTAACATTAACTGGCGGCCGAATGGTTCAAGCTTTTGGCGCTTCAGGTTTTATTGCAGCGCTGCAAGGGATCGATGGAGTTAAGCTTGGCTTTGGTAATCAAGTGAAAGTTGAGCTTGGTGCGGCTGATTTTAGCAATCCTCTGAGTAACTATCAAAAATCTTATGCAGATATTCCTGCAGCTCCGGCAGCCAATGCGGACTATGGTGCGCTCTATTTCAAGGATGCCGCTTGGGTTAAAGCTTCGTACAAGCTTAGCCAGGCAACTACCGTACAGGGTTTTGGTCTGAAGAACACTGCCGGTCCTGCGGTAGCAAGCCTCTACGGAGTTGGACTGTCGACCATGGCAATGCCGAATTTGCTTTTCCGTGCAGATTATGTAAAAAACACCGAATTTGATCAGTATAACACGAATGTACAGTACCGGTTGAGCTACCGGGGTGCCGTAATGAATCAACCCGGCAGCTGGGGCATGCACCTGGATTACGGCAAAGCTTTTGCCCGTGCGTCTTTAGGCTGGGGTGACTACAACGCAACAGCTCTGTTTCCAAAGGCAGGGATTGAATCCTGGGATGTTACATTTGAAAACACCCTGGCTAAAAATGTAATGCTCAAATTGGCTCGTTCCTTTGATTCGAAAAATCCTGTAACCGGTGCTAAATCCGTTTTCGGCGAATGGGCCCGTGCTCAGGTTGAGTTTGTGTTTTAAACACTAGTAAGCTAAGACTAAATAGCAATAATAAAAGAGCAAGAGGCAATGTTAGTGTATAACATTGCCTCTTGCTCTTGTTTGTCTGTGAAGGTGGTATATAATTTAGGTATGGCTTATCATAGGAAACTCTACATGAGAGTTTCTTGTTTACGTACGGCAGAGTGGAGATAGGCGTTAAGGTGGTAAGTGCAATGGAGGCAAATGAGAGCAAGCTGCAGGACATCTTAAAGCAGCGCGGCATTGCTATGGGTAAAGTGGATATGCTTGCTGAAAGCGATATTCCCGAGGCCAAGGAGAGCTCGAAACGGCTCATGGAGANNACATGGTGGGAGAATGAAGGTGAGGTCACTGAGGTACGACGGGCTAAGGCTATGGCAGCCTGCCTGGCACATATGACACCGACGATCCAGCCTTATGAGAAGCTGGTAATGAATAAGACGAAAAATATCCGGGGCGGTTTTCCCTTTCCCTGGACGACGGCAAGCTTTTTTAATGCCCAGGCCGAATCGTTAATGGCAGAGGTGGATGCTCCTGCTGAGAGTGAGGCCGATGCGGTCAGCGTGGTTGGCGCTGGAGGCGGTAATGTCACGCAAAGCTACGGTGAAGTGGTGTCCATTGCCAAGAAGTTTGGCATGAGAAAAGAAGATATTCCTGTGCTGGTGAAGACCTCGCGGCCGTGGGCCGGGATTTCGGTAGAGGAACTGAGCGATAAATATTCGCGCATGACGCCTGGCTACGGTCAGTTTCGCAATATCATGGACAGCGTTGTCTGCATGTTTGATTCCTTTGCGATTACGCAAGGCCGGGAAGTGGCTAACTATTTTCTGCCGCTTCAGTATGGCTTTGACCGCATCATCGAATTGTGTGACGAAAAGATTGCCGAACTGATGGGTGAATCGGGCGGCGACGGTGATTTCGGCATGAGCCGGGCCTACTATTATGTGGCCATGAAGGAAATGACCAAAGGATTGAGCGCCTGGTGCGAGAACTATTCCCGGCAGGCGGCGTATTTAGCGACGATTGAAACGGATATCGCTCTGAAGGCTAACTATGAGAAGGTTGCCGACGTAATGCAGAAGGTAGCTCATCAGAAACCGGCCAGCTTCTGGGAAGCTATCCAGATGACGTTGTGCTGTCATTTGGGTGTGACCAACGAAGATGCCATGTCCGGACTGTCGATCGGCAGACTTGGTCAGATCCTGCAGCCTTATTATGAGAAGGATATCCGCGAAGGGGTAATGACCGACGAAGAGGTCATTGAGCTGCTCGAGCTGTACCGGATTAAGATCAGCTGTATCGAGTGCTTTGCTTCAGCCGGGGTTTCGGGCGGCGTGCTGTCAGGCAACACCTTTAACAACCTTTCTCTGGGCGGCTTGAACCACGAGGGCTTGTCTGCCGTCACTCCTCTGGAATATTTGATCATTGAAGCAGGCATGCGCAACCAGACACCCCAGCCTACCTTGAGTGTGCTTTATGATGAACGGACACCGGAGGATTTCCTGATGAAGGCTGCTGCCTGTACCAAGCTGGGCCTCGGTTACCCGGCCTGGATGAATAACCAGGCGGGCATGAACTTCATGCTGCGCAACTATGGACCGGAGGGGATGGATCTGCAGGATGCCCGGGCCTGGTGTCTGGGCGGATGTCTGGAATCGGCTCCCGGCTGCTTCCAGCCGCTTGAATATGACGGCAAGGTAACAATGATTCCCGGCGGAGCATCGCCGACCTGCGGCACCGGCGTGCATTTTATTGCTCTGCCGAAGGTGCTGGAGCTGGTGTTAACTAATGGAACGGATAAGCGCACAGGTAAGCAGGTATATCCAGCTCATCATAAGCGGCTTGACTCGTATGAAGCTGTGCTGAGCCAGTGGAAGAAATATCTGGAGCTTACCACCGACGTGGTGAACCGGTGCAACAACATTCAGATGGATATCTGGCGCAAGCATTGTATGCCGGTAGTAAACTCTTTATTGAAGCCCGATTGCTTCACTAAGGGCAGGCATCTCGGAACAATGGGTGCTCGCTACAATGCATCAATTAATTTCGAATCCTGCGGCACCATTACGCTGATCAACTCCTTAAGCTCGCTTAAGAAGAATGTCTTTGACGATAAGCGCTTTACGATAGAAGAAATGACGGAGGCCCTGCTGCAAAACTTCGGCTTCAAAACAGCTTATGATACGGGTGTTTTCTCGCCTGATTTCCGGGAGAATACGGACAATAGCGGGAAATATGCGGCCATTTTTGCTGCAAGCCTGCAGGCTCCCAAATACGGCAATGCCGATCACTATGCCGATGGGATTTTAAGAGAGTATGAGTACTATATGGCCGATATGGTGAAATCCTATCAGTCCTATTATGGCAAACCGCTGTATTTGTGTCAGATTTCCGTATCGACCCATGGGCCGCAGGGCTTTATCACGCTGGCGACGGCTGATGGGAGACTGGCGGGAACGACGTATTCCGATGGTTCGCTGTCGGCAGCGGCAGGTACGGATAAGAATGGTCTGTATGCCATCTTTGAGTCAGCTACCGTATATGACCACTCGATGCATCAGAATTCGCAGATGAATCTCAAGCTTCATCCCAGTGCGGTGCGGGGTATTAACGGCACAAGAAAGCTGCTGGAGGTTGTCCGGGCCTATATGCGCAAAGGCGGCTTCCATGTGCAGTTCAATGTGGTTGACTCCCATACGCTGCGGGCTGCCCAGCAGGTGCCCGAGCAGCATCGCGACCTGATGGTGCGGGTGGCCGGGTTTACCCAGTACTGGTGTGAAATCGGCAAGCCGATTCAGGATGAAGTCATTTTCCGTACCGAATATGATGAGGCATAGCTGGAGGTTGTATGATGAGACATTATGACTGCAAGAACTATATTAATCTCGATTGTGAGAAAGGTATGTGTGCCTTAAATAAACAGGTTGTACCGATTGACGGCGAAGGCAGTGCGGCCTGCCCTGCCTTCCGGNNTCCGGCAGGCCGAGAAATGCGGCAACTGCAAAAACTTCCTGAACCCTGACAAATATGGGATCGGGACCTGTACAGGGCTGGAAAAAGAAAACTGGGCCTATGCCACCTGCGGTGCTTTTGCCTGCCGGGGCTATCAGGCCTGTTAACTCGATGAGTACCAAAGGCCTGGTTTTTGATATTCAGAGCTTTTCCGTGCACGACGGACCAGGCTGCCGGACGACGGTCTTTATGGCAGGCTGCCCGCTGCAGTGCAGCTGGTGTGCTAACCCGGAAAGCTGGGCCAGGAAGAGGCAGCTGTTATTTGCCGGCAAGGTATGCAAATGGGAGAAGGGCTGCCGGGCCTGCGAAAATGCGTGTCCGCGTGGTTCCATTCAGTTTCCCGCTGAAGGGGAGCCAATCATTTCCTGGGAAATTTGCCGAACCTGTGAGAATTTTGACTGTGTAGCACTGTGCCCTAATCAGGCGCTCAAGCAGTGTGGGAAAGAGCTTGCTGTCGAGGAGCTTACGGCTATCCTGCGCCGCGATTTCAATAATTGGGGCGCTGACGGCGGAGTAACCTTTTCCGGTGGAGAGCCGCTTCTGCAGCCGGAATTTCTGCTGGCCCTATTGCAGAAGTGCCGTGCATTGCAGATTGACACGGCGATTGAAACAAGCGCCTATGCCCAGCCGGATGTGTTTTTGGCCATTATGCAGTACATTCAGTTTGCTTTTATTGATGTGAAGCACATGGACCGGGCGCAGCATAAAGCAGGTACAGGTGTATATAACGATCGTATCCTGGAGAATATTGCCCTGCTCCGTCAGTCGGGCTGGCCGGGCAGACTGGTGCTCCGCCAGCCAGTGATTGAGGGCTACAATGACAGTGAGGAGAATGCCCGGCAATTGATTGCATTCATGAACCAGCACGACTTATATGAACTTAATCTCCTGAGATTTCATAAACTGGGAATGACAAAGTGGAATCAATTAGGCAAGGATTACGCCTACTGTGATCAGGGCGAGGTAACGGATAAGAAGCTTGCCCAGCTGCAGGAGCTGTATCTGGATCATCAGATAGCTTGTTATATTGGTGATAATACGCCGTTTTAATCTGGGACAAGGGACCTGTCCCCTTGTCCCATAAGTAATGATTTATTAAGGAAAAGCCAAAAGAAAAAGAAAAGCGCTATTTGTCGTTTAGGGCAAGCAGCGCTTTTTATATTAAATAGTTATAGTTTTGTAAATTATCGAAAAAATGCAGGATAAGTAATGTATTGCTGGAATACATATTTTGGATATATTGATAATTTATTTAGTAATTGAAAATTGGAGTGATAGAGAGTGTTAAAAGAAAATCTATCTAATTCTAATGAAATAAGTACAGTTCCAACAGCGGGTAAAGACACCATCATTGGTACAGACGGCAATGATACGCTTAGCGGACTTGCAGGCGACGACTATATCGATGGCGGAGCGGGAGACGACC
>DDHB01000099.1:0-17211 GCA_002337925.1 Sporomusaceae bacterium UBA1887
CTTCATTGCCACTTCCAGGTTACGAACGTCATTGAGAGCATCAAATATCCGGATTACGCCAACGCCATTATCAACGGAACGATTCACAAACTCCGTTACTACGTCATCGGCATAGTGATTGTAGCCGAGCACATTCTGTCCCCTGAGCAACATCTGAATCGGCGTTTTCTTAAGATGCTTTTTGAGTGTGCGCAGCCGCTCCCAGGGATCTTCATTAATGAACCGGAGACAACTGTCAAACGTCGCTCCTCCCCATGCTTCGAGAGCGTGAAAGCCCGCCTCATCCAATTGCTCCAGGACAGGTATCATGTCGTTTATTCTCATCCGCGTTGCCGCTAACGACTGGTGACCGTCCCGCAATACAGTCTCAACAATTTTAACCGGTTTATTATTCATCATAGGCCTCCCTCTCCTCAATCTGTTATTGACGTTAACCGCGATTTCGCCGCTCCAAGGCAGGATTTTTGCATATGAAAGCGGTGTACGGGCCTTCCCACTGCCAAATAATCAAGTGTGCGCCTTACCTGTCCCTGCTCAACCAAATACTCCAGATAGCGGCGAGCTGTCACTCTGGACAGTCCCGCTTTTACCGCTATTTCTTCAGCTGATTGCGCCGAATGCTGGCCAACCAAAAAATTGATAATTAAATCCCGCGTCTGGCTGTTATAATTTTTCGGCATTTTGCTCAGCTCTACATTCATTCTGCCACTGCCTCTGGCAGCCAGCGAATCAATCTCCGCTTGTCCGAGTCTTTTTTTCTTACCTGTCTGAAAGCGGAAATCCCGGTATGCCTCTAATACGGAGCGATATCGCTCAAAGGTAAACGGCTTGGTAATATAGGCGATAATCCCTTGACGGAAAGCTCTCGTCACCGTATGAGCATCATCAGCTGCCGTAATCATAATAACATCAATCGGCCATTCATCACGACGAAGCACATTTAATATTTCAAGTCCAGTTTTTTCAGGCAGATAATTATCTAAAATAACCAGGTCAGGGCGTACCCTGGGCACCTGTTCCAGTGCCTCATCGCCTCTACGCACCATTTTTACAACGGCAAAGCCTTTTACTGCTTCTGTATATTTACGATTGATCTCGGCAACCATGGGGTCATCTTCTACGATTATTACGCGAATATCATCCATGCCTCGCATCTCTACTTACAGCCAACATTAAAGAGGCTTACGGATGACATCAATAATTGTGCCGTCCCGATATTCAACAACACCTACGATTTCCTCACTAAGCTCAATTGGCTCTGGTGTACCGGCCAAGTCATAGGCGATTTGTTTTAAATCATAAATCGACATCAGTGGCAGACCCGATTGCTGTAAGTTCGCTATCAAATCCTTTCGCAGCGGATTAACAGCAATGCCGCGCTCAGTGACAATGACATCCACCGTTTCACCGGGAGTGACAATGGTATTAACCCTGTCAAGCACCATTGGCAGACGGCCCCGGAGAAGCGGCGCTACCACGATAGCAAGATTTGCTCCCGCTGCCGTATCGCAGTGACCACCGGACGCACCCATGATTGTGCCATTAGAGTCAGTGATAACATTAACATTAAAGTTAACATCCACCTCTGTTGCGCTTAAAATAACAACATCCAGATTATTGACAACGGCGCCGCCATTATGAGGATTTGCATAAAAAGATGCAGACATCTCCTGGTGGCGGGGATTATTTTTTATAGACTCAATGGATGGAATATCAAAATCCTGCGTATCAAAAATGGTATTGATTAAGCCTTGATCAAGCATTTCAACAAACGGAGCTGTTACACCGCCTACACCAAAGCTTGCCGTAATTTTTTGAGCAAGCATTTTTTCTTTGATGAATTTTGCTGCCGCCAGGGATGCACCGCCACTGCCCAGCTGCAGGGAATAGCCATCTTTAAAATAGCCTGAGTATTCAATAACTCCGGTTGCATATTCAGCAATTAAGAGTTCCCGCGGATCGCGGCTGATGCGCAGCGCTCCCGAGGCTATGCCTTTTGGGTCGCCAATGCTTTCCAACTCAACAATGAAGTCTACATGTGTTTGGGGGATACTGATTCTATAAAGAGGTTGTGCAACCAGATTGTCCGTCAGCGCCACAACCTTATCGGCATAGGCAGCGTCAACCATCGCATACCCCATAGATCCACAGGCGGATTTTCCTTCGATACCGTTAATGTTTCCATATATATCGCAGCAGGGCGCACCCAGGAAGGCTACATCAATATGCAACTCACCGCACTCGATTGCTCTGGCGCGGCCGCCATGAGAACGGATAATAACCGGTTTTTCCAATTTTCCTGATGTCATCAGCTTGCCAAGCTTACCCCGGCCGCCGCTTGTTTCAATGGACCGGATTACCCCTTGCTCAATAAAAGGAATAATTTTATCATTCACATCATTGAGTGAACTGGGTGCCAACGTCAGGCCTTTAATTCCCTTACGGGCAATAGCCTCTACTACCAGATTCAGTACATAATCACCATTGCGAAAATGATGATGAAAGGATATCGTCATACCATCTTGAAGTCCCGATGCGTCAATAGCCTGATCAATGGACTTAAGCAGTTTTTCTGATTTAGGTCTGCTAGCCCGGATTTTTGGACCTACAAGACGGCCTTCCGGCACATATGCGAAAGGACCGGCATAGGGTTTAACCTTTGCTATACCTGTTATCGTCTCTGGAATCACTCGCCCAGCTGTGTTTATCATAAAGTGATCTCCCCCATTCTATCGTTTCAGAGCCGCTGCGTAGGCCAGCACTCTTTCTGCTCTGGTCACAATCGGCCCGTCAATCATTTTGCCGTCAAGCGCAATAACGCCGGATTTTTTCTCCAAAGCCTCTTGATAAGCTGCCAGTATCCTTTTGGCCTGGGTTATTTCTTTTTCGGTCGGCTCAAATACTTTGTGAATGAGGCCTACTTGCCGTGGATTGATAACCGATTTACCGTCAAAGCCCAGCCCTTTAATCATCATCGCTTCTTCAACAAAGCCTTCTTCATCATTGACATCAGAGAATACGCTGTCAATCGCCTGAATACCAGCAGCACGTGCTGCCAGCAAGAGTTCCGAGCGAGGAACAAACAGTTCCCTGCCATGCTTGCTGCGTGTAGTTTTCAAATCAGCAATAAAATCTTCTCCGCCAATTGCCAGGAAAGTCATCCGCTTGCTGGCAGTAGCAATTTCATAAGCCCTTCTAAGGCCAATCGCAGTTTCAATTGCTGCACCTATTTTAATGGTTCCTGGTTCAAATCCATTGTCCGCTTCAGCCTGACTGATAATTTCATCAACCATCTTGATTTCATCTGCCGACTCGGCTTTGGGCATCCGGATTAAATCGGGTTTTGCAGGCAGAACAACGCGAAGGTCGTCCTTTCCGAAAGGAGTCTGGATGTGATTAATCCGTATTGCAACTTCACAGGGATAATTGATATATTTGACCGCATTATACACCAAATGGCGGGCAGCATCTTTTTCGGTAATGGCAACGGCATCTTCTAAACAGAAAATCACTGAATCGGCACCATAGACGCCCGCATTTTGCAGTTTGCCTGGATTATTACCCGGCACAAACATCATACTTCTCCGCAGTTTTTCCATTTAATTCCCTCCCTCTTGCAGCGCTCTGGCAACAGCAGTCTGAACTCTCGCCCTGATTGTACAGTCAAGCGCTCCTTTATCATTGGCCTGCACAAAGGCTTGCTGCACACCGGCGTCTGCCAGTGCTTCAGCAATAACCTCCCGTATCCGTTTTCCATATTGCTTGATAACAGGGCTGGTAAGCTCGATAACGATACCGTCTTCGGCAGTTGCTGGTGCTACGGTTACAACGATGTCGTTCGACTCGAGTGTACCAGCTTGGCCCGGCTGAAGTAATTTCCCCATATTTACACCTCCATACGAATAGACAATGGACTCGCCATTATCGCATTAAAAAAATCAGTTAATTAGAGAGTACCATTGTACAGCCATAATGAAAACTATTTGGTCATTTCGTTCATTTTACCCCTTCTTATTCAACTTAACACTTGTAGTCCTTTTTTGTTCATAATGAACATAATTCTAATACTCTAAAGCGGCACCACACCTTATAAACCTAGGATTTATAAGACTTTTCCTCCTCTATTACGTCAATATTGCAGCAGATTTTATAAACAAAATGATCAAAATGAGGGCTTTTTCACCTAAATGTGCTACTCTTTAAACAAGCGATAATTTTCCGATTTTATTACAATCTTGTGTTATTCAAAAAAGGAACGCTGCGAGGAGGGATATATTGCGCCGGCTACTGGCCTGAAGTAGCATAATATTCCGATAAATTACACAGGAGGTAACAACCTTATGACTTTAATGGCTTCAATGGGTTTCTTAATGGTCGCGGTCTTTATGTATTTAATTATGTCCAAACGCATGTCCGCCATGGTAGCGCTTATGCTTGTCCCTGTAGTATTTATGCTCAGCCTGGGCTTTGCTCCTCAGCTTGGCAAATGGGCTTTTGATGGAGTTAAACAAGTTGCACCTACCGGTATTATGATTTGTTTCGCAATCTTATTTTTTGGTGTCATGATCGATGCAGGCCTTTTTGATCCACTTATTAAAAAGATTTTACAAATGGTTCATGGTGACCCGGTTAAAGTCGCTGTAGGTACTGCAGTGCTTGCTGCTATTGTTTCCCTTGATGGCGACGGTTCCACCACTTATATGGTAACCTGTTCAGCAATGTTGGCCGTTCATAGACGAGTAGGTTTGAATCCGCTTATTTTGCCCGCTATTGCAGTTATGCAAAACAGCGTAATGAACATTATTCCCTGGGGCGGCCCTACTGGCCGTGTACTAGCTTCATTAGGTCTTGAAGCAAGTGAGGTTTTTGTTCCGCTTATCCCTTGTATGGTTGTCGGTTCCCTCTGGGTATGCTTCCTCGCTTATCGCTGGGGCATGCAGGAACGGAAAAGACTGGGCATTCTGACTCTTGACAACACGGCTCATGCGGAGCTTGCTGCATTGGCTGAAGATCCAGAAGTAGAAAAGCTCAAACGTCCAAATATGTTCTGGGCTAATCTTACCTTGACTACCATCCTGATGGCCGCACTGATATACGGCGCTCTCCCATTGGCTATCCTGTTCATGATCGGTACTGGTCTTGCCCTGCTGATCAACTACCGTACCTTAAAAGAACAACAGGAACGGATTGTTGCTAATGGTGCAAATGCTATGCCAGTCGTATCCATGGTATTTGCCGCAGGTATCTTCATGGGCGTTATGTCCGGCAGTAAAATGGTTGATGCAATGGCTAAAGCACTTATTGCTGCCATTCCGCCTGAACTGGGACCTCATATGGCCTTTATCTCTGCACTTCTCAGCTTACCCGGCACATTCTTCCTTACAAATGATGCCTACTATTTCGGTGTTCTTCCTGTACTTGCTAAAGCAGGTGCCACCTATGGTGTCAGTGCTGCTGAAATGGGCCGCGCCGCTTTAATTGGTCAAGGCGCACATCTCTTAAGCCCGCTTGTTCCTTCCACTTATCTTCTGGTAGGTCTGAATAAAGTTGAGTTTGGTGATCTCCAGAAATTTGCATTGCTTCCCGCTATCGGCATATCCCTGTTTTGGCTGCTGACCTCTGTAGTCTTGGGTAATATTTCTCTCTAAGCCGATAGTCGCTCTATTCACTGAATGTATCAAGGTCGGCAAAGTACTGTAAATGGTGCTTTGCCGGCTTTTTTAATCCCTATAATAAAGGAAAGGAAGCGAAATGATGAGTATTACAATATGTACGGTCGGCGGAACACAGGATATTGCTGACGAATTGTATTTGGCAGCTAAGCACGTTTTCGTGAATGGATTTAATGGAATTGCCATAACGCAAGATAAGCTCAGGAACGACACGTTCGGTGATATCTATATTGCGATGCCCACGCGCATCGATGAACTGGCACGTGTTGTCCCCCGCTCACAGATAATTGGCTTCGAGATTATTCCCTCAAGAGCTTTCTACACCCATATCGCCCGAATTCCCGAAGGTTCAGAAGTCCATATCTTTCACCACAACCAGCGAGGCGGCGAAACCTTTGCAAAAAACTGTGTTAAGTTCGGTATTGACCACCTTACTTTTACGGTAATTCCCTTTCAGGAACTTTCAGAATCCAAGCTGATTGCCGCATTAAGCACCGCCCGGTACATTGTTGGCACTACCCCTTTAGTGGACAAGAACAGTATTTTATTCGCTAAATACCGCAGCCATCTTAGAGAGGATATAAAAATCATTCCTGCTGACCGCATGCCGACTCTAGCGTCGGCATCAGCACTCATGAAATGGGCTACAGCCTATGAGCATGCTCAGCTAACACAGCAAGTTGTTGCAATCGTTCATACTCTATCCCAGAAAATGCAGCAAATTCTAGCTGCCGCCAAGCTGGCTTCCGGATCTGTGGACTTTGTAAGTACTTCACTTGCCAGTTTACAAAAAGGACTCCAGTCTGAAGTAAAACGAACTGAAGCGACTCTGACCATTTCTCATTCATTGGAGAACGGTGCCCAAAGCATTGGTACCATTGCCGATTCAATAAAGCGAATCGCTGAACAAACAAATCTATTATCGTTAAATGCCACCATTGAAGCCGCCCGTGTTGGTGAACATGGCCGCGGTTTTGCAGTTGTGGCAAAAGAAGTGGGAAAACTGGCTGCCGACAGCAGACAATCTACTGAAAGCATTCGTAAGACCATATCAGAGGTACAATTAACCGTAAATCAGCTGGCTCCCGCTTTAGAGTCAATGTGTAGTGCCATGATTACATATCAAAATGAATTTGCCCAGGTTGTTGCAGCTTCAGACGAAGAATGCGCAGCCTTAAAGAATATTTTCACCGCTCTTGACACTATCAACGAGCTTGGTGAGCAATTGCTTACGGCAGTCGAAACACTAAGCTGATTTGTTATAACAGCTTTCCATTCTAGGAAAAAAGTAGCCGGCTACATGCCGGCTACTTTTATTTGTTACAAATTAATTTTTAGTGGCGCTTACTTGTGCTGCAGCTTCATCAATCTGCTTAGCTAGTCGTTTATAAGACTCGCGTCTTTCAGCAGCATCTTTTTCTGTCTTCACAAAGAGTTGCTCTGCCAGCTCAGGGAACTGTTTCTTCAAGGATGAGTAACGAACTTCGCCCATCAGGAATTCCCGGAAATCAGTAGTAGGCTCTTTGGAATCAAGTGTAAACGGATTTTTGCCAGCCTCTTTTAATGTAGGATTGAAGCGGTACATGGACCAGTAGCCGGAATCTACTGCCTTTTTGGCTTCCAGTTGGCTATTACCCATACCGGCTTTCAAACCATGGTTAATGCAAGGTGCATAAGCAATAATGAGGGATGGTCCCGGATATGCTTCAGCTTCAGCAATTGCTTTTAATGTCTGATTCTTATCAGCACCCATGGAGATTTGCGCGACATACACATAGCCATAGCTCATCGCCATCATGCCAAGATCTTTCTTCTTAGTGCTCTTACCGCTGGCAGCAAATTTAGCAATAGCTGCAGCAGGAGTTGCTTTGGAAGACTGACCACCAGTATTGGAATATACTTCAGTATCAAAGACAAATACGTTTACATCTTCGCCTGATGCAAGAACATGATCCAGACCGCCGAAACCGATATCGTAAGCCCAGCCGTCGCCGCCAAAGATCCAGTGCGAACGTTTTACAAAGAAGTCTTTGTTTTCATAGATTGTTTTCAGTTCAGGATGAGCAGCAACTTCTTGTTCAAGCAGTCCGATTAGTTTATCGGCTCTTTCCCGAGAATTGGTGCCATTGTCCTTATTGTCCAGCCATTCTTGCAGAGCTGCTTTAAGATCGGAGCTAATTGCAAGCTGCAATGCGGCTTCCATATCGGTAGCCAGTCTGGCTCTCACTTGTTTAACGCCAAGATACATGCCCAAACCATACTCAGCATTGTCCTCAAACAGCGAGTTTGCCCATGAAGGACCATGTCCGCGATGATTGGTAGTATACGGAGTTGCTGGTGCACTGGCTCCCCAGATGGACGAGCAGCCGGTAGCATTGGCAATCATCATCCNNTACGGCGTTTCGCCGCAGCCGGCGCAAGCACCGGAGAATTCAAGGAGCGGCTGCTCAAATTGACTGCCTTTAACCGTTAATGGATTTGCAGGATTGGCTTTTGGTGCAACTTGCATAGCATAGTCCCAGAGCGGAGCCTGCTCAAGCTGTGTTTCCAAAGGCTTCATAATTAGTGCCTTTTCCTTCGCAGGGCAGACCTGGGCACAGTTGCCGCAGCCGGCGCAATCCAGCGGGGAAATAGCAAGACGGAAGCTAAGTTCTTTGGCACCAATAGCAGGTTTCACAGTAAAGCCTTCTGGCGCTGCCTGAGCCTCTTCAGCATTAACCAATATCGGTCTAATGGTAGCATGCGGACAAACGTAGGAGCATTGATTACATTGAATACATTTATCCATTTGCCATTCAGGTACGTCAATCGCAATACCACGTTTCTCATAAGCTGCCGTTCCTGCAGGGAAAGTACCATCTTCCATACCAATGAAAGCACTGACTGGTAATTTATCGCCTTCCTGACGATTCATAGGAATGAGAATATTTTTAATGAATGCAGGCACTTCAGCAGAAGCAGCTGCCTCATCCTGTACACTGCTCCAGAGTGCAGGCACATTTACTTTGACAATAGCGCTGATACCCTGATCAATAGCAGCATTGTTCATATCAACAATTTTTTGGCCTTTATTGCCATAAGATTGCTCAACTGCTTGTTTCAAATACTTAACAGCAGTTTCAACAGGAATAATGTTGGCAAGCTTGAAGAAAGCGGCTTGCATGATCATGTTAATACGTCCGCCCAGCCCCAGTTCTTGAGCAATTTTAACGGCATCCAGCGTGTAGAATTGAATGTTATTATCAGCAATATACCGTTTCATTTGAGCAGGCAGTTTCTCTTCCAGTTCCTGCTCATTCCAAATACAGTTCAGCAGGAATATGCCACCTGGCTTCAGGCCTTCCAGTACGTCGTATTTGTTAACGTACGATTGGTTATGACAGGCTACGAAATCAGCCTTATTGATGAGATATGGCGAACGAATAGGCTGCTTGCCGAACCGCAGATGCGATACGGTAATACCGCCTGATTTCTTCGAATCATAGGCAAAATAAGCCTGTGCATACATATCTGTATAATCACCGATGATTTTAATGGCGCTTTTGTTTGCTCCGACGGTACCGTCAGAGCCTAAGCCCCAGAACTTACAGGCAGTTGTACCTGCAGTGGAAATATCAAGATCCTGCCCAATTGGTAAGGAAGTGTGGGTAACATCATCTACAATGCTCACAGTAAAACGGTTTTTCGGTTTGTCCAGTTTAAGGTTATCAAAAACAGGAACAATGTGAGAAGGAATCACATCTTTCGAACCCAAACCATAACGGCCGCCGACGATTACAGGCTGCCATTCCTTGCCGTAAAAAGCGCTTTGCACATCAAGATATAAAGGCTCGCCAATAGAACCAGGCTCTTTTGTGCGGTCAAGAACAGCAATCTTTTTCACTGTTTTCGGAATATATTTAAAGAAATGTTCCAGTGAGAACGGACGATACAGATGAACAGTTAATAGACCGACTTTTTCACCTTTGCTGTTCAGGTAATCTACAGTCTCCTCAATAGCATCACATACTGAACCCATAGCAACGATAATTCGGTCAGCGTCTTCAGCACCGTAGTAGTTAAACAGGTGATATTCCCGTCCGGTCAGTTTGCTGATTTCAGCCATATAGCCTTCCACAATTTCAGGAATAGCTTCATAATAGCTGTTAGAGATTTCTCTTTCCTANNAACAACCGGATGGTCTGGATTTAATGCTCTCCGTCTGAATGCATTCAATGCATCCTGATCAACTAACTTGCCCAGCTCATCATATTCGAGTACTTCAATTTTTTGTACTTCATGGGAAGTTCTAAAACCATCAAAGAAGCTTAGGAAAGGTACTCTGCTTTTGATAGCTGCCAAATGAGCAACGGCACTCAGGTCCATAACCTGTTGAACACTGCTTTCAGCTAACAATGCAAAGCCAGTTTGCCGTGCAGCCATGACATCTTGGTGATCGCCAAAAATATTGAGTGAATTGGCAGCAAGCGCCCGGGCGCTAACATGGAACACACCCGGCAGCAGTTCACCGGCAACCTTATACATATTAGGAATCATAAGTAAAAGACCCTGTGATGCGGTATAAGTGGTCGTTAATGCCCCAGCCTGCAAAGAGCCATGTAAAGCACCTGCAGCGCCTGCCTCGGACTGCATTTCAACTACTTTAACCGGTTGACCGAAAATATTCTTCCGGCCCTGCGCAACCCACTCATCTACGTGTTCTGCCATGGGAGACGATGGAGTAATAGGGTAAATTGCCGCAACTTCGGTAAACGCGTAAGAAATGTGAGCAGCTGCAGTGTTTCCATCCATTGTCTTCATTTTTCTCATCAGGTACACCTTCCTTTTTTACTTCAAATTAGTAGCTTAAACACTTAAAGCAGCAACCGCGGACGGTTACTACAAAAAATGCAATTAAAAAGTTGTTCACCCGTTAGCGCTAATTCTCCTGGTTTTGTTACTAAAGTAGATTAAATCCTTTAGAAAAGAGAAATAAAAAAATATTCCAACAATTTCCCGCGAGTCAGAAATTAATTCATTATTTGCATCAGAAAAATCTCGCTAAATCTTAGTTTACACATGCCTATTGCACAAGTAAAATATATAATAATGATATTTACTATGACTTTTATAGATAGTAGAATAGAGATAGGGGGTGGCCTATGGATATTCATCATTTAAAATACTTTATTGAAGTTGCTCGCCAGAAAAGCTTTAGTAAAGCTGCAGTTGCTGCTCACGTATCACAATCAGCCATAAGCAAAATGATTAAGGATTTGGAAACAGACCTGGGGGTTACTTTATTTAATCGAAACTCTAAATCGGTTCAGCTGACCGATGCAGGCGTTATTTTTCTCGGTCAGGCCCAGCAGGTAGTTTCTATGTTCAACAATTTGACGACTGAATTCGAGAATGAATTTAAGCTTGAAAAAGGCAGAATATTAATTGGCCTTCCACCAATTACTGAGGCTACTGTCTTTGCCCAGCTGCTTGGCGAATTCCGCAAGAAATATCCCCAAATCGATATTGAATTGTATGAGCATGGTTCAAAAAACGTTGAACTCCGGGTTCAGGAAGGTACGTTGGATATTGGGGTAGTCTGCAGTACTCCCGACGCTGCAGTATATGAATCCTTTTCACTTACAAATGATCCACTCAAAGTTATCATACACTTGGACAATCCCTTAAGCCGTCTCTCTGAAATAGACTTAAAAGATCTAGCCAATGAATCTTTTGTTATTTATCGCGATGATTTCAGTCTCCATGATGAAATTATTGATCACTGCAAAATGGTTGGCTTTCCACCCAGAATTATCTTCGAAACCTCGCAGAGAGAACTCATGGTTCAAACAGTCGCAGCTAATTTAGGAATAGCATTTTTACCTAGTAAGCTTTGTGCTGAGCTCAGTTCAAAGTCAATTACCTCTATTCCCCTGGCAAGCCCGCAAATTTGGCATCAAATGTCCGTCATTTGGAAAAAGGGGAGGTACTTGTCTCACGCAGCTCAATTGTGGCTTAGCTTCGCTAAAAAGTCACTTTTGCAGGAAGAATCCATCACTGGTAAATAACAATTGTACAACTTCCTCTAAGAGGGTGTTCACCAAACACTCCTCAACTTCCTGTATTTACAAGTAAATATTTTCAATTCACATATAAAAAGTGCCGGAACGATCCGGCACTTTTTTTACTTGAATTTTAACTTGTAATAATTCATCTTTTGCAATAATCCCGGTCGCCCATTCGGAACGACAATTTCACGCATGATTTCATCGTACGAAAGCCCAAGCGATTCGCCAGCCGTTACCTCATCCATTGATAAGGGGCTGATTTTTTCGGCATTATTAGCTACCGCCAATCCAATCAGGGCTCCCAAAAAAGGCACCCCAATCCAGGGCAAATAGGGTATACCGCCACCGGCAATGATAAAAATAGCAGTAAGCAGCACCGAACCAACTAACATTCCATAGAGACAATCCGGTGCCGCGAAGGTATGACGGAAACCCTGTACCATCCGCCGCCATCCTTTTTCTTTATTTATCTCGCTTCTCCCTTGCCTGCAAAACATCGTCATTACCGCCGTATGGTCAAGCACTAAAAACAGGATAGTGGCGACCAGCGCAACCATTGCCGCCAAAATAGCTTTAACCTGCGTAAGAATCATCATGACTTGTGCCCGGGGATCTTGCTGAATAGTTCCCATTTCAGCAGTGTATATTGACAGGTTCTCATGCCCTGCCTCCCGGTAAATGATCGGGGCTATAAAATCAGCATTGATATTGCTGTTAGTCATAATTTGAATACGTTGGCTGGGAATCACCTGACCACCGATAATTTGGTCGAAAAGCTGCTCTGAACGACTGATTTCATCATCTCTCATATTCGGTACAGCTGCCGCCAGGTACTGCAATTGTGCAGCTACCACGGGAGTATTAAACTGCTGCACTTCTGTAAGGCGTCCGCTTAAGGTCGCTAAGTCCTGACGGGCTCCGGCTACATTGAAAGCACGTACTTCAGTTAAGGTATTATTTCCTTCATCAACAATTGTACTAATAGATGCCTGCGCATTACGGGCATTAGCGGCAACCTGATCAAGCGCAGCAAGGCCTGTCTGCAAGCTATCCAGCGTCTGCCCCGTCGCGTTCAATTCGGCAATTGAACCGGCCGCCTGGGGATTCACCAGCTGCAGAACTTGCATTGTCGCAGCAAGGCCGCTAAGTGCGCGGGAGGAATTGCCTAACTGCGCCTGTAAGCCTTCCGTGCTCAAATTAGCCATAGCTCCGGTAGCTGCCTGAATGGTAGTACCAGCAGCTTGAAGACTAGTCAATGTTTTCTCAATTGCTCCAACACCGTTGTTATAATTATCGAGCGTATGAATACCGATGCCAGCCATATTTTGCGTATCTAAAGCAANNCTAAAGCAAGGCCGGGAATCTGCCCTACTAATTTCGATGTCTCTGTCAATGCATTTGCCAGCTGCTGCCGGGGATTGCGGTATGCCGCAGTGGCAGCCGCCCCAGCAATAACATTATCCTTGAGCACATGGCCCACAGTATTATTCAGCTCAACCGCAGTTCCCTGCGTAATGGTACCTTCGGCACTTCCATTGACTCCTACTGTTTTCACCTGCACCAATACATTGCCTGCAGCAGGCATGGTACCGGCAAGGAGGGGTGCTGCTGCACTCCCCTGGAATGCAACAACATCACCGGGAGCAAGCTGGACACCTGCCTGAGGAGCAAGGGTTACCTGCGTCGCATAAGAGCTAAGAAAACGTTTAAGTTCGATCATCGTACTTACCATATAAACCATTTCGTTATTTTTTGAGTCCACCGATACGTTTTCCGCTACAGTAACTGCTTTCTCCTGATGAATAGCGGCTGCAATTCTGTCACCTAAACGAACGGCGTTTTCCGGCTCACTGCCAACAGGAAAAGTAATCTCAATGATTTGCTGCTCATTAAGCAGCTTCTGAATTTCTTGATTCACATACGCCGATTTATCAATCGCCGACAAAATAACGGTAACAGAGCTGCCATCGCGGAAAGCAAATAATACGCCATCAATATGCATAATATGCTCTACTAATGTATTTTTGGCACCATCCGGTACCCCCTTAATGGTTACACGCGGTTCCGTCATGATACTAATGCCCGACTTACCGGTAACACTTGCAAAGGTATTATCCAGTTGTTCATATGTTTGTTTCGTTTTATATTCAGCAGGCAGCCCAACAAAAAAGCTGGTCAAACCGGTTATTGTCGGTCCTGTTTGCATTTTAGCACCGGGATAAGCTTGCTCAATAATCTTTTGTATTTCGACTTGCCCTTCTTCTCGCTTGTCCTCACGAACATTTACAATTACGTCAAACTCACCATAATCGCCGACAAGAGAAGTTAACGTCTTACCAAAAAAAGTGTCCGCAGCCACTGAGATTGTACCGGCAATAAGCGATGCTAGCAAAATGCTGACAATCAACTGCATCACAATGTCACGATTAAACGTATTTCTCCAAAAAGTACGACCGATTATTCTTTTCACAGCAGTGAGCCATTTGCCCAATTTATTCACCTCTTTTCTAAAAGAAAAATACGTAAGGAACCGCCCTAACGTTACAAACATCGTTAGGACGGTTCCTCTTCATTTTGGGCTTGCTTCTTATCATTATCCTTTTTTTGCCGTCGACCGTTTCTTCCAGAAACTGAATTTGCCGTTTTTCACATCATCAAGCAACGTATATACTACAGGAACAACAATCAACGTCAGAACCGTCGAAGTTATCAGACCGCCAATAATCGCATGAGCCATTGGTGCACGTGACTCTGCGCCTGGTCCAATACCAAGAGCCAGCGGCATCATACCCGCGATCATAGCTAGTGTAGTCATGATGATTGGACGCATACGGGTTACAGCAGCTTCCACTAACGCCTGGTTGCGCTCTACACCTTCTGCGCGTCGCTGTTTGGCAAAGTCAATCAGCAAAATCGCATTCTTGGTTACTAAGCCCATTAGCATGATGATCCCAATTAAAGAAATGATGCTAAGCGTGCTCTTCATCACCAAGAGGCCGAGAATAGCTCCGATAATTGCCATCGGCAATGCCAGCATAATGGCAAACGGATCAAGATAACTTTCAAATTGTGAAGCCAAAACAAAGAAGATAAACAATACAGCCAATGCCAATGCCATCATCATACTGGTTACAGCCTCATTCATTGACTTGGACTGACCGGCAGCCACAAAGCTGTATCCTTCTGGCATGGTAAAGCCTTTCATCTTTTTATCATATTCTTTGTTGAAATCACCAAGTGTTATACCCTCTAAATTAGCTGAAATTGTAATTTGCGGCTGATTATCGTAACGTTTTATCTGAGCCGGACTTGTCGCATATACCGTATCGGTTACCTGCGACAGCCCTACCATAACGGCTTGACCATCTTGGCTGCGATTACTGCTGGACAGATAAATATTGTTAATACTGTTTAAGCTGCTGCGGGTTGCCGGATCAAGCAGCACTTTTACATCAAAAGCATCATCGCCTTCTTTGTAGGAAGATACAACTTTACCGTTAAACATTGTCTGCAGCGTATCAGCAACAGAAGCAGCCGAAATACCCAGATCTGAGGCCTGATCCCGTTTTACAACCACCTGCACGTCAGGATTCCCTGCCTCATAACTGGAAGACACGTCTATTGCTCCCGGTACATCTTTAACAATTTGCCTAACCTTCTCTGCTACATCAGCAAGAGTTTCCATTGAAGGTCCCTGAATAATAAGGGATACAGGTTTACCGCTGGACATACCAGACTTTTTAGATACACTGACGTCAACCCCTGGAATATCACTTAAATTCTCACGCAAATCTCCAATAATCTGCGTATCACTTATCTTACGCTCATTCTTGGGAGTAATTTCAGTCAATATATTAATAGTCGTCGCATTCGCTATACTATAGGTCATTTTGACCTCAGGGTTGTTGTGAATAATACCCGACATTTCATCGGCAATCTCACTTACTGCTTGTACACTCATCCCCGGATCAACTTTAGCCTCTACAGTAATCTCACTAGAGTCGGCATCAGGAATAAATGTCGAGCCAAGAAAGGGCACCAGCGCCAGACTGCCGACAAACATAGCTACTGCAACAAGCATTACTGTACGGCGATGGCCTAAGATCTTCGCTAGAAACTTACCGTATTGCGCTGTCCAAGTATCGAATTTATTGTTCCATTTTAACCATAAGCGTCCTAATTTGCTTGTTCCTTTTATTTCCGAATGCTCCAGATAGTAGGCTGACAGCATCGGTGTTAAGGTAAAGGCAACAAAGAGCGATACTAAAACGCTGACTGCAACGGTAATCCCAAACTCTTTAAAAAACTGGCCAATGATACCATTCATCATGCCGACCGGCAGGAAAACGGCGACCAGCGTAAGTGTTGTGGCCATAACGGCCAAGCCAATTTCACTTGTTCCCTCAAGAGCGGCATCAAATTTATTCTTACCCATTTCCAAGTGACGGACAATATTCTCGATTACAACAATCGCATCGTCAATCAGCAATCCGACTGCAAGCGACAGCGCTAAAAGAGACATGGTATTCAGCGTAAAGCCTAATACCTTCATTGCCAGGAAAGAGGCAATAACAGAAACCGGGATAGCAATACCGCTGATAATGGTACTGCGCCAATTGCCTAAAAACAGGAACACGATGGCGACTGCCAATACCGCCCCAACGATTAGGTTAAACTGTACATCCTCCAGTGATTCATGAATCGTCTTCGAGTTGTCACGGACAATTGCCAGTTCAATACCGGCGGGAAGTTCCTTCTTAATGGATTCCAAGTGAGCCTTAACATTATCCACTACTTGTACCGTGTTACTGCCGGACTGTTTCATAATGTCAATACCAAGAGCTGGTTTGTCATTTAGTTTAGTAATTGCTGAGACATCTTCCGTCGTATCTTCTACAGTTGCTACATTTTTCACATAAAGCTGAACACCATTACGCTGTCCAACAGGTATGTTGAGAAACTGGTTTGTTGATGTCATATTNNCGCCTACTGCTCTAAGACTTGTTTCCCGCTTACCGTCGGTAACTTTACCGCCAGGAGCGTCAACATTCTCATTGCGCAGACTATTTAATACTTCCGGTACAGTAAGCTGGTACGATGACATTTTATCACTATCCAGCAGAATGCGGATTTCACGATCGACACCGCCCTTTACCTCAGCCGATGCAACACCATTTGCCGTCTTGATGCGTTTTGTTACAATATCTTCGGCAATAACGGTTAATTCACGCTGGCTGACGTTACCGGTAAGTGCGAGCGACATAATAGGAGTATCTGAAGGGTCAAAACGGGAAATAATCGGCGCTTTTACATCTTGCGGCAAAGAGGCCTGTATAGCGCTGACTTTATCGCGCACGCTTTGCGACGCCGTATCCGAGTTTGTTTCCATCGTAAACTGAATTACCGTTGTTGAAGATCCTTCACTTATCGTTGAAGTGATATGCTCAACACCGGCCACCGTATTTACGGCTTCTTCAACCTCTTGCGTTACT
>DDHB01000099.1:17221-43088 GCA_002337925.1 Sporomusaceae bacterium UBA1887
AGACCTGCTCCGGCGATGCACCGGGATATAAAACGGTAACGGCAACAACTGGCACTTCAACATTGGGATATTCATCCACATTTAACGTCATGTAGCTGAACAAGCCCAAAACTACCAGTGCCAAAATAAGCATTGTGGCAAACACAGGACGCTTAATACTGATCTCAGTAAGTTTCATGGCTTTCTTCCCCTATTCTATTGCGCTACTCTCACAGAGTCGCCATCATTAATTCTGTTAACACTGGTGATAATCACCTGTTCGCCAGGCTGCAGCCCGGCAGTGATAGTAATGGTACTGCCGTTTACTTCACCAATTTCAATTTGACGGCGTACAGCTACACCATTATCTACCGTGAATACATAATATAAACCCTGCTTTTGGACAACAGACGACTGTGGCACAGTTAATACCTTTACTGTCTCACCGGTTTCCAATTGTACTTTGGCGAACATACCGGCTTTTAAATCGCCGTCGTTATTATCTAATTTAATTTTCGTTCTAAATGTTCTGCTTGCAGAACCGGCTTCCGGGTTCATAACCTCTACTGTTCCGGCAAAAACCTTCCCTGGATAAGCATCAACAGTAACCTTTGCTTTTTGGCCTGTTTTTACCCGTCCCAAATCTTTTTGCTCAACATTGATAACTGCATATACCTGATTAATATCCTGTACAGCCATCAGTGCCGCTCCCGGTGAAACTACCTGTCCTACAGTAGCCGTTTTATTAGCAATAACACCATCAACAGGCGCGGTAATCACACCATAACCGTATTGCTGATCGGCACTGCTTTGGCTGGATTGGGCACTGGATAAATCGGCTTCCGCCGTTTTTAATTTGGCCTTTGCATTATCTAGCTGCTGCTCTGAAACAGCACCTTTATCGAATAAAGTCTGATACCGGCTAAAGTCATTAAGTGCCAGCTCATAATTAGCCTGAGCCTTGCGGACTCCGTCCTGAGCCTGCCGTGCCGAGTTGGCCAGTTCTACCGACTCCAGGCGAATCAAAGCATCGCCGGCTTTAACCTGCTGACCTTCTTCCACCATAATCTGCTCGATCCGTCCGGCCAGCTTGGCACTAATTGTAGCCGATGTCCGGCCCTCCAGCGATCCATTCAAGGATATTCCGGGTACACTGTCAATATATTGAGGCTCAGTTACCTTGACACTTAGGCCGGTACTGCTGCTTTTAGCCTGTTCTTTATTTCCGGCAAAAACACCGCTATGCACTACTGCGATGCTGCCAATCAGCAATACCGCTAGTATAATTCCATACTTTGACTTAAGCTTTTTCATTTAAGCTAACCTCCATGTATTTCCCCTTAATTTTCCATACCTACTAGTCGGTATGTGGTAATTAAAATTTTTTTATTTTTTTAATTAGTTATTTTGTATCAGCTGCCACATGTTATCTGCCAGCCGCTTACGCATAGGCTCTGTCTGAAATTGTTCCCCTAAGGACTTATAACCGCTAACCATTGCTAATATACTAACCGCTAAAGCATAGCTGTCAACACATTCCTTCAGCTGGCCTGCTTGAACTGCTTCCTCGATTTTCTTGGTAAACAGTTCACAAAACGTAGCATTAATTTGCTCCATTCTTGCCAGAACACCGGGGATTTTTCTTACAATTTCAATACCTGAATGAGCGTAGTCAATATTGTATTTATCTTCCGTCCCAAGCAGAGTGGCTACATATTCCTCCTGCTCCTGCTTTACCAGTAAGCACTCCAACGTATCCTGGATACTTTTATTTTTGTTTAACAAATTAATATACTTCTCTTCAAAACGATCAAGAAAGAAGTATATAGCGACATTAAGCAATTCTTCTTTACTGGAAAAATAGTGGTAAATTCCGCCTTTGGTAATACCAACCTCTTTTGCAACATCGATTAGGGACACTGAAGTATAACCCCTCATTAAAAACAACCGCAAAGAGGCAATAATAATGTTTTCCTTGGTCATGGTATCATCCACTTTCTGTAAACTCCCCTCCCGGATACCTACCGGTCGGTATGTTTAATTATTGCTTAGAAATGGCGAATTGTCAAGAACTATTTATTGCTTTGCTAACGTCTTACCGCCAGATTAATATTGATAGGTAATTAGCATAATAGTAACACCATCTTGTGCACGACTTTTGAGGGGGTTCTCTTATGGATAAAAAGCAGCGTAACTTTTCCACCTGGTATTTACTTGGGGCATTACTGCTAGCCTGGTTGTTTAACGATATGATTTATAAACCATTTATCATCCGGGAAACAGAAGTTAGTTATAATGTTTTTTTAAAAGATCTTCAGGAAGGAAAAGTCGATACGGTTATCCTGTCGGGAGACCGCATCATATTTTCGCTGAAAACAACTAATAACCAGCCCGAAGCTGCTGCCAATGCGGTTATTGTCAATGATCCAGCCTTAGTTGACCGGCTCATAGCCTCAGGCGTAACATTCTCAGCTCAGGCTCAAACCAAAGGCCTGTTGGCCTCTTTGTTAGGTTGGATATTACCGCTGCTGCCGCTTGTTCTGATTTGGTACTTTCTCTTTAAGCGTATGGGCGGCGCAGGCAATAATGCCATGTCCTTAGGGCAAAGTAAGGCCCGGGAAATTGAAGGAGAAATGATTGGGGTCAAGTTTAAAGATGTCGGCGGTGTGGGAGAAGCGGAAGTTGAACTTAGGGAAATAATTGAATATCTGACCACTCCGCAAAAATTTTTGCATATCGGCGCAAAGTTGCCAAAAGGAGTTTTATTGGCAGGTCCTCCAGGCACAGGCAAAACATTACTGGCTAAGGCCACTGCCGGAGAGGCAGGCGTACCCTTTTTCTTTCTCACCGGCTCCAGTTTTGTGGAAATGTTTGTAGGGGTAGGTGCAGCGCGGGTACGGGATCTTTTCCAGCAGGCACAGCAGAAAGCACCCTGCATTATATTTATTGACGAAATTGACGCTATTGGACAAGCGCGTTCGAGTATTGGACATATTGGTACAAACAGCGAGCAGGAAAATACGCTTAACCAGCTGCTGGCAGAAATGGACGGGTTCAAAGCTAATTCGGGAGTAGTCATCATGGCGGCTACCAACCGCCCGGAAATTCTTGATCAGGCCTTAGTCCGGCCAGGCCGTTTTGACCGCCAGATACAAGTCAATCTTCCTGCCGAATCAGGCCGGCTGGAAATCCTCACTATTCATACTCAAACCATGCCGTTACACGATGATGTTGATCTTAGCCGCATCGCCAAAGTGACCTCTGGCTTTTCCGGAGCTGAATTAGCTAATATTGCAAATGAAGCATCTCTCCTGGCAGTCAGGCGCAATTCAGTCACCATATCCATGGACGATTTTGATTTGGCCATTGAGCGGGTGATTGCCGGCCTTCAGCGCAAAACGCCGCTTGCTGGCGATATTCGCAAAAAAGTTGCCTATCATGAAGTAGGTCATGCATTAGCTGCCTATTACCTTACCGGCACCGATCCGGTACATAAGGTCAGCATCATACCTACTGCCAAGGGGGCTCTTGGCTATACGCTGCAAATGCCGGAAGAAGACCGTTACCTCATCGGTGAAAGCGAATTAAAATCCCGTTTGGCTGTCATGCTAGGAGGACGGGCAGCCGAGCTGCTGATTTTTGAAGAAGCATCTACCGGCGCTTCTAATGATTTAGAGAGGGCAACTGAAATGGCAAGGCGAATGGTCACGGAGTTTGGCATGTCAGAGAAATTAGGTCCTGTTCGCTATGCCGCTTCAGCAGCGACTTATTTACAAAGCAATGTTTCCAGCCGCAATGACCTAAGCCCTGCCACGGTATCTGCTATTGACGAGGAAATACGTGCCCTCTTAAGCGATGCCCAAACAAAAGCAAATACCATTTTGACCACTCACCTTGCTGTGTTACATGAAGTGGCTGCGGTGCTGCAAAATGAAGAAGTTATATCCGGTGACCGTATTGCCAAAATTGCTAAAGATATTGAGCAGCAAAACACTTAGTAATTGCCGCCAAACAGGTCCATGCTTTCAGGCAGACTTCTGTTTATAATACGATTAATTTCAATATTACTTTGACCCGCTTTTAGGATTATCTCAGCGCAAGCGGCAGCATCACTTTGGGCTTCATGGTGATTAAGTTCTATATTCAGGTGTTCTGCCACCGTTGAAAGCTTATGATTTTTTAACCCTGGCCAGGCTTTTCTCGCCGCAGTCAGAGAGTCAATCACATAAAACTCGGGAACATAGAGCTGATAATGAGCCAAAACAGCAGTTAATACACCCATATCAAAGTCTGCATTATGAGCAGCAATTATTTCATTTGTCACAAATGGCTTAACCTCAGACCAAATATCACCGAATGTCGGCTGTTCTTTAACCATGCTGTACGTAATTCCATGCAGATAGGAAAACGTAAATACTTTGGTTGGTGGTTTGATCAGCCATGATTTCTGCATAACAATTTGTCCATTGCTTACTATGGCAATACCAAGCTGGCAGGCACTGTTGCTTTGATAATTAGCAGTCTCAAAATCAAGTGCCGTAAAGCACTCCTTCACATTCATCAACTCCTCGTATGGGTTTGCTGCATCTTATTTCTATTTGCCAGTATTCGCTTTATGGCATAACAAGACCTTCTATGATAATCGTTCTTCTTACCATAGAAGGTCCGGTAACTCCAGCTGCAATGGCTCAGCTACTTATACTGAAGTTTAATTTCCCTGACTGCTTGCTCTAACGCCTGCTCCACACTCTTATAGCCTCTTCGGGATACCTGTAATGGACCTCTTTCATTATTATTGGCAGTAATACTGTAATAATGTTTATTATTACGGTCCGCCACGATACGGATCCGCAATCGGTGCTTACCGGTACTCACATCCCACTCGCCAGCCGTAAGATAAACTTCTTCAAATCCATCACCATCAAACAGCTCCCACATACTATCACTCCAAAGACTGTTCATTCATATTACATAATATGAAATTTATTTTGCCGTGGTACCTATCACTTTAACGGCAGCTCTGTTTTGTCACTAAATTATATTGTAAAGATAAAGGAAGTGCTTACTATGTATATTTCACATGACGTGATATATCGGATATTTTCTGTTGAGCTTGTTGTAAAAGAGGCTGTTTCTACTGATTTAGAGTTATTTAAGGCCGTTACTGCGCGGTTATTCGAACATAAAGTAATGACAACCATTAACATCGACAATGTCGAACATTATACAGTTGACGGAAAGCGGCTGTCCCGCTTCGATATTCATTTGTGCAATACACACAATCCAGCCCTCGTACGCCTTACTAGTGTAACAAAGGCGCTGGAAGGTCTTGTTGATGATCAGGAAAACTATTCAGAGCTTAAAGTTACGCTGAATTAAGCAGAATACACAAGACATACACAAAACCGCATTATTTATTCTAAATTTTTCTGTGTTTGTGTGTTTTAGATCACATATTTTCCCTATTGCTTACTCTATAATAGTTGGGAAGGAATTTCGTAAGCAGGGGGATTCTATGAAACTCAAGCTGGATTTACGGCAAGCCAGTCAAATTTACTTTATTATTTTCTATCTGGTTACAGGTATTTTTTTCTATCAGGCAGTACATTTGCTGCCACTTCTCGGCGAAGCAGCTCTTCAGTACCGGTTTCCGGCAGTAGAGGCCTTTTTGCCCATATCAGCTCTACTGGCTGCTAAGCAATGGCTGGTTCTTGGTGTTTGGGACAGTATCCACCCTGCCGGCTTGACCATTCTGCTGCTGGCAATTAGTTCTGCATTATTATTTAAACGAGGATTCTGTAGTCACCTCTGTCCCGTGGGAACAGCGTCAGAACTGCTCGGCGAAGTATGTCAGCGATTACCCGTACAAATGCCTCCAATTAACCGAACATTACATTACATGCTGTTTATTCCAAAATACCTAATCCTAGGATTTTTTTTATACGTAATCCTCTTAGGAATGCCTATCGAAGCGGTCGTAGCATTTCTCAATTCGCCCTACAACACCGTATCGGATGTAAAAATGCTGCAGTTCTTTCTAGTGCCTTCTTCCCTGACACTTCAGGTTATCACCGTGCTGCTGCTGCTCTCGCTGCTAGTTAAAAATTTCTGGTGCCGTTATCTTTGTCCTTATGGCGCCTTACTTAATCTTTTCGCTGTTTTTTCTCCGCTAACGATTAGGCGCGATTGTGCTGCCTGCAGTTCCTGCCGGCAATGCGACAGTTCCTGCCCCAGTGGAATACGAATTTCATCGGCCCATACCATTACATCGCCCGAATGCACATTATGCCAAAAGTGCCTAAAAGTTTGTCCCGAGTCTGGTACCTTATCCATTCGATCCCGGGTTGGTGGAATGATTTTGAAGCCTTTTCACTATTCGACTTTGATAATTGGCTTTTTCATGCTCGGTATTGGTCTCGCCAGGCTGACGGGCTACTGGGAGTCTCCCTTATTAGCTCAGTTTTGGATCAAGTTTGTCCCCATGCTCCATTCACTGGGCCATCCGTAAATAACGGGCTGGCGCGAGGTTTATCGATAAAATAAAAAAACGGTCCAGAAATCCTGGACCGTTCAGCGTATAGACAAACGTACCTGAAAGGAGATTGCCGCGTCGTTTTACTCCTCACAATGACAGTAAGGTCGGGTATCATCGCGAGCGTGGCGATCTCCTTTGCTGGATTACTTTTGTCGACAGTCTCAAAGGTCCAGAATCCTGGACCTTTTTTATATGTTAAATTTTAAAGTGACGCACTTCTTCTTTTAACTTATCGGCTTCTATCAACAACCGATCTGCCGTTGCCGCAATCATCTCTACCGAGGCACTTTGTTCTTCAGTAGCTGCTGCCACTTGCTGAGTAGCAGCAGCACTCGCTTCAGCCACCGCGGCAATATCACCAATGACAGTAGTTACTTCTGCAGTTTTGGCAGTTATTTGCTGGCACTGGCTGGTCACCTGTGTAAATTCACTTACTATCGTGACAACAGCTTGCTCGATATGATCAAAAAACGTCTTTGTACTGTTCACTGCAGCTTCCTGACGAAGTACCAGCGTACTGGCTTGTTCCATTTCATGTACGGCCTGATCGGTCCCGGCCTGTACCTGAGTAATTAAATCGGCAATCTCCTGGCTGGAAGCAGCAGCCTGCTCAGCTAGGCGCCGTACCTCATCAGCTACTACGGCAAAACCCCTGCCTTGTTCGCCAGCCCTTGCCGCTTCAATTGCAGCATTAAGAGCCAATAAATTAGTTTGCCGGGCAATTGAGCCAATCGCCTCCGAAATTTGTCCAATTACTTGTGATTTTTCAGCTAGCAGATTAATCGCCTGTCCAACATTTCCTGATGCTACTTTATTTTTCTCCATAAGATCGAGCTGCTGATTAACAGCATCAACCCCCTGATCCAAAGCTTCCTGCACTACAGACAAACGGCTGGCGGCACTGTCAGCCGCTCTGGATATTGTCATTGCGGCCGAACTGGTATCCTGTACCATAGTCGATCCTTTTTGTATGGAGTAAGACTGGTCAGAAGCTCCTCGGGCTAAATCACTTACTGTTACCGCCACTTGCTCCGAGACCTGCCCCGCTTCTCTGGATGACGTTCCCAGTTCCGCTGCAGCAATACCGACTGACTGAGCAGAATGGTTAATTTGTTGGATTAAACTATGTAAATTATCGCCCATTTGATTAAAGGCCCGGGCTAAATCGGTTATTTCGTCTTGACCGGAGATAACCGCCTTCACTGTCAAATCCCCCTCAGCTACCTGATTCGCTTTGGCAGCAAGCTCAGTTAACGGCTTAACAAGGCGCCGTGCAAAAATCATTGCAGCTATGACAACTGCCCCTATTGCAACTAAATCCAAAATAATAAAGGTCAGACGCAACGATTGGAGCGGCTGATATACGATCGCTTCCGGCACAGTAATCGCCAGTGTCCAGCCAGTAGCCGGCAATTTACGGTAAATAAGCAGCGATTCTGCTCCGCCATTTTGATACTTTGTCGATCCGACCTCTTTCGTAAGCATATCAGCGGCAACCTCTTTGAAGCCCGGCAAATCAGCTAACTTCTTAGCAATACTTTTTTCGTCAGGATGAGCAAGTATCACCCCATTGGAATCTACCAGAAAGCCGAATCCCTGCCCATGCAGATTAACATCCCTAACAGCTTCAGTAAGCTTTGTCAGTAATATATCTTCACCCATAACACCAATTACAGTTCCTGACTGGTCCTTTAGCGGTATAGCAGCAGATACCACATATTGCTTAGTGGATACGTCAACATAAGGATCGGTGTAAATCAAAGCCCCTTTGGCTATCGCACCAGCATACCAGCTGCGCTTACGCGGATCGAAATCTGCTGGCGGAATAAAGCCGGTACCATCCAGAAAGCGTCCATCTCCAAAGCCGATGTAAATATCTGTAACCGAATTGTCATTCTCAAAGGCCTTTAAGTAACTGGCCGGCACTGTCCCGCCAGCCACATGCTGAGCAGCAATATTGCGGCTGGTTGTCAGCATTTCCGTTTTAGCTGCGAGCCAGCCTTCGAGTTTAAATGTATGAGCATTTACTTCCGTGTGCATTTCGCGGTTAATATTGTCTTCCATCATTTTTTTAGAGTAATTATAGCCGGTTATGGATACAGCGAGCAACGCTATCCCTACAAGCAAAGCAAATGCGCTAAGCAGCTTTGTGCGCAATTTCATTCTTTCGCCTACTTTCGACAAAATTCTTTTTTTCCGAATAACATTCTACCATGCCTAAGATTGTCAAGCAATGTCACTGACTCATGTATTTCTGTATTTTTTATGTACGAACTGAGAAATTTTTCACTTTGTTGACGTATTTTTATTGATTGAGGTATGATAAACCATGATCTTCGGTAAAAGGGAGGCACTTTTCTAACATGCTGATTGACCAAAAAAGTAACTTTGACAAGCAAGATCTAACCTTCAATGAGTTAGATGAAGGATTTACTACTCGTGAGGCTATCTCTGAAGCAAAAAGGTGCCTGAACTGTCCTAAGCCATTGTGCCGCACAGGCTGCCCTATAGAAAATGAAATCCCCGGCTTTATCCAGTCGCTCGCTAAAGGCAACTTAGGAGAGGCTAGTGCAATTATTTCCCGTCGAAGTAATCTGCCTGCCGTCTGCGGGCGGGTGTGCCCTCATGAAAAGCAATGCGAAGCGGCCTGTATTCTCAACAAAAAAGACTGTGGTATCAAAATCGGTAAGCTAGAGAGGTTTATTGCGGATTTTGATACGGAAATGGACATTAGTGCTGTTGCCAAAACAAAGAATGCCATTGGTAAAGTAGCGGTAATCGGATCAGGACCGGCTGGCCTTACCGTCGCCGGCGATCTGGCTAAAGCCGGTTTTGCAGTTACCGTTTTCGAAGGTCAGGCCGAGCCTGGCGGGGTTTTAATGTACGGCATTCCGGAATTCCGCTTAAATAAAGATGTTGTGCGCCGTGAAATCCGCAAGATAGAGCAGTATGGTGTACTCTTTCAAACAGGAGTATTAATCGGCCCGGACATAACGGTCGACCAGCTGTTTGCGGATGGCTTTGATGCCATTTTTATGGGTACAGGAACCGCTCTGCCGCGGACGCTGGAACTGCCGGGCAACACGTTGCCCGGTGTTATTCAGGCTACCTATTTTTTGAGCATGGTTCAATTGGCCAACAACGGAGGCCTGCATCAGAAGGAAGTACCTGTCCATACTGGAGACAAGGTCATTGTTATTGGTGCCGGTAATGTAGCAATGGATGCTGCCCGTACGGCACTCCGTGTAGGTGCCGCAGAGGTTACCGTTGTATACAGACGTACGGAAAAAGGCATTACGGCTCTTCAGTCAGAATATGAAGAGGCTAAGCATGAAGGTGTAAAATTCCAATGGTTAGCCAGCCCTACTGCTTTTGCCGGCAAGGGGAAAGTAACTGCATTAGAGTATGAGGTACAGCAAATAGACGAGAATGATAGGTTACTTGGTACAGGACAAATGGCGGCCTTACCCGCAGATAAGGTCATTTTAGCGATAGGCCAGCGTCCCGCCGCCCGGATCGTTTCTTCCACTACAGGCATTGAAGTCAACTCCTCCGGCTATGTCATTACTAAAGAACGCCCTTATGGTATGACGACCCGGAAAGGGGTTTTTGCTGGTGGCGATGTGGTGCATGAACCGGCAACTGTTGTCCTGGCAATGAAAGAAGCCAAAAAAGTAGCTGCCGGTATTGCCCAGTATGTTGAAGCCAAAAAGCTGATAGAAGAATGCTAAAGAAATTACCCCGCCTGATATAGGCGGGGTTTATCTATTCTTTGAGCATGGAAAGAAAGTAGCGGTGAATACGGTCATCATCGGTTAATTCTGGATGAAAGGCCGTTGCGAGCAGGTTCCCTTGGCGGGCAATAACAATTTTTTCTTTTACACTTGCCAGCACTTCTACCTCCGGTCCAACACCTTCAATAAACGGTGCACGAATAAAAACTGCTCGTACAGGTGCCTCGCCAAACTCTGGAACATATAAATCCGCTTCAAAGCTTTCCTGCTGACGGCCAAAGGCATTGCGCTGCACCACTATATCCATCAAGCCCAGACGGGGTTGCTCGCTGTCAATAATGTCCTGGGCAAGTAAGATCATGCCGGCACACGTACCATAAATCGCCATGCCTTGTCCTGCCCGCTCTTTTATCTTATCCATCAGGCCCCAGTCAGTCATCATTTTGCCAATGCCCGTACTTTCACCGCCGGGAATAATGAGCCCCGCCACAGCTTTCAATTGTTCCGGTTTCCGTATTTCTACGGCCTGCGCTCCCAGGTGCTCAACCATCCGGCAATGCTCGCGAAACGCCCCCTGCAGCGCCAATACACCAATTGTTATCATTGTCTTATTTCCTTTACCAGCCTCGTTCCTGCATTCTTTCATGCTGTGCAATCGTCGAAATTTCAATTCCTACCATCGGTTCACCCAAGTCCTTAGATATTTCAGCTAGCACGGCTGCATCTCTATAATAAGTGACAGCTGCAACAATGGCTTTTGCTCTCTTGACAGGATCACCGGACTTAAAGATACCTGAACCGACAAAAATGCCGTCGCACCCCAGCTGCATCATGAGCGCAGCATCAGCAGGAGTGGCAATACCACCGGCAGCAAAATTGACTACCGGTAAGCGGCCCTGTTTTTTTGTTTCCCAGACCAGCTCTACGGGAGCTGCAATATTTTTCGCAAATGACGATACTTCATCCTCCGGCAAATTCTGCAGTATACGAATTTCACTCATTACCATACGGATATGTTTGACCGCTTCCACTACATTACCGGTTCCCGGTTCTCCCTTTGTCCGGATCATTGCTGCCCCTTCACCGATACGCCGGAGTGCTTCACCAAGATTTCTTGCACCGCAGACAAAAGGCACTTTAAACTGATGTNNTTTATTAATATGGTATTTATCGTCTGCCGGAGTAAGTACTTCACTCTCGTCAATATAATCTGCTCCTAATGCTTCTAAAATCTGCGCTTCAACAAAATGACCAATACGGGCCTTTGCCATAACCGGTATGGTCACAGCCGCCATAATTCGCTGCACAATGGACGGATCTGCCATACGGGCTACTCCACCGGCGGCACGGATATCCGCGGGTACCCTTTCTAAAGCCATAACTGCGCAAGCACCGGCTTGTTCTGCAATTTTGGCTTGCTCTACAGTTGTAACATCCATGATAACGCCGCCTTTAAGCATCTCTGCCAGTCCGGCTTTTACACGAAAGGTTGCTTGCTCCATAAAAAAACCTCCAAATATAAAATCGTAGCTGTATTATAAAACGGATTTGATCCTTTTAAAATATACAGAATGTGCATTCTAAATAGGTACAGTTCTGTTTATATTCAATGTGCTAACTCCAATTAGGATAAATTGCGAATAGGAATTACGAAAAAGAATAACGTCAAGTGTACTAATTCCTACCAGAAAAAACCTATGCAAAAAAGGAAGCTATCAGATACTGTCGAATTAGATAAATTTATAGGATAAATAGTGTGTGTTTTATAAAAAAAATAAAAGGAGAATGAACGGGAACTTATGCGAATTTCATTACGAGTTAAGTTACTTAGCGGTTTTTTCTTGCTAATTGCCATTCCATGCGCTGTACTTGGTCTTTTGTCTTACCAGCAAGCAGCTACAGCTCTGCAAAACACGATTGAAGAACAGTTAGAAAGTATGGTTCAAAGTGCGGCTGCACTGGCAGTAGTATCCACCGAGTCAACACAAAAGCTTGTCGAAGTGGCTGCAAATGATGCCACCTATACCACTGCCCTCAACTTAGGCAGCGGTACTGCTGCACTGAGTGCACTTCAATCGCTCCAGCAAAAAAATCCTACTCTCATGGAAGATGTAATATTATCAGATAAAAACGGCCAAATACTGGCTTCTGCAAAACAAGGTACTTCCTCCAATATTAGTATTAAGGACCGGGCCTACTTTACAACGGCAATCTCAGGCAAACCAGTAGTCAGCGATGTCGTTATTTCGCGAACGAGCGGACGTGCGTCTATCATTATTGCTCAACCCATTCGTTATGAGGGACAGATTGTCGGCGTACTCGCCGCTCCGATAGATTTTTCTGCTATATCGCAAAAAGTAGCCGATATAAAAGTCGGTGATACCGGTTATGGTTATATGATTGACCACAGTGGCTTAGTTGTCTACCATCCCGATACTGAAATGATACTACGGGATAATTTATTGCAAAACAGCAATGAAGATCTGCGTAAAGTTACACAGTCTATGGTAGCCGGTAATAAAGGAAAATCATTCTATAATTTCCAGAATACGTCCAAGCTGCTCGCCTATGCACCTGCGGGCCAGTTTTCTGTAGCGATGACCGTTCCGGTAGCCGAGTATATGGCTCCTGCCAAAGCTATTCTTCGCAATACTATTATTATTATGCTGATTGCCATTGCTATCGCATTATCGCTTGCTTTCTTCCTTGCACGTTCAATTGTCAATCCTGTAAATGAATTGCGCAACATGATGTCCAAAGCCGGCGATGGTGACCTCACCGTACGCAGCCAGATTACGGTAAAAGATGAAATTGGAGATCTGTCAGCTTCATTTAATACAATGATCAATCATCAGAATCATATCGTAAGGGAAGTACGGTTAGCCTGCGAACAGTTATCTGCGGCATCGGAAGAAATGGCCGCCGCCTCGGAGCAAGTAACTTCTACCAGTTCTGAAATCTCACGAAATATGCAAAGTGTAACGGTAGATGCTGAGAATGGCAATACAGCCATGATTGAAGCCTCGCAGGCACTTGTCCAACTATCCTCACTCATCCAAATTGCCCGCAGCAAAGCTACTGGAGCTACCGATATTTCGAAAGAAACAGTAACGGCTGCCGAAGAAGGCCTTCGTAAGGTCCAAGAAACAATCAATAAAATGAACTCCATTAAAGAACAGACGCAGACCACTAGTCACGCAGTGGGTGAGCTTAATCAGTACTCTCAGCAAATTGGTCAAATTATTGATACCATTACCGCAATTGCTGCTCAAACTGATCTATTAGCCTTGAATGCAGCGATAGAAGCTGCACGGGCAGGTGAACATGGACGAGGCTTTGCAGTCGTGGCTGAAGAAGTGCGCAAGCTGGCTGAACAGTCGCATCATGGCGCACAGGAGATTACCAGTCTTGTACATAAAGTAACGGAAAAGACCGAGCAAGCCGTTCAGGCGATGGAAAAAAATGTTGTTCAGGTAGAAAGCGGTGTGACGACAGTCAATGCTGCCGGCGCAACTCTTGACCGCATATTGGATGCCGTCTCTAAGACGGTTACAGACATTAATTCCATCAGCGAAATCACTGCCGAAGAAGTGGCCAGTTCTGATCAGATTGTAAAATTAATTGACCAGCTGTCGACAGTCATCGAGAATGTGGCTGCCAGCACAGAAGAAATAGCATCTTCTTCTGAACAGCAAACAGCCGCAATGGAATCAGTTGCCGCTTCCGCAGAAGAAACCAGCGCGATGGCTAATCAATTGCAAAATACCGTATCTATCTTTCATGTATAACCTTTAGATTGTTGATGAAAAGAAAGAGGTCTAGGCCACAGCCTAGACCTCTTTCTTCATTTTTACTTTTTGGGCAACTTCTTGTGCAAAGGGCCCAAGATCATTGTTTGCGTACGCTTTCAGAATACCTGCTCCAACCTGGCTGATGGCACTTTGAATCATTACAGGATCATTATAACCTTCAGCCTTTAAAGTCTCCTCAATTAATACACCTGCTTCCACTGCTTTCTCGGCAGCAATTGTATTAATTGCAGTGACTATATCAGCTTGCCCTACAATAACATGGCCTACTGGCTGAAATAAGAGGGTTACTGCCTGAACCTGATCTTCAGGATATTGATTAACAATAATAACAGGATTAAAACCTAACGACATTTCACCGGCATGACCGACAAACTTGACACTCGTGCACCGAACTGGCCGAATTGCGGCTTGCTCTGCAACTGACTGAGGCATATTGGTAGCCATATTAATGACAAGCATTTCACGCTTGAATGAGTTTAATTGCTGAATGGAGTTAATAATTTCCCTATCGGGTAATGCCAGTAAAACCATATTGCATCGAGCCACTTCGTCCAAGCTGCCCGCCGCTGAAATGCCATACAATTGAGCGATAGAACTGACTAATTCTGGATTGCGATCATATATGACAAGCTGATGGTGTTTAGCAAGACGGGCAGTTACTATTTTTCCCAAGCGCCCAAGACCAATTAAACCAATTCGATAACCATTCTGCATCCTTTTTATTCCTCCTAGCAATAAGTCTTCCTATTTGCTCTTATCCTAAATCCTTCAATTTACCGAGAACGTACATTTCCTGTGGCAGGATATCAGCAGTTTTCTTTCCACGCTCAAAAACAATTACCCGGTTGGCAATTCCCATCACCAGCCTCATCTGCTGCGCAATTAACAAAATTGTCACTCCTTGTCTTTTCACTTCATCGAGCACCTGCAAGAATTCGTCAAGTTCCTGATGATTCATGCCAGCTGCCGGTTCATCCAACAACAGCAACTGAGGGTCACCAGCTAATGCCCGAGCAATTTCTAAACGACGCTGAGCACCATAGGTTAAGCTCTCAGCAAGTCTATCCCGGCAGCTGGATAACCCGACTAGCTCCAAGAGCTCACTTACCTTACTCTCATTTAACCGTTGTTCCTGACATATCCGCTGGCTGTAGAGAAAACCATCCATCAAACCGGATGAGGCCCGGCAATAGCGGCCAATAATAATATTATCCCGGGCAGTCAGATTATCAAACAGGCGGATGTTCTCAAATATCCGCGTTATACCACGAATATTTCGGTCGTGAGCCTTTAGATCCGTTATATCATGATTGTTATAAAAAATGCGCCCCGTTGTAACCGGCATAATTCCCGTTATAAGATCAAGAAAAGTTGTCTTTCCTGCTCCGTTTGCCCCAATAATGGCGACACATTCACCGGATTCCACTTGCAGATCAACATTGCTAACAACCCTAATCCCATTATTATCCTTGCATATCTTCTCCGTCACCAGCAGCATACTATCCTCCCCATCTAACCATCCAGACTTATCTTTCACTGTATGTGCCTGATTCGGAACTTATGCAAAATAGCCCTACCCTTTTAAGGTAAGGCTATTATTTATGAGATTGGGCGCTGCAGCTTCCAGTTAAACCACAGATCCCCTTGGCCACACTGCTGCCAGCCTTGTTCGGCTAGTTTAGCTATCAAGGTTTCAAATGCAGCTTTGTGTTTTTTATTTTTCTGATTCGGCCCCTCTGTATTGAACTTTTCTAAATCAAACTTTACTGACTTCGTGATCGTAAGGTCCTGGTTTTCTCCTTGCGCTACGATTTGGAATTGTGCTGTTTCCTTAGGAAAAATTCCCCACTTTTCTTCAACAATGACATAAATAATTTCACAGGTTTCCCAATTCATCTTGTGAATTACCTCCCTACCCATTTGTGCCAGAAAAAGATGGACATGTCCATCACCTCGCAGATAACGACAACGCCCATAGCCAACGCTACCAATACCCGCTCGAGCATGGAAATCCCCTCCTATTGTATCCATCCCCGTATAATAGGAACAACATACGGATCGTAGAAAAAATGCAAAAACAAAAATAAACCTAACCCAACCACAGCCCCGACAACCGATCCATTTATTCGTATCCAGGCTAAGTCATCCCCGACTTTTTCCTCAATAAAACGACTGATAGCTTGCTCCGAATACGTAGATAAAGCATCCCGGGCAACGGTACCAATAAAGGAATGCTCCCGTTCAATTATTTTAATTAATGCTTGCTGCAATCGCTGATCCAGCCATTCCTGCATTTTCTCATCATTCTTAAAAATATTCCAGTAAGTCTTGGCTTGGCTAAGCCCCCATACAAGCAGCGGAGAATGATATAGGCCCTTCTTACCTGATAACTGCTCCGAAGCTAAGACCGCCTCCACTAAGGGTCCGATAAATTGATCAAGCGGCAGCCGAAGAATTACCTGCTGTTTCCATTCCTCTAGCGACTGGGCTAACAGTTGATCCTGTTCAAGGCGTTCCAAAAAATGAAACATCCTTTTACGCGCCCAGCGTCTAATGGGGTGTCGCGGTGATTGTAATCGAATTAGCGCCGCCGATACATCCTGCTGCAATGCTTTTGCCAATTCCTCTAAATTCAGACTGTCCGTATGCTCGCCAAACCAGACTGCCAGCTTTCCCGCCGGATTTTTCGTCACTTGCCGCTGGTAGCTTTTGAGATACTGCAGAATGGTCTCACTGCCTTTATCCTTGTTGACAAGCTCAACTAATTCGGCAAAAAGTATGGTAAGCAGCTGCTCATCCTTACCTTCAACCAATGCCCATCGTCCCAGACTTCTTACTTGCCGGTTAAGGGAAGTGTGATTTAAATACTCTTTGCATAGAGTGGTAAGATAGGCGGCTAATTCACGCTTATCCAGATGGTCCAAAATATGTTCCATATAATTGACCACCAGATTTGTAAACACCTGTTTGCCCCGGTCAGTTTCAACCCACTCAATAAGGTGTTTTGTAATGCGAATATGCGCTAGTTTGCTTCTTACCATTTCAGTACTCAATAGTTCCTGCTCTATCATATTGACTATTGCTTCGATGGTCTTTTCTCTATTCCGTGGTATCAGTGCAGTATGCCAGGGAATGCCTAACGGCTTTTCAAATAATGCTGTCACGGCAAACCAATCAGCCAGCCCCCCTACCAGTGAAGCTTCGGTAACGTGAAACAACAAATCGATCCAGAATACGTCTACATAGCGATATTTTAAAACAGCAGCAATTCCAAAACTAAATAATACAAAGAGTAGTACACGATTCGCAACTATACGGTAGCGCATTTCACCACCTCACCATAACCAGTAGGTACCAATATAAATAATCATGCCAAGCAAACCACCTACTACCGATCCGTTTATGCGAATCATTTGCAAATCATCACCGGCTCTTTCCTCAACAAAGGCCACGAGCTCAGCAGTAGTAAATTGCCGCAGCCGCTCCAAGACCAGCATCCCAATCTCATCATGACGCTTATCCAGCCACTCGGTCATTACTTTTTTAACTTGATCGTCCACCTGCTGCTGCAGTTGCTCACTGTTCTGAAAAGACGCTACCCATTGATCAATTTTTTTGTCAATGAGTAATAGTAATCGGGATTCGAGCGGTTGCTCATCCCCTATATGATAAAACTGATTAATTAAAGCAACGCACTGATCCCGCAATTTCCAATGAGCAGCTAGCTGCTCCTTTTTCCATTGTTCTACTTTCTGTTGTAATTGTTCATTTGTCTTTAAATCTTCCACCAAGCTTAGGAGCCAGCTTTGCAGCTTTTTTCGCAGCGGATGATCAGGCTCTTTCAATTGCTCCAGCAGTTCTACTAATCGGTGCTGAATAATAGTTCCAAATCTAAGTGGCGTAATATCCATGATCTGCTCAACTAACTTATTGAATATTTTACGCCTGGCCATTCCTCTTTCGTAAGTGGATTGGGCCTCTAGAACTAAATCACCCAATAGCCGCGGCGTTTGCTCATTTTTAGCTAAACGGATTGCTTCATCTAATATAAAAGTGATAATTTTATCTCCGTATCCCCAATGAAGGGACCATTCAATACCGGTTGCCAATAGCGGAGCCAGCTTAATCTCCGCGCCTTCTTTGTGCAGCAGCAACTCCAATGTACGCCCTAACTCTTCGGCATCTACCGACTGAATAAATTGTCTGCCTGCAGCAGATAACACAGTTTTAGCCTCGTCCTTGCCACCATGCTCCTGCAAATAGTCCAGTACGAGCTGCGCTATAGAATACCGCTTTAACGTTGCTTTGATATTCGAGGAAGTTAACAGCTCTTTTTCCACCATATCAGCCATAATCCTAAATATTTTTTCCCGGTTACGCGGAATAAGGGCTGTACGGAAAGGAAAGCCCAACGGTTTACGAAATAAAGCTGTTACTGCAAACCAGTCTGCCAATGCACCGACCATTGCCGCACCACAAGTACTGGATATCAAGCCGCCGGTAAACGTAGCGCTAAAAGGATAGCTGGAAAAATAACCTGCAGTTACAGCAGCAAGTGCCCAATTTGCTTTATGTCGATTCGCCATTGTTTCACCTTCTCTAAAGTACTATTTCCACTATTCGTTACCGTTGCTGGTAAACCCTTGTAATCGTATTAACTAGTATATCTTATGTATCCAAGAATTAAGTTGTTCATTCTGTCTTTGGTTACCCCTATGAAAAAAGCAGCCTTGCCAGGCTGCCGGACAACACATCATTTATTCTGGACCGCCTTTCATGCCTCTCTTTGGCGGCAAATGAATAGCCAGATTTTTTGTAGCCAGCGCAGCTTCACCGATAGCCTCGCTAATAGTAGGATGAGCATGAATAGTAGTAATTAAATCGTCAACTGTTGCTCCCACACGAATCGCTAATGCACCCTCGGCGATGAGATCAGTCGCCCTTGGCCCCAGCATATGAACGCCAAGTACTTTGCCTGAATCGGAATGAGCCAAAACCTTTACAAAACCAGATTGACCTTCCTCAATTAATGCCTTGCCATTCGCAATCAATGCAAAACTTCCTGTCGAGTAGGAGATTCGCTGCCTTTGTAACTCTTCCTCCGTATAACCAACAGATGCCACCTCCGGCGTGGTATATATGCAGGAAGGAATGGTTCCGGCACAGTAAGCAGCAGTCTCACCAAAGGCATGCTCTACTGCCGCTACCCCCTGCGCAGAGGCGGCATGAGCCAGCATGACTGATCCATTGCAGTCTCCTACAGCATAAATACCTGGAAGATTCGTGGCAAAATGCTGATCGACAATAACACGTCCCCGTTCCATTGCAACGCCTGCTGCTTCCAGTCCAATACCCGCTGAACGAGGCCTTCTGCCAACTGCTGCTAATATATATTCTCCGTCAATAGTTTCCACCTTATCACCTGTTAAAACTCTTGCACAGTACATGCCTTTATTCGCTTCAACAGCTTCCACACTGGCCCCAGTCCGGAACGTTACACCCCGCCGGCTTAGTTCCTGACGAAGCTTAACAGCAAGCTCTTTATCAGTAACAGAAAGAATTTCGCTGGCTAATTCAACTACAGTTACCTCTGTACCGACTGATGAAAACAACGCCGCAAATTCAACGCCAATCACACCACCGCCGATAATAACCAATGACTTAGGTAAATCCGGCAAGCTTAGCACTTCCGTACTGTCGATCACACCTGGCAAATCGGAACCGGGAAAAGAAAGTTTTACAGGTTCCGAACCTACGGCCAGGATAATAATATCGGCAGGCAATGACTCACCATTCACTTCTACACCCGCTGTCTTTGTCAAAGAAGCTTTACCTGTTATTACCGTCACTTCATTTGCTTTTAGCAAGGAATCGACACCTTTGACCAGCCGGGTTACTAAGTTTTTTTTCCTGTTTTGCAGCGCGGTCCAGTCAATCCTGAGATTATCCATCTGTAGGCCCAATGTCTTGCTTTTTAATAAAGTGCGATATAGTTCTGCCGTATGCAGCAGCGTTTTAGTAGGTATGCATCCAACATTGAGACAAGTGCCTCCCAGCTTTTCTTGCTCAATTACAGTTACCGTTGCGCCAAGCTGGGCTGCCCGGATAGCAGCAACATATCCGCCTGGTCCGCCGCCAATGACAACGACTCGTTTACGCATACTTGCAGCCTCCCTCTATTCTACGCTGTCATACGCCTGAATAGCGGCCGGAAGTGATTGTATAACCCCATTCCCTACCGCGGGCAGTCCAATCAGAACGGCACTTATGATTTCTTCCCGTGTAGCACCCAGTTGCTTAGCACTGCGCACATGAAACGGTATTCCACTCTCGAGTCTTGCAGCCGCTAAGACAGCGATATAAGCCAGTTCTTCCGTTTTGCGGTCAAGAGCACTCGCCTTGTCTACATTCTGAACAGCTTCCATCCAGCCTTTTGCATGCCCTGGCGCCTCCTTAAAAAAGAGTTGAAAAGCATTACTCACCTGATTATCCATTTCCATACCTCCCTTTTTATCATCTACAAAATTATTCCATATACTGTAGAATATCCCTGCTGTGAATAAATATTACTGATAGTGGAGTGTTAAGGCTGAATCACCATAATTCTAGTGGCGGTATTAATTAATTGATTAGTCGATTGCGCATTAGCTTGACCGGGAGCCAGCTAAGTACGATTACCCACATTGCCAATACAGCTACATGAGGTAGTAACCCCATTGAAACATGTCCGAGAACCAAAGAACGGCATACCTCTACACTGTGATACAGTGGATTTAGCCAAATAGCTGCTTTCCCTAGTAAAGGCATAGAGTCAAGCGGAAAGAATATGCCGGAAAACAAATAAACCGGCGTAGAAAAGATCGTAATATAATAATTAATATGGTCAATATTTTTGATAAAGCCGGTAAACGACAGTGCCAGCAGTGCAAAGACCATACCCGGTAATGCCAGAAAAGGTAATATTAAGATCGACCACCAGGATTGTACAAGCCCCAGTAATGCAATTGCAGCTAATATTACCGTTCCATAAAAAAAGCTTTTAACCGTTGCATACAGTATTTCCCCCCATACTACATCAGCCACCGTCAGTGGTGCTGCCAACATCGCGTGAAGTGTTTTTTCAAACTGTAACCGGACAAAACTGCCATACGTACATTCAAAGGTAGAAGCCCACATTCCTGACGAAGCAATAAAGCCAGGCGCAATAAACTGGGCATAGCTGATACCATCAATACTCTGCACATAGGCACCCAGTCCAAATCCCATTGCCGTCATATACAAAATTGGCTCTAGAAAGTTAAACATCGTATTCGTCCACCATATACGGCTAAAGACCTTCATATGACGCCTAAGAACTCTCCACATAAGGCTACTCCTCCCTTCGCCCTGTTAACTTTAAGAATACATCTTCCAAATGAGATGTTCTTAAATAACAGGCTCGCTGTGTTAACCCCCACTCAGGCAATTGCTGCCACACCGTTTGCCCGTCTTCTGTATAAATAAATAATCCATCTGCCATATATTCTACTACTCCGCCGGCTGCCTGTACCTTAGCGGGTAAGTCAGCCGGAATTACTTCTAATGGCAGCCGCACCTCAATGCAATAGGACATTGCATGCTGCCGCACCAGCTCCTCCGGATGTCCCTGAGCTAAAATCAGTCCATCATTCATGACTACCAGACGGTCACATAACTGCGCTGCCTCTTCCATGTAATGTGTTGTCAAAATAAGGGTTACCCCCTGCTCTTTTAGCTGCCTCAGTTTTTGCCATACAAGCCTGCGGCCCTGCGGGTCCAGCCCTGTAGTAGGTTCATCCAGTATCACGATTTCAGGATTATTAATCAGCGCCCTCGCAATAACCACCCTGCGCTGATTGCCGCCGGACAGCGAAGCTACCCGCGCACTGCCCCGATCCTCCAGTCCCATAAAATCCAGCCATTCACGACCGCGCTGCCGTGATTCATTGGCAGACAGTCCGAAGAATCCCCCATATACCTCCAGGTTTTCCAGCACTGTTAAATCAGGATCTAGGCTATCTTCCTGAGGAACCACTCCCATGCGCGCCTTTATCCTCGGTGGGGTCAAAGAAATTTGCTCACCAAAAACAGTCAGGCTGCCTTGCTGCACAGTCGATAAACCATAGATCATTCTCATTGTTGTTGACTTGCCTGCGCCATTATGACCAAGAAAGCCAAAGCACTCCCCCTTATTAATCTCAAAAGAAATGCCCTTTACAGCCTGAAAATCACCATAATATTTCATTAAATTGCGGGCTTGTACCACAATGCTCATCATAGCTCTCCTTTAACCAGTGCTTTTTTCATTATATCCAGTTCTATTTAATTTCTGCAAATTAAATAGAACCTCCGCTTATCCTGCAGAGGTTCTTCTCAATCAGCATTTATGATGCTTATCGGCCTCCGCCAAAAAACATCCATCCCAGCAAAGCGAGCAATGCAATATTCTCCATCATTCTACTCATAATTCCAAGGTCCCCCAGTACATTAATTGCCGTGAGACCGCCTAAAAAAATCATAGAATGTCGCATATCAATATAGGGCTGACGCCGTAAAATTAGGTAGGCAACACCAAGTACAGCCAGGTCTATAGCTACCCAAAACAAGGGATGAGGCAAAAGATATTTCACCATGCTGCCGACAATCATAACAGCCAAAATATAAAACCACGTTCGATTCATATATTCGCTCCTTTCGGATTGTGATTTACTTATTATCTTATTCGTTCATAGGGCTTGTCATCCCTGCTAGAACAACTAAATTCTACTTGAAAATGAAAAAGCACTCACCCGATGAGTGCTTTTCACCTATTTGAGTACGCTAAGTTTATCTCCTGGGGTGTTGGGACTCCAGGCAGCTACAGCCGGGTGAGTTGTAATAAAAGTCTCATCAGGTATCCACGCCTGCCCGCACAAATGCATAGCTACTAATTGCCGGACATTCGTCCGTTTACAAAATTCCCTGACGCCAAGCTCGCGGTACTCTTCCAGGCGGCTATCCACTGGAAAGAAGGCCACATCGAAAGACTGTCCGCCGAGTTTATCCATTTCCCGGAAAAATCCGTCCTTTGCAAATTGAAGATTCTCCTCAGTATCGCCTTTCCAGTGCCACCAGTTTAAATCACCTGCATGAAAGATTCGCCATCCGTCTACCTCAACTAAAAAAGATATTCCCTCATCAGTAGAACCGAAGGTACTGATCTGCAAGTCCCCTTGATTATTCTGCTCATCCTGGTTCATGTAAATAAGCTTATCAGCTGCGACATTGCTTAATCCTCCTGCCTGGCGAATGTCACTGCTCAATATATACTTCGTTACGTTATCCTGCCAGGCAGCAATTTGTGGATTAAAATGATCAGCATGAGCATGAGAAGAAAATATCCACACCGGTTTTCCCTTGGTTAGGTGCTCAGGTGTAACTTTGGCACTGTCACGATAATAGTCAAAAACTAATATTTGATGCTCTGTTTCTACAATAAACCCGCTATGGTCCAGATAAGTAAGCTGCAATTCAGATGACATAATGCTCCCCCTTTGCTTGCTTTATCCAATATACTCTTAATTTTTCGCTTTAGATTAGTTAATTTCCTTTTATATCCATACAAGTAACCTCTTGCGGAAACATATATTTTGAAAATATGCTGTTAAACAGCAAACCAGGGAGGTGTAAAGTGTGACTGGGATTTTGACGATTGTGACCGGTGTAACCATGCTGCTCAGCGGAATATTTACTATTCGCTATGGGCTGAAGCTGCTGCTGTGGAAAAAGCTGCAGCTTCTCTTGCGCACTGCTACCAACACTCCCTTGCGAGGTATCTTGGTAGGTACTGCGGCTGCCGCACTTTTTCAGAGCAGCACTGCCGTCTCTCTAATTACGATTAGTCTGGTCAGTGCCGAGTATTTATCTTTTCGCAATGGGCTGGGTATTATTCTGGGAGCCAACATTGGAACCTGCTCTACTGTTCAGTTGCTAACACTCTCCTTGCCGGTAGAATACCTTATCCCATTTCTTGTTCTTTGCCTGTTATTATCTATCCCTAAACGCTCCCGTTACGTTGGCTTCACATTAACCGGTTTGCTCAGTATGTTCAGCGGTTTATCCTTCCTTACAACCGGACTTGGTAGCCTGCCGGATATGGATACATTACTCTATATAATCTCACTCGCCGAAACCAATGCCTTTCATGGAATTATCGCTGGAATTTTAACGACTTTCCTCTGTCAGTCTAGCAGTGCAGCAACTGCTATATTAATGGCCTTAGCTAATGAGGATTTAATCAATCTTACAACAGCTGCTTATATCGTTTATGGAAATAATATTGGATCCTGTCTTTCTTCAATAATAGTCAGCGCTGTAGCCCCTACTGCGGCCAAACGCGTTGCTTTATCTCATGTGTTATTAAACATCCTGGGCGTGCTTCTCTTTTTGCCGTTAACTGGAACAATGACGTCTCTTACTGCTCGATTATCTTCGGACTTTCCTAGTCAAATTGCTATGTATCATACTATCTTCAATGTCATATCCTCTTTGTTGGTCCTTCCTTTTCTGCGACAATTTTGCTATTTGATCGAAATACTGATTCCAGCAAAAAAGAACTGGTAACATACGCAGGAATCAGAAAATCCCGAAACGAAAATACTACTATCTAAGCTATTTATTGCACCAAAGGAGTGGACTTGTTGGCTGAACTAGTTATACCTGGTTTATACCGTCTAGAAATTCCGATTCCAAAGAATCCGCTAAAAGCAACGAATTGTTATATTATTAAAGGAACTGAACGCAGCCTGGTAATTGATACAGGACTACGGATACCGGAAGCTTTGCAGGCTCTACGCACAGGGCTGGAAGAGCTGCAGGTTGATCTCTCACTAACAGATATTTTTATTACTCATATGCATTCCGATCATTCAGGCCTGATTCCTGATATCAAGGCTCCCTCTTCCGTTGTCTATGCCAGCGCTGCTGATGCTGCAATTATTAATCAATTTGCTACTGTTAAATCAGGATGGGACAATTTATTTAATGCAGCCTGCCGCAACGGATTTTCTTCTGAAGAAGCACGGCAAGCCATTGAACGCCATCCCGGCTACAAAGGCTCATTAGCAAAAACAATCGACTTCACCATTGTAAAAGATGGCGATGTAATTACCATTGACGACTTTCATCTGACCTGTATCGAAACTCCAGGTCACTCTCCCGGACAAGTCTGCCTATATGAACCCAATAAAAAACTTCTTTTCTCAGGCGATCATATTTTAGGCGATATTAGCCCTAATATTACGCATTGGTGGGATACAGGCAATCCGCTAGGAAGTTTTCTCGATTCCTTGAATAAAATTGAACCTCTTGCCATCAAGCTTGTATTACCAGGACATCGTCGCGTCTTTACCGACTGCCAGGGAAGGATCACCGAACTAAAACAACATCACCAACACCGCCTTGATGAAGCTTTTACTATCTTGTCGGCTGGCCCCCTCACGGCTTATCAGGTAGCCGGACACATGACCTGGGACATGAGCTACCGTTCTTGGGATCAGTTTCCCCCGCCTCAAAAATTCTTTGCCACCGGCGAGGCTCGTGCCCATCTACGGCATCTTGAAGTGCAGGGACTTATCTGCCAGGAAAACATTAATGGTGTCAATTATTATAAGCACTGCTAAAAGAAAGGCTCTGATGCAATCCATCAGAGCCTTTCTTAATCATTTGCGCCAAGCAGCTACGCTCTTTACAATGCAAAAAAGCACTTACATTCGTAAGTGCTTTTTTCAATCAGCGACTCCCTATCCTCC
>DDHB01000060.1 GCA_002337925.1 Sporomusaceae bacterium UBA1887
AGAAACTTCAGAGATGACAAAAGAAAAGCTGGCGGCAAGAAGCGGGTGGCAGTGGATACCGACGTTCAATATTGAGTTTTTATTGCAAGTTCCTACATTGATCGTAGTCGTTGGCGATCCTGCCCGCAACGGTGCGGAGCAGTTCCTTGATGTACCAAGTCCGGGATATTTGGAAGCGTGCAGTGCAGCAATTCAGAATATGTCCCTCGCTGCCCATACGTTGAATTTAGGAACGTTATGGTTCTCTTTATATGAAAAAGCGGATGCAAGACAGATTTTCGGCATCAGTGAAGATAAAGATCCTATAGGAATTATCTGCGTCGGATATCCTGAGCGGCTTGGTAAGGCGCCTTTCCGTAAGGGGATAGAAGATAAGGTTCGGTATATTGACTGATGGGAATATAAAAAGCACTCTGATGAGTGCTTTTTTCAGGCCGTTGATAAAGNNTCCCCGCGCCCACAGCTCTTTGGTGTACAAAAGTAAACACTTGAGATGGAGATCGTGCATCTGGGACTTTCTGAACGGCCTGGGAACGAGCTTTCTCGACAAACTGAAAAACACTCTGGCGAGTGCTTTTTTCTTCAAGTTGTTGCTAAAGTCGATCTTCCCAATCTTTGATTTTTTCCGGACGGGAATGGATGGATAGTAAAAGATAAAGGGGGAGACAAGTGAGAACTATTATTCGGGTACTATTTCAAGTCCTGTTTAAGACAAAGGTTATTGGTCAAGCCCGATTCCAGTTTAGCGGTCCGAGCATTATTATGCCTAACCATGTTTCCTTTCTGGACGCAATCTTTCTCTATGCCTATCTGCCCCGGGAGGTTTGCTTTGTTGTCAATACAACGATTGCTGTAAAATTCGCCTTTCTTCTTAAATGGGTTAATCATATTGCTGTTGATCCGCTTAATCCGTACTCACTTAAGAAAATAGCAAGCATTATTAAAGCGGGTCAGCCGGTTGTACTGTTTCCGGAAGGACGGATTACTACTACCGGTACTCTAATGAAGATATATAGTGGCATCGGCTTTATTGCAATTAAAACAGGGGCATTGATTCAACCGGTTATTTTCCTTGGGCTGGAACGATCATTGCTGTCACGCCTGAGTGGTATTAAGAGAGAATGGTTTCCAGAGGTAAGCATTTATGTTGCGGAGAGAATGCAGCTTGTCGCTGCTCCGGGAAAAAGCTTTCGCCTTCAGAAAAAGGAGATTAGTGACCGTATTCTGGCATTGCTACAGTTAACCATGTTTCAGGCCAGACAACAAGATGAATGTACAAATCTCTTTGACAAGCTGCTAGACGCCGGACGAATTCATGGCATGGGAAAGAATATAGCAGAGGATATCGGTGGACATATTAATTACCGTCAGGTAATCATTAATAGTTTTGCCCTAGGAACAACGTTAAGGCCGCAGCTTGAGGATGACAGTCCTGTTGGTGTCTTGCTGCCTAACTCAATTGGACACTTAGTTACTCTCTTTTCACTTTTTGCCATGGGGAAGATTCCTGCTGTTCTCAACTTCAGTGCTGGAACGGAAAATAATGAAGACTGTGCTAAAACTGCCGGAGTAAAAGTTGTTTTAACCTCACGGGAATTTATTGCCAAAGGGCATTTTGAGGAATTGGAAGGGCGGTTATCCTCACAATTCAAACTAATTTATTTAGAAGACTGTAAGCAGCAGATTACTTTAAATAATAAGATTCAGGCTTTGTTTAACTATCTCGTACGGCAAAAAGCTATAAGTGACGGGGCAATTATCTTGTTTACCAGCGGTAGTGAGAGTAAACCGAAAGGGGTAGTACTCAAACATTGCAATATTCTCGCAAACATCAATCAAATAGCTAGTGTGATTGATTTTACCTCTCGTGATAAGATGCTGAATGTTCTTCCCATGTTTCATTCGTTCGGCTTGACGGCAGGTACGCTGCTGCCAATACTTAATGGTGTAGAAGTGTTTCTCTACCCGACACCACTGCATTTCAAAGTGATTCCTGAGATTGCTTATGATCGAAATATAACGTTACTTTTAGGGACACCCACTTTTTTACACGGATATGCCAAACAAGCTCATCATTATGACTTCTACAGTATGCGTTATGTACTGGCCGGAGGAGAAAAGCTAAATGACGAAGTACGCAAATTGTGGCAGGAAAAATTCGGACTGAGGATATTTGAGGGATATGGCACTACCGAAACCTCTCCTGTACTAAGTTTGAATACACCAATGTTTACAAAAGCAGGAACTGTTGGCAAATTCCTTCCTGCCATTGAGTGGAGACTCGAAAAAATTCAAGGCATTGAGGAGGGAGGTACCCTTTTGGTCAAAGGGCCCAATATTATGGCTGGATATTTATTGCCAGAACAAGGCTTTGTGCCTGCTCCCGAGTGGTATGACTGCGGTGATGTGATCAGTTTGGATGAGGCTGATTTTATCAGTATTCGCTCGAGGGTGAAGCGATTTGCCAAAATTTCAGGTGAAATGGTTAGCTTAGATGCTGTGGAAAAGACTGCTGAAAGCTGTTTTGGGATCAATAGTAATGCTGCGATTAATCTTCCTGATGTCAAAAGAGGAGAAAGGATTATCCTTTACACGACATATCAGAAAGCCACCAAACAATTGCTCCGGGATTTTATCGCTCAAACCCGGCAGAGTATGCTGGCAATGCCTGCTGAAATTATTGTAGTGGATAAGTTACCCTTATTGGGAAGCGGAAAAACCGATTATGTTACACTTAAGCGCTACAAAACCGGTGAGGTGGGAGAGGATGCTTAGGTTATCGCCATTAAAAGCATTATTTACAGCTCAGTTTTTATCAGCCTTTGTTGACAATATGATTCTGTTTATTGTTTTAGCCATTATTAAGCGGGATGTATATCCTGATTATTACTTGCCCTTTGTCCAGACTACCTTTTTGGCTTCGTATATTTTATTATCTCCCTGGGTAGGGCGCTTTGCAGATAGGAAACCTAAGTCTAATGTATTGATTATCGGCAATATAATGAAAGCATCTGGGGCATTGTTATTGCTTCTGCATGGTAATCCTGCTTTAAGTTATGCTATAGTCGGGCTTGGGGCAGTGATTTATAGTCCGGCTAAATATGGTATACTTCCTTTTCTTACTCGCGGGGAACAAGAATTACTTCGTGCTAATTCTGCTTTGGAAAGCTATACTATACTGGCGATTTTAACCGGATCAATTGTAGGCGGAATCTTATCGGACATATCAATATCGCTTTCTCTGGCTGCATGTTTGGTCCTATATGCGCTGTCCATTGTTATTAATACTTTTATACCTAAAAATCCGGGCAATCGAAGTATTCGTTATCAGAATGCAATTACTGAATTTGGAATTGATTGCGTTACTTTGCTTCGCAACCGCCAAAGTCATTATTCTCTGGTCGGCAGCGGTTCTTTTTGGCTGGCATCAGCAGTTTTGCGCATGGTTATTTTCCTCTGGGTACCGCTTACGCTGGGGATCACCAGTGGTACTTCGATCAGCCTGATTATTGCTGTAACCGGAGGTGGCATTGCCATTGGAGCGGCTATTACCCCTTTACTAATAACAATAAAGAACGTTCAACGTACGATCTGGTTCGGTTATGCCATGGCAACCTGTATATTTGCTTTTATCTATATTAAAAGCTTAGTTTTTGCAGTTGGTTTTTTATTGCTTATTGGAATATTTGGCGGTATCTATATCGTACCAATGAACGCTGCCTTACAGCAGGTCGGACAACATTCGATCGGAGAAGGCAGGACTATTGCGGTTCAGAACTTTATTGAAAACTCCTTTATGTGCCTGGGAGTAGGTCTATATACCCTTGCAGCACAGCATGGCGTTCCAATTACTATATCGATTGGAGTAACGGGTACGGCGCTGCTGCTTTTTGTTACCTATTTGCTCTTCTATATTAGATTCACGAAATAAAAGGTGTCGTGTAAATAACAAGCACCCCCTGTTTAGTAGGACAGGGAGTGCTTTGCTATTTATATTCAGCATTAAACTTAATGAAAAATGTAGTACCCGTTGAAGACGTTTTCACCTCGATCTTGGCGCCATGCCTTTCTGCAATTCGATAGCAAATTGAAAGTCCTAAGCCGGTTCCCGCTTCTTTAGTGGTGATAAAAGGAGTTCCTAATTTATTTGCTATGCTCTCTGCAATACCAGTTCCGGTATCTTCAATTGCTAGAACTATCTTATCAGATTCTGAATAGGTTCTTATCGTCAATATGCCACTGGTTGGCATTGCTTCCAGGCCATTTCGTACCAAATTTAAAATTAGCTGACGTATCTCCTTGCTGTCATAGCAGAAAACATCGATAGAACCGGCAACGATTTGGATTTCGTGCCCCAGGCGAAAAGCATCAGCCTGCAGCATAGGGAATAAAGCATGGATAGTATCATTCAGGTTCCCAGGCTTTAATTCAACGGCTTTGTTTTTTGCCAACGACAAAAATTCGGTAATAATTAAATTTGCTCTGTCCAGCTCTTCGATCATGATCTCAAATTGTTCGTGATCATCGGCATATTTTGCTTTACGGGTGAAAAGCTGTAAGTAGCCCCTTACCGTTGTAAGGGGATTTCTGACTTCATGTCCAATACCGGCAGCCATCTCACCAATGACATTTAACCGGTCCAGCCGGGCTAATTCTTCGGCAAGCAGGCATTTGTCGGTGATATCAGTTAGCATCACCACACAGCCGACAAGTGAATCATTCTCGGAATTGAATTTACCGGCGTTGATAAGCAGCGTTAATGGTTTGTCGTCAGTCTGTACATACTGGACTTCTAACCCATACGTATGATCAGAATGGATTGCGTCGCTAAGCTTGAATGATGTGCCATCTGATGAATAGAATAAGGGAATTGCAGTATCAAAATGGCTGCCTACCAACTGTCCTTTGAGCATAGCAGCTGCAGCCGGATTAGCCTGCGTAATGAGGCCTGTTCTATCACAAGCAATAATCGGCTCTTTAGCTTGGCTGAAGATCATCTGGACAAAGCGTTCGCTGTGTCTTTGTACTGTTAAGTCGGTGACGACCAAACAGGTAAACGGATCGCCATCCAGTGTCAGGCTGATTGCCGACATGATAACAGGAGTGCTATAGCCATCACCTGTCTTGAGGCTGTATTCTGCCTTAAAACTTCCTTCGCGGGCCGATAAAAACGAGGCAAACTCGCCCAAGTCCTGCGGTTTGATGAAATTATAGATGGATGATCCGATGATCCGGTCAAGAGGAAATTTTACGATGTCAGCAAAGTTTTTATTGCAGAACAAAATGACTCCATTAGAAGCTATAGTAGCGCATCCTTCCTGCATTTCCTCCACTAAAACCCGGTAGATATGATCTGCACCTTTCAAGACATAAACTTGGTCGCTCGATTCATTTGATATTAGGAGTGCATCAACTTCACCATGTTTAATCGCATTGATAATGCTGTTGGCTTCCGCGAGTTCCCGGCGCAGTTCCTTAATTTCCTCTAATAAGGCAGCATCGGGGTGATATTCATTCATCATCGTAACCCTCACTCTTCGGTAACTATGAATCTATAGTTGCTTTGATTGTTTCAGTATCAGCCAAGTCGCCAATGAAGAGCCGCTTGGGGTAGGGAAATTTGCGTATTAATGTAGGTACGGCAAAAATTTGCTCGGCCTTGGCAAGAAGGGGCTGCTGAAAGATGTCAATCACTTGCAGCTCAAAATTGTTTTTCGAAAACTGTTTGCAAATTTTTTGAACGTTTACGACCGCTTTCTGGGACCGTGGCGACGACCCAGCGATATATAACTGCAAGACATATACCTGATTTACCGGTTTAATAGCTGCTCGTTCAAATTCTTGAACAGAGTTGGCTAGTTCGTCCACCTGGTCGCCTCCTAATTGGCTTGTATACTTAATCCGACTAATACACGCTCAGTATTTGATAAATCGCCAATGATTTTAACCAGTGGCGAAGGCAGATGCCGTACTAATGTAGGAATGGCCAGAATTTGATCGGCTCGCCCGAGTTGAGGATTGATTGTTAAATCGATAATTTCTATATCATATTTACCAGAGAGATGCGTTTCGCAAATTTCGCGCAAGTTGGCAAATGCTCTCACACACTTTGGGGTTTGACCTGCCACATATAGTTTTAGTCTGTAAGTCTGATCATCTCTTATCTCTTCGGGATCTTGTTCAATGCTTTCCATTATTATGTACCCCCCGCAATTCATTTGCCAATTTAATCATCAGCATTTCTTAATTTTGCTAAGTGGAGCTTGTTGCTATCTTGAGATCGCAAATGAGCTCCTTCCAAGGCGATAATTTTTTCTAATTCTTCTTTTTCTGATTCAAAGTTTGTTTGCAGATCGGCAATTGTCGATAACATTTGCTGGTGCTTCCGCTCAACTTCACGGCGTTTTCGTTCGATTTCCTGTTCCCTCAGAAGCCGTTGTGTAAGCTCCTTTTCCTCTTGGGCGTATCTGGCAGAGCCGGTTAGGACTCCTTCCGGCCCGGTATAGACATCCAGCAGTTCAATACCCTGATCTGTCAGAACAAACTCACGAATTTGGTTAGAGTGAGCCATACCTCGTGATTTAAGCAGATATAATACCCGGTTTCGCTCGCCATTCGTCTCAATATTTTGCAAAGCAATCCAGGTATCTGTCAGTGAGGATATGCCGATGTCCGTCTTATCAGTTTGATCGAAACTGGAAAGGTCCAGAAAAAGAGCGGTAATGTTTTGGAGTTTTAGGAAATCAAGCATGCGCGTCAGCATGAGCTTCACATCAGAAAAATTTCCAGCTGCAGTGAGATTTGATATGGGGTCTAAGATAACAAGCTGTGGTTTAGATTCATTAACTTTTTTGTACATGTTGACGAGATGCATTTCCAAACCGAACAGTGTAGGGCGGGAGGCCTGAATTTCCAATAAACCCTGATCAGTCCATTGCTCCAGGTCGATACCGATAGAATTCATATTGCGGACAATTTGACTGCGGGATTCTTCAAAGGCAAAATACAGACAGCGTCTTCCCTGACGGCATGCTGCATGCGCAGCACTGGCAGCAAGTGAGGTTTTGCCTGTGCCGGCAGTGCCGGAAATTAATATACTTGAGCCAACATAAAAACCGTGACCGCCAAGCATAGTATCAAGCCGCTTGATGCCTGAGGAAATCCGTTCCGTTGATGCTATAGCGTTTAAGCCTACAGAGGTAATTGGCATTAGACAAATGCCTTGCTCATCAATTAAGAAAGGATACTCATTCGTTCCATGGGCTGAGCCGCGATATTTGGCTATACGCAGCCGCCGGGTCGATATTTGATCTATAACCTTATGTTCAAGCAGGATAACGCAATCAGAGACATATTCTTCAATACCGTGACGGGTAAGCGTACCATTTCCTCTCTCCCCAGTAACAATTGCCGTTACACCTCTTTCTTTTAACCAGCGGAAAAGGCGGCGCAGCTCGGCACGTAAAATAGTGGTATTAGCTAAGCCGGAAAAGAGAGCTTCTATGGTATCAAGGACTACGCGCTTTGCGCCAATGGCTTGTATTGCATAATCCAGACGGATAAATAGGCCATCCAAATCGTAGTCACCGGCTTCAGCAATCTCATTTTTATCTAAATGCACATAATCTAAGCTTATTTTGTTTTGTGCAACCAGCTTGTTTAGATCTACCCCTAGAGAAGCGAAGTTTTCCGTCAACTCGCTCTCATTTTCTTCAAAAGACATGAAAATACCAGGCTCATCATATAACAGTGCACCATTAACCAAAAACTGCATTGCAAGCAGGGTCTTTCCGCAACCTGCTGCGCCGCAGACGAGTGCTGTTCGTCCCAGTGGCAGCCCGCCAAAAGTTACATCGTCTAAGCCTTGAATACCAGTAGGGCATTTTTTCAATACTTGTGCTGCCTGTGTGGTGTGTAAAGTGGTTGTCATAAAGTCCTCCTAGTGACTGATGATATGTGCAAAACAGTTATATAATTAAAGTTTTATTGACAATATCCTCTAAAAAAATCCTTATTTGGATATTTTTTCTAAGATAGACTATGTATTTAATGCCAGGCAGCAAAAAACCCGGCATAATGCCGGGTTAGTTAACGTATGCTAATTTCTTATTTATACTTTTTCAATGGAATCAACTTGAAACATGCATTCGCCAGTTTCATTAAGAACTTTCCGGAGCTTGCCGGTATCCAAGGCGTCAGTTGGCGCCTGAACATCAATGATTAGTTGACCTACGCGCTGCGGCGTGGTTTCAGCAGCCTTCATTTGCAGCCCCGCTAAATCATCTACATGATGACGAAAAAAGGAAATGACCTCTTCGGCTGACCGCTCAGTGTTGCCAAGGACGATACGAAAAGTAGAATTCATATTATATTCCTCCTTTTTTACTATTGAAATGTTCGATGGACAAGCTGGTTTTCCTGCCAAAAAGCTTGGTGAGATCATAGTGTATGTCCTTTATCATGTTTTTATAGCAAAATAAAGGAATGATTTTAGCAATGAAAGAAGCATCCGGCAGTAGCAATTATTTAACGAAAATATCCGATGTACTGTAAACTAAAAGTTCACTTTGCAGGTTTTTGTTTTTAAGAGTAAAATATGTTACATACGTTATCATAAACACAAAGGAGCGGAAGGTATGCCAATAAAGATTCCAAATAATTTACCGGCTGTCAATATCCTCGAAAAAGAGAATATTTTTACGATGGATGAGGATCGTGCCTATTCTCAGGACATACGTCCGCTTCGTATCCTGCTGTTAAATCTGATGCCAACGAAAATAGTAACAGAGACACAGCTTTTGCGGCTGCTGGGAAATTCACCGCTGCAGGTAGAATTTGATTTCATGTATACAACGACATATGAACCGAAGAATACTCCCCATGAACACTTAGTAAAATTCTATGAGACTTTTGAAGCAGTGAAAAACCGTAAATATGATGGAATGATTATTACCGGAGCACCGGTAGAGCAAATTCCGTTTGAAGAAGTCGACTACTGGCAGGAATTATGCGAGATTATGGACTGGAGTAGAACGAATGTTTATTCAACTCTCCATATCTGCTGGGGGGCACAGGCGGCCTTATACCATCATTATGGGATTCCGAAATATGATCTGCCAAAGAAAATGTTTGGCGTTTTTCCGCATACGGTAAAAATTAAAGAAAAAATGCTGTTCAGAGGATTTGATGATATTTTTTATGTTCCCCATTCCAGGCATACAGAGGTAAGGCGGGAGGACATCGAAAAGGTCCCTGAACTTTGTATCCTATCTGAATCAGAGCAAGCAGGTATTTATGCGATAACAGATAAAAAACACCGCGACCTGTTTATTACAGGGCACTCTGAATATGATCCACTTACGCTCAAAGCGGAATATGACCGTGATGTGTCGCAAGGGCTGACGATCAATATTCCGGATAACTATTATCCCAATGACGATCCGGCACAAATGCCGCTAGTTCGCTGGCGCAGTGCAGCTAACTTGCTGTTTTCAAACTGGCTTAATTATTATGTTTACCAGGGAACGCCTTTTGACTTGGAAAAACTTACTGACTCAGAAGCTCTATCCGGTCTTTATGGAGCAGGAATTTAATATTTGGCTGTATGATTGGTCAGTCCGGGTCACGTTTGTGATACGGACTGATCGTTTTTCTAGGTTATTCTTTAAAAGAGTATTGAACTGGTTTCTTTTTATTGATATTATTAATAATAATATTAGTAATTAAACAAGGAGTGTTTTATTATGCCTAACGATAATTATTTAAGTTATGTGAGGCTGGTGCTGGGCTTATACATACTTAAAATCCTTCAACAGGAATCAGCTCACGGGAATAAATTAGCACAGGAAATTAAACAGCGTACGCAAGGGGGGTATACGCCAAATACCAATGCATTATATCCTTTGCTCCGGATAATGGAAGAACGGGGATATGTCATTGGCGAATGGAACAGTGCCGCTACGCGTAGTAAACGGATATATACAATCACGGAGACCGGAGTGGCTCGCATACCGGCACTGGAAGCAATGATGGAAGAGCGGCTTAAGCAAGTAGAGCAGAAGGTTGCCATCTTACGTTCTGATTTACTGGGGCATTAACAGCTATTAACTCAGGGAAAAAAGGCGAGGGAAGATTGTGAATAAAGGTACACCTGCACTCGGTAATCGCCATATGGTATTGATTATCGGTTTATTGGCGGCAATTTTACTAGTTGGTGGAGTTTGGTGGTGGCTGAGAGCGGCCAGGGTTGTATCAACAGATGATGCACGGGTAAAAGGAACAATTGTTGCTGTCAGCAGTAAAGTGAGCGGCAGAGTTGACAAAGTATTGGTTAGTGAAGGGGACAATGTTGCGAGTGGGCAGGTAATAGCCGTACTTGAACAGCAGGAATTTGAAGTGCAGGTTGAGCAGGCGAAAGCAAATCTGGCAATGGCACAGGCTAAGCTGGCCGCCACGATAGCAGGAAACCGGCCGCAAGAGGTCGCGCAAGCCAATGCATCTGTATTGCAGGCAAGAGCAAATATGGAGAACGCCAAAAAGAACAGTGAACGGGATGAACTGTTATATCAGCAGGGCGCTATTTCTGTTCAGCAAAGAGATGCTAGTAAAACAAGTCTAGATATTGCCAATGCGCAATTTATTTCCGCTGCCGAACAGTACAGTTTAAGCCGGGAAGGGTCCCGTCAGGAAGATATTATCATCGCCCAGGCTCTTGTTCAGCAGGCTAAGGCCGCTTTGAAGAATGCTGAAATTCAACTGACTGATACGAAAATTAAGGCACCTGTTGCGGGAGTTGTAGCATTGAAGTCAGTAGAAGAGGGCGTAATCATTTCCTTTGGACAGCAGCTTTTCAGTATTAGCAATCTTTCTGATGTTTGGATAGGAGCAAATATTGAAGAAACCTATATTGGCAGAATTAAGGTAGGTCAAATGACGGAATTTACGGTAGATGCCTATCCCGGCAAGCAATTCAATGGACGGGTGATTGAAGTGGGACCGGCAGCCGGTTCGCAGTTCGCGTTGTTACCGACAGAAAATAGTACGGCAAATTTTACTAAGGTTACCCAGCGGCTGCCTATTAAAATTAAAGCGGAAGAAACAGATTTTATCCTAAAGCCAGGAATGTCTGCTGTAATTACAGTTATGACTAAATAATTACATTCAAAATGATCATAAAAAGAGGCTTGCGTATGTTGCAAAAATATGCTGTTTTGTGCGCAGTTTGTCTTGGTACAGTACTGAGTGCCTATGTCAGCAGTTGTGTAAATATTGCTCTTCCGAATATTATGGCAGCATTGAATTTTAATATGGATTCAGTCGTCTGGGTATCGTTGGGATACATGCTGCCGTATGGTTCAACTCTGCCGCTGACAGGCAAGCTGGGTGATCTATATGGGGCAAAAAAAATATATGTAACTGGTTTGGTCATGTTTACCGTTACAACTTTGCTGTGCGGGATATCGACTACATCCACAGCGATGATTATTTTTCGCATTCTTCAGGGTATAGGAGCAGGAATGCTGCTGCCCAATGCTATGACAATTGTTGCCGAAACGTTTGAGCCTCACGAACGCGGCCAGGCTCTTGGTGTATGGAGTGCAATGGCAGCTGCCGGCAGTGCGCTGGGGCCGACGGTAGGTGGCTATTTAATAGAAAAATTTGATTGGCGCTCCATCTTCTTCTCGGTTGGACCGATTTGTGTGATTAGTATCATTTTTGCACTGACAGTCATTCCGGCATCAAGAAAGAACCCTGAGGCAGCCGTCGACTACGTAGGGGCAGGATTGCTTGTTGCGGCAATTAGTGCTTTGCTGGTTGCACTGAATCAGGGGCAAAAAGAGGGGTGGACATCTCTTTATATTATTTCGTTATTTTACCTGGCCTTTGCAGCATTTGTTTTATTCCTGCTTGTTGAATTGCGAGTAAAAAAACCGATGGTGGATATGCACTTATTTGCCAATGTAAACTTTGCCGTAGCCAATGTTGTTGGCTTCATTACTTTTGTGGCATTCTATGGAGGAAATTTTCTTTTGCCCTTTTTCATGAAATCAATCTTGCATTATAATTCGATTACTTCAGGGATCATGCTCCTTCCGCTTACTGCAGCGATGGTACTGTTCTCCCCTGTCGGCGGGCGCCTGGCAGATCGTTTCGGTTCACAGCTGCCAGCTTTTACCGGAATCACTTTGATAGCATGTTCGCTGTATTCGCTACACACGATTAGTGCTGATTATTCAGCCTGGAATTTCTTTACCCGCCTTGCTGTATTTGGCATAGGTCTCGGACTAACGATGTCGCCGCTGACCAACTGTGCCGTTTCCTCCTTGCCTAAGGATAAAATTGGCGTCGGATCAGGTATTTTTAACTTATCTAAAATTATTGGCGGCAGTATTGGCGTAGTATTTGCCGAGACCTTATTAACTCGCAGGGAAATTTATCATACTGCAGTGCTTAAGGAATATTTAAATCCTGCTACTCAGTCGTCGCAGGATATCTTCAAGCTTCTGCAGTCTTTATGGGCAAATGAAGGGATGGATAGTACCATGTTGTTGACTGCTGCTCATGGCTGGTTAACCGGGCATGGACTTTTACCTGGACAGTATGTTATGTTTAAAGCAGTACTCAGTGAAATGATATCCCGGCAGTCGTCCATCTTATCTTTCCAGGATGTATTTTTCACTGTTGCTATATTGTGTTTTTCCGGCAGCCTGCTAGCATTATTAATCCGGCGTAAAACGGAGGTTTCTGATTCTGCCTCATCGGAAAGGATATAAATTGAGGAGGGAAGAGTATGCCTGATTGTAAAGCAATTTTAGTTCCCGTAGATGGTTCGATCAATTCGGAAAGAGCGTTGTCTTATGCTGCCTACCTGGCTGTACAGTGCTCGGCATCTATTGGTGTCCTGCATATCGTTAATTTGTCTTCGGCAGTTGCTGCAATTGGTCATGTTGGTACCGGCGGTTATATTCCTGACAGAGTATTAGAGGATATTCAGGAAGCAGGCCGCTGTATTATTGACAAGGCACTAAAGCAATTACCTGTCCAGGTTGAGGCTAAGGGATTTCTGGAAATCGGCTCTCCAAAAAATACTGTCGTAACCTTTTGTGCTGATAAAGGGTATGATCTGATTGTGATGGGCAGCAGAGGTTTAGGCGCAATTGAACAATTGGTCTTAGGCAGTGTAAGCAGTTATGTATTATATCATTCTGCCTGTCCCGTTATGGTTGTAAAATAAAAAATAGTACTGACACGTATAGCTGGCAGTGTTGCTGCTTGATCCGATTAACAGTAAGAAGCCGTAGACAATGTATGTCTGCGGCTTCTTACTGTTAATCGAATGATGTTATATTATTGATTGCTCCTGAGAGCCTGCGCTGTTATATGCTTTGTCAGCATAGGCTTGTGCATAGTTAAAATAGGAATCTTCAAAGTCGAGAATAAAAAGATCAGGATTTTTCATAAGATCAAGTTCGATCGGTTGATTGACGGGGTTGCCGTTCTCATCGGCAGTGATACGGACAATAGGAGTCGTTTTGTTTTTTATACCTACACCAAGAATGATGCCACTTTGCCGATTATTTAAGCGTACGGTTTTACCCATCGGGTAGATCGCAACATTTTGATTAAACAGATCTACAAGAGCAGGATTGAAATACTCGCCCGAAGCTTTATTCAAGATTGCGACCGCATAATATACAGGGGTAGGCCGTCGATGGGGCAGTCCCGAAATCAAACGGTCATACACATCGGCAATACTGATAATTTGAGCATATTCACAAATGGCATCTCCTTTAATCCCCATGGGATAACCGCTTCCGTTCCAGCGTTCGTGATGTTGGAAGCAGGCATTAACTACATTCACTGATAAACCGGGATTTTCACGTAAAACTTCCAGCGCATAAAAGGTATGCCGTCTGTACTCTTCACGCTCAACTTTAGTCAAATAATCGGGGAATTGCAAAGCCAATTGTCTGGAAAACTTGATTTTACCGATATCATGCAGCATAGCGGCCAAACCCAGTTCCGCCAATTGTTTGTCGTTATAGCCCATAGCGATTCCAGTCATTACTGATAGGATGCACGTGTTGACCGCGTGAGAAAACATATATTCCTTTTTGCGGCGTATGTCCAAAAGGTGAATCATATTCTCCGGCTGCTGACTAAGCTGAGTAATGAGGCTGCTGACGATATCTTTAACACCATCGAGCTGCACACCTTTGCCAACACGAAACTGATTCACCAGTTTTTTGGCTGCCGCTGCCGCTTCCTGCCGGTGTTTAATATCATAAAGATCCACTGCATCCGAAACATTCTGCATTTTTGGCTGTCCGACAAATAGGGAGGTAATACCCTGATTGCGCAGATACTGAATATATCGCTCTTTCATTTCAATACCTTCATGAAGTAAAACGGTACCATCGTCCAAAATAAGTGATTTTGACAGGTACATGCCTGGCTGTATTTCATCTAACGTAATATTTCGCATAGAATTTTTCCTCCCACGATAAGCATGATGCCTACCTGTTTCACTCTATACTATATATATCGAGTGGAGTAAAATTTTCTTAAATCGTACGTTCAAGTATGCTGGAATAATTTTCTAAAGATAGGTTTACTGCATGGGTGATTGAAGTTCTTTAGGACAAAAATCCTTATACAAAGACTTTAGTCCTGAAAATAATTGACTAGCTAGTAAAAACGTAATAAAATTATATCAAAATACTACATTTTTTTGATTTTTTTGATGAATTAAGTAAATATATTGGCAAACTTGTCGAAAGATAAGGGCGCAAAGCTATGGGTCTAAGGACATTTGGACAATGTCTATGATTGCCAGGTTGCCGATTCTATGCGAATTGTATTTTCAGCACAGTCGGGGATGACGTGTGCTGTTTTTGTTTTCTGTAAAGCTTTTCTGTAAATGCTAAACGCCCGTTGAATAAGGAGCGGAGGTTTTATTGATGCTGGATCAGTCGAGTATTCAAGAGATTCTAAGAGCTAATTTACCGGATGCTACTAATGATTTACTTTGCCAATTATCAGAGGAAGTTGAAAAAGAAATGGAGTCACATGGGAAAACAATTATTCGCAACCTCCTAACGCAAGGCCACGCAAAAGCGAGAGGAGCGCTCTTTAATGTCGATATTAAAATTTAAGCTCACCTGACTACCCCCCCAATTTATAATCAATCCTTAAACCACAATCAATCACGTATTGTGCAGAGGTTAAGGCGTGTCAGGAATGGCTGGCGTTTGCAGCGAAAAACAGCAACTTTTGCATATCGATTTGGGGGGAGCAGTTTGTTTAAATTGCAAAGCAAGTTTAGCTATATCTATGGATTACTTGTTATTGTATTTACACTGGCGTTTTTAGCTGTTAGTCCAACAATTACGTTTAAGGTGCTTTCCGGATTATTTCCGCTTTTAGTGATGATTGCCTATAAATATCGAACAACCAGCTTTTCTTATGCTGTGGTAGCTTGTTTGCTTGGCGTACATCATCTTTTACTTATTGCAATGCAGCGTTACCAAACCGTTTCTGTAGATGTATTGACCCCATATATTATTAATTCAGGATTTATTTATGCACCGCTGCTACCAAATCCATTTTATGCTTTAGGACCGCTGGCTACTCTTTCCATTCATTTTACTTTATATAAGGCTGAAGGCGATTGGTGGATAGTAGCAACAAAAATAATTGGGACAATTTTATGCGGGCTGATTGCTGGAGCTGTTATTCAATTTTTGCACGGTCTTACACTTGAGCGGGATCGCTTTTATAAGTCCAGTATTACCGATCCGTTAACGGGTGTGTATACTTTTACCTATATGATTGAGTGGGGACAGAAGTTAATTGATGAGGGCCATAAACTGACGGCAGTATTAATTGATTTAGATAATTATAAGAACATCAATGACACGTATGGACATTTCATCGGTAACAATGTTCTAATTCAATTTGCAGAGGTATTGCGCAGTGTTTGGCCGGAAGCATTAATTGGCCGCTTGGGCGGCGATGAATTTGTTGTACTGCTTACAACGGAGAATGAGAGCGGTCAGGTTGCTGCCGTCCTGGAAGAAATGAAAAATAGGAGCTATGTTACCGATCCCGATCTCATACCTATTTCTGTCGCTTTTTCTTATGGCATTGCTGAACAAACGTCAGATGAAGCAACCATTGAACAATTACTGACTACTTCAGATAAAAATATGTTTTATAATAAAATCGCCCAAAAAAGCAAGCAAATAAGCTGTGAAGTTGAAGATATTCCTGAGCCGTTTGTAGATTTATTAAATGTTTTGTCCCAGAAAGATATGTATACGTTTATCCATTCTTTGTATGTTGCCAAATTCAGTAAGCAGCTTGGCGAACTTTTGGGCTGGAATTCTCTTGCCGTTACTAATATTGCCTTGGCCGGCTGGTTGCACGATATTGGTAAAATCGCCATCCCTAATGAGATTTTAAGAAAACCGGCTCAACTGAGTAATCAAGAATATAGGTCAATACAAAAGCATGTTGAGTATGGTTTACATTTGCTACAATCCTTTGATATTAAAAATGATGTATTTACTGCAATAGCCGAACATCATGAACGATATGATGGCACAGGATACCCCTTCGGCAAGGCCAGGGAGGAAATTTCCATTGAAGGTCGCATCTTAGCTATTGCTGATGCTTATTCGGCAATGACCATAAAACGGGTATATCAGAGCCGTCACCTTTCAACAGCGGAGGCAGTTTGTGAATTGAAAAAGGGGAAAGGCTATCAATTTGATCCTGTACTTGTAGAGCAATTTGTCAGCATGATTACTATGAAGCAAAACTGTAGATCCCATTAATGCAAAAAAGTCTAAGCAGATGCTTAGACTTTTGTAATATCTTAATGCCAATTCTTTCATACTATAGGAGTTACATGGTTACCTAGGGTCTTGAAGAGGGGGCGGGCAATTGTTCTTATTTCGAAGGGTACACTGCTGGTTTGCTGTATTTGCTGTTGCCGGCTTCGGCTTACAGGGTTTAGTATCAAATACCGGTGCCTTGTCAGTACTATTTGTTGATTTGCCTTTCCCTATTCCGTATATAAATGGCAGGACTTTTCACGTAAATGTTGGAATATATTGGATATTTTCCGGTTTAATAAGCGGAATACTTTATTACTTCACTCCGATTAGCAAGAAGCGAAGTAATTATTTTACTGCAGCTATTTTTCTTCTCTACTCATTTGGCGCAATGCTAATTCAGGGAATACTGGCACTGCATTTTACAGTAATTAGAGAATATTTGGAAGGCCCAGTAACATTACGGGCCTTTTTACTTATTCCCCTTGCGATGCTCAGCTATTATCTGCTGCGTTCAATAGGAGAAACTGTAAAAGAGCAGGGGCGGATTATATCACTTTCAATTGCGTGTGGTGTGGTACTACTCACGGCTTTCTATGGGACTACTGTATATTATTATACAAATCCTGGATTAGCAGAATATCAGCGCTTTCTTACATTTCATATTGGTGTGGAAAGTAGTGCAGAGTTAATTAGCCTGGGACTTACAGGATTGCTGCTCACAAGGCTTGCCGGTATAGAACGCACGGAAGTGGCCTTTATCATTTTTGGTACGATCTGTGTCGCAGTGCTGGCGATGCTGACTGCTAGTGCCGGATATCTGATCTGGCCGGGCAACTGGCTGGTAGCTGCACTGGCTGGAATAGGGTTTAGTATGCTGCATTTGCTTTCTGCTGCTGCATTCTTTGTGCTTTTAATAAAGGCGATACAAAATGGTTTAGTGAAAAAAAGTGATTATCGTTCTGTGATTTCACTGACTCTGACAGCAAGCAGCTTGTTGTATCATATTATAGGAGCGGCCCTGTTAGGCTTGTTTTTGGCGTACCCTGCCACGCATCAATATATAAAGGGAACTTATATTGTGTCGGCTCATTCTCATCTTGCCCTGTTTGGCGTTTTTGGGTTTCTCGCATTATCGGTAGCTGTTTCAGTCTTATTGGAGTTCGTCTCATTGAGTAAGAATGAAAACAGGCGCTGCTTAGGAGGAATCCTGCTGCTGCATGGAGGGATGTTGACAATGGCTGTAGGATTAATTCTTGCAGGAGGGTTGCAGGCTTATTTACTACGCGTTCTCAATGTGGATATGTCTCTTACCGATGTTGTATTACGACCCTATCTGTTCTTAAGGATAGGTGGTGGAATTCTCTATATGCTGGGCAGCTTGCTAGTAGCTTATACAATACTGAAGACTGTATGGCAGCAGCGAGAAGTGGTTTTTGGTTATGGATCGTCAAATCAGGGCAGCCGGAATTGTCTTTATAAATCCTATAAGAAGCTGCTGCAAAAACAAAACGAGTTAATACCCGTTATTCAACGAATTACTATTTTGCAAAAAATTCAGGCTGTGCTGCATAAATTAGCAAAAAGATAATATCTACAAAATGTTCAGTTACCACAAGCAAGATATACACGCTGAAAAGCTTCTGGATCAGTCATTGACTATCCGTCAGTCTTTTTAGTCGTGTTTTTTTATTAAATACCGCTTGAAGAATAATTATTATGTCTACACGGTACAGTGCTCAGCCATTCCATTAAGAAGCTAACTAATTAACATATGTCACGTTTTTGTTAATATGCACGTATGATAGTATGCAGGTTAATATTTATCTGAAAGGAGTTAGTTTATTATGTATAATGACTATCATAAATGCTCAAAGTGCCACCAGTGCCATTCATGCCATCAATGTAATCCATGTCAATGTCAGAAATGTAACCCATGTCCGCCTATTTGCCTAATTCTCCCGCATGGGGCAACGTCAGCTACAGGGTCTACAGGTATTACAGGAGCTACTGGCACTACAGGTGCAACAGGTGCAACAGGTGCCACAGGAGCCACAGGCGCAGGAGCAACAGGCGCAACAGGAGCTACAGGAGCTACAGGAGCTACAGGAGCTACAGGAGCCACAGGAGCTACTGGAGCTACTGGAGTCACAGGAGCTACAGGTGCAACAGGCGATACTGGAGCAGCAGGTCTGGCAGGAGCGACAGGTGCCACAGGCGCAACTGGAGCTACGGGAGCCGGAGCCACAGGTGCCACGGGAGCCACAGGTGCTACGGGAGCCACAGGCGATACCGGCGCTACGGGAGCAACCGGTGCGACTGGCGCTGCAGTAGCATTAGGCGGCTTACAAATCCAACTAGTAGGTGAGGTTGGTTCAATTGCACCAGGCGCTCCGGTTATTTTTGACGCAATAGTAAATGATTTGTCCACTGTTATTGCTTATGATATTGCAACAGGGACTGTTACTATTTCGGCAACCGGGGTTTATTATGTCAATTGGTGGCTGGCTGCAGATGGTATTGCGGGCGACGGAACGGCTACAGTGCCGACCTTTGCTATTGCTACTTCCACTGCTGGGACCTTCCTTTCTTCAAGTCCTATTGGTTCGGGTCAGTTTAGCGGCAATGCCTTAATCTTCGTTGCTGCTGTTCCGGTAACGTTTCAGTTAGTAAGTGCTATTGACAGTACAACGTTCTTAGGTGTACTCCCAGTTAGAGCGGATTTAACAATTTTGAATGTCAGTGTATAAATAAATAAGGGTAACAATGCGGAATAAGCCTTAAATTTTGAATTTAAGGCTTATTCCATTTGTATTACAGCAATACTATATAGCAGCAATTCCAGTTTATTAGGTAATTTTTGCACTATATCTTGATTGTGCAGCTATTGACAAACACAATATGTGGTAATAACATTGTAGTTAGCAATCAAACGAGGAGGCGAGGGGCCGCAGAAGCATATTCATGGCCTAATGACAGTTATGATTACAACAATTGTGAAAAGAGATGGGCGGGAAGTACCGTTTAATTTAGAAAAGATCAGTAATGCTATTAACAAGGCGCTTCAGGCTGCCGGTATGGGAGATGACAAATTAGCGCTGGCGCTAGCTGTTGCCGTTTCTAAGCAAGCGAGTGAAGAAAGCTCTGCTAAAAAAACATCTCCTACAGTGGAAGAAATTCAGGATATAGCTGAGAAGGTTTTAATTGATGCCGATCTTTCCAAAGTAGCAAAAGCATATATTCTTTACCGGGCTGAACGTACAAGAGCCCGTGAGATGAATACCCGGCTGATGAAAACCTATGAAGAGATTACCCATCGGGACTCTAAAGAGAGCAATCTGAAACGGGATAATGCCAATATTGACGGCAATACTGCGATGGGCTCTATGCTTAAATATGGCGCAGAGGGTGCCAAGATATATAATGAAATGTATATCTTGAAGCCTGAGCATGCCAAGGCTAACCATGATGGAGATATTCATATTCATGATTTTGATTTTTACACTCTGACAACAACCTGCTGCCAGATTGATATTCAGAAACTTTTTAATAATGGGTTTTCCACTGGCCACGGCTTCTTGCGCGAACCTAATGATATAGCCAGTTATTCAGCACTTGCCTGCATCGCCATTCAGTCCAATCAAAACGATCAACACGGAGGACAGAGCATTCCTAATTTTGATTATGGACTTGCCGATGGGGTACGCAAGACTTTTGCCCGCAGGTATACGGAAAATCTAATTAGAACGCTTGAATTTGCTGTGGGGCGCAAAGCTTCTATTGCGGACAATGTGAAAGATGCTGCTAAAACAATCTTTACTAATTTACAATTGATGCCTGTTGTGGCAAACAACAATGATTATATTAAGCAAGAATACGCGCTTTTATCTGATTCATTCGAGCCGGAGACGTTAAGAAAAGCACAGGCTTTCTCTCTAGAACAGGCCTTGGAAGAAACAGACAGAGCAACCTATCAGGCAATGGAAGCTTTGATTCATAACTTAAATACCATGCATAGCCGTGCTGGTGCCCAGGTACCTTTTAGCTCCATCAATTATGGTACTGATACATCTCCTGAGGGCCGTATGGTGATGAAAAATATTATGCTTGCTACTGAGGCTGGGCTTGGCTTTGGTGAGACACCGATTTTTCCTATCCAGATATTTAAGATCAAGGAAGGGATAAATTATAACCCCGGTGATCCCAACTATGATCTATTTAAGCTTGCCTGCCGCGTTAGTGCCAAACGTCTTTTCCCTAACTTCTCTTTTATTGACGCTCCTTTTAATTTTCAGTATTATCAGGAAGGAAATCCTGCAACTGAAATTGCTTATATGGGCTGCCGTACCCGCGTTATCGGCAATGTGAATGATCCCACTCGTGAAATCGCGTATAGTCGAGGAAATTTAAGCTTTACTTCTATTAACTTGCCCCGGATAGGCATTTCGAGCAATCAAAATATAACCGAGTTCTACACAAGATTGGATGATATGATCAATTTATGTATTGATCAGCTGCTTGATCGCTTTGAAATCCAATGCCGGAAGAAAGTGCGTAACTTTCCCTTTCTAATGGGAACTGCTGTATGGTTAGATGCAGAAAATCTGGGACCGGATGACGAAATACGGGAAGTACTAAAGCATGGTACATTGACTGTTGGATTTATTGGTCTGGCTGAATGCCTCAAAATTTTAATTGGTGAGCATCATGGGCAATCGGCAAAAGCTCAGCAGTTTGGACTGGAAATTGTCAGTCATATGCGTAAGCGGATGGACGAAGCTGCTGCAAAATACAAACTAAATTTTTCTTTAATCGCAACACCGGCAGAAGGTCTTTCAGGGCGATTTATTGAGATTGACCGCAAGCGATTCGGTAGTATACCCGGAGTAACTGATCACGAATATTATACAAACTCATTTCATATTCCTGTTTACTATCCAATTAGTGCCTATGATAAAATTAACCTTGAAGCGCCTTATCATAAGCTTACAAATGGCGGACATATCACCTATATTGAGCTTGATGGTGATCCTTCGGGTAATCTAGATGCTTTCGAATCCGTGATTCGCTGCATGAAGGAACAAGGGGTAGGATATGGTTCCATTAACCATCCTGTAGACCGCGATCCTGTTTGCGGATTTAATGGACTCATAGGTGATGCTTGCCCGAAATGCAGCCGCAGTGAAATGGAAGGGCCCTCTTTTGAGCGAATTCGCCGTATTACAGGATATCTTGTCGGTACTCTCGAGCGGTTTAATAACGCCAAGCGTGCTGAGGTGAGAGACCGGGTCAAGCATCTTAATGTTACAGAAACGGGCAGGGAGATGGAAACTCTTTGAATCAACTGCTAAGACTTGCCGGGATTATTCGTGAGTCAATTGTGGACGGGCCTGGCATTCGGTTTGTTGTCTTTGCTCAAGGATGCCCTCATCAGTGTGTAGGCTGCCACAATCCTCAATCCTGGCCTGTTGAAGATGGTTTTGTTGCTGCTCCTGAGCAGATTGTTGAAGAAATGATAAAAAATCCGTTGTTGAAAGGCCTGACTCTAAGCGGAGGAGAGCCTTTCTGCCAATGCGCGGCTATGGCTCAACTGGCCCGGGCTGCTCATGAAAAAGGGTTTAATGTCATTACCTATACAGGATTTACTTTTGAAGAGCTGCTGGAGCAAGCAGCTTCTGCTCCGGAGGTATTGGAGCTGCTTACAGCTACAGATATTCTAATTGATGGACCTTTCATTGAAAAATGTAAAAGCTATGATCTACAATTTAGAGGATCATCTAATCAGCGAATTATCAATGTAAAGCTTTCTTTGGAAAAGCGGAAGGCTGTGCTCACCAGCTTATAAGAGAAAAGGACAATCTTTGTCGAAAGACAAAGATTGTCCTTTATTATTCCATGCTTCACAGGTTGCTTTGAAAAAAAGGCTAACTGGGTAAAAAAGGAAGGTTTTTCTAGTGTTTGCAAGAATAAATAGCATGAATAGTGCTTGTGGCTTGCACACAGGCTCTTAAAGGAGCTGAAGAATGTATTTCTCAATCGGCACGGCAACAAAAACATATATTATCTTAACAGTATTTGCTACGGCATGCCCTTTAGTAACTACGTATTTATTTTTACAGGAAAAAGAAGAGGGATTAATTCAAAAGAAACAATTGCAGCTGCTTAAAATTTCGTCAGCTTTAGAGCGCAATATCGACATGCAATTATTTGTTACTACAATAGATGATGTTGACAGGCTGCCTATCGGTCAGGATGAAAAAGCAATCATACTGAATAAATGGCTGCAACCGATACTGCTGGAAATATCAAACAAAAGCCCTGATTATGGATTGGGTATTTATTCCAAGAAATTGGAGAGAATTATCGCAATTGGCCCCGAATTCAATGAAGCTCGTTTAATAAAAGTGGTGCGCCCCGAATCACGTAAAATATATCAATCGAGGGAGCCTGAGTATTCCCAGTTTAATAACTCTACCGGATGGGGTGGCAAACCGGTCATTAATATTACTTACCCAATCGTTTATCAGGGAGAGTTAGTTGGCCATACCTGGGCATCTGCCAAAACTGAGGATGTTTTGGTTGAACTTCAAGTACTACGTGAAAGGGTAATTTTATATGCCGTTGGCATTTGGGTGATCATACTTGCTGTAATTCGGCTTGCTTTTAATAAATGGTCAAGAGGATTAATGCGCCTTGCAGCATATATTAAAAACCAGAGACAACCCGAGCCGTTAAAACGTGAATTTCCTGAGCTGCGATGTCTTATAGAAGAAATTGCCTGCCTTCGTGATAATCTTGAAAAGGAGCATCAGCAGCGGGAAAAGGTGCTGCAGGAAATAGCTCGAATCGATCGTCTGGACTCGGTGGGGGATATGGCTGCGAGTATTGGTCATGAAGTTCGCAATCCCATGACAACTGTCCGGGGCTATCTGCAGTTATTTCAAAGAAGAGAACACTTTGCAGAACACGCAGAGCAAATCAATACGATGATAGAAGAACTGGACCGGGCAAATTCTATCATAACAGAATTCTTGTCTCTGGCTAAGAACAAAACTGTAAATATGAAGATTGGCAATTTAAACACAGTTATTCATGCACTGTACCCACTGCTTCAGGCCGATGCACTGCGCCGGGGACATGAGGTTCTCATCAGTCTGGATGATATACCAAATAGCGAATTTGACGAAAATGAAATTCGCCAGCTAATCTTAAACCTGGTGAGAAACGGTTTGGAAGCTATGCAGCACGAAGGGGTAGTGACGATTCGGACCTATACCAACGCAAACAGGCTTATTCTTTCTGTTGAAGATACCGGGGTAGGAATTCAAGCTGAAGTATTGCCTAAACTGGGTATGCCGTTTATTACTACTAAAGAAAATGGCACCGGACTGGGACTGCCTGTATGTTACCGGGTGGCAGAACGGCATGGAGCAAAGATCAGTATACAAACCGGTAATACTGGCACGACATTTATCATCCAGTTTTATTTGCCTGTTGTATGATTACAGGAAAATTTGCTAGTAATATTTGCTAGTATTATAATAAAGCTAGTAATAAGGAGGGGATTTTATGAATGCTTTTGATTTTGCCTTACAAATGGAATTAGACGGTGAGAAGTACTACAGGCACTTGGCGGAAAAAGCAAAGTATGAAGATTTAAAAAAGGTCTTAGAGGGCCTGGCCGATGATGAACAGCGCCATTATCAAATTATCCAACTCGCTCAAAGTCAAAATTTCAAGCATATTGCACCTGATCCTTCTTTAAGCAGAATACAAAATGTTTTTGTCAGCAGCAGTAAATCCATTCATCCTGACAATCAGGAGGTTATTGCTAAATTAAAAGATGAGCAGCTTGATGTATACCGGGAAGCTCTTATAAAAGAAAAAGAAAGTGTAGCACTTTACAGGCAGTTGCAAGAAAAAGCACAAAATCAAGATGAAAAAGAGATCTTTGGTAAGCTTATGGAGGAAGAAGAAAAGCATGTCGATGTGCTTGATACTATTATTGAGCTTCTGAATCATACAAGTGACTGGGTAGAGTCAGCCGAATTTAATCATACGAAACCCTATTAAGCATAGCAATATTGGATTTAGTTGGCGCATATTATTTTCTTGTAGAATCATAATAAGGGGATAAAAGAGAAAGGAGGCGGAAGTTACGATGAATGAGGTTTTACAATTTCTTACGGAAAACCCGATTTTTTATCTGGCAACTGTAGAGGGTACAACACCTAAAGTGCGTCCCTTCGGGTTTGTCATGAATTATCAGGATAAACTATATTTTTGTACTAGCAATAAAAAAGATGTATACAAGCAGCTTACACAAAATCCTTATTTTGAGGTGTCTACCACATCCAAATCCCATGAGTGGATACGGTTAAAAGGCAAAGCTGTATTTCATTCTACAAAAGAAACCAAGCAGGCAGCATTAACGGCAGCTCCTTTTCTCAGCAATATGTACAGTGCAGATGATCCTAGTTTCGAATTATTCTATATTGAAGAGGCGGAAGCGAATTTTTTCAATATGAAAGGTGTTGCCAAATCAATTAAGTTCTAAATCGTAGGCCATAGAGAAGGACAACCTCGCAGCTAAGGTTGTCCTTCTGTCTTATGCGAGTTTAATGGAAATGATTATGATTTGGCAGCTTGATGAATTAGCTTCCAATGCTCGGGGGTTACAGGCATGACTGAAAGCCGAGATTGACGAACAAGTTCCCAATTCTGAAAAATGGTATTTAGCTTTATTTCTTTTAGTGTTACCGGCCTGGCTAAGCGGTAGCGAGGCTCGATATCTACCACGATTAACCGTTCATCAGTTTCGTTAGGGTCTGGATAGGCAGAAGATACAATCTCAGCGACTCCTACTATGGCCTTTTCTTTGCCAGTATGATAAATGAAAATCTCATCACCTGGTGTCATGTTACTGATGTGCTTTAGTGCAGCAAAATTTTTCACACCGTTCCAGCGGTCACGTCCCAATGTTTCCAGGTCACTATAGCTAAAGCTTTCCGGTTCGGTTTTTGCAAGCCAATAAGCCATATTATCACACTCCTTATTAAGCTGAACGTAGGACGACTAGTTTAAGTGATTTTATTATATCCCAATAATTTGATTAATTTGGTGAAACATGAAAATAAACCGTTTGTACGAAATCACAACAATTCTGTTAAATAAAGGAACGGTTACAGCTAAGGAGTTGGCTGACCGCTTCGATGTGTCAACAAGAACTATTTACCGGGATATTGATGTTCTTTCTACTGCCGGAGTACCGGTGTATATGAATAAAGGAAGCGGTGGTGGCATCGCTCTGCTGGAGAGCTACGCAATGAATCGAGCCTTAATCTCAGAGGCCGAAAGTGAGAGCCTGCTGATTGCGCTCAAAACGCTGCAGGCAACTCAATACCCGGAAGTGGATAAGGCACTTGAAAAAATAGGGGCTCTTTTCAAGAAATTGCCTGACTACGATTGGGTAGAAGTAGATTTTTCTCCTTGGGGTGCCATAGCAAATGAAAAAAATAAGTTCAATGAGATAAAGCAGGCAATGCTGCAGCGAAAGGTTATCCGCTTCGTCTATGTGAGTGGTGAGGGGCATAGGAGTGATCGTCTAGCCGAACCGGTAAAATTGATTTTTAAGGGAAATGCATGGTATTTAATTGCGTACTGCAGATGTCGGCAGCAACTCAGAACGTTTCGTATTTCACGTCTCAAAAATCTCGAAGTGACAGAAGAATCCTTTGATGAGCGTTTAGTATCAGTAAGCTCTGCAAAGGCTGCTGATTACCAACGGGAGCTTGTGCAATTGAAGCTGCGATTTCATGCGAAAGCCCTAAATCGTCTATACGATTATTTTGATGATGCATTCATTAGTGCTAATCATGACGGAAGCTATATTCTGGAGGTTTCCCTGCCGGAAGGGGAATGGATTTATAGTTATATTTTATCCTTCGGCAGCCTGGTGGAAGTAATTGAGCCGGAACATATCCGAGATACTATTATAGATCGTTTGAGGCAGGCTTTAATTTTTTATGAGGATTGTACCTTGTCAGCCCTAAAACGATAAGAAAATAGAACCGCCTGTATTCACTGGAGTAGAGCTGATCAGGTGCTGAGGCTTTAGCAAACGGTCTGAAAGTAATATGACATGCTGTTGTCATATTACTTTTAGTATGATTAACATGATAGTAAAAAAAAGTTAAGGAGTGGTATGAATGGCTGTAGTATTACCACCGGTTATTGCTGCTTTTATTCAGGCTAAGAATGATTTTAATGTAGAGGCAATAATAGACTGCTTGACAGATGATGCCGTTGTCGAAGATGAGGGACAGGAGCTTCGCGGACAGGCAGAAATTAAAAGCTGGCTTAAGAAGACTCATGAACAATACAATGACACACTTGTGGTCATTAGCTGTGCAGCCGAGGGCGAACAGCACATCGTGACTGCCCAGGTTTCGGGTGATTTTGAGGGCAGTCCGGTGCCTCTTGATTTTTGCTTTGTTACTAAAGAGGCGAAGATCTCATCATTGCGTATTCGCCTGCATGGACAATAAGGAGGGTCAAAGAACATGGTTACAAATACTTTGCTGCTTAAGTTAAAAGACCGGTCGGATGAGAATATAGCAAAGGCGAAGGACCTGTTATTGAGTATGGAAGGAAGGATTGAGTATCTTCGCAAGGTAAAAGTTGAAGTGGACATACGTCACGGAGCCTCGTCCTATGAATTGCTGCTGATTACGGAATTCGCAGCTATGGAAGATTTTGATGCCTATCTCGTTCATCCGGTACATATCGAAGTAGCGGGCTATATAGGAGAATTAGTGGCAAGCGGAGCAGCGGTATGCTATGAGGCTTGAATAGCAGTAAAAAGCAACAGAATCCAACGATTCTGTTGCTTTTTTATTGCCTATTTCAGCACTCGTGAAGGTGATACGTGCTTATATTTTTTAAACAACCGGCTAAAATAGTTGCTGTCATTAAAGCCGACAGAGACCGCTATCTCAGTAATGGTAAGATCACTTTCCCGTAATAGAAGGACTGCTCTATTTAAGCGTAAATGGTTAATATATTCGGTTGGTGATTTACCGGTAAGGTTTTTGAAAAGACGGCAAAAATAGTGCGGGCTCATAGCCGCCATGGCAGATAGCTCGCCAAGGCTGAGCTTTTCGGTGTAGTGAGATTCTATGTATTCCAGTATGGGATTGAGTCGCCCTACGGTTCGGCGCTGGCGCTCTTTTTCCGATTCACTGATGGTCTTTTCTCCATAAAAACGAAGCAATAAAACAAGTATCCGATAAATGTATGCTTTAACGGCAAGCTCATAACCTAAATCCTGGCGATAATATTCCGCAATTAGATGGCGTACCTCATCCAGCAATTCGTCATTATGTTCGATTTGATTGCGAAAAAGAATACGGTTATTGACCAAAGGTGTTACATATTTTGTCTGGCACAAATCAAGCTGATTGCTATGTAGAAAAGAAAGATTGAATTCAATTACATAATAAACAAGCTGACTCGATAAGTTCTCCCCATAATGAAGATCATTGCTGTTAATGACAATTAGCTCTCCCGGTCCGACATGAATGGGGCGAGAGTTGCAATGGATCAGCGCTTCGCCTTGTTCAAAATAGAGTATTTCAAAATTTTCATGCCAGTGGCATTCAAAAGCAGTTCCCCGGCGATGGTGCTCGCTGCGATGGATATCTACAGGAAAATCATTGTTAATATTTAAATCACACTTACGCCCATTTTTATCAATTGCCATCTCTATGATAATCACCACCTGGACAATTTTGTGCTATATTTTAACAACTTTGTTCATGTAATATAAAATATTCGTTAGTATAATGGTATCATATTCAGCAGTTTTACACAGCCTCTTTTTATATTAATAATTTTGCCGGGAAAACAGTAAAAATGGCAGGAGAAGGAGGTAAACACAAAACATGGATGGGGCTGTTAATATTCTCAGTGGAGGCAAGGATATAGCCAATACACTTGATTTTTATAAGTTTATGATAGTGCCTATAGGGCAATTATCAGGTGGTGAGTCACTTCAAATGTGTACGGAAGTTTACCATACTGTGGAACAAGTCCTGACCAAGCTGGGGCGGAATACGTCTACCGGTGAAGATGGTGGTTTTACACCAAATTTAGTGTCAAATGAAGAGGCCTTAGCTGTTATATTGGGAGCTGTCCAAAAAGCCGGTTACAAGCCAGGCGAGCAGATTGCTTTAGCAGTTGATGTAGCCGCTTCGAATTATTTTGAGAATGGCAAATATAACTTTCCCGGCGAAGGCTTTGTTCGCACACCAAATGAAATGGTCGAGTATTATGTCAGTTTGGTGGAGGAATATCCCCTTCTTTCCATTCAGGGGGGGATGGCCAGGGACGACAGGCAAGGCTGGGAACTGTTTGTCCAGCGGCTGGGAGATAAGATACATATTGGATGCTGAGTGAAAAAGTCTTTGGGGCTGGCCCGAAGACTTTTTTTGTTCTTTTATGGTATTTATTGGCTGCTGTCACCACTTGACTAATGTCCGCATACAATATGACATCTGGCTTACGGAGTAAGGAAAATCGGATAGAGTTTTTAGAGTATGGCTTGTGGAGGTGCTTGGATGCAATCGGCATTAATTACGGGCATTACTGGTCAGGATGGAGCGTATTTAGCTAAATTATTGTTGAGTAAAGGCTATAAGGTTTATGGTTTAATTGCCCGCAGAGCAACATCAACCACCTGGAGATTGCAGTATCTGGATGTTGAGAACGAAATTGAACTTTTTAACGGAGATTTAACGGATGTAGCGTCAATTATTAGAGCGATAAAAGCAGCTAATCCTTGCGAAGTATATAATTTGGGTGCCCAAAGCTTTGTCGGAACGTCATGGCAGCAGGCGATATTAACTTCACAATCCACCGGTATCGGAGTTTTGAATGTATTAGAAGCTATTCGTCAAACTGATCCTAGTATTCGATTCTATCAAGCTTCCAGCAGTGAGATGTTCGGACTGATTCATGAACCAATACAGTCGGAAACAACCCCCTTCCACCCCCGCAGTCCGTATGGAGTTGCCAAATTATTTGGGCACTGGATGACGGTTAACTACCGGGAAAGCTTCAATATGTTTGCCTGCAGCGGAATTCTTTTCAATCATGAGTCACCAATTCGCGGCATTGAATTTGTAACAAGAAAAGTTACAGATGGTGTAGCAAAAATAAAGTTAGGCAAACAAAAGGAATTGCGATTGGGCAATTTGGATGCAAAGCGGGATTGGGGTTTTGCCGGGGATTATGTTGAAGCGATGTGGCTAATGCTGCAGCAAGAACACCCTGATGATTATGTTGTAGCTACCGGACGGACAACAACCTTGCGGGATATGTGCAAGATTGCTTTTGAATATGTTGGCCTTAATTACGAAGATTATGTTGTCATTGATCCGAAGTTTTATCGTCCTGCCGAAGTAGATATTTTGCTGGGTAATCCGGCTAAGGCCAAAAGAATATTGGGATGGGAAGCGAAGGTCAGCCTGAATCAATTAGTTGAAATGATGGTAGATGCAGATCTTGCACGCATAAGAGAAGATAAAATATAAGAATGAAAAGCAAGGGGTGTTAAAATCATCATGAGTACTACCGATTTTGTTACAGTTGCGATTCTTGCCAAAGACAAAGCACATGTTTTGCCTTTATATCTCAACTTAATTGAAAACCAGACATATCCTGCTTCGAAAATTAAGCTTTATATACGGACTAATAATAACAATGATAATACTGCAGAAGTCCTGGAGCAGTGGATCGAAAGGGTGAAGGACCGGTATTCGGAGATTTACTATTCATCAAATGATGTTGATGAACAAGTGCAGCTATACTCGCCACATGATTGGAATGACTTGAAGCTGACTGTACTTAAGCGTCTGCGTCAGGAGTCAATTGAATGGGCACGGGCCAGAGGGACTCATTATTTTGTGGCTGATTGTGATAATTTCATTGCTCTAGATACATTGGAAGTGATGCTGGAAACAGGGATGCCGGTTATCGGGCCACTACTGAAGGATGGTGATAGTGAAGCCAGCTACTATTCAAACTATCATTTTCATGTCAATGAATATGGCTATTACCAATATGCAGAGTTGTATTTCGATGTTTTCCATCAACGGATCAAAGGCTTAATTGAAGTGGAAGTGATTCACTGTACGTATCTGGTTCGCAGTGAAGTCTTGAATATTGCCAGTTATATTGATAATACCTCCCGTTATGACTATGTTATCTTCAGCGATACGCTGCGAAAAGCTGGCATACCCCAGTATATTGATAACCGGAGAATTTACGGCAAGCTTACTTTTTGTGATACGATTGAAGACTTTTGTTCAAAAAATATAACAGTTAAGTTAGAAGGCGGCGAGATCTAAATGAATAATCATATAATCGTCAACCTTACAAAATGCCGTCTTTATTATTTTGAAGATAATAAAGTAATAAACGAGTATACGGTAGGGATTGGCAGAGAGGTGACACCCACTCCGGCAGGGAATTATCAAATCCTTGAAAAACTGGTGTTTGAGAAACCGGAAATCATAGATTTCGATTTTGGCTCCCGGAGAATGGTTTTATCAAGCGATAAGACCTGCCTTCATGGCTCCTGGAATGGTCCCGTCGAGGGACTGGTTTCCGGCGGCTGTGTCAGAATGTATAATCAGGATATTGAAGAACTGTTTGCCAAAGTATCAGTAGGTACAACGGTTATCATGCTTGAAGAATAAGAGCATTGGACAGCAGGCGGCCGGAAAACGGTCGCTTTTCTAATATTGCAGTGTGAAATACCATAAGACAGTACAGGCTCATTTTGCTACAATAGTAGTAAGCAAAGCTTAAACGGAGGTAGTTAGGGCATGCCGACTGAAGATGAAAAATGGAATGCCGTCGTTCAGTGTGACAGTACGTATGACCGCGTATTTTGGTATGGAGTAAAAACGACAGGGATTTTTTGCCGGCCTTCCTGTAAATCTATNNCCCTGCAAAAGATGCCGACCCGATTTAGTTGAATTCAATCCGGCACTGGATGTAACTGAAAAGGTAAAATTCATTCTCGATACCTGCTATGATGATCGCCTGCAACTGGCAGACCGAATGAAAGAACTGCGTATTAGCCGTAATCATCTTATTAGCTTATTCCGCAAACAATACCATGCAACACCGGTAGAGTATTGTAATAGATTGCGTATAGCAAAAGCGGCACAGCTGATTAAAGAGTCTGATGAAACTATCTTAAGTATTGCGCTGTTGTGCGGCTTTGGCAGTCTTTCTACCTTTTATCAGTTTTTTAAGAAGCATGTCGGTCTGACTCCGCAGGAATATAGAAAAATAAATAAGAAGTGTGAAGAAAGCAATGATTATAAGTGCCAGCAGAAGGACTGATATTCCTGCCTTTTATGCAGAATGGTTCATCAATCGCCTCAAACAAGGCAGCTTTCTTGTAAAGAATCCCTATAATGGGAACAGCATTTCCCGGATTGTTTTTACCAGGGAGAGTATTGACTGCATTGTTTTTTGGACAAAAAATGCTGAGCCCATGCTGAGTAAGTTGAAGACTATTGATGCTATGGGCTATCCTTATTACTTTCAATTTACGATTACACCGTATGACACGAATATCGAAAAGAATTTGCCAGCTAAGTCAGCAATTGTGGACACTTTTAAGCGCTTAAGCGCCACTATTGGCCGTGAACGGATAGTTTGGCGCTATGATCCTATCATTATCAATCAGGAGCTTTCTGTAGAGTATCATCTGGACAAGTTTGGCAGTTTGTGTAGGAGGCTTAGCGGCTATACCGGGCAGTGTGTGTTTAGTTTTATTGATCTTTACCCCAAGCTTCGGCTCAAAATGCAAAGTATTGCTGAGCGGCCGGTAGCTATTGCCGACAAATACCTGATTGGCGAGGGGTTTGCTAAGATTGCAGCTGAGTATAACCTTGCGTTGGCGACCTGCTGTGAAATAACTGATTTCAGTCGCTATACTATTGAAAAGGCGGCTTGTATTGATCAAAAGCGGATTGAAAATATTTTAGGCTTTACGCTAAAAACAGAGAAGGATATCAATCAGCGTCCGGCCTGCAATTGTATAAAAAGCGTCGATATCGGCGCTTATGACTGCTGTCCTCATGGCTGTATGTACTGTTATGCAACAACCTATGAGCACAGAGTATACGCAAACCGGCAGCACCATGACCGGGATGCAGCGATTATAATCGGCAGTCTGGATAATGAAAAAGTGGTAGTAACAAAAAGAGCAGAATCACTTAAGCGGTTGCAGGTGCCACTGTTTTAAAAAGATGTCTTCAACTCATTGAATTGGTATTTAAAGTATTTTTAAAATTATACAAAATAAAAGTAAGCTCCCAGCTAAAAAACATGGTATTATAGTAAGGCATATTTATTCTATCTGAAAAGTGGGAGTGGAATTGATTGACAACAAATAAAACAAGAGAGACCTTTTCGTCAGGATTAGCAGTATTCTTTGCAACGTTAGGGTCAGCGGTGGGCTTGGGAAATATTTGGAAATTTCCTTATTTGACAGGCCAAAATGGCGGTGGAGCTTTTTTATTGGTGTATTTTTTCTGTATTTTGTTTGTCGGTCTGCCGGTCATGTTGAGCGAATTTTACATTGGTCGCAAAACCAGAAAAAATGCAGTCGGTGCATTGGAACAGCTCAAACCAGGTACACCATGGAAAAACATTGGTATCATGGGCGTCGGTGCATCCTGCCTTATTATGTTTTTCTACAGCTGCGTGGCAGGATGGGTATATTTTTACCTGTTTAAGGCTATTGTAGGGGATTTTGCCAATGTTACGATGGAGACAGCCAAAGCGCAATTCGGTTCTGTGATTATGGGCCCCTTATCGCCGATCTTGTGGCAGTTTATTGTATTAGCAGTTGTAACAGCTATTTTAGCAATGGGAGTAAAGCAGGGCATTGAGAAAATCACCAAGACGTTAATGCCATTATTATTTGTTCTCATCATTATCTGTGATATTCGTGCGTTGACGCTGCCTGGCGCTGAAGAAGGAATCCGCTTCCTGTTCCATGTCGACTTTGGTCAGCTGTCAGCTGCCGCCATATTGGCAGCACTGGGGCTTGCTTTCTTTAAATTATCGCTTGGCATGGGAACCATGATGACGTACGGCAGTTACTTTACTCAGGATAATAATATGTTTAAGACTGCTGTTAAAGTGGCCTTTTCCGATACACTGGTATCGATGCTCGCAGGTCTTGCCATATTCCCGACAGTATTTTCTTTCGGTATGGAGCCAGCTGCGGGGCCAGGCCTGTTATTTATGACAATTCCACTTGTATTTTCGCAAATGCCCTTTGGTACCGTTCTGTTAGTCGCTTTCTTCTTTTTAACGGCAATTGCAGCTACTACGGCTATGTTATCTCTGGTAGAAGTACCTGTTGCCTATTTGTCTGAAGAAAAGGGGATGTCTCGTAAAGGTGCGGCTATTTTAACCGCTTTTATTATGTTCGCGGTGGGAATATTAGCGACCTTATCTGTTGATAAGGCCAGCGTATTAGGGCATATTACTTTCTTTGGCTTAGGATTCTTTGATCTGTTTGATTATATTTCTTCTAATATATTATTACCGCTCGGGGGCTTATTGATTGCTTTAATGATGGGCTACTCAATTAAGCAGGACGATGTAGTGACCGAGTTGTCCAATCACGGCAGACTCAAAATTGCCGGCTTGGTAAAATGTTATTTTTTCCTTGTTCGCTATGTTACACCCGTACTGCTGATCATTGTGTTCTTAAGTTCTATTGGGATCATTAAGATTTAAAAAAATTAAGCTGCCTTTTGGGGCAGCTTTTTATTTTGCTTCTTAAAACATTGACAAAATAATCAGAAAAATCATATTATGGTAGTAAGAGAGTGAAGTGCTGGAGGGATGAAAATGAAGAAGCTGATAGGACTTGTCCTGGGAGTTTGCTTTCTGTACTACCTGGCATACCTCCCGACCTTTGTATTTTTTGTCTTTATCGGGCAGCATATTCAATCAAGCTTAGGTGTTACAGAGCAGGTATTTATCACAATACTGAACTTACTGTTTGCCAGTCTGCTCCTGCTGTTTATTGTATGGGACAATGCGAAACATAGGCTCCATTAGTAATACTGCAAAAGCTACTCAGTGAGAGTAGCTTTTTTCTTTTGCTAAGTTAATCGTCGACTAAGTGGTCAAGGCTCTTACCTTGCTTTGTTAAATAGTCTTTGCCCCAGAGACTAATAGATTCTAAAATCGGTTGCAGGCTCCAGCCGAGTTCGGTTAAGGAATATTCAACTTTTGGCGGCACTTCGGCATAAATTTTCCGCGTAATTAAGCCATCGTGCTCCATTTGCCGCAGTTGCTGCGTAAGCATTTTTTGACTGATTCCGGTTATACCACGCAAAAGATCACTAAACCGTTGGTGGTTTGTATTGAGTAGGTTTCTCAGAATCAGGACTTTCCATTTGTGACCAATTAGATTGACGGCTGCTTCTATTGGGCATATTTTAATTTCTTCCATTGTAACCTCCAGTAAAATCAATAATAGTTACCATTTGGTTTGTACCCAACGAAATAGTGCCTTCTTGCGAAAAGAAACATTCTTCCCTATTATAGTAACAAATGCAGTTATAGGCAATGTACCTATCGATTGCAGACTTAGAAAGAGGTGAATTCATGCGAATAAGCGGTAAATATACAACCTTGTTATTTGGAACAATAATGGGGAGCTTGACATCGTTAATCATATCCGCTGTGTTAACTTTGGTGAACAGCGGTTCGGTGGAGTTCCTTCAACACTGGCTGAGAAACTGGATGATTGCCATATGCTTAGCGGTGCCGATTGCAACACTTGCTCCTCCGGTCATTAGAAGAGAAATTGCTAAGATTACGGAGTAAGAAAAAAATCATGATAAGAAAATAAACAGGAGGAACAGTAATGAAAAAAATTAATGTTGATTCTTTATTGGAGTTCTCACTGGAAAAATCAGTTCGTAAGGCCATTGGTCATGAAGACAGCAAATTGGATGTAGGGCTATTATTGTATGCTCCGGGACAAAATACGCCTGAACATACTCATCAAGATATGGACGAGGTCTTTTATATTGTAGAAGGGAGCGGAGTGCTTACCATCAACGGACAGGAATTTGTACTGAATGAAAAAGATATTATTCTGTCACCTCGAGGCGAAGGGCATGGATTTCAGAATAGAGGTCCCAATAATTTAGTGGTGTTACAGGTTAAGATTTTTTAAACTTTAGGAGGTAATGATGAGAAATGCCCGTGATGCAAATAAGCAGGTAACAAGCTCGGATGCGATGGAGATGTTAGAACAGGGTGAATATGGAGTTCTTTCGACAGTGGATAAAGCTGGTCAGCCTTATGGTGTGCCGTTAAACTATATTATCATAGACAATGCCATTTATCTGCATTGTACTCTTGAAGGTCACAAATTAGAGAATATAGCGGCTAACAGTAACGTGTGCTTCACCGTTATCAACTATTCAGAAATAGTCCCAGCTTCTTTTACGGCAAAGTACGAAAGTGTTATCGTTTTTGGTAGAGCCAACATAACAGGTGAAAAGGAAAAGATTACTATGTTAACGGAATTAGTGAATAAATACAGTCCAGATTATCAGGAAAAAGGCTTGAAGGTTATAGAGGCTTTTAAGGATAAGTGTACAGTTATTCGAATTAGCATCGATCATCTCACAGGCATGCGAAAAAAGTAAGCGATAAGGTCAACATAAAAAATTAACTTAGCGCATTTTACTTCCAGGTTGAATATATTACCATGTAAAGAACTTTGTAATGGAGTGATTTGGCATGGGCTATTATATTCCGGTTGGCCCGGACGTAAAGCTTTTTGTAGAGGATATTAACCCCCGGGGCTGTAAAACAATCGTATTCATCCATGGCTGGCCGGCAAATCATAGGATGTTTGAATACCAATTTGATCAGCTTCCCCGTATGGGATACCGCTGCATCGGCATTGATCTCAGGGGATTCGGTAATTCTGATAAGCCTTGGAGCGGCTATGACTACGATCAACAGGCAGACGATATTCGTTGTGTCATTGAGGCGCTTGGCTTAGAAAATATTACACTGGGAGGCCATTCGACAGGTGGCGCGATTGCTATTCGTTATGTGGCCCGCCATAATGCATATGGGGTGTCAAAGCTTGCGCTATTTGCTGCAGCAGCTCCTAGCCTTATCGAGCGGCCTTATTTCCCCCATGGATTAAAAAGAGAAGACGTAGAAAAAATCATTCATGATACGAATACTGACCGGCCTAATATGCTGCAAGGCTTTGGCAACATGTTCTTTTTTCAATATATAACAGCGCCGTTTTCAGATTGGTTTTTCCAAATGGGACTGCAGGCAGCAGGCTGGTCTACAAGCGCAGTTGCCCAAGCCTGGCTAAAAGAAGAGTTATTCGATGATCTTCCACGAATACGGATTCCGACCTTGATCCTGCATGGCATTCATGATAAAGTATGTCTCTTTCCTTTAGCGATAGCGCAAAATCAGGGAATCCGCAACTCAAAGCTTGTACCGCTCAAATACAGTGGACACGGTGCATTTTATGATGAACGCGATAAATTCAATAAGGAATTGGTACAATTCATTGAAGAATAAAGTAAGGGGCAGACGCTAGGTCTGCCCCTTTACTATCCTTTTAGTAAGTAACGTTCAAAAAAGTGCATACTATACGTGTGGAAGAATTTATATTATGATTTGTACATAAAGATTGTTGTTAGAATAAACCAGGAGGCGAATTGATGATGAGTAATTTCAAGGAAATCCAGCCGCAAGAGTTTGTGTATAGTCCTTTTAAATTGATAGGCGAAGAGTGGATGCTCATTACTGCCGAAAAAGATGGCAAGGCTAATACCATGACGGCTTCTTGGGGCGGTCTCGGGGTTATGTGGGGAAAAAATGTTGCCTATATTGCCATTCGTCCTCAACGGTATACGAAAGAATTTATTGATAACTCGGATACCTTTTCCTTGACGTTTTTTGATGACGGCTTTAAAAAAGCACTAGGTTATCTTGGCGCAACATCCGGCAGAGACGAAGATAAAATTGCAAAATCCAATTTAACAATCCAGCATACCGATTGCGTTCCCTATTTCGCAGAAGCAAAAATTGCTATTATCTGCAAGAAACTGTATGCGCAGGAGTATAAACCGGAGCTGTTTGTTGATCAGGAGATTAATGAAAAATGTTATCCCGATGCAGATCATCACACGCTGTATATTGCTGAAATTACGAAGATCCTTGTGAAAGAGTAAACGAGTAAGGATATTATAAAAACAAAGAGCCAGCAATTATTGCTGGTTCTTTGTTCTATATGCCGCTTATAAAAATAGAGAGTTTTGTTTATATGTATTTTATTAGCTAGCTGGTCTCGTAGCGGACGTAGCCATTATGAGAACAGGTATAATAGCACATATGACGGCAATAGCCATGATACTATAAATCCAATTTATCCCGAAAAAAGAAGCAATGAAACCAAATAAGAGGGGAGTAACCATATTGGTAATCCCTCGAGAAAAGGTGCTAATTGAAAAAATATCATCGTAGTTATGTTTTTCCCTAACAGGCTCTGTAATAATAGTCTGAATAACAGGGATGGTTCCTTTGGTTACAATACCAAGTAAAAGTGATGCTCCAATGATGATAAAGAGTTGGTGTCCTACAACAAGAATTACAAGCAGTAATGCCATAAAAATTTCTGAAAAGATAAATACTTTTCGTGTGCCAAATAGATCAACCATTCTTCCACATGCTACTTTCCCAAGGATGCAACCCAATGTGAAGGCAAGTGCAAAGGTGGCAATGATTTTGGAATCAATACCTTTGGCAAAGAGGAGGTATGGCAAAAATGTAAATATCTGATCACTGCCAAAAGCATCAAGTATGTTTGCGCCTATTGGCAGGGCATATTGGCGGTTGCGTAAAAGCGAAAATGAAGGGAAATGCCTTGTTGGTCCAGCTATTGGAAAAGATTCTGGATTATCTGTTTTTACATTAATTGAAGAAAAAAATATATAGAATGCAAATAATATAGCTCCCAAGCCATATGCTAAACAAACAATCCGCCATCCTGGAAATCCAAACGTAAAAGCTGCAATAAAAGCAGCAAGTGAAGCAAATGGAACTCTACCAATATCACCAATAGCTGTGAAATTACCCATACTTCTTCCTAAGAAGTTGCGGTCGGAGTTCGCTGTAAGATAAGTAAATGCAATGTTATGAAATACACAATAACCTGCAACTGCTATGATAAAGCAAAAACCTGTGAAATAAATGTTTTTTGAAAATGCATTAGTAAAAAATCCAATGCCATATAATAAGATTATCAGACTTAGGGAGCGTAACAAACCTAAGTATCGGGAAAAAAATATTGTAGATAGCCCTAGAAGAGTGCTTCCCATAATTGCAAGAGAGATAATGATACCGGTTTCTTTTTCACCAGCTCCCAAAGAAATGACTATAAAGGAAAGGAGTATCGGGACACTATCAAATAGACCATCAATNNTATATGAGATGTATTAAGTAAAAATTGTTGATTAAGCACTTATGCTTACCCCCTCTGATCCTTATTTTGAATTAAATCCATTATAACGGTGGGGCCGATTACCAACAATTGTGTTATATTGAAACTGTATCGATACAGTTTGGGAGTTGAATGTGATGAAGCCAGCATACGAGCAGATTGCTGATGATATCGAGAGAGAGATCCGGGAGGGAAGATTTCGATCGGGTGAAAGATTGCCATCTATTCGTGAAGTATGCGTCACCTATCGGGTTAGTAAAAATACAGCGGTGAATGCATATGATATTTTAAAGAGCAAACACTTAGTTTATTCTATTCCTCAGAGTGGGTGCTATATTTTGGAGCAGCGTCTCAAGGTAGAGCGACCGAGCGCTACGGTAATTGACTTTTCACGTGGGAATCCATTACTCGGGAATGTTTATACGCCCGATTTAAAACACTGTCTTGATAGGGCCATTGACATATGCAATACCAATAGCTCTGATTGGCATGAACTATATGGTGTTCCTTCTTTAAGAAAGTTATTGCCCAAATATCTGGCAGATTTTCAAGTGTTCACTACTCCTGAAAATATCTTTGTTAATCTTGGAGTTCAGCAAGCTCTTAATATATTACATAACATGTCTTTTCCAAATAAAAAGGACGTTATTTTGATTGAGCAACCTACATACAGGTATTATAGTAATTATCTGAAAAGCAATGGTGCCAAAATTCTTGGTATCCCGCGAGAGCAAGCTGGAATTGATATAAATCTTCTTGAAGATCTTTTCAAAAAAGAGAAAATTAAATTTTTCTACACAGTACCTAACAGCCATAACCCACTAGGTACTTGCTACTCTAAAGCGCAACGTAAAGCCATTGCACAATTGGCAGAAAAATATGATGTATATGTTGTAGAGGATGATTATTTTGGGGATGTCCTATTTGGTGACCATGGAGATCCTATCTACTCTTATGGAGATTTTAAGCATCATATTTACTTAAAAAGTTTTATTAAGATAATACCCTGGATTAGGATCGGCATAAGTGTCATTCCAACGCATCTATTACCACTATTTACTGAACAAGTGCGCTACTCCTACTACAATTCTTATTTTTCTCCGTCTCTGGTATCGCAGTCAACTTTAGAAATCTATATACGCAGCAATTTATTACATAAGCATGTTGTATCTCTAAAAAAGGAATTAGCTTTGAGAATTGAATGCTTAAAAACACATTTTGCAGATGCAGCAAAATATGGTGCAGCATGGGTAGGAGGTGAGAGTGGCTTTTATTGCTATTTGATGCTGCCTGACTATATAAATGAGATACAGTTTGTGGAGAATTTAAAAAGGAGAGGGATTTTAGTTACTCCTGGTGCCGAGTGCTTTTTTAATGAGCAGTATTATAAAAAGGGCATACGTATTAGCGTGGCGCGAACAAATGTGAGTGAAATCAATAGAGGCATTCTAGAAATATATAAGGAGCTTAGTAGGCATAGCAGTAAAAATAATCACGATTAGTCTCCCTGACGCTTTAGGTCATATATAAAATATTGCTTTGAGGAGGGAAGAAATGGTTATAAGTAGAATAGGGAGGATAATGTATTTGTACATATCTCAGCTGTAAGGAGGGTGTAAGTTATGAAAGTGTTGATTGTCTACTATTCCATGTATGGACATGTTCATCAGATGGCGGAAGCGATTGCTGCAGGTGTGAGGGAAGAGGCTGGTGCTGAGGCTGTTTTACGCAGGGTCCCCGAAACGCTGCCTGTGGAAGTTCTTGAAAAAATGGGAGCAATTGAAGCACAGAAAGCCTTTGCTCACATCCCTGTTTGCACAGTAGAAGAGTTAGTTTCGGCGGATGCAATTATCTTTGGTACGCCTACCCGCTTTGGCAATATGTGCGGTCAGATGAGACAGTTTTTGGATGCAACCGGCCAATTATGGGCTAAAGGAGCACTTGTCGGTAAAGTAGGAAGTGTATTTGCCAGTACCGCTACTCAGCATGGTGGGCAAGAATCTACTTTACTTAGTTTTCATATAACGCTCTTGCATCACGGAATGCTGATTGCCGGCTTGCCCTACACCTATCCGGGCCAGTCCACCATTGATGAAATGACAGGCGGATCGCCCTATGGTGCAACTACAATTGCCGGTGGACAGGGGCAGCGGCAGCCCAGTGAAAATGAACTGGCAGGTGCCCGCTTCCAAGGGAAATATGTTGCCGGAATTGCTGCCAAGTTGAAAAAGTAAGATAGAAAATATAGGAGCCGGATTTAGCGTAAGCTAAATCCGGCTTTTGGGTTTCCTCACACCGATTATACAGTGACATTATCTGCAGCAATCTTATTCACAATAGACGGTTTACTGCTGGAACCGGATAAGTCGGGAGCTGCCGTAATTATTCTTGCTATTTTGCTGACAGACACAAAAATTGGGGTGTTTCCGCCTGCATCGGATAGCACAAGAATTCCATATTCGTTCTGATAAACTTCTCCGCTGGCTTGAACAGTTACTCCCATTTGAATAATAACCTCAGTAGGGATGGGCAGATAATCATGAATGGCTGCAATCAGGTCGGTATCACAGCCCTTGGGCAGCGGTGAGGGGGGAGCGAGATAGGTGATAGAGGGATCATATACGGTAGCTTCACCGGTATAAATGCCGCAAATTGCTGCAATTGGTATCGCTTCCGATTGTCCGAGGCTGTCGGTTAGAATGAACAGGCCTGCACCATCGGCATCCGGTGAAGTATAAAGTGAGGTTGCGGTGCCTGTTACCACATTGGCGTTGGTTGTGAAGACAGACATAACGCTAGCCGGATATAAGGTAATTAACTGTTCGATAACATGTGTCAACTGAGCGTAACTGAAGCAAAGACTGGAATCACTTAAATCGCCTGGCGGTTCATCTTTAAATAAGGTAAGGCCTGCTTTTGTATGAACCAGTGAGGAAAAGGTAATATCGCCCGAAGTCGAATTTACCAGCGAAATAGTGGCAGGTGTGGAAGTGATATTAATAACTCCTGCTCCGCTGAATGGCCCGATCTTATTGGGTGAATTGCTCTGGATAGAGGCTCCCAGTGACGAAGAAAGAGCGAACCCAGGGCCTGCCGAGGCAATAGCCGCTTGTGTGACGGCCCACCAATTAATGACGTACCGGCCAGGTTCATTGATTGTGATAATACCTGTGAGGGGCGCATAACTAATATTTCCTGTTGTAAATAAGACGGTGTTAAAAACAACACTGGCGGATGCTGCTACTACTCCGGACGTTGAGCGTTCTAACTGTAAGGCTACTGTTCCCACTTTATTCCTCCGTTCTGTATAAAAATACTTATCTATTTTTATGCACATAAGTCTTGTTAAATGAATAAAGCTCCGGCTGAATTGCTATAATTCGGCCGGAGCTTTTTATTACTAGATTGCACTGGGAGGGCAAATGATTTCGGTTATAAACTTAATAAACGCTTGTGCAGCCTTAGAAAGATACTTATCTTTTTTCCAGGCTAGTCCGAATTGCAGATGGAGCGGGCTGATAAGCGGAACGGCTGCGAAATCATTATTTTGGCGTGCTACTGCCCGGATGAGAAACGAGATACCAACTCCTTTTATGACCAGACCCAATATGGTTTCGATTTGGTCGGAGGATAGCAGTATATTGGGCATAAAGCCGTGACGTTTGCATTCTTCAAGAATGATCTGCCGGTTGTAGGCGCCTTCTTTGAATAAAATGAATGGTTCATTCTGTAAATCTTGTATGTTGATGACAGGGCTGCCTGCCATAGGGTGCGTTAACGGCAGGCAAGCAACAATTTCCTCAGTTGTTATCGGTAAAGTCTCAAGTAAAAGGGAAGGCTGGTATAGATTGACAATAGCCAGATCAAGTTCGCCCCTTTCAAGCAGCTGGCGAAGAGCAGAAGAGCTTTCTTCGATAATGGAAAGCTGCAATTGAGGATACAGCGATGTGAACTCAGCCAGTATTTCCGGAAAGAGAAAGGAGCCGATCATTGGCGGTACGCCAAAGCGAATCGTACCTTTTTGCAGCTGGCGGTATTTTTGAATTTCAGCAGTTGCATCCTGCAGTCGGTTTAGAATGTCTAAAACGCTTTGCAAAAATACTTGTCCTTCTGCCGTGAGGGAGAGCTGCTTTTGGCTGCGGTCGAATAATTGTATATCTAAGCTGTCTTCTAACTTCTGGATCGCTAATGTAACTGTTGATTGTGAGACATGGAGCTGTTCAGCTGCTCTTGTAATGCTATGAAGCTTGCTGACCATTTGAAAATATTCGAGTTGCCGTAAATCCATATGCTACCTCCGGCTTAAATTATCTGAATTGAAGAAATCAATTATATCATTGTGAATATATATTTTTCTTTACTGACACCAACCATTACACTATAAAAGAGACGAGATACAGGTTAACGGCAGCGCACTGCAAGTCTTGCAAATTGCCTGAGTCGCATCTTTTAACGGAAGTATAGCAGGTGAAGACAGATGGGGTCAAGAGTGCGTTAGAAACCAAACGGCGCCGTAAGCGGTTTCTGACGAGGATTAGCACTGCTTGTCAACATGCGAATCATTGAGCTTGCTATCCGTATACTGAATATTTAGAAATAGTGAGGAGGCCCATTGATGTTAACGATATTAGCCTATGCGATGATTATCGCCTTCTTAATACTTCTGACAAAAAAGAAACTAACTGTGTTTTCCGCTCTTATTCTCGTACCGGCTATTTTTGGTGTTGTTTCCTGTATCATTCTGGACAAAGAATTATTAGATATCTTTGTCTGGATAAAAAATGGTGTTTTTTACAGTGTTAATCCGACAACGAAAGCAGTAAAAATGGGAGTTATTTCCGGGGCCAGCTTAATTTTGTTTGCCGTATTGTATTTTGGCGTCATGCTAAAAGCCGGTCTGTTTGATCCACTTTGCATTTATTTCATCAAAAAAGCAAAAGGTGATCCACTGAAAATAACAATGGCTACAGTTATGGTAGCTAGCATGGTTACACTAGACGGTGACACCACAACAACCATTGTTGTGTGTACGGCTGCTTTTTTAACGCTCTATAAACGAATGAATATGAAGTTATCTTATCTCGCAATCCTGATTACTATGCCTATCGGCATTTTCAACCAGCTGCCCTGGGGAGGCCCGTTAGTTGCCTCTGCTACGGCGCTGAATGTGGATATGAGCGCTTTGTTCAGACAAATTCTCCCGGGGATGCTGGTTGCAGAAGTGTATACGATCTTTGCCGCCTATCTGATTGGCAAGAAAGAACGGGCGAGATTGAACTATGATCCTGCCCATGCAGAAAATATAACACCTGAGCATATTGAAGAAATGGTTGCTTCAGTGAAGAATTTCGAGCCTGATTTTAAACGTCCTAAGTTTTTTATCTTTAATTTGGTGCTGACTGTTATTGTACTGGCCATGCTGATTGGTGATATGGCACATGGCGGTATTCTCTTCATGGTTGGTTCGGCTATCGCTCTTGCTGTCAACTATGGCGTGGACGAGCAAATGGAATTGATGAGAAATTGCGCATCAGATGTATTAATCCCGGCATTAGCGACCTTTGCAGCAGGAGCTTTTACCGGAATACTGGGGAGCAGCGGGATGTCCAAGGCAATTGCCGATAGTATTATCAGCATTATCCCCGCATCATTGGGAGTTCACATGGCCCCGATTTATGCAGTGATTGCAGCACCGGCCATTTGCTTTCTGCCTCAGGATGCATTCTACTTTGGAATTGCAGCAGTGATTTCACCAGTGGCAGCGCAGTTTGGTATTTCCAGTGAGCAAACTGCTGTGGCATCCATGGTAGGGCAAGCTTTCCGCCTGGCAAGTCCCGTTATTCCGGCGCTGTATCTATTAACAGAAAGAACAAATATGAACTTTGTTGAATACCAGAAGTTATTCTTTTCATGGACTTGGCCTGTATTGCTGATTTACCTGTTCATGCATTCCATTACAGGGGCAATGCCGTTTTAAACTGTGCTTTAAGCCTCGCTATTCTTAATAAGGCGAGAGACAATATTAGGGGGCTTCGATATGAATAAAGAACAAATGATTCAGTTAATGACAGAAACGATGACTAAATTTACCGGCTATATGGGCAAGCGGCTTCCAGATGATGTAATGGCAAAGCTGCGCGAGCTCAGAGAGCAGGAAGATACGTATCTGGCAAAGGTAGTTTATGGTTCCATGTTTGAGAACCAGGAACTAGCAGATAAGCTGGATCGTCCCTGCTGCCAGGATACTGGTGTAATTCAGTACTTTGTTAAAGCCGGTGCTGAATTTCCCTTACTGTCTGAAGTCCAGGAAATATTGCGCAATGCCGTGCTGGAGGCAACAAAGGTTGCTCCTTTGCGCCATAATGCAGTCGAGATTTTTAAAGAAAAAAATACCGGTACTAATACAGGCGAACGTGTTCCTATTATTAACTGGGAAATTGTCCCTCACTCAAAATCAATTGAAATAGAAGTTTATATGGCCGGCGGCGGCTGCAGTCTTCCTGGTCAGGGTAAGACACTTATGCCGGGTGAAGGCTATGAAGGTGTAGTTAAATATGTCTTTGATGTAATGACTTCTTACGGCGTTAATGCCTGTCCGCCCATTTTGGTGGGAATCGGCATAGCTGGTTCCATTGAAGTAGCGGCTACTCTTTCTAAAAAAGCACTATTCCGGCCCATCGGCTCCCGTCATCACGATCCACAAGGTGCGCAGATGGAGCTGCTTATTGAGAAAGGTCTGAATGATATCGGCCTTGGACCACAAGGCTTATCAGGTAAAAACTCTGTTACAGGAGTGCATATTGAATCGGCAGCCAGACACCCGTCCACAATCAGTGTGGCTATATCCACAGGCTGCTGGGCTCATAGACGGGGCACGATCCGTATTAATGAAGATATGTCGTATGAAATTATCTCTCACAAGGGGGTATCACTGTGAAAAAGGTATTAACAACTCCAATTAAAAATGAAGATCTGGAAAATATTACAGTTGGTGACGTTGTTTACCTTGACGGCTACCTGATTACCTGTCGTGACGTTGCTCACCGCCGGTTGATTGAACTGGGCAGGGAATTGCCGGTTGACCTGAATGGCTTGGCTATTTTTCATGCCGGACCGATTGTAGCTAAAGACGATAACGGTAAATGGCAGATGATTTCTATTGGACCTACTACCAGTATGCGCATGGAAAAGTTTGAAAAGGAATTTATTAAGCAAACCGGTGTGAAGTTGATTATCGGCAAAGGCGGTATGGGGCCGGAAACCGTGGAAGGGTGTAAGAATGATAAAGCTCTTCATGCCGTTTTCCCAGGCGGCTGCGCTGTTTTGGCGGCAACGGAAGTAGAGGAAATTGAAAGAGTGGAGTGGCAGGATTTAGGCATGCCTGAGTCGCTGTGGGTTTCACGGGTGAAGAACTTTGGTCCGTTGATTATTTCTATTGATACAAAAGGCAATAACCTGTTTGAAAAGAATAAGGCTGTATTTAATGAGAAAAAGACGGCAATTGTGGAAGATATTTGCAAGCAAGTTAAGTTTATAAAATAACAATACAAGCTTTCGTCGGCATAGAAATACCCTGCTCAGTGCATTGAGCAGGGTATTTAAGTTTAGAGGTACAGCTGGATTGTAGAATATTATATTAGTCACTTAACGTAACATCCCAGCGCTGTTCCAGCAATTGTTTTTTCCAGGTATTGTTTTCTTTTTCTTCCGTAAGAGTAAAGCCATATTGCTCATATAAGTGACAGGCAGCATCCAAGCCTTTAAAGGTCCACAAAAATACGTTATTGTATTTTTGCTGATGGCAATACTCCATTGCTGCAGCCATTAATTTACGCCCAGCACCAGCACCCCTGAACTCGGGCTCAATTAAAAACCAGCGCAATTGGGCACTGGTTTTACTTATCTGAACGATTCCAATAAAACCAACAATAGTGCCGCAGTACTCTGCTATAAGGATTTTGCCGCCTGCCGGGTTTTCCAGATAAGCAAGGAGGCTTTGTAAAACGTACTTTTCAAATATCTGATCAAAGCCATGCTCTTGGGCATATAGCACACCGTGACGGTAAGCAATGTAGCCACAATCGCCGGGCTTGTATTCGCGAATCGTAATCGTAGTATTGTTTCCTGATAACAGGGCTTGTATTGCCGTCATATGGTCAACTAGCTGCTTTTGGCCGCCTTGGGGAATTTGTTCTAATAAATGGATAAGTTGAAGAGAGGAGGATTCTGCCAGTCTTCGATAAATCTCCCGGCCTTTATCCGTTATTACAAGATTTTGGGACCTTCGATCCGTTACTGATTTGTTTGTTTCGATGAGTCCTTCTTTCTTAAATCGCCGGAGAATGCGGCTAAGATAACCAGGGTCAATTTGCAGCAGTTCCGTTAAGTCGCTGGCAGTGCAGGCAGCGGCGTTATCCATTTCCACCAGTACCCGTGCCTCCGCCAAAGAATAGGGGCTTTCCAGGATCGTCTGGTTGACAAGACCAATAATATTGGTATAGAATCGGTTAAATTTCCTGATCTCGTTTACCTGTGCCTGAGTACGATCATTCATTGCTATCTGCCCCTCCCTAAATAGTTATTAGGTTACACTATTACAGTACCAGTAATAGTTGACATAGTCAAGTATTTATTTGACTATGTCAACTATTATTATTTATAACTATTGGACGTACCGCTGTTACGAAGCCAAAAAGTCGTGCCAATACATGGCACGACTTAGCGTGTAGACAAACATACCTGGAAAGAGATTGCCACGTCGTTTTACTCCTCGCAATGACAGTAAAGTCGGGTGTCATCGCGAGCGTAGCGTGGCGATCTCCTTTGTTGGATTACTTCTGTCGACAGCCTCAATCGGCCAATAATGTCTGACCGCACAGTTTGTTGAAATCTCGTTCCCAGGCCGTTCAGAAAGTCCCAGATGCACGATCTCCATCTCAAGTGTTTGATTTTGTGCAGCAAAGAGCTGTGGGCGCGGGGAATCCCGAGAAAGCGAGCGAAGACAGTACAGCAGCG
>DDHB01000088.1 GCA_002337925.1 Sporomusaceae bacterium UBA1887
ACCGACTGAGCTACACCAGCACTATAAATCGTCTGGTTAATAACCAGTCGATAATAAATTTGGTTGCGGGGACAGGACTTGAACCTGTGACCTTCGGGTTATGAGCCCGACGAGCTGCCAGCTGCTCCACCCCGCGACGAGTGGGGAAAAATTGGTTGCGGGAGCAGGACTTGAACCTGCGACCTTCGGGTTATGAGCCCGACGAGCTGCCAGCTGCTCCATCCCGCGACGATAATTAGGGCGCTTAAAAATTTCTAACCAACCTTAGCTTTGAAGCTAAAGGAAATGGTGGAGGGAGAAGGATTCGAACCTTCGAAGGTGAAAACCGGCAGATTTACAGTCTGCTCCCTTTAGCCACTCGGGAACCCCTCCATTATGGAGCTGGTGATAGGAATTGAACCCACAACCTGCTGATTACAAGTCAGCTGCTCTACCAATTGAGCTACACCAGCATCTTCATCAACCAGGCTATAAATAACCGGTGACGAGATATTATATTACCATAGGATTTCATAATTGTAAAGAGCTAAATAACCATTTTTTTTGGAAAACTAGCTAAAGAAGTACCAGTAGGATATTCCGGCCACCAAGAAGCGATAATAAGCGAAAGACGCCAATGATGAACGGTTCAAAAAACCCAAGAACCAAATAATTGATGCATAAGCAACTACAAAAGCAACTACAAATCCAATTGCAAACATTTGCAGATCGGCAATACTCAAGTTATTCCAGAATTTGAGCAAGTCATAAAGACAGGCAACCAGCATGATCGGCACAGCGATTATAAAAGAAAACTCGGCTGCTGCTTTGCGGCTCATACCGAAAAGCAAGCCACCGGCAATGGTTGAACCGGAGCGGGAAAAACCAGGCCAAAGCGAAAGCACCTGAAATAGGCCTACAAGAAAAGCTTGCTTTATTGACATTTCCTCTACATCGCGAGTGAGCGGGCGAGGAGACATCTTCTCGGCTACAAGCATGAAAATCGCACCAGCTACCAAACCGATAATCACCGTAAAGGGCGAAAATAAATATGCTTTAATTGGTTTGTGCAGTGCGTATGCAATCAACAATACCGGTACAATCCCTGCAGCTACATGCAAAGCAGAAAGTCCTGAGGTTGATCCCAGTCGGCGAATATCCAGCATTCTCATGAATTTATCGCGATATAAAATAAAAACAGCTAGTATTGCCCCAAGCTGAATAAACACTTCAAATACACTTGCCTTTTCCCCTTCAAAACCCAGGAGTGAACCGGTTAATATCATATGACCAGTTGAAGAAACCGGTAAAAATTCCGTCAATCCCTCCACAATACCAATAATCACTGCAATCAGATTCTCACTCACTCAATTGCCACGTCCTTTGCTACCAAAATTGTGCTTTTTTATTATATAGTAAAAATTGCCTAATTAAAACCTTTACTCTCATTTTTTAATAGCTCAATCACTTGCCGGTCTGTCGGAAATGCCAGCGGAGGCAATTGTTCCAGCTCAAAATATCCTACCTCCGAAATATCATCACCTGCAAGCAAAGTTCCGCCTGTGACATGAGCAACAAACCAGATTCCTACCGTATGAACATTGGGATTATGGAAATTAGATAACGCAGTAAAAACTCTCTCCACTTCAATTGTAAGACCGGTTTCTTCTCTAAATTCCCGGCGTACTGCATCGTAGACATCTTCTTCATACTCAACATATCCGCAGGGAATACACCATAATCCGGGATAGGCCGTAGTAGACGAGCGCTTGCCCAACAGAATTTTTCCGTTATTCATAACAATTGCCGCTACTCCTACGATTGGATTCTCATAAAAAATATAACTGCAATTCGAGCATACTAACCGCTGCTTCTCAGCTACTTGCTGATAGTTTAGTTTACCTCCGCACTTAGGACAATGAAAAAACCTTTGGTTTCTCATGCTCACTTATCTAGTATCCCTCTCTTTCTCCACTATCTCTCCCTATTGTACAGCATTAGTAAACGAAAGTTAACGTCTTCCGCAACTAAATACTAGTGCAGCGCCGGCTAGACCGACGTGCACTAGTTACTACATAAACTCTTAGTGAAAAAAAACATTGCTTTCCAGAATACCCTCTTCCGTTATATGAAGATTATGCTGTTTATCCATAAATGCAATAAAGACATTGTCAATGCGATCCTGGTATTTCTGATGAAATTCTTCAATCTCCTGCGGTGAAAACCCCATCTTTTTCAGCAAATCCACTTGCAGCACTCCTTCCAGAATAATCGGCACTAAGATGCGGTTCGCGTCAACGTTAAGTTTCAACTGCTGAGGCGTCACCGGTGAATACTCTGGTTTTCTCAATACACTCAACCTGCCATGAGGCTCAAAAATCGCAACTTCGACCTCAGTTATATCAAATACATCTTTTTCCCTCAGCATTTGCAGTAATATTTCTACCGGCACGCGAACCTTAGCCAAATTAGCTTTAATAATCTGACCGTTCTCTACGAGCACAGTCGGATCAGACGACAGCGATCTTTGTATTTTACGAAATTTAATACTCAGCCAGCTTACACAGATTTGCAAAACGCCTAATACAACCAGCGCCACAATTGTCCTGCTTAATTCAATATGGGGATCAACAATTCCCGCCCCCACAACTGTTCCTGCAGTAATTGATACTGCAAAATCAAACGGACTAAGTTCACCTATCTGGCGCTTCCCCAGTATTAGCCAGATTAGCAGCATCGCCGCAATACTCACTGTGGCGTGAAAAGCAGTTCCACCAAGTGTCTCCATTATTGCCCTCCTCTAATAAACTATTATAGTGTGAACAGTTCGGTCTGGTTTTATTAAGCAAAGGCTGCAGGCAGCAGCTTTTGTCATTCTTATTTCACCCAAAAACCGTTTAAATAATAAAATCAGCCGCTCTCGTAAAAAAGCGGCTGATCTCCATTATCTAATAAATTACTGCATAACCGGCGCCACATAGGGCAAAGTTTTACCTAGCAGCCATAAGAGAATTAGTACTGCCGGAATATGAAAGGCAAGCTGTAAAATAGCATAACCGGCAAGATCTCTTGCTTTTACGCCGGTAACGCCAAGCAGCGGCAGCATCCAGAAAGGATTGATAAAATTAGGCAGCGCTTCCGCCGCATTATATACCTGCACAATCCAAGCCAGATTGACTTTCAGCTGATTAGCCGCTTCCAGTACATAAGGGGCCTCTACAACCCATTTACCGCCGCCTGAGGGCAGGAAAAGCCCTGCTATAGCCGAGTAAATGCCAACCGTGACGGGAAGTGTCTCCTTATTGGAAATAGATACAAAAAATTGCGCTAGAACATCGTTTAAGCCGCATCCCATCATCATACCAAAAATACCGGCATATAAAGGGAACTGAATAAATACGCCTCCCGTCATAGGTATAGATTTGGCAACAGCCTTAAGAAAAGCTCGCGGCGTCCAATGAAACAGCATACCCACGATAAGCAGCATAAACGTATAAATATTTAGATCCAGTGCGGCTAATCCACCCTTAGTAGTAAATGTGTTTACAAGAAAAAGAAAGCCTAATATGACAACAATTATCGTCAGAATTGGGCTAAATTCCAAATATTCACCAGGAGTTTTTGCTTTTTCAACAACTTCTTCTTCATCTTCCTTGTAATGGATACCAGCCATTTCTGCCGTTTTTGCACGTTCCGCTGACGGCGCAGATACATAACAAATCCAGCAGGATAAGATAATCAGCACGCTAAGCATCACTAAATTTTGCCAGGTAAACAATGTCATTTCTAAACCAATGACTCCGCTTATTTTATATAAGGCCGGTGGAATAGAGTTTTTCGTAGCCATCATTAGCGCCGCCGACGAAGAAAGGCCCAGTGCCCAAATGCTGCACAAACCAAGATACCCTGCAGCGCCAACCGCCCGGTAATCAACACCCTTGACGCGTTTGGAAATTTCTCGAATTAAAAAACCAGACAGGACTAAGCTAAAGCCCCAGCTCAGCAGTGATGCCAACATTGCCACAAGTGCTACATAGGCAACTGCCATTTTGGGAGTTGACGGGACACCTGCCAGTTTAACAATCACGGCTTTAACAGGCTTTGATACGGCAACAACATAACCAGTAATAATAACAAAAGCCATCTGCATAGTAAAAGGCACTAAACTCCAAAATGATTTTCCGAAATCAACAGCTACCTCTGACGGAGTCCGTCCCATAATAAGCGCTACTGCAGCTACCAAAACAACGGCAAGAACGGCAAAAATATACGCATCAGGAAACCATTTTTCGCTCCAATCAGCTAAGGCTGCCCCCCAGCGCGCCAATAAACCGGGTTTTTCTTCTTCTCTTTGCGGAGAAATGACAGTTTGACTCATACGTATCCACTCCTTTGTTTTTATGCACTTTTCATCGTCGAAAGGGAGCTGCTGATAATCAGCGGAGCCTCCGTCTTTTGGACCACTTCTTCTGCCGTAATTCCCGGAGCGACTTCCTCCAGGATCAGACCTGCAGAAGTTACCCGTATCACCGCCAATTCAGTGACAATCAACGAAACAACACCTTGTCCGGTAAGTGGTAAGCTGCACTGTTTGAGAATTTTAGCCGAACCGTCTTTAGCCGTATGTTCCATAGCCACAATAACTTTACGTGCACCGGCAACAAGATCCATAGCACCACCCATCCCCGGCACCATCTTACCCGGTACCATCCAATTTGCCAGATTCCCTTTAACATCTACCTCTAAACCACCTAAAACAGTAACATCCAAATGTCCACCCCTTACCAAGGCAAAGGATAGTAAACTATCAAATACAGCTCCTCCCGGTACGATCCCCGCCGGTTGGCCACCAGCATTAACTAAATCAGCATCAGCGGAACCGCTGAGCGGACCTAATCCAACAAAACCATTTTCCGAATGAAGCGTTACGGAAACATCAGCAGGCAGATAATTGGCTACCAGTGTAGGCAGGCCAATGCCTAAATTAACAACATCACCATTTTTCATCTCTAATGCCACTCTTCTGGCAATTAGTTCCTTGCTGCCCATTGCCATTAGTCCATACCTCCCTGCTCTGCCACAATATAGTCAACAACTATGCCAGGCACCATAACTTCATCAGGATCAATCGCCCCCACTTCTACCACTTCCCCAACTAGTGCTACAACCAGATCAGCGGCCATCGCCATAACGGGATTAAAATTACGGGCAGAGCGTCTGAAGACCAAATTTCCCGCCTTATCTGCTTTATGGGCATATATAAGCGCCACATCGCTTCGCAAAGGTAATTCCAGCAGATAGTCCCGGTTGTTAACCTTGATTTTTTGCTTACCCTCTTCGACAATTGTCCCTACTCCTGTAGGTGTAAGGACCCCGCCTAAGCCGCTGCCGCCTGCCCTGATTTTTTCTGCGAGCGTCCCTTGCGGTGTCAACTCAACTTCAAGCTCCCCTGCTAGTAGCTGCCTTCCTGTTTCCGGATTGGTTCCAATATGGGAAACAATGGCCTTTTTTACTTGCCGGTTCACGATAAGCTTGCCAATGCCCTGCTCAGGTATCGCCGTATCATTGGCAATCACGGTCAACTCTTTTACTTGTTTTTTCACTAATTCATCAACCAACGCCAGTGGTGTTCCTACCGCCAGAAAGCCGCCAATCATAACAGACATTCCATCATGGACACCATTGAGCGCTTCTTCCAGTTTTCTTACCTTATTCATTTTCACTCCCCCTTCTTTGAACCAATATTATTTATTTGCAAATTTCATGCCAATAAAATAAAAATTTCCAGATTATTCAATCTGGAAAAAACGTCATTTTGAGCCATATTTACAAAAGATATCGCAGCATGAATATTAATTTTCGTAATAACCGGCAACTTATTGCACACCCAGACGATTACTTTTTGCGCGGTGCGAATTTTTTTGCACACTGCTTAACTTTCTTCATTCGCTCCTGCCAGGCTGTACTCTTCAATCTTATATTGCAAAGCTCTTCTGCTGATTGCCAGGTCACGTGCTGTCTTCATCCGATTGCCGTGATTACAGGCAAGCACTTTGCGAATGATATTTTTTTCCGCTTCTTTGATAATATCCTTCAGACTTCTTCCCTGCCAGTACGGCGGGTTCTCCGGCAGAGCTGCAGCGCATTGCAGCGGCAGCAAATACGGCGGAAGATCTTCAGCAAAGATTAAACGGCCTGTTCCCATTATGACTGCCCGCTCCACTACATTAGACAGCTCCCGGATATTGCCAGGCCAGTGATGCTGCTCTAATAAAGCGATTGCCTCACGATCAAAATCATCGATGTCCCGGTTTGCCTCACGGGCAAATTTTTGTAAAAACAACCGCCCAAGGAAGGCGATATCCTCCTGGCGCTTTCGCAAAGGAGGTATTTCTAGCGTAACTACTGCCAGCCGGTAATATAAATCTTCCCGAAACTCTCCCTTTGCTACCATTTCCGGCAGGGACCGATTAGTCGCCGCTATAATCCGGATATCTGTTTTCACTGTTTGGCAGCTGCCTACTCTTTCGAACTCCCGCTCCTGCAGCACCCGCAANNTCGCCAATTTCATCAAGAAACAATGTTCCCTTGTCGGCTAGTTCAAATCGGCCCAGCCGCCGCACTGCTGCACTTGTAAACGCACCTTTCTCATGACCGAACAGCTCGCTCTCCAAAAGCGCCTCAGGCAAAGCGCTGCAGTTGACTTTTATCAAAGGTCCATTGGCCCTTTGACTATTGTAGTGAATGGTGTTAACAAGCACTTCTTTGCCGGTACCACTTTCACCCGTAATCAATACAGTAGTCTGAGCAGGAGCTACTCTAGCTACCGTTTCATATACCTGACGCATCCTGGATGAATTAGTGAGCGTGCCGTCGGTCCGGTAGTAAGAGGAAATCTCTTTGCGAAGCAGGTTTGCCTCTGCCGTCAGCCGTTTAGCCTCTACAGCACGACGTATAAGAATTTTAACTTCCTCAATATTGAAGGGTTTAATAATATAGTCATAGGCTCCAGCCTTCATAGCTTCTACCGCTGCATCAACTGTTCCAAAAGCTGTCATTAAAATAACAACTGCCGATAATTGACGTTGTTTTATGGCACGAAAGGCTGTCATCCCATNNCCGGACAATTGTTCCCCCGCCTGGATTATCCTCTAAAATAACATTGCCCCCTTGAGCCGTAACGAGCCGTTGAACCACCGACAGTCCTAATCCCGTTCCTGTCTTTTTCGTTGTAAAAAAAGGATCAAATACTTTTTTCTTTATGTGCTCTGCAATACCTGGTCCGTTATCTGCAAAGCTTAATTCTACTACATCAGTCTTATGTATATACTTACCGCTCACGCATACAGTTCCTGCCTGCTCCATTGCCTGAACCGAATTAATTACCAAATTGAGAAAAACTTGTTTAACCTGTTCCTCATCTAATTCTACCTGCGGTAAATCATCAGGCAGATTAACTGTAAATATAATCCCTTGATGCTCTGCACGGCTTCGAATTAACACTAGCGTGTCGTGAATAACCCTGCCCAAATCAGTTGGCGCAAGTGCAGCCTGGCAAGGGCGGGCAAAATACAATAAACCTTCAATGATCTTGTTCATCCTATCTACTTCACGGAGCAGCAAGGGAAGATATTTCTGACGCTCCTCTTCTGTGCCTGCCGTTTGAAAATATTGCAGAAATCCTTTAATACCTGTCAGTGGATTGCGGATTTCATGGGCTACACCAGCTGCCAATTCTCCCAGAGTCGCAAGCCGCTCGGCCCGGGTTACCTGATCTTCCAATTGCTTACGTTCGGTAAGGTCCTTGAATACCACAACTGCTCCAAGGACTTCTCCATTCAGATTCTGCAGAAGCGAGGTAGTTGTACTAATCCATAAGATTCCCTGCTTAACAGGATATTTTAGCTCTCCTGCGATATGAGGTTCTCCTGTACGCAGTGTATCAATCAATAGACTTGGACAATACTGCTCCATATGAAAAATCTCTTCATAAAACTTGCCCATCACATCCTGCTGGGCAAATCCTGTCATTTGCTCAGCTGCTCTGTTAAAAGCGCTGATTCTGCCCTGTGTATCAACAGCAATTAGTCCATCTGCAATGCTATCCATAATATTCTCGCTAAGAGAACGGGCATTAACCAATGCATTAGCCATTTCATTGATAGTTGCAGCAACTTCTCCCATTTCCCCTCTTAAACCGGTTATACGGCGACGCAAATCGAATTTCAATTCTTTGACACCATAAATAACCGACTGTACATCGCGCATCATTCCCTCAGTTAATCCCACAATTAATAGCAAACTCACAATTACGCCTACCATAACAGACAGAGAAATACTGCTATCCATTGCAGCCACTTGCGCACGTACATCATCGGTCAGCTCATTTACAAACACATAGCCAATAACCAGCCCATCACGCTGCAAAGGCCTCATAGCATTCATAATATTTCCACGCACCAATGTCCCGAACTCTACGCGAAACTCATTATTATCCATTACTGATCGCCCTGGATGGTCATTGCGTATAGCCCACCCTACTGTATACCCGAACTGCTGTGAAGGCCCGTATGTTACGATAGCATCTAATTCCCTGGCATAATAACCTGCACCCAAACCGGGAGAAGCTGCCGCTATTTCGTCTGTAATTACCATTAGCTCCCGATTGAGAACTTTAAGCTTTTCCTCTTTGCTCCCTTCTTGAACACCATGCCTCCGGAGAATTCCGTCAAAGCCCTGCGCCCCCAGTCGGGAATCAAATAAAACTGCAATAGCGGCCAGCTTACTCTTTTTTTCATCCAGAAGAGATTGTTCTGCACTATGCTTCATCGCATAGCTGGCTACCAGAATTGGAATATTGACAATAATTAAGGATAGAATTAGCATACGACCTCTTAAGCTTTTAGCCCAAAACTCCCACATAAGAAAACCTCTCTATTGTTGTACTTGCTATTTATCTCTATGCAAAATCCGTACCACTCAGAATATGCAACCCATCTTTATACAACAAAAAAACCTCCACTGCGTTACAGCGGAGGTTTTAAAATTAACTAATGCTATAAAGTTTGCTCACCCGGATGCCAGTCAATAGGGCATAAACCGCCAGTCTGGAAAGCTTGCACTACACGAAGCGTTTCATCAACACTGCGGCCTACATTTAGGTCACTGATAACCGAATAACGTAAAATTCCTTCCGGATCAATCACGAACAAGCCTCGCAAGGCGACCCCCTGTTCTTCAATCAATACACCGTAGTCACGGGCTACTGATTTTGTCATATCTGATGCTAACGGATACCGGAGGCTCCCTAGCCCCCCATCAGCAACAGGCAATTTAATCCACGCCTTATGGCTGTATACACTGTCAGTACTCACTCCGAGTATCTCAGCACCGGATTTTTGAAACTCATCTAACCGTTTGTCAAATCCTTTGATTTCGGTAGGGCAAACAAATGTGAAATCCAGAGGATAAAAAAATAGAACCAGCCATTTCCCTTGATAATCCGATAATCGCACGACCTGATCCAACGTATCAAGATTTTTCGTACTCGGCATTTGAAATTCAGGCGCCTTTTGACCAACTTTAGCAGTCATTTTACTCCTCCCTTTATTTGCATAACAGATATCTGCTAATTTAATTTTACAATTTCCATTTCCCTGCTATTGTATACCAAAATTAGACAGTAGGAAGGATAGACTACCACAAGCGCATTTAGTTAATCGCAATAACAGGCAACGCCTCAGTAGCCATTGAACAGTAATGTGTGCGCCCATTATAATCTAGTACTAGTTTTCCATCCGTATAATCTCCCGGCCAGGCAACAACAATTGTATGCTTTCTGCTCAATTGTTTAATTAGTGGCATAGGGTCTAAATTAAGTACAGGAGTAAATAACACTTCAATACCGTCCAAAAGAATGACTTCTCCTTTTAATGCGGTAAGTGCCTCACTCATAATACCCGGCGCCTGCTCAGGCCGAGCCTTAGGTACCATCTCCAGAATGTCATCTGTAATTAGTATCCGAGTATCAACATATTTCCAACCACGCATAGATGCCAAGTCCCGCAAGATTTTACTTTTTCCGCTACCAGGTCGTCCTACAAGCAAGATTAGCCGTTCCGGCTTCCGGGATGCATCATGGACACTCTCAATTATATGCTGAATAGGTACAGCCATCTGCCATTTCCCCCTTGCATTGGTTTTGATATTTTAATAGTTGTCAGCCACGCTGCTTATGGCTAACATTCCTCAAAAAACAACAAAATCCTCTGCCTAATAATAATTTAATTACAAAGAGAAAAAGACATCCCTTGTGCGGATGCCTTTTTTATTCATCGTCCAAATGGTCACTATAGCCCGCAATGGCCCCATCTTTATTAAGACCGGCCAAGCCCTTATACATGCCGCGANNTATCGTCGCCACGGTTGTCAAGATATCGCTCCAGCTTACGCTTAACTCGCTGCAGAGCATTGTCAATTGATTTAACGTGACGCTCTAGTTCGACAGCAATTTCTTGATAGGATTTGCCGTCCAAATAAGACATAAGCACTTTCCATTCAAGATCACTTAAAATTTGACCCATTTTTTCTTCAATATCAATAAACTCTTCTCTGCTGATAACCAATTCTTCCGGGTCCGAAATTTTAGAACCAGACAATACATCTAGCAATGTCCGATCCGAGTCTTCATCATAAATCGGCTTATTCAAGGAAACATATGAGTTCAAGGGAATATGTTTCTGGCGCGTAGCCGTCTTAATTGCCGTAATAATTTGACGAGTAACACATAATTCGGCAAAAGCTCGAAAAGAAGAAAGTTTATCATTACGAAAATCGCGAATAGCTTTATAGAGCCCGATCATACCTTCTTGAATTATATCTTCCCTATCTGCACCGATTAGAAAGTAGGATCTTGCTTTAGCACGAACGAAGTTGCGGTATTTGTTAATTAAATACTCCAGAGCGACTGTGTTGTCGTTATCTTTTGCATCAATCACAATTTCTTCGTCGGTCATGTTATCAAAACAGCCATACAGTTCGCGTTGAGTATTAAGCCGCATCACATCGCCCCCATTCCATCTATGCTTTACTTTCACTGAAAAAGAAAATGTACCAAGAGTCTAGTGCTTGCTAGTCTTTGTACATGCTCAGTCAAAACAAATTATACTCTACAATTTGATCTTTAGTCAAGCCATTCTTGTCCTTGCGAAAAAGTCGGGCCCTCAACGGCGGCGGCGCATCTCATCTAATTTCCGCATAATATCAGCATCAACTCGGCTGCCGACTTCATTCCTTCGATAAGTCAACACGCTTTCGGCATAGGTTCGTTCCTGCATCTTAGTACATTCCAAAACGTCCCGCCTTAGTTCACGCGTAGAAATACGATAAGCACCGGACCCAAGAATAGCCATCTGTTCCGCTCCGTCAGAAGTAACTACATATACTGTTTCTCGTTGACGGACAAGCAGATATACCATTTTCTCAATATAACTGTCGGCAGTCTGTCCATCAGCAGTATAAATTACATCCACACCGGATACTTTGTTTTCCACTGCTGTCAAACTGGCAGCCGAATGAGCATCATAAACAACTGTAACCCGGTATCCTTTATACGCACCATAACCAGCCATCATTTCCACTAATTTGTCACGAGCATGCTCCAGACTCTGATCCTTGAGCTTAATCAGTTCCGCCCATGCATTGATAACATTATACCCATCCACAATAAGAGCGGCATTCATATGTTTCTCCCACATTAAATTCGTTAGAGCGGTTTCTTGATAGACCGCTCTTTTTAATCACTGACTATTATTCTGCTGTGCAAAGGGAGGAAGCTTTGTTCCTACCTTAACTATTGTATTATCTGGCAAGTAACGGTCTTTTGCCAGCACTTCGCGCTTTACTTCTTTTCCACCAAGGCGCACTACCCGTACAGTAGTAATCTCATAGCCTGGCTTTCCCTGTTTATCAACTTTGGTTTCACCCAAATATAATTCACTATCTTGCTTCTTGATAATAGCCGGAGGAATAACTTGCCTGTCAATAGACATAACCTCTACCGCTTCCTGAGGATGAGCCTGCCCAAACAAACCAACCACTAATGTGTCATTTTCCACTTCCGCCATAATCATAACCGGCCCATTAGAAGTATTAGTAAATTTAAAATCTAACACCCCATAGGCTACTGTGGCATCACGTCCAATAGAAACATATCCCAGTGGCTTCGAGTGGTTAAAGCGCTCTGTAATCCCCATATTAGCCATAAGAACAGCATTATACAGGGTTGAAGACACCTGACACACTCCGCCGCCAATTCCGGGAACAAATTCACCATCAACAATTTCCAAGGCTTCCTTAAAGCCCTGCGGCTTCTCCCGTGGTCCCACTGTTTCATTAAACGAAAAAGTCCGGCCAGGGTAAACAATTTGACCATTTATCTTACGTGCTGACAGCTTTATGTTAGCCGTCCGGTTTGCCTCTTTAGCATCAAACTTTGTAGTATACGTTGCTAGCAATTCCCGAATACCTGTCTGGCTGATATCTGCCACCGTAATCTCCGGTTCCAACGGCTTAACCGGTAATGGCAGATTAATCGCTTCAGGACTTCTTAGCGCCTGAACAATAAGCGGCCGCACTGCCTCCAGCTCCAATTGGCGCCCCGGTTCCTGGGGCACAATGCCACCTGTAAGCACACTTAAAGCGGCATTACGTGAAGGCTGATCAATGGCTTCCCGCCATTGATCAAGGAGATAACTTAATTTACTATCATTATACCGTATGCGTACTGGTATGCGATAGCCCTGCTCACTGGCTGTACGAATATTTTGCAGACGTTCCCATAAATTACCTCGCCGGCCAAAACTCCAGGCTTCCTCTATTGTAGCATCAATATCAATAGCGAAATCAATGCTCTTGGGTTCCACATAAAAACGTGTATCTCCATAATAAAGGGTTATATTTTTATTTAGCTGTCTGTTTTGCCAAACCGTCAATAATTGTGTCATTTCCTCACGGCTTACCCCACCAACCTGAACACCGTCTACGGACACACCATCATACACCTTATTCCCTAAAAGCGGTCGTAAGGCTGTATAGCCTGCTATTCCCATCACCAACAGAATTACCGTCAAACCTAGCACCCATTTTTTCACTTATTCTTCAACTCCCGTTGTCTGAGCACTTCATACAATAGCAGCGAACAAGCAACCGATGCATTAAGAGAAGTTATCTTGCCTTTCATTGGAATTCGTACAACAAAATCACACTCTTCTTTTGTCAATCGTCCCATTCCTTGACCCTCGCTGCCAACAACAACAACAATTGGTCCGGTTAAATCGGCCTCGTAGTAATTCTTATCGCCATCCATATCGGCCCCAACTACCCAGAGACCTTGCTTTTTTAATTTCTTTAGCGTTTGCGATATATTACCAATACGTGCTACCGGAACATATTCGACAGCCCCGGCCGATGTCTTGGCCACGGTAGCAGTTAGAGGACTGCTGCGCCTTT
>DDHB01000086.1 GCA_002337925.1 Sporomusaceae bacterium UBA1887
TAATTATGGGCAATCTGGCTTATAATGATGCTAGCTTGTACAATTGGGAGGTATCCGATATGTTGCCTGCTTTTGATCTTACGGGGAAAGTTGCCATTGTGACAGGAGCTACGCGAGGCATTGGCCGTGGGTTGGCTGAGGGGCTGGCCCAAGCGGGTGCTAATATTGTGGTTGTCAGCCGCAATAAGACTGAATGTGAACAGGCGGCGGCTGAAATTGCTGCGCTTGGAGTGAAAACACTGGCCGTACCGGCAGATATAACAAAACTAGCCGATATTCAACAGTTAGTGGCGAAAACGCTGGAAGTTTTTCCGGTCATTGATATTCTGGTCAATAATGCCGGTAATGCGATAACAAGGCGGGCAGAAGAGGTAACCGAAGAAGACTGGGATCATGTAGTAAACCTGGATCTAAAAGGGGTCTTTTTCTGCTGCCAGGCAGTCGGCCGGGAGATGATCAAGCAAAACCATGGTAAAATCATTAATGTATCTTCTATCTTGGGCGTAGTGGGCGAGAAAATGGTTGCTCCTTATTGTGCTGCCAAAGGCGGGGTTATTCAAATGACGAAAGCGCTGGCTCTGGAGTGGGCTCGCTATCATATTCAGGTTAACGCCCTCTGTCCCGGCTATGTAGAGACGGCAATTAATGCAGAAGAGTTGAAAAATGAGAAAGTCCGACAATATTTAGTCGGCAAGACTGCCGCGAAACGGCTGGGGAATGTGGAGGATATGCAGGGCGCTGTTGTTTATATGGCCTCTGCAGCCGCAAACTACATGACCGGTCAGGTGATGACGGTAGACGGCGGCTGGAGCGCACAGTAACATTTGCATACTATTTAGCAGGATTAACACTACTTCAGGAGGTTTATTCGTTGAAGATTAAAACAAAACTTATACTTGGCTACATGCTTGTTGGCTTATTGAGCGCAGTGGTAGCTGCGGCGGCAATATACGGATTTGACCAGATCAAAGACCGGTATCAAACGATTATTAAAGAAGAAGAAATTACCATTGTTAAGCTGAGGGAGATTCAATACTACTTTACCGGGCAGGCAAATGATGAGCGCGGATTTTTACTTACCGGCAGCCTTGAATTTCAAAAAGAAATCGGTGAAAAGTCGGAGAATGTTAAGAAGCGCCTTGAACTGTTGAAAAAACTGAGCGATACCGACAAAGAAAGGGAATTGCTCGACAAGATTGATAAAGCCCATTCAGATTTTACGACAATCAACTTTACGGTTATTGATTTCTACATGAAAGGTAAGGCAGAGGAGGCAAAAAGGCTGTCTTTTAATGAAGGCAGACAAACACGCAAGTCCTTAGAATCAAGCTTTAATGAGCTGGTACAAATTCAAGAGGCGACAATGGCGGAAAGAATTGCAGCGGCTGAACAGCGGTCTGGTTTTCTGGTCATAGTCATTATTGGTGTTGCAATCGGGGCTGTGCTTGCCGGTACGTTTGCCGGGATCATGATTGCCCGGCTGATTGTCAGACCAATTGATATCCTGCACCATGAGCTCATTAAGCTTGCTGAAAACGGCGGTGACTTGACTCAGACTATTCAGGTGACGAGTCGGGATGAAATTGGTGAGCTGGCAAAGGCAGTGAACCGGTTTTTGGCTGATTTACGCCAGATTATGGTGCAGGTACTGAATTCTGCGGGCACGATGGCGGCTTCAACGCAGCAGCTGTCGGCAAGTGCTTCCGAATCGGCGCAAGCTTCCAATCAGGTAGCTGCGACGATTACTCAGGTTGCTGCCGGAGCATACCGTCAGCTGGCAGCCGTCGCGTCAGCCTCGACAATTGCAGAGAATATTGCAGCAGAAATCAAACAAGCGGCAGCCAATACGGACACAGTTGCAGGTACTGCAGGCAAGGCGGCCGAATCAACACAAAATGGCCGTCAGGCAATTGAGCAGGCAGTTGATCAAATGGCTGGTATAGATGAAGCAGTAGCAAAATCAGCTAAAGTTGTGGCCAAGCTGGGCGAGCGATCTCAGGAAATCGGTCAGATTATCGATACTATTTCCGGTATTGCCGNNCCTTAAATGCGGCAATAGAAGCCGCACGGGCAGGGGAGCAAGGCAGAGGCTTTGCCGTAGTGGCGGAAGAAGTACGCAAGCTTGCCGAACAATCCCAGCAGGCCGCCAAACAGATTGCCGCACTGATCGGTGAAATCCAGCATGATACGGACGATGCTGTTATTGCCATGAATGAGGGCACACGAGTTGTTGCTGCCGGATCTGTAGTGGTCAATCAGGCCGGACAGGCATTTCAGGAAATTGCTGCTTATGTCGGGCAGGTTTCCACGCAAGTGCGGGATATATCCGGCGTTGTTAAGCAGACAGCGGCCGATAGCAGGCAGATTGTTTCTTCCGTACAGGAAATCAGTCAGGTTAGTGAAGAAACCGGAGCACATACGCAGACCGTTTCTTCCGTAACAGAAGAGCAATCGGCATCTGCCCAGGAAATTGCGGCTGCCAGCCAGGCATTGGCTAATCTTGCAGAAGATTTGACGCAGATTATCGGCAAATTCAAGGTGTAATTGACGATAAGTATTAGACTTTAAAAAGTAAGGGACTGTTTTGCTGTTAAGCAAAGCAGTCCCTTTTGGATTAACTTAACGTACAAGGCGCTGTAAGGCCTCTCTACAGTTGCCAGTATAACTGCCGCCGTGGTAGCAGATGATTTGCTCGATATCATAAGTGAGCAGCTTTTTAATAGACTCTTTAGCGGTAGCCATATCCAATGTATATTGCGGATTGGCCATCGCGAGGTCGCTATTCTCCATTGTCAGTGCATCGCCAGTAATAAGCGTTTTATAGTCATGCAGATAAAGGGAAATATGTCCGGGCATATGGCCGGGAGTGGCGACGACTTCGATGCCGCCGCAGCAATCAAGGCGTGCTTTATCGCTTACGCAGCAATCAACAGCAACGTGCTTCATTTCCTGCAGCTTCTGCTGAAAGTTTCTGGCGAAATCCTTCTGCTCTTCCGGCAATGTGGGGTAGATGTCTTCGGCTTGCTGCAGGCGCAGGGATTTTCGTCTGCCGCTGATATATGGCTCTTCTATACAGGAGGCAATTATTTGTACCTGGGGATAGGCTTGCTTGAATTCTGCCAGAGCACCCATATGGTCATAGTCATGATGGGTAATAAAGATTTTGGTTAGCTTACTGCAGTCAAAACCTGCTGCTGCCGCTGCGCTAGTCAACAAGGGGAAAAAGCCGGGATAACCACAGTCAAATAGCACCATCTCAGTCTCATCACATACGATGGCAGGATAAATGGTATTGGTTATGCCGCCGGTGGTAAACTCTACAGGTAGAACGGTTAGCCTGTTCATGAGTGAGGCCTCCTAACGTTTATAACGCTATCATAACCTTAATTTAGAAAAAATTTCAAGTGCTTTATGAGTGCAGACTATTCCGTTTCTTGCCCTGAACGTTTGTTCGTGGTAGTATGCTAATAGATAGAATTACAGAGCGAAGGGTAAAAAGATGTCTGCTAACAGGATCATTAAAATTTCCGTACGGAATTTAGTTGAATTTGTGCTGCGCTCCGGCGATCTGGTAGCGGCCTTTACCGGCAGCTCGCGCATGGTGGATGGAGGTAAAATTCACCGGAAGATTCAACAAGCACAAGGCGCAGAATACGAAGCGGAAGTCAGCTTGTCCGTAGAAGTGGAGAGGGACGGGCTAACGCTGCATATTGGCGGGCGGGCTGATGGTGTGATAACGGGCACCGATGAGAATGGGACGCTTCGGGTGACGATAGATGAGATCAAGTCAACGACTGCAGAACTGGAAGGGATTGAAGCAAGTCACAATCCGCTCCACTGGGCGCAGGCTAAGTGTTATGCCTATATCTATGCCCTGCAGCATGAGCTTACGGATATGAATGTGCGGATTTCCTATTGCCAGGCGGTTACGCTGGAATTAAAAATCTTCGAGCAGGTTTTTTCCTTTGCTGAGCTGACGCAGTTTTTTACTCAGCTTGTGGATCAATATGCAGCATGGGCGAAGCAGGTTGCAGAATGGATTGCCGTTCGTGACCGGACTGCGCAGGAGTTGGAATTTCCTTTTCCTCAGTTTCGCCAGGGGCAGCGGCAGCTGGCGGTAGCTGTGTATAAGGCTCTTGTTGAAGGACGCAGGCTGTGCGCCCAGGCACCTACCGGCACGGGGAAAACCATCGCCACTATTTTTCCTGCCATGAAAGCAATGGGGCTGGGCCATATTGAAAAGCTGTTCTTCCTGACCGCCAAGACAGTAACACGTCAGCTGGCGGAAGAGGTTTTTGCCAGGCTGCGTGAGAGCGGCCTACAGTGCAAAACCGTAACGATAACGGCAAAAGAGAAGATCTGTTTTATGCCCGGCGCTGCGTGCACGCCTGATGAGTGCTCCTATGCCAAGGGTTATTATGACCGCATTGGTCCTGCATTGAGTGCCTGCTGGCGCTTAGAAAATCTTACCCGTGAAAATATTGAGCAGCAGGCCAGGGAGCACCAATTGTGTCCTTTTGAATTTACCCTGGATTTGGCAGTATGGGCAGATGCCGTCATTTGCGATTATAATTATGTATTTGATCCTGCTGTTTATTTAAAACGTTTTTTTCAGGATAACGACAGTGCCTACTGTCTGCTGGTCGATGAGGCCCATAACTTGATTGACCGGGCGCGGGACATGTTTTCTGCGCAAATCAGCAAGCAGGATTTTCTTACTATCCGAAAAGTAGTCATGAAGAAACTGCCCCGACTGGCAAAAGCAGCCGGGAAGATTAATGCCTTCTTGCTGGAGGCAGGAAAAGAATGTGTGGAAACGCCGCGAGCCGGGCAGTCAGCCGCATGGGTACAGGAGGCCGCACCGGATGCCCTTTTGCCGTTGCTGCGAAATTTTGCTTCTCAAGCGGAAAAATGGCTGTCCCAAAATGAACAGACTGATTTTCGTGAGACACTCTTAGAACTGTATTTTCAGGTGTTTGCCTTTTTGCGGACAGCGGAAATGTATGATGAGCGGTATGTAACTTATGCTGAAAAGATCGAGAAGGACATCAAGCTCAAGTTGTTTTGTGTAAATCCGGCCGAACTGCTGCGGCAGGTTTCGGCGCGGGGCAGGTCAGCAGTCTTTTTTTCGGCTACGCTGACACCGCTTGATTATTTCTTTGCAATGGTGGGAGGAGAGGACGGCGATGGCAAACTAGCGGTGGACTCCCCGTTTTCTCCGGATAATTTAGGGCTGTATATAGCCGATACAGTCAGTACCACTTATAAAATGCGGGCTCAGACTTATGATGAGATTGTAGACAGGATAGCGGCAATGACTGGAGCAAGAACGGGAAACTATCTAGTCTTTCTGCCGTCCTACCGGTATCTGGAGGAAGTGGCTACACGCTTTTGTGCAAAAGAGTTGCCAGTTAAGGTGATTTGCCAGGTCAGCGGGATGACGGAAGAGGAAAGGTCTGAGTTTCTGCAGCAGTTCGCTGATGAAAACCAGGAGACGCTGGTTGGTTTTGTGGTATTAGGCGGGATATTTGGGGAAGGCATTGATTTGACCGGCGAGCGCCTGGTCGGAGCGGTTATTGTCGGAGTTGGCCTGCCGCAGGTTTGTCTGGAGCGGGAAATCATCCGCGAATGGTTTACGAAGAATCAGCAGCAAGGTTTTGACTATGCGTATGTATATCCTGGCATGAATAAGGTCCTGCAGGCGGCAGGGCGGGTTATCCGCACCGAAAAAGACCGGGGACTGGTCTTGCTGATTGATGAACGCTTTGCCGAGCGAAGGTATAAAAAGCTGTTTCCTCCAGAGTGGCGAAAAGCCATGAGTGTTAAGAATGCTGCCGGCATTGCCGAAAAAGCACAACGGTTCTGGTAGCAGGATCTGAGTTTGTTATCAAATTTGTGTAACTATTTTTTATTTTTGGCGTAAAATACACTTGACAGTGTAATATCATGGCTATACAATTAGAGCAAATAGCTACAAGCGATGAACGGGAAGAGTACATATAGCCGCTTTTGCTCAGCGAGCTGGTGACCGGGCAACCGGAGGTGTGATGACCAGTCAAAAGCGTATATCGAATGGTCCTGTGAGCTGCCTCCCGAACGTTTTCTAGTAGGAGAGGCCGGGTGCCACCGTTATTATGGCTAGGGTATCGGAGTAGTTTCCCGTACCTGAAAAAGAGAAAACGCTGTGTTTTCTGAATTAGGGTGGTATCGCGAACCATTTCGCCCCTTTG
>DDHB01000054.1 GCA_002337925.1 Sporomusaceae bacterium UBA1887
AGCCTTTCTTGATCCTGATAAATTTGTTAATCAAATTACTAAGGTAGAACGGGCCAGGTTGTTAAAGCAGCTGCAGCATTTCGCTTTTACTATTACTCGGACCCGGCCGGTCAGCGAGGCTATTGTTACGGCAGGCGGAGTGAGCACAAAGGAAATTAATCCTGCTACGATGGAGTCGAAGCTTGTCAAAAATCTTTATTTCGCTGGTGAAGGAATTGATATTGACGGTTATACCGGCGGTTATAATCTGCAAGCTGCTTTTTCTACCGGCTATGCTGCAGGCAAGGCAACTTCGGAATGAAATAAAACAATATAGTAAGAAGGTGAATACATGCATAAAGGATCGGAATGGGGAGAAAAGTGGCTAATTCGTTTCGTTTTATTAGGCGTTTGTACGTTGCTGTTAACCCAGATGGCTATGTTTAAAGAAGAGGCACGTCACTACCTGTCTAGAGTGGACAGGCTGGAAGGGGAGAAAGTATCTCTTGATTCTAATCTGTATGCAAGTAATTCACTAACTATCTCAGAACGTACGGTAGTAAGTAAGCAATTACCGAGTTTCCGTGAAAGCCGCAATTTGATTGTTAGAATGATTAAGCCTGCTGGTGATGCACGCGTTTTCGCAACAATTAACGGGGAGAAAATGAGTGATTTCTCGCGTGGTGAGGTTAATTTAACGGTTTATGATGGCGATTATGTTGAAATTGACTGTGCTGAGCTTAAAGCTCCTGCTCAGTTTGTGGTCACTGTCTCTGGCGGCAGCATGACTGCGCCGGTTGATGGTTTAGTTGTTGAAACAAAAAACAATATCGGTACAATTGGAAAAATTAAGTTTAAGTAAAAACTGTACCTGGTAAAGGAATATAAGAAATAATACGGAATATTTTAGTATGCCTGGTTGCCAGGGTTGAAAGGATTTATATGATCATTGTCATGCATGCTGCACCAGACCAACAAATCAAGCAAGTGCTCGAGGAACTCCGGTGCTTAGGCATAGAAGGGCATATCATCGAATGTTTTGACAGGACGATCATTACAGCAGAGGGTGAGGAGCTGCAGCAGAATAGGCAGCATTTTAGCGGTTTGCCAGGGGTTGAGAGCGTTCTTTTCATTACAACTCCATATAAACTGGTCAGCCGTCAATTTCGCGCTCAAACAAGCGTTATTTCCGTACGCAACGCAGCCTTTGGCAGTACATCTATTCCTATCATTGCTGGTCCTTGTGCAATTGAGAGCTATGAACAACTATACGAAACTGCTGCTGCAGTCAAAAAAGCCGGAGCATGTATCTTAAGAGCAGGTACTTATAAGCCTCGTACCTCACCTTACAGCTTTCAGGGGCTGGAACGGGAGGGTCTTGGCATATTGCAGGCGGTTAGCAGGGAATTGGATATACCTGTTGTTTCGGAAGTAACTGATCCGCGTTTAGTGGAGGTCTTTTGCCAATCAGTTGACATATTGCAGATTGGTGCCCGTAATATGCAAAACTTTGCACTTCTTAAAGAAGTGGCACAAAGTAATAAACCGGTTTTGCTGAAAAGAGGACCTGCATCAACGATTGAAGAATGGTTATTAGCTGCAGAATACGTACTGGCAGGCGGAAATTCGCAAATTGTTTTATGTGAAAGGGGTATACGTACTTTTGAACCCTATACGCGTAATACTCTGGACTTGAATGCAATGGCCCTTGCAAAAGAGTTAAGCCATTTGCCCGTCATTGTTGATCCGAGTCATGGGACAGGCCAATGGAGTCTGGTAGGACCGATGTCCAAGGCTGCAATTGCGGCTGGAGCTGATGGACTAGTAATAGAAGTACATCCCTGCCCGGCTAAAGCCTTGTCCGATGGACCTCAGTCACTGACGCCAAAACGCTTTGCATCTTTAATGGATGAGCTGCGGCTTTTGGCAAATGTGTCAAACAGACAGATCTAACTGAAGGATATTAGAAGAACCGGAGGACCGAATGAAAAAATTAATTATTGCGATTGACGGACCAGCTGGTGCAGGGAAAAGTACTGTCGCCCAGATTGTTGCCCAGCGGTTAGGCTATACATATATTGATACGGGAGCGATGTACCGGGCTGTAACCTGGCAAGTTATGCAGCACGATGTTGACTTTGGCGATGCTGATGCTATTCAAAAAATAGTATCTACCATTCAAATTGGGCTGCGGTACGTCAACGGCAAGATGCAGGTTACTGCTAACCAGGTGGATATAACGGAAGAGATCCGGCTTCCTGAAGTTTCCCGGGTGGTTTCTGAAGTAGCTAAACTGGTCGTAGTGCGAACTGCTATGCTTACCTTGCAGCGGCAGATGGCGCAGAGTGGCGGAGTCGTTATGGACGGACGTGATATTGGCACTCATGTTTTGCCTAATGCAGACCTGAAAATATTTTTAACAGCATCGATTGATGAGCGTGCCAGAAGAAGATGGCGTGAATTAGGAGACAAGGGAGTTCTTGTTGACTTAAATGCGTTACAGGAGGAGATTGCCAGCCGTGATAAAACTGACTCGGAAAGAGCAGTTGCACCTCTTGTACAGGCCGAAGATGCAATTTTACTAGATACAACAAAGTTATCCATTGAGGGCGCTGTTAACGAGATTCTTAGACTATGTGAGGAGAGGGGTAGAAGTGTATAACGTCGTCCGGGCATTATTTCGATTTGTTTTCATTGTTTTTTTTCGCTGGCGAATTGTTGGAATTGAAAATATTCCCGTTGGTGGAGCTGCAATCATTGCCGCAAATCATATTAGCAATTGGGATCCTCCGCTTATTGGTACTGCAATTCCCCGGCAGATGCATTTTATGGCAAAAGAAGAGTTATTCAAAAATGCAGTGCTTAAGAGTATTATTAGTACGTTGGGTGCATTCCCGGTTAAGCGGGGTGCAGCAGATCGCAACGCAATTCGCACCGCAATAAATTTGTTAGAGGGCGGAAATATATTAGGCTTATTTCCGGAAGGAACGCGCAGCAAAAACGGAATGTTAGGTGAACCCGAACAGGGCTTAGCGATGATTGCAATTAAAACCGGAGCCCCCGTTATTCCGACAGCTATCATTGGCACAAATAAAGTGCTGAGTGCAACTTGTTGGTTTCCCCGTTTTGAAGTTCATTTTGCTAAACCAATACCTGTTGCCAAGGGAAAAGCAACAAAAGAGGACATTGCCGAGTTAAGTAATCTCATTATGCAAGAGATTGATGCGTTATTAAAAGATAATCAACGCCATTATAAATAATTAGACTAGGAAATAAGACCAACAGCGGTATGGAAATGCCGCTGTTTTTATTTTGCATATTGTTTATCTAAGTGAAAAAAGATATACTGAAAAGTGAGAATAGTATGAAAAATATTAAAAGAGAGGTGAAATGTTAGTCGTGGTATTTAGTGCTAAGTAGATTATCACCGAAAGGGGACGATGAAGTGAATTCAATTTGGTTGCTTATCACTGCAGTCTGTGTATTTTTATTGGCCTACCGGTATTATTCAGCTTTTATCGCGGCAAAAGTGCTGGCACTTAATGATTCATATACTACGCCTGCTTATCGTTGTGAAGATGGCCGGGAATTTGTTCCGACGAATAAATGGGTTTTATTTGGCCATCACTTTGCGGCAATAGCCGGAGCAGGCCCGCTGGTCGGTCCGGTATTAGCTGCCCAGTATGGCTGGGGACCTGGTTTTGTATGGATTTTGCTTGGCTCTGTTTTTGCCGGAGCCGTACATGATTTTATTATCCTTTTTGCGTCCGTTCGGCATAATGGTCAGTCCCTGGCGGTCATTGCCCGTCGGGAAGTAGGTACATTAACAGGCATTACCACATCGCTTTCTATATTATTTATTATTATTGTTGCTCTTGCCGGCTTGGCAATAGTAGTAGTAAATGCACTCTTTAAGAATTCGTGGGGTGTGTATACTATATTCATGACGATTCCTATTGCAATTGTCATTGGTCTTTATATGTTTAAAATTTCTCCCGGCTCAATTCGCTCAGGCTCCATCGTAGGGTTTATACTCGTAATGCTTGCTGTTATAACCGGGAATTACATTCCGAATTCTTCTTTTGCAGGCATATTTACGCTAACAAAAGAACAATTATCGATTGCTCTTCCGCTATACGGTTTTATGGCTGCTGTTTTACCAGTATGGTTATTGCTGGCCCCCCGTGACTATCTCAGTTCTTATATGAAAATTGGAACTGTCCTTGCATTGGCACTGGGCATTGTTATCGTTCAGCCGGCAGTTAATGCCAACATGACACAGTTTATGAATGGAGGACCGATTATTCCAGGACCCTGGTGGCCCTATGTCTTTATTACCATTGCCTGTGGTGCTATTTCCGGTTTTCATTCTCTGATTAGCTCAGGAACGACACCAAAAATGCTTGAACTGGAAAGCCAGGCCAGGCTTATCGCCTATGGCGGAATGCTTACAGAAGGTTTTGTTGCTGTCATGGCTTTAATATCAGCTGTTGTGCTGCTGCCTGGTGATTTCTTCGCAATTAATACTCCTGCAGCAGCTTTTGCCAAACTTAATATGCCAATCGTTGAATTGAATCAGCTTTCAGCCCTCGTCGGTATGGATGTAGCCCATCGTCCGGGCGGTGCCGTTTCTTTAGCTGTTGGCATGGCGCATATCTTTTCCAGTATTGGCGGGATGTCTCATCTGATGAGCTACTGGTACCAGTTTGCCATTATGTTTGAAGCATTGTTCATCTTGACTACAATTGATGCCGGTACCCGCGTTGCACGCTACATTCTTCAGGATATACTGGGTACCTATGTCTATGCACCGTTAAAACAGACCAATTGGTGGCCGGGAATTCTCTTTACCAGTGCTCTTGTTACGTTTGCCTGGGGATATTTGCTTTACAGCGGTGACGTAGCAAGTATTTGGCCGCTGTTTGGAGTCGCCAATCAATTACTGTCAGTTATCGCCTTAGCATTAGGTACGACGATTATCCTGAAAGTAGCTCCTAAAAAATCGTATGCTTGGGTAACAGCAGCGCCGCTTGCATTTCTGGCAGTAACTGTAATTACAGCTGGCATTCTCAATGTGGGGATGTTCTACCGGCGGGGTGACATGTTAGGCAATATTAACGGTACTGTTAGCATCGTATTAATTGTGCTTGTCATCATTACGCTGCTTGATTCGTTTAGAGCGTGGAACCAATTGCTGAAAAAAGATAAGCCTGAGGGAATGAATACTGAAATTCAGCATGTATGTGTATATAACGATACAAAACCTAATATACCAAGCTAATAGTTGAGCAGAATAGGGAGAGAAGCACAGTGCTTCTCTCCTTTTTAGTGCAATTTAAGAGGAATTACAAGCTTGTCAGCGAATAGCATACCATATTGAGAAATAGGAGGCCCGTTATGCAAATACATTTGGCTGAACATCGGGGCTTTTGCTACGGGGTAAAACGCGCCATTGAAACAGTAGAAAGGTGTATTGACTCAGGTGGGAAGGCACATACGTTAGGACCAATCATACATAACCCTCAAATGGTTAGCGAATTAGCAAAAAAAGGGGTATCTCCGGCTAAGGACCTTGATGAAATAGCTGAAGGTACTGTCATTATACGCTCTCATGGTGTGGGTCCACAAATTTATCAGGATGCCGAAGCTAAAAATCTGACAGTAGTCGATGCTACCTGCCCCCATGTGAAAAAAGCGCAGCAAGCTGCTTATGAGCTAATGAAAGAAGGGTATCCTGTTATTATAATAGGTGAGCGGGATCATCCGGAAGTAAAGAGTATTGTTTCCTGGACTCATGAACAGGCAGTGATTGTTGAGTCAATAGACGATGCCGAGCGGCTCCCCTTTCAGCAGCGCCTGGGTGTTGTTGTACAGACGACATTCTCCGGTGAGCTGTTCGAACAAATACTGGCAATCGTCAAACAAAAATGCACAGATATTCAGGTTAAAAGAACCATTTGTACGGCAACTGATCTGCGCCAGCAAGCTGCTGCGGCACTAGCCGTCAAAATGGATAGCATGGTGATTATAGGCGGCAAAAACAGTGCTAATACTGCTAGATTAGCCGAGGTTTGCCGGCAATCAGGCTGTCCGGTATATCATATTGAAACAGCAGACGAATTAAAACCGGAATGGTTTAGCAACGACCTGCATGTTGGTGTTTCGGCAGGCGCGTCTACACCGGAGTGGATTATAGAGGAGGTTGTTCATCGAATGGAGCAGTTTAATCAGTCATTAACCGATTCCGTCAATCAGCTTACAAAAGGCAGTATCATTAAGGGGAAGGTAGTTAGTGTCCGTCAGGATGAAGTTTACGTTGATATTGGCTATAAAGCGGAGGGGATAATTGCATTAAGTGAATTAGCTTATCCGGTACCGGCCAATGCAGCTGAAATTGTAACTAAAGATCAGGAAATTGATGTTTATGTCCTGGATACCGACAGTGCAGATGATACCGTACGCCTGTCTAAAGTACAAGCCGATAAAATCATTACCTGGAGTAAGCTGGAAGCGGCTGCAAAAGAGGAAACTACACTTGAGTGTAAAGTGACTGAAGTTGTCAAAGGTGGGCTAGTTGTTTCGATCAATGGCATTCGCGGTTTTATACCGGCATCGCAGGCGGCTTTGCGGTTTGTTGATGATCTGGCCAGTTTTATTGGACAGACACTGACAGTGATACCAATAGAGCTGGATGAGCAGAAGCAGCGGGTTGTTCTGTCGCACCGCAAAGTTCTGCAAGAGGAACAGCAAAAGAAAGAACAAGCGATTTTTGCTAAGCTCAAAGTAGGTGATGTAGTTCCGGGCGTAGTGCGCAGGCTAGTCGATTTTGGAGCTTTTGTTGACATCGGTGGCGTTGAAGGTTTAATTCATATTTCTGATTTGGCATGGCAGCGTGTGAAAACACCGTCAGAAATTTTGCAGATTGATGATAAAATTGAAGTGTTTGTTTTGAAACTTGATCCTCAACTGAAAAAAATATCGCTAAGCTTGAAACAAATTCAGCAGGATCCCTGGCTGGAACAGATCAAAAGCTTTTCAGAAGGACAAATCGTAGCCGGCACGGTAGTTAAAACAACAAAATTTGGGGCCTTTGTCAAACTCGCAAATGGAGTAGAGGGATTGGTTCATTTATCGGAACTGGCAGACAGACGAGTAGCCACTGCGGAAGAAGTTGTCCAGGCTGGCCAGGATATTAACGTTAAGATACTGGGAATAGATAAAGACAATAAACGTATCTCACTCAGTCTGATAAAAGCGCTGGAAGAAGCTGAGCGGGCTGAATACCAGGACTATTTAGGGGTACAGTCGGGCAGTGGGACTACTATTGGAGATAAGCTTGGCCACTTGTTCGGTCGTAAACAGTAAGGAGCTGAAAGGGTTGCGTCAATCCCGGAAATTAGACCATATACATCAAACATTACAATTGGCTGACGGACCTGGTACGACCGGTTTTGCCGATATTACACTCATTCACAATAGTCTGCCTAATATTGCATGGGAGGATATTACGCTTGCCACCTCCTTGGCTGACTTGCCCCTTACTCACCCTGTTATAATTAATGCAATTACCGGTGGAGCGGTAGATGTGACTGCGGTTAACTGCAAGCTGGCTCAGTTTGCTAAAATAACCGGATCGGCAATGGCAGTAGGTTCTCAGTATTCCGCTTTAGAAAACAGCACGGTTTGGGAATCCTATCAAATCGTCAGGCGCGAAAACCCTGATGGAATCATCATTGCTAATCTGGGTGCCCATGCCAGCAGCGAGCAAGCCCGCATTGCCGTTGATATGATTGGTGCTGATGCCATTCAAATTCATTTAAATGCTGCTCAGGAAATTATAATGGAAGAAGGAGACCGTGATTTTCGCGGTTATCTGGATAATATTGCCCGGATTGTCAGTGAAGTTCATGTACCAGTATTTGTCAAAGAAGTTGGTTGTGGTATCGCCAGGGAAGCTGCAGCAGATCTTGCTGATACCGGAATTAGAGCAATTGATGTAGGTGGTATGGGCGGGACTAACTTTCTGGCAATTGAAGCAGCCCGCAGTCAGGCTCAGTTGGCGGATGAATTGCTGGGGTGGGGAATACCAACAACGATAAGTGCATTAGAAGTACTATCTATTCTTCCGTCATCTGTCCAACTGATTGTATCAGGAGGAGTTCGTACTCCGCTGGATATGATAAAATCCATGGCTTTTGGTGGCAGCGCGGTAGCGATGGCTGCTCCTATCTTACGTATTATTAGTGAACACGGAGTCGCACATGCTGCTGAATGGTTTGATGAATTTCTTCACACCGGCAGGCGTTACATGATGTTAGTTGGTGCGAAAGAAACGAAGGATTTACTGACGGTGCCTTTCCAGGTTACCGGCTTAAGCCGTGAATGGCTTATGAATCGAAGAATTGATACAACACAATATGCGACTCGCAAAAAGCATGGTTGAACAACCATGCTTTTTGCATTATTTTTGTTTCTCAGGGCAAGATAAACCAAGAAAGGTAGCAACCTAACGAATTTAAGAGGTGACAATCTTATGAGTATGCCGGTGGGAATGATTGTTTTATTAGTAGTAGGTGTACTAGTTTATTTTGGTATTGCCCAGCGTATTTTAGACAGAATGCGATTAACAGACAAACAAGCCTTGCTTTTCATTGCCGCTATTGTTGTGGGGAGTTTTGTTGACATTCCGCTCATGAGCAGCCCGGTGGAAGTAAGTATTAATGTAGGCGGTGCGCTATTACCCGTACTGTTGTCACTTTGGCTGATTGCTAAAGCCGATGAAACAGCAGAACGTGTCCGGGCAATTTTGGCGGCTGTTTTGGTAGCTGCAGCCGTATGGCTGGGCTCGCGTTATCTGCCTTATGAGCCGGAAAATATGTTTTTAGATCCTAAGCTGCTTTATGGATTATCTGCAGGCTTAATTGCCTACTTGGCGGGACGTTCTCGTCGCAGTGCTTTTATTGGTGGCGTATTGGGTATTGTACTCAGTGATATTGTTCATATGATCACGTTAATGAATGCCGGAATTCCCGGACGAACCGATATTGGTGGAGCTGGTGCTTTTGATGTCGTAATCATTGCCGGTATTGTTGCGGTTATGATTGCCGAATTAGTGGGCGAAACAAGAGAAAAGCTGCAAGGTGGGCCAGTGCTCGGTCCTAACCGCCCGGAAGGCTTATACGAGTTTAGTGAAGAATTAGCAGAAAATCGCAAGCAAAAAACCTCTTCTAACAGCGAAAGTGAGCTCGAAAAGGCTGCGAAAAGCAAAGGTGAAAAAAATGAATAAGCGCATAGTAGTCGCTCTTTTATTAACTGTTTTGTTCAGTCTTTTTGCAGGCGCTGCTTGTGCGCAAGAACAAAATGACGGCAAATATTTTACGATAGTCGATGAAAATGGTGTAACTGTTTATATAACCGGCTGGAGTGTAAGAGTAGGTGATCAATTTCTTACAGATAAAAACATCCGGTATGAAGTGACATCCATTGAGGGCGATATTGCTCATGCTAAAAAAATCGGTGAAGTCAATTTAAGCCAATATCTACCACCCAGTGAAAGTGAGCCGGGACTATTCTCAGGATTACTCAAGACGCGAGTAGCAAAAGCGCAAGGAGGAAAAGTCGCGGTCTATCATACACACTCTGATGAATCGTATGTTCCTAGTGATGGTAAAGAAAGTATCCTTGGTGCCGGGGGCATCTATAAAGTAGGCAATGCCTTTACTACGGCGCTTCAGTCAAAAGGATTGGAAGTTATCCACTCGCAGGCCAAGCATGATCCCCATGACGATATGGCTTATGAGCGGTCCCGGAGAACCGTTGTTGACTTATTAAAACAGCAGCCGGCAGCGATTTTTGATGTCCATCGTGATGCCGTGCCGCCGCAGGTATATAAAGGGACTGTTAACGGTCAAGATGTATCAAAGGTCCAACTGGTCGTAGGAAAATACGGCCCAACAGGCAAGCAAATTGAAGATTATGCCTTGCAGATCAAAGCTGCCTCAGATAAGCAGCATCCAGGCCTGGTAAAAGGAATCTTTTTTGCCAAGGGCGGTGATTATAACCAGGACTTACATCCGCGGTCTATGCTGCTGGAGGTAGGGGCTCATACGAATGACCGGGCTTCAGCAGAGCGGGGTGTGGCATTATTTGCAGATGTAATTCATACTGTATTGGGAACAAGTTCTGCGGCACCGACCGCACAAAATGGTGCAGCTGATGTAGGTACTGCAGCTACGGGTCCATCAGGCGCTACAAAATCTATTGGCTGGATTGTGGGCTTGCTGGTAGTAGGTGTTGCGGCCTTTATGTTCTTAAGCACGGGAAGTCTAAAAGAAGCGGGAGCTAAAATTAAACAATTTACGTCTACCGAATTTGCAAACTTCCTTGCTCCGAAAAAACGACAGTCTGATGAAGAAAAGTCAAAAGATACGAAAAAACGCGAAGATCAAGAATAACGTGATTATTGTATATCAAGGCAGACGAGGCCATCTACCGTTTGCAGCCTGTCAGATGCATCTGAATCAGCAGATTGGATCAAGGCACGATTTGTATGCAAAAGGTGTGCCAGTGCCGTTATCTGTCGTCGGAATTGATCCTGACGGAAATACAGTATGTTCACTCGCGTGTGGTAAGCATAGCGATATTTATAGTCGGGCTATTGAAGGTATGGCGGAAATATTTGATTTAGATGTGGAGTTAATTAATGTCGATCAATCCCTAGAGCGTAATTACTCTGCAGGCAGCAACTACCTTAAACATATGGCGGTACGTTTTTGCCCGCAGCTGTGCAAAGACGAATGGGTAAAGGAAGAACTGCGCTCAGTTGTCAAACTCAATATCACCGGTGATGGGAGATGAGGCATGAATATTGTCTATTATTGCTTCGCAGGTGCGCATGCTTCAGTAGTGGCGTCTGCTATCCATTGTGGTATATTGCCCTCTGACCGGGTGCCAACTTCAGCCGAGTTTCTAAGCATGCCTTATTATGATAGGACATCTCCTGCGTTAANNACTGATGAAAAAAATAATTCCGTTTATTTTATGGGAATGTGGAATCAGCGCGAAAAAATTACCTGTACGATCCAAAGCTTATTCAAGATAGCAGGCCTACAGGATTCTTCGTTCATTTTGCAAGATGCGTTTCCTTTAATTAACTTTTCTACAAAATGTGGCGGTTTATTATCTAAAAGATACAGCTTTACTAAAGTGGGGCGTTCACTGACGATTTGGGGTATGCAGCGTCAGTATCCGGAATTTGTCAAACTAGTTAACAGCGTTAAAAATCGTTTAGAGTGATGTTTTATCACTCTTTTTCTTTATTTGCAGGAAAAATTAGAGAGTAACGGGAATATGTAGAAAGGGAAGGAATTGGATTAGAAAGCACCTGCCGATAGGAACAAATGGTCGTGTGCCTGTGCAAAAAGCTTGTTTTGCACAGGAGTTATTGCAGCTTGATATAGAATGGCGGCAATGCGATTCGGAAAGCCCAAATGATGAGTAGTATATACAGGTTAGTACCACGGAAAAACTATATTAGTATCTCGTCAGCTTTAAAACAGTAGGATAGACCATCAATATTCATTGGATTAGAGCTGACGAGGTACTGGCTAAGACTCAAACAATCCCGTAAGGGAAGGATCAGTGATTATGTATGTGCAAAGGTGATAAAAAATGAGTAAACCGCTTGTAGCCGTTGTTGGACGTCCCAATGTCGGCAAATCTACCCTATTTAACAGCATAGCTAAGAAAAAAGTTTCTATTGTAGAAGATATCCCCGGTGTTACACGAGATCGTATTTATATTGATGCCGAGTGGCTTGACCAGGAATTCACGCTTGTCGATACAGGCGGTATTGAATTTGAGACTGGCGATGACCACATTATGACCTCTATGCGCCACCAGGCTAGATTGGCAATTCAGGAAGCAGACGTTATTCTCTTCGTCGTTGACGGAAAAACGGGGATAACAACTGGTGATGAAGAAGTAGCCGCAATTTTGCGGGGGGCAGGGAAGCCGGTTATTTTAGTTGTCAATAAAATTGACAGTTTAAAAAATGAACATGATATTTATGAGTTCTATAACTTGGGATTAGGTGATCCGATTGGTATATCGGCTGTTAACCTTCTTAACATGGGCGATTTACTGGATCTTGTTATTCAGAACATGCCCAAAGAAAACACGGCTGATAACAATAATGATGAAATCCGGGTAGCCGTTATTGGACGGCCGAACGTAGGGAAATCTTCCCTGGTTAATGCACTTTTAGGTGAAGAGCGGGTCATTGTCAGTGATATTGCCGGGACAACCCGTGATGCTATTGATACAAGATTCGTTCGTGATGATACTTCTTTTGTCTTAATTGATACCGCCGGCATGCGGCGTAAAGCCAAAATAGAACTTCCGGTGGAACGGTACAGCGTTATCCGGTCGCTGCGGGCTATTGACCGTGCCGATGTTGTTTTGATGGTCATTGACGCGGTTGATGGCGTAACTGAACAGGACAAAAAGATTGTCGGCTATGCCCATGAAGCTGGAAAAGGCACAATTATTGTTGTTAACAAATGGGATCTTGTAGAAAAAGATAGTAAGACATCCATTCGATACACCGATATTATTCGCGAAGAGCTGGGCTTTTTACAATATGCGCCAGTACTGTTTGCTTCTGCATTAACGAAACAAAGAGTGCAGCGTGTTTCTGAACTGGTGAAGTTCGTTGCTGATCAGCATGCTATGCGAGTATCGACAAGCGTTTTAAATCAGGTATTGGAAGATGCTCAGTCGATTAATCCGCCGCCTTCCAGTGCTGGCAAGAGACTCAAAATTTACTATACAACGCAAGCTGACGTAAAACCGCCAACGTTTATCTTTTTTGTGAATGATCCTGAAATTATGCATTTTTCTTATTTACGCTTTCTTGAGAACAAGCTGCGGGAAGCCTTCGGCTTTGAAGGAACTCCTTTGAAGCTTATTGTTCGCGGGCGTAAGGAAAAGGAGGATTAGCATGTCCTTGGGGCTTACAATATTAATTGCCTATTTAATAGGCTCGATCCCTAACGGACTAATCGTCGGCAAATTTATGTGCGGTGTAGACATCCGGCAATTTGGCAGTAAGAATATCGGGGCCACTAACGCTTATCGCGTTCTTGGGCCCTGGCCTGCGTTCTGGGTGTTTATTACGGATGCGCTTAAAGGCGTAGCCGGCGTTATGATGGGACAGTGGCTTGATGGCAATACAATCGCTTTATTAGCCGGTGGTATTGCTGCTATGGCAGGCCATAACTGGTCGGTATTTTTAAAGTTCAAAGGTGGCCGGGGTGTGGCTACCGGTTTGGGCGTGATTGCTGTTTTGGTGCCAAAGGTTACTGCTATTGTATTTAATGTATGGGCACTGATTGTTTATACTACACGCTATGTTTCATTGGGGTCTATTGTGGCAGCTGTCTTAGTTCCGCTGTCCATGTGGTTTTTTAACGAGAGTATAGAAATACTACTATTCGGTATTGTTGCCGCTTTATTTGTTATTCTTCGTCATAAGCCTAATATTGAACGCTTGTTAAAAGGGGAAGAGTTAAAAATTAAAGCAGGAGGATCAAGCGCCGATAGCACCAAGGAGAAGTGATTGCAATATGAAGATTTCTGTTATAGGCGCAGGAAGTTGGGGAACTGCTTTGGCCAGTCAGCTCGCGCTCAAGCATAGCGATGTTTTTTTATGGGCCCGCAGCAGCGAACTAACGGAAACAATGCAGCAAACAAGGCAAAACAGTGCTTATCTGCCAGATGTTTTTCTGCCGGAGCAGTTAATATGTACTTCTGATATAGAACAAGCTGTGTCCGGAGCTGAACTTATTTTACTTACGACTCCTTCACATGCCATTCGGGAAACGGCGCAAAAAATTTGCCCGTATGTCAAGAGTGATGCCATTCTTGTAACCGCTGCCAAACGATTAGAGACTGGTACCTATAAGCGGATGTCACAGGTCATTGCCGAAGAGATACCGCAGGCAGCCGATCAGGTGGCAGCATTGTCCGGTCCTAATCATGCGGAAGAGGTTGGCCGTCAGCAGCCCACAGCTTCTGTTGTAGCTGCGACAGCCTTACATGTAGCCGAAGCAGTGCAGGATGCCTTTATGCTGCCTTTTTTCCGTGTCTACACGAATCCTGATATTGTTGGTGTTGAATTAGGCGGTGCGTTAAAAAATATTATTGCTTTAGGTGCCGGAGCTGCTGAAGGCTTAGGTTTTGGAGATAATACCAAAGCTGCGCTGATGACCCGGGGGCTGGCAGAGATTGCTCGCCTGGGGCTGGCGTTAGGGGCTAATCCGCTGACGTTTGCCGGGTTAGCAGGAGTTGGTGATCTAATGGTGACTTGTACAAGCCGGCATAGCAGAAACCGGCGGGCAGGCATACTATTAGCCGAAGGAAAAACGGCAGAACAAATACAGCAGCAGACGAATATGGTTGTGGAAGGAATCCGGGCAACAGGAGCCGCTTATGAACTTGCACGTACCTATAAAATTGAAATGCCCATTACTGAACAAATTTATCAAGTGTTATATGAGGGTAAATCCCCGAAAACTGCCGTATTAGAGTTAATGACCAGAGGGAAAACCCACGAGGTGGAAGAGGTCGCGCTGAATGGCGTGATTGCTTTTAAATAAGGGAAAATAATAAAAAGAGTACAGAAAATCCATTTTGGATTTTCTGTACTCTTTTTTAGTACTATTATCAGCGGCATGTCAATATATTTATAATGCTTAATTTGGATATTCTTGCAATTTTAAATTACAGCTAAGTAACTTGTTCAGTTTAATACAAGGGAGGGATGGATCAAATTTTGAGCGCCACGCTCTTATAATTTAGGCATTCAGCATATATAGGAGGGAAAATGTATGGAAAAATTTGATCTGTTTCGTGATATTGCCGAACGGACAGGCGGCGATGTCTATATTGGAGTCGTAGGGCCGGTACGTACAGGAAAGTCAACCTTTATTAAACGGTTCATGGAAACAATGGTGTTACCTAACATTACAGATCCTTATGAAAAAGAAAGAGCAAAAGACGAACTGCCGCAAAGTGGTGCAGGCAAGACAATTATGACCACCGAGCCTAAGTTCATTCCCAATGAAGCTGTTGAAATCAGTGTAAAAGAAAATGTTGCCGTGAGGGTACGTGTTGTAGACTGCGTTGGCTACAGTGTGGAAGGCGCTCTGGGTTATGCGGAAGATGATGGTCCCCGTATGGTGCTTACGCCGTGGTTTGACCATGAAATACCGTTCCAGGAAGCTGCTGAAGTAGGAACCCGCAAAGTCATAGCTGAGCACTCCACGATTGGTTTGGTTGTGACCACAGATGGCACCGTAACTGACCTGCCACGCGAAAAATATCTGCCAGCTGAAGAAAGAGTGATTGAAGAGCTGAAAGAGCTGGAGAAGCCATTTCTGATCATTCTAAACACCAATCAGCCTACGGCTAAGGAAACTCGCGAGCTCGTAGCAAAGATGGAAAATAACTACGATGTACCTGTTATTCCTGTTGACTGCGCTCAACTCAACCATGATGATGTATATGCGATCCTGCAGGAAGTGCTGTATGAATTCCCTGTGAAAGAAGTAAATATTTCTCTGCCGAAATGGGTTGAGGAACTCGAAACCGAGCATTGGCTGCGGCAAAAATTTGATGGAGCAGTGCAGGAAGTAGTACAATATATACGCCGCTTACGGGATATTGACCGCGCTATTGATGATTTGTCGAGCTACGATTTTGTTGCTGACGTTATTCTTCACGATATGGATTTAGGCAATGGCATTACTGTAATCGAAATGACAACAAGAAACGATCTGTTCTACTCCGTCCTGGAAGAACTGACCGGCTTTACCATTAGTGGCGAACACCATTTGCTGCGATTGATGCAGGATTTGTCAGTTGCCAAACGTGAGTACGATAAGCTTGCACCGGCTTTAGAGCAGGTAAAACTTACGGGATATGGTGTTGTTACACCACAGGTCGATGAAATGGTATTGGAAGAACCGGAGATTATCCGCTCTGGCAACCGTTTTGGTGTGAAACTCCGGGCATCGGCACCATCGCTTCACATCATAAGAACAGATGTTCAAGCGGAGATCTCGCCAATCATTGGCACGGAAAAACAAAGTGAAGAATTAATTCAATATTTGATGCGTGAATTTGAAGGAGAACCGGAAAAAATTTGGCGCACAAATCTATTTGGCAAATCATTAAACTCATTGGTAAGAGAAGGTATCCAAAACAAAATTACCAGCATGCCTGAAAGCGCTCAAAATAAACTGAGAGAAACATTGCAAAAAGTCGTCAATGATGGCAGTGGCGGTTTAATTTGCATCATATTCTAGACAAAAGTAGTCAGTCTGTAACAGACTGACTTATTTTTTTGCTTTTTTGCTTGTTTTCTGTTGCAAAGTAATGATATAATGTCTTCTATCTAAAGATAATAATCCACCAGTACAATACTGGAGGGAGGGGTTAAAATGATAAATAATCAGAAATCAGTTTTTTACCTTGTGCGTGAAGAAATTCGNNATACCACTACAGGGGGTTGCAAATGCTACTGTTTCTCTGGAAACGGCTGACTTAGCCATTGACCTGGAAGCATTGCTTGACAAGCTGAGACTGGTAGACGGTGTAAAGCGGCTTGAAGTTTTAGGCCAGGCGTAACGTAAGGAGAGAATATCATGAAAAATGCTATTCAGATAGGCTTGCTAGGCTTGGGGACTGTCGGTGGCGGAGTAGTAAAAATTCTGCAGGAAAATGCTGCTAATATTTCACAAAAAGTAGGGCTGCCGCTGAAAATCAGCAGTATTTTGGTGCGTAACAAAGATAAGCAAAGAGCTGTTGATACAGGCGACGCAAAAATTACCACCGATATTAACGAAATTTTAGCGAATCCTGACATAGATATTATAGTAGAAGTAATGGGTGGAGAGCAACCTGCAAAAGAATATATTCTGCAGGCGCTCAATGCAGGTAAGCATGTCGTAACTGCTAACAAAGATGTGGTTGCCAAATATGGCCGCGAGTTGTTTACTGCAGCCGAAGACAATCATGTCGATTTGCTGTTTGAAGCCAGCGTTGGCGGCGGCATTCCGATTATTAGGCCGTTAAAGCAGTGTCTTGCTGCAAATAAGATAACGGAAGTAATGGGAATCGTTAATGGTACTACCAACTACATGCTGACAAAAATGACAAATGAAAAAATGAGTTATGCTGATGTTTTGGCACAAGCTCAGGCAAAGGGATACGCTGAATCTGACCCTACGGCTGATGTCGGTGGATGGGATGCAGCCCGCAAAATTGCTATTTTATCGTCAATAGCCTTTAGCAGCCGTGTTACGTTGGATGACGTGTACGTCGAAGGCATTACCAATATTTCAGTAGAAGACATTGAATATGCTCGTGAATTGGGTTATGTAATCAAACTTGTTGCTGTCGCTAAGGATAATGAACACGGTATTGAAGTTCGCGTTCATCCCGCTTTTATACCGAACAGTCATCCTCTGGCGGGCGTAAGCGATGTGTTTAACGCAATTTATGTAAAAGGCCACGCTGTTGGCGAAGCCATGTTCTATGGCCGCGGGGCCGGCGGTCTTCCGACAGCCAGCGCTGTTACTGCCGACATTATCGATGTTGCCCGTGATATAAAGCATCATGTCAGCAGTCGTATACTGTGTACATGTTTTGAAAGTAAACCATTGTGTCCGGTAGGAAAAACCGAATCACCTTATTATATTCGCTTATTAGTAGAAGATAAACCGGGTGTATTTGCGGCGATTGCCGGTGCTTTTGGAGCTCAGCAGGTCAGCCTTCACTCAGTTATCCAAAAACGTAAAATAAACAATTGTGCAGAGATTGTGCTCATTACCTACCCTGTGAGTAATGATAACATTAAGCTTGCAATGAACACTCTCGATGGAATGTCCGTAGTAACAAAAGTACGCAGCGTCATCAGAGTGGAAGCAGAGGAAATTGTATAATACGGAGGAAATAGCATGTCCAAGGTGACGGTGCGTGTACCTGGGACGACTGCTAATTGTGGTCCCGGATTCGACGCTATTGGTATGTCTTGTACGATATATAATACCATGGAATTGGTTTTGTCAGCTGAAGGGCAAACCTCAATTGCGATTTATGGTGAAGGCAGCAGCCAAATTCCTAATGATGATCGCAATATTGCTCTTCAGGCTGTTAAGCTGGTATTGGATTATCATCAGATACTGGATACAGGTATTCAAATACGGCTTACGAATAACATTCCTCTAGCCCGGGGCCTTGGCAGCAGTGCTGCTGCCATTGTAGCCGGTCTTGTGGCCGCTAATGCAGTTACAGGTAATCGATTGTCAAAGCAGACTTTATTAGAGATGGCAACTACCATTGAAGGGCATCCTGATAATGTAGCACCTGCTATTTATGGCGGGATTTGTTTGAGTGTTATGCATGCAGCCGGTACAAAATGTCTGTCGTTCTTACCCCCCGATAAGCTGGGCCTTGTTGTTGCTGTACCAGAGTTTACTTTGTCAACGAAAGTTTCCCGTCAGGTCTTACCGAAAACAGTACCTCTCAAGGACGCAGTCTTTAACGTCAGCCGTGCGGCGTTGTTAGTAGGTGCGTTAGCGAAAGGCGAACTTTCGTATCTGAAATATGCACTTGAAGACAAACTCCATCAGCCATACCGGGAAAAATTAGTGCCCGGAATGGAAGCAGTGTTTGAAGCTGCTACGAGTGAAGGTGCGCTTGGTGTCACAATCAGCGGAGCTGGGCCGTCCTTAATTGCCTATACGACTGAAAACCATCAGGAAATCGGTCAGGCAATGGTTGATGCATTTGAAAAGCATGGCACTAAGGCTGTCTATCATGTCCTGGAAATTGATACAATTGGTGCGGAAATTATTGAATTTATTCCTTGACAGACTACATAAAACAGTGTAAAATAATGTTTGTCGGTGAGGGAGCCAGCGAAAAGCAGTCTCTCAAAGCCGCAAAATGTCGGGGCGTAGCTCAGTTTGGTAGAGCGCTACCTTGGGGTGGTAGAGGCCGCATGTTCAACTCATGTCGCTCCGACCAATTGAATAATGGTTATGAAATTAGATAAGATGAGGGTTTGCAGAAATTGCAAACCCTTTTTGTTTTCTGTTTTTTCTTACAAACTTATTTTAGTTTCAGGCTGGTCTGAATTTTCTACTGCGATAATGAAAAGGATGTGTTATTCTATAACAAAGTCAGGCGAGTGAATGTTGCGAAACCACACTTTTACTTTGCAGGGAGGGCTTCTAATGGCAAAACACAGCGAAATTATGCAACAGGTTTTTGCGCATATGGCAGGGATGGTAGTCGTTGATCATCAATCGCGCATTGTTTTTGTAGAGGGAACCTACGCGAAGTCGAGGGGGTTTGATCCGCAGCAAGTCGTAGGCAGCTATGTTAAGGATGTGATCCCGACTAGTAAGCTCCCCGTCGTTGTTGAATCAGGTAAACCTATATTAGGCGATGTTTTTTATTATGAGGGAAAAACGGTGATATGCAATCGATATCCCTTAATAAAGGATGGAATCCTCATTGGTGCCATGTCCTATCAGGTATTCGAAGGGGTTGATAAGCTCTTTGAATCAATACAAGAGCTGCAAAGCCAGGTTGACTACTATAAAGAGAAAGTAAAGAAGTATGCGGGAGTTCGCTACTCTTTGGCCGACACAATCGGCTCAAGCGTAACCGCTGTTGAGATACGTACGGCAATATTAAAGGCTGCATGTTCAAATGCTACCGTTTTGATTCAGGGAGAAACCGGTACGGGCAAGGAGTTGGTTGCGCATGCGCTGCACCAGGAAAGCCGCCGGGCCATTTATCCTTTTGTAAAGCTCAATTGTGCAGCAATTCCTCAGGAGCTCATTGAATCGGAGCTATTCGGCTATGATGAAGGAGCCTTTACGGGGGCAAGGAGGGCAGGAAAAAAAGGGAAATTTGAGCTGGCTGATAAGGGAACACTATTTTTGGATGAGATAAGTCAATTATCGATGGCGGCACAGGCGAAGCTGCTTCGGGTCTTGCAGGAAAAAGAGATCGAGCGTATTGGGGGAGCGGGACCAATTCCTGTGAATGTAAGAATTATCGCAGCTACGAATGACAATCTGGAGGATATGATCAAACAGGGAACGTTTAGGGCTGATTTATTCTACCGGCTGAATGTTATTCCTATTAAAGTTGCCCCATTAAGGGAGCGAAGGTCCGATATACCCCTGCTCGTACAAAAGTTTGTCGAGAAATATGGAGATCAGGCGGGGTTAGGCGCAGTAACGGTAGATGCCGAGGCTATGGCGCTGCTTATGAAGTACGAATGGCCAGGCAATATCCGGGAACTGGAACACGCGGTAGAAAGAGCTGTGAACCTTTGCAGTTGTACCGTACTTGAGCCTGTTCACTTTGCCTGGCTGCTGCCGAAGATTCAAGATAAAGGAAAGGCGGCTGCAGGAAGAAGTATTCAGGAGGCAAGGGCGGCAAGTGAAAAAGAAATCATCTTGAATGCTCTTCAAGTAACGCAAGGGAATAAAAAGAAGGCTGCCGAATTGCTGGGAATTGCACGGCCGTTGCTGTACCAGAAAATGCGTCGTCTCGATATAATGAATTAAATAGCTGCCGTGTAAGCATAGAGAGACAGTGTAAGTAGTTACTTACACTGTCTCTCTATTGCTTTGTTAGTAGGTAAAGGACATTCGTATAATGAATTTTCTGATAAATATGTCAGTATATACTTACACTAAGATTTTGTTCATAGCTTGGGTGCTTCCGTGATAGCTGGCTAAAGTAGAGAGTATTTTATTTTTAGCGAGTTTCTGTTTTTTCAGATGGTGCTGCTCACGATTCTGCGTAGTTACTCGATTCAAGGATGGTCAAGGTGTGTTATTCGATTCGCTGTTCGTTATGAAACCAGGCTTGTTTTGCCTTCGAGGCAGATATATTCGACGAATTTAAAAATTGGCACGAATTTTGCAATATATTCTGATTGATCAGAAGAAAGGAGCAATATGGAGTAAGGCAGGAGCCAAATCTATACTCCAAAGTGATCAGTGAAATTAACGGATGGAGGAGTTTACATGGCAAAGCAAAACAAAATTATTATTACAGCAGCAATTACGGGAGCAACACATACACCAAGTTTGAGTCCTTATTTTCCTTCTACACCGGAGCAGATTATTAAGGATGCGGTAGAGGCACATAAAGAAGGTGCTGCAGTCGTTCATATTCATGCCAGAGATCCAAAGGATGGCAGTCCAACGCCTGACTTGGCAATTATGAAAGACATTGTCGCTTCTATCAAACAGCAGTGTAACGCTGTTGTTTGCATTACCACAGGGGGAGCGGTTTGGATGTCTTCTGAGCAGCGACTAGCTCCCGCGACAGAATTAAAGCCGGAGCTGGCGTCCTGCAATGCCGGGTCAGTGAATTTTGTGTTTTCCGATTTGGCAGCAAAGCTGGAGAACCCCAAATACGATTGGGAAGTTCCTTATCTCAAACGTACGAATGAGCTGGTTTTTACCAACACATTTACCGGGCTGGAATATTATCTGAAAACGATGAACGAGCATGGTATACGCCCTGAGTTTGAGGTGTATGACGTAGGCATGATCAATAATATTGCCTATTTTATGAAAAAAGGGTTAGTACAAAAACCAGTCTATTTACAATTTGTAATGGGAATATTGGGTGGAATCCCTGCTACTGTTGATAATCTTGTCTACCTGGTTAAGACAGCCCGCGAGCAGATCGGTGATTTTGTCTGGTCTTGTGCGGCGGCGGGAAAAGCGCAGTTTCCGCTTGTTACGGCTGCCTTGACTATGGGGGGGAATGCCCGTGTTGGACTAGAGGATAACCTTTATCTAAAGCCGGGAGTGCTGGCAAAATCAAGTGGGGAGCAAGTCCGGCAAATTAAAGAGATTGCTGAGCGGCTCGGTCTGGAAATTGCCAATTCTGATGAAGCCCGTCAAATTTTGGAGCTCAAAGGCATAGACAAAGTTAATTATTAAGGTAGACTGGAGGAGATTTACTATGAGAACAGCTATTTTAGGAGCAGGAGCGCTAGGGATTATTATTGGAGCTAGGATGACGCAAAATGGTCAACAAGTAGATCTTATTGACTCATTCAAAGAAAATGTTGATGCACTGAATGCCAATGGTGCCACTGTTACCGGTTTCCTGGAGCTGCATCAAGCGGTTACCGCATTAACGCCTGAACAAATGACCGGCACGTATGATTTAGTTTTGCTACTAACAAAGCAAACTGCTAATGAAACGGCCTTACCCAAGCTTTTACCCCATTTGCATAAGGACAGCGTTGTTTGCACGCTGCAAAATGGTGTTCCTGAAGAGTCTGTCGCATCCTACGTCGGTAAAGAAAGAACTATTGGCGGCGCAGTCGGATTCGGTGCAACCTGGCTGAGACCTGGTGTGTCGGAGCTCACGTCCTCTATGGAAGCAGTGGAAAAGTTTGCTTTCGAGATCGGAGAAATTGATGGAATAGTGCGCCCACGGCTGGAGAAAGTAAAACAAGTCCTTAGCACTGCCGGCGGGACAACAATACTGACGAATCTTATGGGGATTCGTTATACGAAATTATTGATGAATTCGACATTCAGCGGCATGTCGGCTGCTCTCAACGGGCTTTTCAGCGACGTATTAGCAAATCCTAAAGCTATGATTTGCGTTGCCCATATTGCCGATGAAGTGATCAAAGTTTGCCATGGTCTGGGATACCGGATGGTGGAGATGCAGGGGTCTGATTTTGAATTTCTGGAGCTCAACAGCAAAACGGAAATTCCTTCAAAAATGGATTTTTACAAAAAAGTGTGGGGACGGCATAATAACAAAGCCAGCATGCTTCAGGACCTTGAAAAAGGCAAAAAGACTGAAATTGATTATATTAATGGTGTTGTGTGCAGGGGCGGACGCAAGTGCGGGATACCTACACCCTTCAATGATATGGTTGTAGAACTAGTTAAAGAGGCGGAAGCAAGAGGCGGAGTAAATGATTTCAGTTATCTGGAAAGATTCAATGATAGTATTAAAGCTGCCAAATAGGATGTCAAATGTAAACAGCAAATATGGGAGGGGGATATAATATGGAAGTGTTAGGAATATTGCTTAGCTTATTCCTGCTGATGTTTTTTGCGTACCGGGGTTTTTCGGTTATCTTGTTTGCCCCTGTTTTTGCTCTGTTAGCGGCTGTAAGCCAGGGGCTGTCCCCTATGCCTGCCTATACGGAGCTCTTTATGGCCAAAGCAGTAGTTTACGTCAAATCATTTTTCCCCATATTCCTGCTAGGTGCCGTTTTTGGCAAAGTCATGGAAGAAACAGGGCTGGCAAAAGCAATCGCCTATAGGATACTGCAAGCTGTTGGTATTGAGCGCAGCATATTGTCAATCGTTATTGCCGGCGGAGTATTAACATATGGCGGTGTCAGCCTGTTTGTGGTTGTATTCGCCATTTATCCCTTTGCTGCGGCTATGTTCAAGAAAGCCGGTGTTCCTAAGCGCCTGATCCCGGGGTGTATTGTCCTTGGCGCATGCACTTATACCATGGATGCTCTGCCTGGTACTCCTCAAATTCAGAATATCATCCCCACTAGTTTTTTTGGTACGAACGTTTATGCTGCGCCTACACTTGGCATAATCGGCGGCATACTGATTTTTCTCGGGGGCATGTATTATCTGGAGTGGCGGTACAAAACGGCCAAGGCTCATGGCGAAGGCTATGGCGAAAACCATATCAATGAGCCTGCCGATATTGATGTAAACGATATGCCGGACTGGAAACTGGCGCTGGTACCACTGGTTACTGTACTTGTTGTCAATTATATTATGAGTAATGTGTTCACCTGGAATCCAGATATTTTAGCTCCTTTCATTGAGATGAAACTGCCCTTAACGGCGACTGCTGTTAAGAACGTTGCTGCAATCTGGGCTTTAATTATTTCTGTTGTGCTTGGTACAGTTCTGGCAGTAGCTATTGGCTATCGCAATATGGCCAAAGGCGGCTTGGCCAAAGCACTCAACGCAGGTGCTATTGGCTCGCTGCTGGCAATTATGAATACAGCTTCAGAGGTTGGCTATGGCAACGTTATTGCCATGCTACCCGGCTTTAAGTCGATTGCTAATGCCCTGCTTGGTATTCATATCGGCGGTACACCACTGGTATCGGAGGGCGTGACCGTTACGACGCTTGCCGCTATTACCGGATCTGCCTCCGGCGGAATGTCAATTGCACTGGATTTGATGGCTAAAGATTGGCTGATATGGGCTAATCAGATCGGTATGTCGCCGGAAGTTCTTCATAGAGTGGCGGCTATGGCCTCGGGCGGACTGGATACTATGCCTCATAACGGCGTGGTTATTACCCTCTTTGCGATTTGTGGCTTGACTCATAAACAGTCTTATCCCGACCTTTTTGCTCTTGTCATTCTAAAAACGGTAGTTGCATTTCTCGTTATTGCAATTCATTTGGCTACAGGCATATTATAAACGAATGTGTCTATAAAGAAGAAAAGCCGGAGCAATCCGGCTTTTCTTATCAAAACGTTTGGAGGGACATATGAATAAAGTTACTACCATTGCACAAGCGCTGGAATCCGTAAAGGATGGCATGACTGTTATGATTGGCGGATTTCTTGGCGTAGGAACACCTGAGCTGTTGGTAGATGCACTGATAACGAAAGGGATAACGGACCTGACTGTCATCGCCAACGATACGGCTTTTGCTGATAAAGGCATAGGAAAATTAGTCGCCAACCGCCGCCTGCAGAAAGTAATCGTTTCCCATATTGGGACTAACCCTGAAACAGGGCGGCAAATGAATGCCGGTGAGCTTCAGGTTGAGCTTGTTCCACAAGGAACGCTCGCCGAACGGATTCGTGCCGGTGGAGCAGGGCTGGGCGGTATACTTACACCAACTGGCCTGGGAACCATTGTTGCCGAAGGGAAAGCTATTATTAACATTGATGGCAGGGAATATCTGCTGGAAAAGTACCTGAAGGCCGATGTAGCCTTGCTGAAGGCCCATACTGCAGATTCGGCAGGAAACTTGCTGTTTCACCGCTCAGCTCGCAACTTTAACCCGCTGATGGCGATGTCTGCCGACGTCGTTATCGTTCAGGTAGAAAATATCGTTGAGGCGGGACAAATTGATCCCGATCAAGTCATAACCCCGGGAATAGTAGTAGACTGGATTGTTCAGGAATAGGAGGATGCAGGATGGATGTAAAAACAATCATTGCGAAGCGGGTTGCTCAAGAATTTAAAGATGGTGATGTGGTAAATCTGGGGATCGGGATACCGACCTTAGCTGCTGATTTTCTGCCTGCCGGTGTGCGCGTTACTCTTCAGTCGGAGAATGGCTTCGTAGGCCTTGCTCCTCTGGAAGGACAAGAAGACCCGGACCTCGTGAACGCAGGTGGCAAACCTGTTTCGATTATTTCCGGTGGCGCGGTGTTTGACAGTGCAATGTCGTTCGCTATCATCCGGGGAGGACATGTAGATGTGACCGTTCTTGGTGCACTGGAGGTTGACCAGGAAGGAAATCTCGCTAACTGGATGGTGCCAGGTAAAATGGTGCCGGGGATGGGGGGCGCAATGGATCTTGTATCCGGTGCCAAAAAGGTCATTGTGGCCATGGAACATACTGCTAAGGATGGAGTGCCGAAGATATTGAAAAAATGTACCTTGCCGCTGACTGGAAAAGGCGTCGTGGATTACATTATCACCAACTTGTGTGTATTTNNAGTATTTAAAGTGACGATGGTAGGTCTGATTCTCAAGGAGACCGCACCAGGTGTCACAGTGGAAGAAGTGAGAGCTAAGACTGAGGCTGAATTCTTGGTTGGTTATTAGATGTAAAATTCATATAGGAAATGTACTTGGCAGCATGACGGTATGAGCCCTTATTTGGTAACAATTACAACTTGTTTTGATACAAAACAATAAGTATCATGGAATTATGTAAATGTACCATAAAGGGGCTTGTTCATAGTGTCACGTTTATTAATCGCATTTCTTGTATTACATATTGCCCATAGTCAGTATGGTCCCCCTAATTGGCATGAATCTGCTGCGAAACCTGCGAGAGTAGTGCCTACCGATACTGTATCAAAAGCTGTGGTTCATGTACAAGATTATCTTACCCGCAATAATTTAACCGTCAGTACTTCCCTGGCAGATGGTAGCATAAGTGTCTTATATAGAATGAATGAAATATAAGATTACGGGAAATAGACCGCACGATTGCGGTCTATTTCCTTTTGTAAAGGGAACAGCAGAACTCCTATACGCATAAAATGAAATAAGGAGCGTGATCCCTAATGAAAATTGCAATTAACGGCGGACATTATCCCGGGTTGGATTCTGGTGCCGTTGGTGCTACCGGACTGCAGGAAGCGATTGTTACCCAGGATCTGATGAAGCGTGTAGCCCGGTATTTACGGACTGTGTGGTATGATGTAACTGAAATACAGGAAAATGAACTTTATCAAATAACGGATGCATCCAATGTTTTTGGCGCTGAACTTTTTATTTCTATTCACTGTAATAGTGCTGCCAGCACTTCTGCCCGGGGAACGGAAACATATTGTTACCAGCTTGGCGGAACCGGTGAGAGATTGGCTGGCTGCATTCAATCGCAGATTGTAAAAAGTCTGGGTACTGTTGATCGCGGGGTTAAGACGGCTAATTTTGCCGTTATTCGGGATACTGATTGTCCGGCAGTGCTTGTGGAAGCCGCTTTTATATCTAACAAAGAAGATGAGAAGCTGTTGGCCGACAGTACGAAACGGGATGAGTTTGCCAAAGCGATTGCCAGAGGAATCACTGATTTAGTAGCCATGGGACTATAACTATAACGAAAAATATAATGTAAAGGGCCGGCATAAATGCCGGCCCTTAGACTGTCCCCCAAAAGTAAACCAACAAAGGAGATCGCCACGCTACGCTCGCGATGACACCGGACTTTACTGTCATTGCGAGGA
>DDHB01000045.1:0-2764 GCA_002337925.1 Sporomusaceae bacterium UBA1887
CGGGACCGTTGTTACCGGTACACTGCACGAAGGATCGATTAACTTAAATGATGAACTGGCGATTTATCCAGAAGGGCTTCCAGTTAAAGTAAGAGGGATTCAAATTCACGAGCAGACAGTTACTACTGCCCGCGCCGGACAGCGGACTGCCCTCAATCTGGGCGGCGTATCGGTGGAAGAAGTTCGCCGGGGATGCGTAATTGCCAAGCAAGGCTCAGTGCAAGCCACGTGCGTTTTGGATGTACATCTTTCTGTCGCTGCTGATGCCAGTAAGCCGGTCAAGCGCCTGGAGCAGCACAAACTGTATCTGGGTGCAACCGAGGTCTTAGCAAAGGTAATCTTCATGGGGCGCAAAGAGATATATCCTGGTGAGGAATGTTATGCCAAGATCCTGACGGAGTCACCTGTGATTGCCCGTAAATCCGACCGTTTTGTGCTGCGGAGTCTGTCTCCGGTTCAGACTATCGGCGGCGGCAGGATAATCGATCCGGCCGCTAAGCGGTCTGGCTATACGGATGAACAGGCTCTAAATATCATGAAAATCAAGGATCAAGGCACTCCACAGCAGGTCCTGGAAGTATTCTCATGGGAGAATTTGTTCGGTGATAAGGAGGCAGTTGCTGCTGTCTCCAACATCGAAGATACGGACAAATATTTTGAGCTATTGCTGCAATCAGGCAGGATTGTGTTGTTTGAAAATCGGGTTGCCCATGTTGAGGCGCTGCAAGCCTTGCTGGAACAGACGCTAAATATTCTGGAGGCTTATCATATCCAATATCCTTTGCGGGCTGGAATGACTAAGGCTGAATTACAGGCGCGGTTGGAATTTGCCGGTCGTCCCAGAGAGTTTGAGTGGCTGCAGAGCTGGATGAAGGGGACTGGTCAGATTGGGCAAAGCGGTTTGATGCTTTATAAAACAGGCTTTGTACCCGTATTTTCAAAAAAAATGGGCAGTATTCGGGATGAAATGCTTGCTGCAGTGCAACAAGCGGGTTATTCTCCGCTTACAGATTATGAGCTTGCCGGTAACGATAAAGACAGACTGGCGGTATTGGAAGCTTTAATGCAAACAGATTTCATGGCCGTAGACGGACATGTCATTTTATTGAGAGAGTTATATGCACAGGCCAAGGAAACCGCCGCCGGGCTGGCCTGTACAGAAGGAGCCATTCGGTTGTCTGATTTCCGGGACAGCCTGGCAACCAGCAGGAAGTATGCATTACTGTTGCTGGAAAAAATGGATCGTGAAAAATTTACCACCCGTAGGGGCGAAGAGCGGGTGTTGCTGTGAGGAAGGAAAGGGAGATATCATGCAAATTTACGATGTTGTCATTATAGGTGCCGGCCCGGCTGGGTTGTCAGCAGGACTATATGCCGGTCGCTCCCGTTTGAATACTCTTCTGATTGAAAAGGAGAAGGACGGCGGGCAGANNAAGAGGAATCGGGCGTATCCTTGGCAGCGCGCATGACCCATCAATCCGAAAAGTTCGGTGTGGAACGCGCCCTGGATACTATTACTGCAGTCGACTTTTCCGGTGATGTCAAAGTGCTTAAAGGCAAAAAAAGCGAATACCGTGCCCGCAGCGTAATTATCGCTACCGGCGCATTCCCACGCCCTATTGGCTGTGAAGGAGAAAAAGAACTCATCGGTAAAGGCGTTTCCTATTGCGCCACCTGTGACGGCAATTTCTTTGAAGATATGGATATTTATGTGGTTGGCGGCGGCGATACCGCGGTGGAAGAAGCAATGTATCTAACTAAATTCGGCCGTAAAGTAACCATAATCCATCGCCGGGATCAGCTGAGGGCGGCCAGGTCCATTCAGGAGAAGGCGCTGAAAAATTCTAAAATCAGTTTTATGTGGGACACTGTCATCACCAAATTAAAAGGCGACGGCTTGCTGGAAGCCATGGTCATAAAGAATCTGAAAACAGGCGAGGAAACAGAGATTGAGGCTCCGGAAGAGGATGGCACCTTTGGTGTGTTTGGCTTTATCGGCTTTTTGCCTCAATCGAGCCTGTTTGAGGGAGCCATTGCGCTGGAGAATGGCTACATACCGACTAATGAAAGAATGGAAACCAATGTTCCCGGCGTATTTGCCGCCGGTGACATCCGGGTTAAAGATGTTCGCCAGGTAGTAACCGCCGCGTCAGACGGCGCAATAGCCGCGATGATGGTGGAAAAATATTTAGAACACTAAGATCGATTGCTCGATATATCGAGACAAAAAAGGAGAGTGTCATTATGTTAGTTGTTGACAAAGAAACATTTGAACCTGAGGTACTTAAAGCAGAGGGCACAGTATTAGTAGACTTTTTCGGTGATGGCTGCGTACCTTGCCAGGCTTTGCTGCCCCATATTGAAGCATTAGAAAAAAACTATGGGGATACAATCAAATTCACTAAACTCAACACCACAGCCGCTCGGCGGTTGGCTATCGGCCAGAAGATTTTAGGTCTGCCGGTAATTGCTATCTATAAAGGCGGCACCAAAGTGGATGAACTGGTAAAAGAAGAAGCTACAGCAGAAAATGTGGAACAAATGCTTAAAAAATATAGTTAGTATATTTGTATTTGACAGCAGCGGTATTAGCCGTAACTGTTTAAATAAATTACATGTAGGAGGAATCAAGTTATGTTGCTGAAAGACAAAAAAGTCATTATTATCGGCGACAGGGACGGCATCCCCGGCCCCGCGATCGCATTGTGTGCGCAAACCGCGGGCGCAGACGTAGTGTTCTCATCAACAGAATGCTTTGTCTGAA
>DDHB01000045.1:2786-44067 GCA_002337925.1 Sporomusaceae bacterium UBA1887
TTTGCAGGTCCTTTGGCGGGAGTCCAGTTGGGACTGAGAGTATACCATATATGTGAGCCGGAAGTGAAGGACGAAGTAGATTCACAGGTATATGAAGAACAAATCAGTATGATGGAAATGGTGCTGGATGTGGACAACATCATCGAAGAGATGAAATCAATTCGCGATCAGTACTGCAAATTCTAGGCTTTCATTGCGAAAGACACCGATGACGCGTGCGGTAAAACAAATGGATCTCTTATCAGGCCCTAGCTTTTACCGCACGCTCAATCTTTAATGGAAAGGATGTTTTCCATGTACAGTATACTCAAGGGAACGAGCTATTTTCTGGCGCATGCGCCAGAAATGGTGATTCACAATGGCACGACTCAGACTACCCAAAGGAAAATTGATCCCGATTCCAGCTATCTAAAGGAAATCGGCGGGAATATACGAGACTATGAGGCGTGCGTGGCCTATCCGCCCAATCAGGTTTATATCGGCAATATGACACCCGAAGAGCTTGCAGCACTGCCTATGCCCTGGTATGACANNAAAACGGCAGGGAGCATTCGGGGAAATTATGCCCGAGGACGAATTCATCGGTATGATGAAGGTCTGCGATGTGTTTGACCTGGTTAAGCTTAATGAAAGCGTCTGCCAAGCTGTTAAGACAAAGCTGATGGCACATCCACTGGTAGATAACGCTTTGCTGACAGGATTGGATAAACCTACTGGTGCGGCGGAGATTGCAGAATTGATTCAACACGCTGGGGCTGAGGCGATTCATCTGCGGGGCGAAGTAGTTGGCTGCGTGAAAGCAGCTCATGATATTGACGAAACACTGTCAGCACATGTCATTTTTGAAAATCTGGTCTCCAAGGTATCCTGCGTATTATCTATCCTCCATTTAATCCATCAGTCCGGTGTGAATAAAACGGAAATAGATTATGTAATTGAGTGCTCCGAGGAAGCCTGCGGCGATATGAATCAGCGTGGCGGCGGTAACTTTGCAAAAGCTGCAGCCGAAATCGCAGGACTCACTAATGCTACCGGCAGTGATGTACGCGGTTTCTGCGCCGGTCCCAGCCATGCACTGGTAATGGCTGCCTCTTTGGTCAAGGCGGGGGTCTTTAAAAATGTGCTGGTAACAGCAGGCGGTTCCACCGCTAAGCTGGGTATGAATGGCAAGGATCACCTGAAAAAAGGACTGCCGATTTTAGAGGATTGTGTCGCAGGGTTTGCAGTTCTCATATCAGAAAATGACGGTATTAACCCGGAATTCAATACGGATATTATTGGCCGTCATACCGTAGGCACCGGTTCGTCGCCGCAAAATGTTATCTCTTCGCTGACCTTTGCTCCTTTGGAGCGGGCAGGGCTTAAGTTAACCGATGTGGATAAATATTCACTCGAAATGCAGAATCCTGATATCACAAAACCTGCTGGAGCAGGTAATGTACCGGAGTCAAATTATAAAATGATTGGTGCACTGGCAGCTATGAAGGGCCAAATTCAGAAGGCTGAACTTAACGCTTTTGTGGAAAAACACGGCATGGTCGGCTGGGCTCCAACGCAAGGTCATATTCCTTCCGGCGTTCCTTATCTGGGGTTTGCGCGGCAGGAAATGCTGGCAGGAAAAATAGAACGTGCCATGTTTGTAGGTAAGGGAAGCCTGTTTTTAGGACGTATGACTAACTTGTTTGATGGTATTTCTGTTGTGCTCCAGAAAAATAGTGGTGTATCCCAGGAAACGGGTATTACGGAAGAGCGGGTAAAACAGCTGATTGCTGCGTCCCTGCGGGACTTTGCAGGACATCTTGCCGGAAAGCTGGAGGAGTGACGCTATGGCGGACAAAGATATTAACCGCATCATTGCCGGTACTTTTCTAAAGATGGCGGATATGCTGGAAAATAGCGCTGAAACGCCGAGTGCTGTTATTGCTCTCACCGCTCTGGGCAGTGAGCATGGCGAGGATGAGCTTTACCAGGCTGCCGCTATGGCGGCGGCCCAGGGCATTCAGGTGAAGGTCATTGGCACGAAAACCGGAGGTTATCCTGGTGTGGAAACGGTATGCGTTTCCACGGAAGAGGAAGGGCATAAAGAGCTGGAAAAGTTATTGATCAGCGATGCTGTTCAAGGNNACCATGCATTACCCTTTTCCGATCGGGGTGTCCACTGTGGGACGGGTAATTACTCCGGCCAAGGGTAAGGTCATGTATATTGCCACTACCACCGGCACGACGGCTCTGGACCGGGTAGAAGGGCTTGTACGCAATGCGTTGTACGGTATTGCTACCGCTAAAGCCTGCGGAGTGGACGAACCAACGGTAGGGCTGCTCAACATCGATGGCGCCCGGCAGGCTGAAATGCAGCTGCAGCGGCTGCAAGCCAACGGTTATCCTATCCGGTTTGCAACCTCTGGCAGAAGCGACGGCGGTGCTGTCATGCGGGGCAACGACCTTTTAATGGGTTCCTGTGATGTAATGGTCACTGATTCATTAACAGGCAATATTTTAATGAAGTTATTTTCTTCCTATCATACCGGCGGCAACTATGAATCTGTCGGTTACGGATACGGTCCGGGAATGGGAGACGGTTTTAATAAACTAATATTGATTGTGTCCCGTGCTTCTGGTGCTCCAGTTGTTAAGGGAGCCATTGAGTTCGCAGCCGAATTGGTTCGAGGCGATTACCAACGGGTTTTTGCGATAGAACTCAATGCGGCCAGACAGGCAGGCCTTGATGCTATTTTAGCTGGCTGCCAAGTTCAAAAGCAAGCGGGAGAAGCAGCTGAAGCAGTAGCATCACCACCGAAGGAAGTGGTGACGGCGGAAATTCATGGCATTGAAATTTTGGATTTGGAGAGCGCAGTACAGGCATTGTGGAAAGAAAACATCTATGCCGAAAGCGGCATGGGCTGCACCGGGCCGGTAATTCTGCTCTCCGATTCGAAAGTGAAACAGGCGCGGAGCATTTTGCTTGGCAAAGGATATATTGGCGAGTAACAACAGCTTTTGCTAGGAGGCTTTTTTCTATGACAATGCATCAATGTTTGCGTTCTTTACCGAAGATGGATGACCTCCTGAGAACAATAGAAAATGAAGCCGTCGATCTGCCGCGCAGCCTGGTAAAGTCGGTAATGCAAGAAGAACTGGGCCGCTATCGCGAAAGCATTGTTGCCGGTGAACGGGATTGCTGCAATCAGGAAGAATTACTCGCCGGTATCCGGCAGGAACTGGAACGGCAGTCACAACCCCATTTGCGAGGTGTCGTTAATGCCACCGGCGTAATCCTCCATACCAATCTGGGCAGGGCGCGACTGTCTGAAGGCTGCGCTGACATGCTGACCCGGGTGGGCTGCGGGTATTCCAATCTGGAATACGATCTTGACGATGGCAGCCGGGGATCGCGTTATCAACATGTGGAAGACTTGCTCATCCGCCTGACTGGAGCCGAAGCCGCACTGATTGTGAATAATAACGCTGCTGCTGTTTATCTTGTGCTGGATTCCATTACCAAAGGCCGTGAGGTTGTGGTCTCCAGGGGAGAGCTAGTAGAAATTGGCGGTTCCTTCCGTGTTCCCAGCATTATGGCAGCCAGCGGCTGCAAGCTGGTAGAGGTAGGTACTACCAACAAAACGCACCCTTCCGACTATATTGATGCAATTTCCGCAGATACCGGCGCCTTGCTGAAGGTACATACCAGCAACTATAAAATTATTGGCTTTACAGCAGAGGTGGAAATGCGGGAGCTAGCGGAAATTGCCCGGAACAATCACTTGCCATCAATCTATGATCTGGGCAGTGGTCTGATGGCGGATTTAACTCCTTATGGGATAACCGGTGAGATAACAGTGGCGCAGTGCGTCAGGCAGGGGGCAGATCTGGTCTGCTTCAGCGGCGATAAGCTGCTGGGAGGTCCGCAGGCAGGAATTATCGTAGGGAAGTCAGCCTATATAGCAGCAATGAAAAAGAATCATCTGCTGCGGGCCTTACGCATCGACAAGCTGACTCTGGCTGCGCTGGAATTTACACTGCGTCAATATCTCGATCCCGCGAAGGCTGTCGCGAACATCCCGACATTACGTATGATCGCTCAGCCAGCAGCGGTTGTCCAGGAAAAGGCGGAACAGCTTGCCGGCTTACTGGCCGGAACCGGGTGCCGGTGCAGTGTGGTAAAGAGCACCGCCCGGGTAGGCGGCGGTTCCCTGCCGGCTGTGGAGTTAGAGTCGTACGCTGTCGCTATCAACATGGAAGGGATTACTCCCAACAGGTTAGAGATCAGGCTGAGGGAAAACTCTATTCCTATTATTGCGCGCATAACAGATGACTGCCTGCAGTTGGATTTGCGGACCGTTGAGGCTGAAGAATTTGCGGATATTGTTCTTTGCCTGAAAAAAATTATCAGTGACCTTCGGATATAAATATAATACGAAAGGACTGTTACAATGAGACTGGATATCGTGAATTTCCCTGTAAGGGACATACAGTTCGGCGATAAAACAGCATACGTCGACGGAATCCTGACAGTCAATAGAGAGGAAGCTTTGGCGGTAGTGCGGGAAGACAGCCATATCACTGAGGCTGAGCTGCATATCGTAAAGCCAGGCGACGAGGTTCGTTTGGTTCCGGTAAAGGAGGCAATTGAGCCCCGGTACCGTGTTGGCGGCGGCCCGGTGTTCCCAGGCGTAACCGGCAAGCTGCTGCAGGCCGGCAATGGAACTACTTACGCTCTCAAGGACATGAGTGTTTTAGTCGTCGGGAAGCACTGGGGCGGTTTTCAGGATGGTTTGATTGATATGAGCGGAGAAGGCGCCAAGTACACGTTTTATTCACAAATAAAAAACCTTGTACTAGTGGCTGATACTGACGAATTGTTCGAACAAAAGGAACAGCAAAAGAAAAACCGGGCACTGCGTTGGGCCGGCATGCGGTTGGCGGAATATCTGGGCGAGTGCACTAAGGATTTGCAGCCGGTAGAGACAGAAGTTTATGAGCTTCCTCCTATTACCAAGCGCGACAGTGCGGTCAGTGAGCTGCCCAGTGTTGTACTGGTATTGCAGCCTCAATCGCAAATGGAGGAGATGGGCTATAACGATCTCAATTATGGCTGGGACTGCAATCATATGCTGCCTACCCTTATGCACCCCAATGAGGTGCTTGATGGAGCGATGATTTCCGGCTCTTTTATGCCTTGCTCTTCGAAATGGTCCACTTATGATTTTCAAAATTTCCCTATGATTAAAAGGTTGTATAAGGAGCATAGCAAGACACTGAACTTCCTGGGCGTGATTATGTCCAACTTGAATGTAGCGCTGGAACAGAAAGAACGTTCTGCCCTGTTTGTTGCGCAAATGGCAAAAAGCCTGGGGGCAGACAGCGCGATTGTGGTTGAAGAGGGCTACGGCAACCCGGACGCAGACTTTACTGCCTGCATTGTCGCCTTGGAGGACGTCGGTGTCAAAACGGTAGGTCTAACCAATGAGTGCACCGGGCGGGATGGCGCTAGCCAGCCGCTGGTATCGTTAGACGAGAAAGCTAACGCCATTGTTTCCTGCGGTAACGTATCCAGTTTAATTAAGCTGCCGCCGATGAAGGTGGTGCTGGGAGAACTGGAATCCCTCGGACGGGACGGTCTTTCCGGAGGCTGGAGCAACGATGAGTTGTTAGGACCTTCGGTGAAACCGGATGGTTCCATTGTAATGGAGAATAATGCCATGTTCTGCGGTGACCAGGTTGTTGGCTGGTCTACTAAAACAATGAAGGAATTTTAAGGAGGGAACCGTGTGAAAACGATCCTGTATATCAATCAGTTCTTCGGACAAATTGGCGGCGAAGAATTTGCCGACCACGAGCCGGAACTGCGCGAGGGTGTAGTAGGGCCGGGCCTTGCCCTGCAAGCCGCTTTAGGAGACAAAGTGCAATTGACGCATACGATCATCTGCGGCGACAATTTTATCGGCTCCAATACAGAAGAAGCAATCAAGCGTATTCTGGGCTTTTTAGAAGGTAAGGAGTTCGACGTTTTCTTTGCCGGTCCCGCCTTTAGAGCAGGACGTTACGGGGCAGCTTGCGGACATATCTGCTCAGCTGTACAAAAGAAATTCGGCGTTCCGGTTATTACTTCGATGAACGATGAAAACCCTGGCGTAGAAATGTATAAAAAGGAAATGTACATTTTCAAGGGCGGTGCCAGTGCTGCTGCAATGAGAAAGGACGTAGCTGCAATGGCTAATTTTGCGAAACGTCTTCTAGCGAAAGAACCCCTGTGTTCAGCGGATGAAGAGGGATATTTCGGTCGTGGCATTCGTGAGCAGGTCTGGCTGAACCCTCCGGTTAACGCTACTGACCGGGTAATTGACATGCTGCTGAAGAAAGTAAACGGCGAACCGTATCAGACAGAGCTGCGTATTCCTAAATCTGACCGGGCTCCTATCGCGTCTGCGATTCCGGCGCAGGAACTGGCAAACAGTAAAGTGGTGCTGATCACCTCAGGCGGTATCGTGCCTGTCGGCAATCCCGACCGTATTCAATCCGCTTCTGCCACCAAGTGGGGCAAGTATAATGTAGAAGAATTGGATGCTTTGCAAAAGGGTCAGTATATGACTATTCATGCGGGTTTTGATCCTGCGGCCGCCAATAATGATCCTAATGTCATTGTCCCTCTGGACGTAATGCAGGAGTTTACCAAGGAAGGAAAAATCGGCGGCGTTTATAAATACTTTTACTCCACAGTCGGCACCGGAACGACGCAGGCCGAGGCTGCCCGGATGGGAAGAGAAATTGCGCAGGAACTGATCAATGATGGCATCCACGCTGCTATCATGACCTCCACCTGAGGTACTTGTACACGTTGCGGCGCAACGATGACTAGAGAAATCGAACGGGCAGGAATTACCATCGTCCAGATGGCGAACTTGATTCCTGTGGCGAAAACAGTCGGTGTGAATCGTCTGGTTCCAACCATCTCCATTCCATATCCTCTTGGCAATCCATCCACCCCCAAGGACGAGCAGCATAGGCTGCGCCGCCACCGGGTAGGTGTCGCGTTGGATGCCCTGACCACCCCGATTGAAACTCCAACTCTTTTTGAGGTAAAAATTTAAAAAATTGTCCATACACTCCGTCAGCATCAATACTGGCGGAGTGTATGACATACCGGCAAAACAAGTAAGGTTGATGACTTATGCAAGTAATACGGAACAAAAAGCGTACTGCTTCTGCAGGCGCTTGTGCAGATTTTGAGGGAGGGTAGCAAAGATGGAAATGAAACAATTGGAAGCCTTTATTGCAGTGGTTCAGCACAACAGCTTTTCCAAGGCAGCCGACATGATCTATTTGTCTCAGCCGACCATCAGCGCCCACATCAGTTCTCTGGAGAATGAGATTGGTGCGCAGCTGTTGATACGCTCCACCAAGGCGGTGTATCCAACCCAAACAGGTAAAGAGCTGTTCCACCGTGCTAAAAATATTCTTGTCCTGCGTGATGAGGCCATTAGCAGTGCCAGTAAGGTTGACCATGAAGTGAATGGAGAAATTAGTATTTTAGCCTCTAGCGTGCCTGCTCAGTTCTTGCTGCCGGAAATCATTACGGCCTTTCGTAAACAATATCCTCATGTCGTGTTTCGTGTCCACCAGGCAGACAGCCTGCAGGTTTTTGAAGGTCTTTTAGGGTACCGGTATGATTTTGGCGTAGTGGGTACAAGCGTCCATTCCCGCAACTTGATAACGGTTCCGTTTTATCGAGATACGCTGGTAATGATCGCTCCTAAGGCTATGATAATTAATAAAGGGGAAATGCAGCGCAACCTGGCAGCGTTTTTACGACAGCAGCCTTTTGTGATGCGCGGGGACGGCTCCGGCACCCGCGTGGAAATGGAGCAATTGCTGCAGAAGCAAGGCGTTTGCGTCCAGAATCTGAATGTCGTAGCTTACTTCTACGACACCCAGAGCATCCTGTCAGCGGTGTCACATGGGATGGGGGTATCTTTCGTTTCCAAAGTGGCTGCCACTGCCTATGAAAAACTTGGGCAAATCAAGGTATATGACCTTGAACAGCAGGAATTTTCCCGAGAAATTCAGCTTGCTTTCAAAAAAGAAATGGTGTTATCGCCGCTCCAGAGGCTTTTTGTCAATTATCTAGAGAATTATTTTACTAGCACAATTTCCTAGAGGCGGCAAGCTGTGAATAGTAGCGTCAGCCCTGGGGTACCACAAAGGCTGTTAAGGAAGCACGAATGGCCGGTTTGTACCAAGCCGATCGCAGGCTGACGATCCGGAAGTCGCATGAAAATCCGGCTGTAAAAGCTTTGTATGATGAGTATTTAGGTAAACCGCTTAGCCATAAATCGCATGAGCTCCTTCATACTCATTACCATCCCCGCCATAAGTAGTAATAAATGAAGACTTGCCGGGGCAGGCATGGCACTTGTACCGTATCGTTATCAGCCCGATACGTAAACCATTTCCCTTATATAATGAAGCACAAAAATGACCATCAGTTTTAACGTTGGATAACACCGCAGAACCTCTCTGTACAGAGCTGGAATAGTGCGATATAATCATATGGAAATCTTGTGAAAAAGATGGTGACTCATGGCATGGTGATTATGCCGCAGTACGAGAAAAAAAGCTTGAGCGATATTGTTGTTGCTTATGTGAAGAATAGAATTTTGTCCGGAGTATTGAAAAGCGGCGATAAATTGACTGAAGCCGATATTTCTAGTGAGTTAAGTACCAGCCGGGCTCCAGTGCGTGAAGCGATGCGGATTTTGAACGAACAGGGGATTGTCTCTTTTTCCCCGCGGAGGGGCAATCAGGTTTTGGAAATGAGTCCCCAAGAGGTACTGGAAGTATTTGATATCCGTATTACACTTGAAATTCAGATATTGCATATCCTTTCAACCCAGCCCATACTACAGGAGAAGGATTACCAGGAATTGCATCAGATGACGATGCAGATGCAAAAAGGTGAACAACAATGTAGTACCAATGAAGAACGCGTATTCCTATTGAATACATTGGATTTAGCTTTTCACCGTTATTTGTGGACTGCTTCTGAAAGCAGTCGGCGTGCGCAGATTCTGGAAGGTTTGTTTTATCAGCTTCTGATTGTCATGAACCAGAATATAGTGTCTCTAGGCACATTTGAAGAAAAAGCGCAGGAGCATCTGCAGATTCTTAATGCCTTGAAAACAAATCAACCGCCGCTTGTGTCAGAGGCGTTTATGCAGCACTTGCACAAATATGTAAATGCAACACTTGCCAATAGTAAATAGGCGGTCAAATCGCCCACTGTCAAATAAAATAGACCCTAAAAAGATTAAAATAAAAAGGGATGCCCTCAAGGCATCCCTTTTTATTTTAATCACCATACTGCTGCGAGCGTAAAGCATGTATTTTTATGGGTGCACATTTATGTTAGGTCGAATAGGTGCCGGTGGGCCTATTTAATTAGCCTGACTTATGCGAAATTTCCGTTCTCAAATACCGGGATTTTCTTCCCTTCAGCGGTAATACCTGTAATGGTAAGGTCTTTTGTTCCGATCATAAAGTCTACATGCACTAAAGAATCATTGACGCCCAAATCAACTAATTTATCTTTGGATAGACTGCTACCATCCTTGATGCAAGTTGGATAGGCTTTGCCGAAGGCCAGATGACACGAAGCGTTTTCATCAAATAATGTGTTATAGAAAAGAATCTGAGCATTGGAAATAGGAGAATCAAAAGGAACTAAAGCTACTTCGCCGAGATAACAGGAGCCTTCATCCGTTTCTATCAGCTTTTTCAGTATTTCCTGGCCTTTTTCTGCCTTATAGTCAATTGCTTTTCCATCTTTAAACGTTAAGCTGAATTGATCAATTAAGTTGCCGTTGTAAACCAAGGGCTTTGAACTAAAGACGGTACCGTTTACACCTGACTTTTTAGGCAGGGTAAATACTTCTTCTGTCGGGATGTTGGCAACAAAATTAATCCCTTTGGCATTGTTTTTCGAGCCGCCCATCCAAATATGATTATCCGGCAGCTCTATAGTAAGATCGGTTCCAAGGCTGTTTTGATAATGTAAGGACTTGAAATTACTCTTGTTCATAAAATCCCGGCGTTCTCTAAGCTTAGCCTTATGGCTATCCCATTCTTTTACGGGATCTGCGGCAGGAACTCGAACCGCTTTTAAAATTGCATCCCACAATAAATTCATGGCCTGCTCCTCAGAGACATCAGGAAACACCTTTTTGGCCCAGGCAATTGTGGGTACTGAAACAATGCACCATGAGTTTTCATGACTCATAATTTTTTCGCGATATTCCTGTAAGGCAGTATTACTTACCTTTTGAGCTCTGACAATTCTTTCAGGGTTAACATCTTTTAGCAGCTCCGGATCTGAGGCGGATATACTGACGAAAGCCGCTCCGCCGCGCAGATACGAAAGATAAAAATCCTTGCGCCACTCTGGGAACTCATCAAAAATCTCGTCTGGGGCTTGAAGGTAGCGAATTTTGGCAGAAAGCTCATCAACCCAATTGATGACAACTTCACGGGCTCCTGCTGAATAAGCAGCCTCTGTAATGAGACGTGCAAAAGGGGCACATTCAATCGGTGAAGAAAGCACTAGGGTTTGATTGTTTTGGAGATTGACGCCAGTTTTAATAACCAGACGCGCGTATTTTTCTAAATCGGCATGATTCATGATGCCACCATCCCATTTGTTTTTAATTTTTATTTTATCATATTATTTTACCCAGTGACTGTTAATATATGAAAATGGTCAATATAGGGAGTTAGGGACTGTCTGGAAACTATCAAAACGGCCACTGACGGCGCTTTTTGCGCCATACTTCGTTAAAACTCCTTGAAATAAAACCATTATTCCTGCGAAGTTTTGCCTCGTCTGACACAAAAATCACTCGTCATTGACCATTCCGCTAGTTTTCAGACACACCCTAGTAAAATTAATAAAGGAATTTGGATAATATTGGAGAAAAAGGTGGAAATAACATTTGGGGCGGGTGACGTTCATGGACGGGAAAAGAAGCAAATTAGCAGTTGGATTGCTGATCGCGCTGGCCGTTGCAGGAACAGGTTTGTACAGTTGGTGGCAGAAAAGCACAATGGTGACGGCAGCGCAAATCATCGGTCCGGTTTCAAGTGAAAGTATGGTAAAGAACGATAAAGTAATGGTTTATATCAGCGGCGGAATTAACAGACCCGGTGTGTACGAAGTGCAATCTGGGCTAAGGGTGCTGGATGTTGTCAATCTGGCTGGAGGAGTAACGCCAAATGCGGATGCCAATCGCATTAATATGGCGCAAGCCGTCAAAGACGGCCTTCATGTTTCTGTTCCCGTTGTTATGGCCGGAAGCCAATCTGAGAATCCTTCGGGATCAAATAATGAAAGAATCAGTATCAACAAAGCAAGTAAGAGTGAATTGGATAAGCTGCCGGGAANNTGCGAATTATCGAATATCGCCAGACAAACGGGGCGTTTAAGGAGCTGGACGAGCTGAAGAAAGTTCCAGGTATCGGTGAGTCCAAATTCAAAAAGCTAGTCAGCAAGATTACATTATAGATCATGAACATTTCACTTATGTTGCTGACAACAGCTTTTGCTCTGGGAATAGGTCTGGCTGGTTTTGCTTGGAATAGCGATTATTTATGTGTGTTATCGGCTTTGTTGGTTGGATTTATTACGGTTCAGCTTTATAAGCGGAAAGAACCGACTATTTACTTACTATTGCTTTTTTTCTTCTTGGGAATCATTCGCTCTATGCAGGGGGAAGCTCTCCCGTTAACAGACAGCAGTCAGTTTATCGGACAACGAGTTATTGTGACAGGGAAAATAGCAGAGGTACCAAAGATTACACTGTTAGATACAGAAAAAAAGATTCGATATATTGTAGAAGTCGATCAGCTCCGGCTTGCCGGACGGATGCTGAACAGCAGCGGAAAGACGATAGTGACTGTGCGGCAGACAGCAGATACAGAAACTGGCAGCAGCGGCGACCATGTAGAGGCAGCAGGAGAGCTGGAAGGGTTACATGGCTATAATAATCCCGGCTCTATTGATATAGTGGCAGCGCTAAAGCGGCAAGGCATTACCGCGCGAATGAATAGCAGCAGTGATAGTATTTCAATTATCCCTGCGAAGGAATTAACGGGAAAAAGACTGCTGGATCAATGGCGAAGCCGGCTTAGTGAACTGTTTTTACAAGTCATGCCCCAGAGTGATGCAGCAATCCTTACCGGTGTTCTATTCGGCGGCGGATATGACACTATCAATACCCAGGTGCTGCATGATTTTTCAGCTACCGGTATTATTCATATATTATCAGTATCCGGCTCGCATATTGCCCTGGTGGCAGCAGTTATGTTATGGTTAGGAGAAAGCTGCCGCTTGAACTCTAAGGTAACCGTAATGCTGGCAGGTGGCGTAATACTGTTTTATGCCGCTTTAGCAGGGCTGAGTCCGCCGGTTATCAGGTCAGCTATTATGGGTATTACCGGACTTTGGGCAGTCCTGGCAGGCCGGGAAAAGTCCGGTGCAGGTGCAATGGCTCTGGCAGCGTTACTCATGCTCGTCTGGCAGCCGGCGCTGCTTTATGATATTAGTTTTCAGCTTTCATTTGGGGCAACTGCCGGTTTGGTCTTTTTATATAGCAAGACTACAGAAAAACTACGTTTTCTGCCAAAATGGCTGGCATCGGCATTTGCCGTGACATTTGCTGCGCAAGCCGGTATTATTCCCTTTTTAGCATGGTATTTTCACAGCTTTTCCATTAGCTCGTTCATTGCCAATATTATTGTTATTCCAATTATTGAGCTGGTTATTATTCTTGGCTTGCTGGCTTGCATCAGCAGCCTGGTACTGCCATTGGCAACAAAACTGCTATTGGTTTTTTGCAGTATGGGCATTGGTTTGGCAGTTATGCTGAATAAAGCAATTGCTGCTATTGAGGGTTTACAGTTTTATGTGCCTCCTTTTGGGATGCTGGAGAGTTTAGTGTTTTACGTTCTTCTAGCCTGGAGCTATGGCTATTTACCGGCCTGGATGCAGTCACCTGTCAGTATAATAAAGCAATGGCCTTATCGGGCGGCAGGGATTATTCTTGCAGTATGCCTGCTGGCAGGAGGTCTGATCGGACCTTCAAAACAGGTCGCTGTACATTTTATTGATGTAGGACAAGGTGATGCAACTCTCTTTATTACGCCTCGTGGCAGGTCAGTGCTTGTGGATACAGGTGGAACAATTGGTGAAAACAGTAATTTTGATGTGGGTGAACGAGTCGTTGCTCCTTATCTTAAGCATCAAGGCATAACCAGACTGGATTATCTCATTCTTACCCATGGCCACAAGGATCACGCAGGTGGTGCTGCGGCCGTAGCAGCAGCCATACCTGTCAGAAACTGTATTGTTGCTCCTGAAGCGTTTTCTGACAGTCTTCGGGCATTGCTCAAGGAAAAAGGCAGTGGGGTCATTATTCCGGCGGCGCGGGGACAGAAGCTTAAACTGGACGGGCTGGAGATAGAAGTGGTTCATGCTGGAGCACAGGCTGGATCAGGCCGTAACAGCAATGAATCATCAAGTGTGATTCGCGTGTCCTATGGACAACATAGCTTTCTCATTACAGGTGATTTAGAGGCTGGACAGGAAAAAGAGTTAATAGCAAATGGCTTATATCCGTGTACGGTCCTTAAAGTGGCGCATCATGGTTCGCGCACTTCGACTACGGATGGTTTTTTGGAAAAGGCGGCTCCTCGATATGCCGTTATTTCTGTAGGTTATCATAACCGGTTTGGTCATCCCCATAAAGAAGTGTTGGATAAATTGGACCGCACGGCACTGCACGTATACCGGACGGATCAAGACGGGGCTGTACTGATGAGAACAAATGGGACGGACTTGTCTATTGAACCTTACTTAAAAAGGAAACAATGATGTATCGGAGGCTCTTAGAATGAATTATTCAACTGCAATGGAGCAAATTAACCGTGGTCAGATTGCTTCGATATATTTGTTATATGGTGAAGAGAGTTATTTAATCCGGGAATTAGAACATAAGCTTACGGTAGAGCTTTTACCGCCTGATGAGCGGGAGACTGGACTTGCTGTTTTTGAGAACGAGCCATCGTCTGAGGAGCTTGTTCGCTTGATTGAGTCTGTGCCCTTCTTTGGCAGTAAAAATGTTATTTTAGTGCGCAATGCTGCTATGTTTCGCAGCCGGAAAGCATCCGTGCAGGCAGAGTCTGCAGATGCTGCCGAGGAGACTGCAGATGCCGGCAGTGAGCGATTAATAACCCTTTTTGCCAACATGCCGGACTACACTAACGTTGTCTTTATAGGTGGAGACAAAATTGATAAGCGTAAAAAAATCGTGAAGGNNCTGTTATTGAGCTTGCGCCGCTAAAGGTTAAGGATGTAAAGCCATGGGTGATGGCGAAACTGGCGGAAAAGAATAAAAAACTAACTGCTGATGCAATGGAGCACCTGCTAAATATAGTCAGTATTATGCCGCAGGTATCCTTAGGCTTTTTAGCAGGCGAACTGGAAAAGGCATGCTTATATACAAAAACGAAGACATCAATTACTCGCGATGATCTCATGGCCATATTATCAATAGTGCCGGAGGTTTCTGTTTTTGTCATGCTGGAAGCATTGAGTCAGAAGCAAGTGTCAAGAGCGCTTCAATTACTGGGAGAACAGCTTTCTACAGGAGAGCTTCCTTTTCGGCTGCTGGCTTTATTAGCGAGGCAAGTACGCCACCTATGGCAGGCAAAGCTAATGGCAGGGCAAGGATTTTCGCAGCAGGATGTTGCCAATGAATTTAAAGTGCCCTTGTTTATTGGAGAAAAGCTGATTCGTCAAAGCAGAGCTTTTTCGGCCGAGCAGCTAAAAGCAGGAATTCTCCGCTTAGCGGCAGCAGACCGCGATTTAAAAACAGGGAAAGCGGATGGGCATGTGCTGGAGCAATTTATTATTGAATTGTGTTTATAAAAGATAAAGTAAGAGGAGGATAAAATGGTAAAGCAAGGGAAAAGAATGATTGTAATAGGCTTGACTGTCGCTAGTTGGTTACTGTCAGGCTTAACGATAGTGGCGGCACCCGCTACGGATCAAACAGAATTGATTCAGAATGACAGCGCTTTGGACCTCTCCATAATGGGAGAACCGTTGGCTACTAAAGAGCAGTGCGTACGATATATGCAAAAAATCAATCCCTTTCCGCTTATTACCGTTTCTATAGAAACATTAGTAGAGTATTACTGGCAGCAGGGGATTCTGGAAAAAGTACGCCCTGATGTGGCATTTGCTCAGGCGATTCATGAAACCGGGCATTTTCGCTATGGTGGTGATGTAGTTCCCCTGCAAAATAACTATGCGGGAATAGGTACAACCGGTAATAAGGTTCGGGGGCATTGGTTTGGCTCAGCAGAGGAGGGCGTAACTGCTCAGATTCAGCACTTATTGGCGTATGCATCAACAGAGCAGCCGCAAAGACCAATCGTGGATCCACGCTATCAATTAGTAAAGCAGGGCCGGAATTTCGGACAGGCTGTAACCTGGACCGACTTAAATGGACGCTGGGCAGTGCCGGGTAAGACCTATGGGCAGAAGATATTAAGTATACATGCGCGTATTCTGGAAGAAAAATAAATAATTGAAGGCGGCGATACAATTATGAGTTTTATTGAACAGATGAAGCAAAAAGCCAGGGCTGATAAACAGCGCATTATTTTGCCTGAGGCAACTGATCTGCGTGTATTGCAGGCAGCATGCACTGTATTGAAAGAAAAAATTGCTGATATTATTTTAATAGGAGACAAGTCTGAAATACTGCGCGTCGCGGGAGACTTGGACTTATCGGGCGCTACGATCATTGATAGTAAAATTGCAGAGAAAGGACAGGAATACGGTAAAGCTTTCTATGAACTGCGTAAATCGAAGGGGATTACCTTAGAACAGGCAGAAGAACAAGTCAAGGACCCTGTTTTCTTTGGAATGATGATGTTGAAACTAAATGATGCCGATGGTCTGGTTTCCGGAGCGATTCATTCAACAGCAGATACGCTGCGTCCGGCATTGCAAATCATTAAGACAGCACCTGAGGCGAAGCTTGTTTCCACCTTCTTTGTCATGGTGGTGCCCAATAGCGAATATGGTCATAATGGAACGCTGCTGTTTGGGGACTGCGGTCTAAATGAGAACCCTAATGCGCAGGAGCTTTCTGAAATTGCTATTGCTTCTGCACAAAGCATGATTAGTCTGCTGGATATTACGCCAGTTGTAGCCATGTTATCGTATTCTACTTTTGGCAGTGCTAAGAGCGAGCTTACAGAAAAAGTGGTACAGGCGGCCGCTTTGGCCCGGCAAAAGGCACCTGAGCTTTTAATTGATGGAGAAATGCAGGTTGATGCTGCACTGGTCCAACGGGTTGCGGATTTAAAGGCTCCTGGCAGTAAAGCTGCAGGTCATGCTAATGTGTTGATATTCCCGGACTTAAATGCCGGAAATATCGGCTATAAGCTGACGGAAAGACTGGCAAAAGCACAAGCCTATGGCCCGATAACCCAAGGGTTGGCAAAGCCGATCAATGATTTGTCACGGGGCTGCAAAGCGGAAGACATTGTTGGTGTAGTTGCAATTACTGCAGTACAAGCACAAAGCAACAAGAGCAACAAATAAAAAATACCCCTTGTCCAAAAGAATGGACAAGGGGTATTTGTTTGTTGCTTAGTTGGCTAAGGCATTTAGCTTACGAGCCAAGCGGGACTTTTTACGGGCCGCGGCATTTTTATGGATAACGCCTTTGGCGACTGCTTTGTCAATAACACTGCTGGCTTTGGTCAGGAGGGCGTTAGCATCGTCTGCTTTGCCGGCCCCAACGGCTTCCACCGTTTTACGAGTAACAGTTTTGATGGTGGATTTTACGGCAAAGTTGCTTGCCCGGCGCTCAGCATCAGTTTTTACACTGCGTTCACTGGATTTAATGTTCGGCAATTGTTTCACCTCCCTTGTGACCATTATACCTAAAATATTTTAGCATGAGCCTATAAAAAATGCAAGCAACAATTACCACTTATTTATATAGTTACTTATTTATGTTTCATTATAGTATAGGAAAGGGTCCTTTGGGTAACGATAGCCTAACAGAAATATTGTAATTATAGGAGGAAATTCATGGATAATGAAGTATTTACGCCCCGGACTGACCTTGCCCTGGAAGCAAGAGAAATGCTCAGCCGGAGGGTTCGCGAAGATGTTCCCGGTGTAGTTGTGGAAACTGCCGAGAATGACGATGTTTTGATTACCCGGGTAAATATCACTACTCCTGAAGCCGAAAGGATGATGGGGAAAAAACAAGGACGTTATGTGACAGTCGAAGCGCAGGGGCTGCGCTATAAAAACACACCCCTTGAAGACCAAATTATGAAGCATCTTGCACAGGAACTGGTAAATATGGTAGAGCTGCCGCGTAATGCTACCGTTCTAATTGTCGGTCTGGGCAATTGGAATGTAACTCCTGATGCATTGGGACCCCGTTCCGTAGATAAAGTTGTTGTTACCAGGCATCTTCAGGAACTGTTGTCACCAGAACTAAAAAATGGTGTTCGCTCTGTTTGTGCAATCGCGCCTGGTGTACTTGGGATTACCGGTATGGAAACAGCGGAAATTATACACGGTATCGTAGATAAAGTAAAACCCAATGTGGTCATTGCAATTGATGCTCTGGCGGCGGCGTCCAGTCACCGTGTATTGACAACCGTTCAATTAGCAAATACCGGCATACATCCGGGCTCCGGAGTGGGCAACAAGCGTTTTGGACTTAGTAAGGAAACACTCGGAGTACCTGTGATTGCAATTGGTGTTCCCACCGTTGTCCATGCATCAACAATCGCCATGGACACAATTGATACTATGCAGGAGCATGCCGCTTTTGCCCGCTACTTTAAAAGCATGGCCGATTTGTCTGATCAAGACCGGAGCATGATTGTGCGGCAAGTGCTTCCCGATGCGCTGGGGGATCTAATGGTTACGCCTAAGGAAATAGACCGGTTAATTCAGGATATTGCCAACATTATTGCCGGTGGTATTAATCAGGCCCTGCATCCGCATATTGATTATGAAAATATTCATCTATACTTACATTAATCCGTTTTTCTTGCGGTAATATCCTTTTGCCCCAAAGCATATACATTGTATGTAAACAATAGGGCAGGGGGCAAAAACTTGAGAAGACGGCGAAAATATTACCACAAATCAAAAATGATTGCCTTAACAGTTATGGTTATGGCAATTATGATAGTCATATCAGGCATGTATGGAATCAGGAGTGCAGGAGCGCTATCCAGTGAGCCCGGTAATGCAGCTGCCGGCAATCAGAAGTGGGAACAGCTATGGCCTAACTGGAGGGACGTGCTTTTTTCCGGAATACCGGGATTAGCGGGTTCTTCCAGCCCGGCACCTGTTGTCATTAAGTCAGAGATAACGGCCCAGAGCGTGCTCAGGGGCGTAGTTATGTTTCTTGCGAATATCGATATTAAAGATACCCGGTCACTGTTCCGGGTTGAAATCCCCTTATTAGCAGCTATTAAGCCTGAGTCCACTGTAAGTGCGATGACCGTTCCTAATTTTCCTAAATTTGATTTTAAAAGCACGTTAACGAATGGTAAACCGGTTGTGGGAATCTATCATACGCACACGGCCGAGTCCTTTATACCTAATTCTGGCGTAACTCACCGCCCTGGCGGACAGCGCGGCGAAATAGTCGAGGTTGGCGATGCTCTGGCAAAGCGCTTGGAGGAACGTGGCTATAAAGCGATCGTAAGTAAGAATATTCATGATTACCCCAGTTTTATGAAAGCTTATGGTCCATCAGAAATTACTGCTAAGGAAATGCTGTCAGAAAACCCTTCTATCCAAATGATTTTTGATATCCATCGGGATGCTGATAAAAGAGAGAATTCGATTGCTACAGTTGCAGGTGTGACGGTAGCCCGGATGTCTATTGTGGTAGCAAAAGGACAACCAGATCTTATGCAGCCCCACTGGCAGCAAAACCATGCCTTTGCAAAGCTGATTGACGCAAAGCTTAATCAATATTTCCCCGGTGTATCAAAAGGAATCCAATTAGTTGACTGGCGTTTTAATCAGCATTTACATCCCCGCGCCTTGCTGCTGGAGGTGGGTTGCCAGGAAAACTCAAAAGAAGAAGCAATGCGCACGATGGAACTTCTTGGCGATATTCTCGCGGAGATTATGGCTGAAAACAAGACAGAGTAAAAAATATGTTATGCAGCTTTAGAGGTGATACTTATTCTTATTCGCATGCCTTCTGAAGAAGTCATTGTTTTAACCAGAGGCTTTATTGCAATGCTCATATTCATCGTTCTAGGGGTTGCGGCTGCTGAACATCAGCTAAATGATATGACCATGCAAAGCCCGTATGTGCGCTCCTTTAATGTAAGAAGAGACAGTGGCGGTTACTCTGCACACGTTTTGGGGAATGGAATAAATATTAATGGTCAGTTTCCGGTTGGATCGGTGTACAATACGGCCAAAGCAATTACTTTCCAGTCTGGCGGCAATCGCATAACAATACCAACGGTCTTATATTTTAATATAGAGCGTCCTATTTATTGGCTGAACTTATGGTATGGTCAATTCATGGAGGAGGCTTACCGGACAAAAGAAAATCTTACGGGATACATGCGAGACCTGAAACCGTTTCTGGACAAGGAGCTTCGCTGGCTTAAAGAGCAATTTAGGTAAATACTTGCAGGTGATAGGGGGAAATGCTATAATAAATCACTGAAATTTGCTATTGTAGTCTGAGAGGAGCCCCGCTATGAATACATCCCATATTCGAAACTTCTCCATTATTGCTCATATTGACCATGGTAAATCCACACTAGCTGACCGGCTGTTGGAGTTTACCGGAGCTCTCTCTGCCCGTGAGATGGAAAACCAGGTATTGGACCAGATGGATCTGGAACGTGAGCGTGGTATCACAATTAAGGCACAGTCGGTCCGCTTGTCTTATACTGCTAAGAATGGCGAGACATATATGCTAAATTTAATTGATACACCAGGACACGTAGATTTTACATATGAAGTTTCCCGCAGCCTGGCAGCCTGTGAAGGTGCGCTATTGATCGTTGATGCAGCGCAAGGAATTGAAGCGCAGACCCTGGCTAATGTGTATTTGGCATTGGAACATGATTTGGAAATTATTCCTATTATTAATAAAATTGATTTGCCTAGTGCAGAGCCCGAACGGGTAAAGCAGGAGATCGAAGATGTAATCGGGCTGGATACAACTGATGCTGTTTTGATTAGTGCTAAAACCGGTTTCGGCATTGAAGAGGTATTGGAAGCAATTGTTGCGAAAGTACCGCCACCGAAGAGTGATAGAAATAAGCCGCTCAAAGCACTTATCTTTGATTCCCATTTTGACTCCTATAAAGGAGTAATTGCCTATGTCCGGATAATGGATGGCCATATACGTCCAGGCATGAAAGTGCTGATGATGGCAACAGAGAAAAAGTTCGAAATAACGGAAGTAGGCGTGTTCCGCCCTACCATGACCAATGTTGCCGAGCTTGGGCCGGGAGAAGTGGGCTTTATTGCAGCTAGTATTAAGAATGTAAAAGATACCCGCGTTGGTGATACCGTTACTGAGCTCGACAATCCTGCCACTGAACCTCTGCCCGGATACCGCAAGGTTACTCCGATGGTGTATTGCGGTCTTTACCCGGTAGACAGTGCAGATTACGACTCGCTGCGTGACGCGTTGGATAAGCTTAAATTAAATGATGCTTCTTTAGCGTATGAACCAGAAACGTCAATTGCCCTTGGTTTTGGTTTCCGCTGCGGTTTCTTAGGATTGCTTCATATGGATGTTATCCAGGAGCGGCTCGAACGGGAATACAATTTAACATTGATCACCACAGCCCCCAGTGTTATTTTCAAAGTGTTTAAGACTGACGGCGAGCTGCTGGAAATTGATAATCCCTCCAAATTGCCTGTTGTTCAGGAAATCGATCATATTGAAGAGCCCTATGTAAAGGCTACTATTATTGTCCCGAATGATCTTGTCGGTGCCGTCATGGAACTTTCACAAGAAAAACGGGGCGAATATAAAGATATGAAGTACCTGGATGTCAGCCGGGTTACCATTACGTATCATTTACCATTAAGTGAAATCATTTATGATTATTTTGACCGCCTGAAATCTTCTACCCGGGGCTATGCCTCGCTGGATTATGAATTGATTGGCTATCAGCAATCAGATCTGGTCAAACTGGATATTCTCCTTAATGGCGAGGCAGTTGATGCGTTAAGCGTCATTGTGCATCGTGATAAGGCAACATTTAGGGGACGGGGTCTTGCCGAGAAGCTGAAAGAAATTATTCCACGCCAAATGTTTGAGATACCTATTCAAGCAGCTATCGGCAATAAAGTCATTGCGCGGGAAACGGTAAGAGCCATGCGGAAAGATGTACTGGCGAAATGCTACGGCGGTGATATTTCCCGTAAACGCAAGCTGCTGGAAAAGCAAAAAGAAGGTAAGAAGCGCATGAAACAAGTGGGAAATGTTGAGGTTCCTCAGGAAGCGTTCATGGCGATCTTGAAGATGGATTAGACATATGAATTTAGGATTATATATCCACATCCCTTTTTGCAAGCAAAAATGTTTATATTGTGATTTCCCTTCCTACTCTCATCTAGAGAGCTTATACGAAAGCTATATTGACGCCTTGTGCCGGGAAATCACCGGACAAGGTGTTCTTTTTTCATCTTATCAGGTTGATACGATATACATAGGAGGCGGAACACCCTCAGTTCTGCCTGCCGCCTTGTTGCTGAAAGTGATTGGGGCGCTAAACAAAAGTTTTACTATTACCTCGGATGCGGAAATCTCTATGGAAGCAAATCCTGGCACGGTGAATAATGATATGCTGACAGCACTGCGGTCTCATGGTGTGAACCGCATTAGCTTTGGCGTGCAGTCATTTTCTGATACGCTGCTGCAGGAAGTCGGTCGTATTCATACAGGCGATGATGGAATTCATGCCGTCCGGACCGCACAGCAGGCCGGGTTTTCCAATGTAAATATTGACCTGATGTATGGATTGCCCGTGCAGACACTAAAAGATTTCCAAAAAAGTCTCCGGCTGGCATATGAACTGGCTATTCCTCATATTTCAGTATATGGGTTAAAAGTGGAAGAAGAAACTCCCTTTGCGAATCGTCTCGCTTCAGGTAAATTAATACTGCCTTCCGAAGAAGAGGAAGAGGCGATGTATGACGAGACAGTCGAATATTTAACCCTAAGTGGCTACCAACGGTATGAAATATCAAATTATGCGCTGCCGGGGTTTTCCTGCCGGCATAACTTAAAATATTGGAACTACTCTTCTTATCTCGGAATAGGCGCGGCTGCTCATTCCTTTATTAATGGCGAGCGGCTGGCGAATACGCGCGATGTCCGTACCTACCTTAAGCGTGTAAACAGCGGCCAATCACCTGTTGAGGTTAAAGAAATTCCGGATGAACCTGTTCAAATGGCCGAATTTTGTTTTTTGGGACTTCGCACGGCAGCGGGAATATCCAATGATACCTTTTATCGGTTCTTCGGAAAAAGTCTTCAACAGATGTTTGGAAAACCCTTAGCATCTTTAGAAGCTAAAGGATTGATTTGTATGGAAAACCAATCAGTAAAGCTAACTCCCCTTGGGATGAAATACGGTAACTCGGTTTTTCAGGCTTTTTTACCTTAACTGTCGATAAAACAGGATGACATCTTGACATGAGCGGCAAGGAGTGATATGTTTTAATTAGGTGTTAGCACTCCCTGCGATAGAGTGCTAACAATAGGAGGTGAATGCTTTTGGACGAGAGAAAACGTAAGATTCTGCAGGCTATTATTGACGACTATATTTCTACAGCGGAACCGATTGGCTCAAGAACGATTGCCCGTAAATATGACTTGGGCATCAGTCCGGCAACTATTCGTAATGAAATGTCTGATTTGGAAGTGCTGGGGTACCTGGAACAGCCTCATACGTCGGCAGGGCGAATTCCTTCGGCCAAAGGCTATCGGTTCTATGTGGACTGCTTATTAGCGCCGCCTACAATCAGTGATCAGGAAATTCTTCTGATTGATCGTTGGTATGAGGCTAAGGCCCGGCGGATCGAAGGCGTCTTTCAGGAAACTGCTAAAATTTTATCTCGTATGACCCGCAATGTATCGCTTGTTCTGGCGCCGCAAATGTCGCAGTGTGTGTTCAAATACATGCAGTTTCTGCCATTGGATGAGCGCAGAGCCATCATTATAATGGTGACAGATACGGGGTTTATTGATAATAAGGTAATTGATATTCCGGAAGGAACATCGTTAAGTGATTTGCAGAGCATAGCTGAGCTTATCAATAACCGGTTAGCCGGATTACCGCTGGACCGTATTAAATTATCACTCCTCAGACAAATAAAACAAGATGTCGTGGCCGATTCTCTTATTTATAAAGCGGCTCTTGAAGTATTGGGAAGCGCTGTATCGGTCGACAGAAAGGACCGGGTATATACCGGCGGCACTACTCAATTATTGGAACAGCCGGAATTTCGTGATGTTGATAAAGTAAAAGGCCTGCTTTCCATGCTGGAAGAAGAACAACTGCTTAGTGATATTCTTCACATGCAGGACACAGACCACTTACTTGTCACTATTGGTCAGGAAAACAAGTTCTCCGGTATTCAGGATTGCAGTGTCATTCAGGCGACCTATCGTGTTGATGGTCAGGTAGTTGGTACGGTAGCGGTCTTGGGACCAACCCGCATGGAGTATGGTAAGATCATTGGCGTGCTCGGTTTTATGCAGCGCCATTTGGGAGATGTATTAAAAAAATACGGTGTCTGAAACAGTTTGTGAAAACGGGCAGACGGAATAGTCTGCCCGCAAGAAGCATTACATATATAGGTATGGGAGGATTCCGACATGAATCTCAAGCAGGCAGCCGGCAGCGGTGCGGAAGTTGATGAACGTTTAGCTGCGTTAGTCACCAACGCAAATGCTGTAAGAGCAATCACGGCGGCTGTAGAAGGAACAATTGGTCCTAAAGGACTGGACACGATGCTGGTAGACCGCTTTGGTGAAGTCATCATCACAAATGATGGTGTGACTATTCTTGATAAGATGGATGTCAATCATCCTGCGGCAAAAATGCTGATTAATACGGCAAAAGCACAGCAAGCCGAGGTAGGCGATGGGACAACAACTGCGACTATTATGGCTGGTGGTCTTGTAGCGGAAGGTGTTAATCAGGTTTTGCGGGGTGTTCCGGTGGCCAGGGTTATCGAAGGTGTGAAATTTGGAATTGCACAGGCGCTTGAGCAAGTGGCGGTTAATTGCCGTCGTGTGTCAGATATACAGGATCCAATTTTACGCAATATCGCAATGATAGCCGGTCGGGAGCATCAGGATATCGCCGATTTGGTAGTAGAAGCTGCCCGGCTGATTGGTGTAGAAAAATTAGCAGAGAATAATTTTAAGCTGGCAGAAATTATAACGGCTCAAGAAGGAGCCGCTAATGAAGTGTTTTTAGGCGTTATTGTTGATAAAGAGCGCATGAACAAGGAAATGCCGGCAGTGGTGGAAAACGCTAAAGTGCTTTTAATTGATGATGCCTTGGAGCCGGAAGAAATTGGAGATGAGGCATTAAGTACAGAAGCCGGATTTAAGCGTTACATAGAATTACAAAATGAATTTAAAGAAAATAGTAAGAAAATTGTTGAGCTTGGTGTTAATGTCGTTTTAGTCGACAGAGGTGTTCACACTGATGCTGAGGAAATTTTGGCTGATGCCGGTATAATGGTTATTCAGCGGGTGGCCGCTAAGGACCTCAGAAGGGCGGCTGAACATACAGGTGCACGGATGCTCAAGCGTACAGGGCTTAAAAAAGAAACGGCAGACCTGGAAAAATATCTGGGCATCGCCCATCGGGTTTATGAAGATGAAAAGCTGGAGCATGTTCGCATTCTAGGTGGTAAGGGTAAACCGATGGCTACTATTTTAGTCGGTGCCGCAACAGAAGAAGTCGTTGGCGAACGGATGCGTATTGCTAAAGATGCAGCATCCAGTGTGCAGGCTGCAGTCAAAGGCGGCTATGTACCGGGCGGTGGATCTATTGAAATTGCGCTAGCCCGAAAAGTAGAAAAATCCCGGGAACATCTTAAGGGTATGGCAGCATATGGTGTAGATTGTGTAGTGAATGCTTTGAAGCGGCCATTATCGCAGATTGTAGAAAATGCCGGATTTAATCCTCTGGAAAAAGTTGAAGATGTAGTTGCTGCTCAGATGGCGGGACAGATGGATTATCTTGGTATTGATTGCGATACAGGCTTAGTAACCGACATGCTTGCGGTAGGAGTTGTCGATCCGGTGCCTGTCAAACTTCATGCGATAAAGGCGGCAGGCGAAGTTGCTGTGGCAATTTTACGGATTGATACCATAATTAAGAAAAAAGAGGATGCCGCCAACAGCACGCAAGGAAGTGCTGCATCAGCTGGTATGCCTGATTTTTAAAATTTGAGGTGAAGTGAATGGCAGAGAACGTAGAAAAAGAAGAAGTAGTTCTGGAAACGCCGGACATTGATACGGCGGCCGAAGAAGTTTGCTTTCAGTCTTCCGATGTGGAGAGGATGCTGGCTGCGATAGCCGAAAAAAATCGCCTTCATGAAGAAATGGCGGAACGTTTAAAACGTTTGCAAGCTGATTTTGATAATTTCCGCCGCCGCACGCGTCAGGAAAAAGAAGAGCTTTCCGGTATTGTTACAGAGGAAGTTCTGTTAAAACTCCTGCCGGTTATTGATAATTTTGAACGTGCTTTATCTACAGCAGGTAAGGCGGATGTTGAATCTTTGCGTTCCGGTGTTGAAATGATTTATCGTCAGTTATTCCAGAGTCTTGAATTGCTCGGTCTCGCACCTGTTCAGGCAGTTGGGGAAAGCTTTAATCCTCAGCAGCATGAAGCTGTTATGCGGGTGGAGGATGAAGCAAAAGCGGATGGAACGATTGTCGAGGAATTTCAAAAGGGCTATATGGTCCGTAATANNATAAAGTAATTCGCCCCAGCATGGTTAAGGTTGTAAGCAATATTTAATTCGTAAATTTAAGGAGGAATATAATAATGGCAAAAGTAATTGGTATAGACCTTGGTACTACTAACTCGGTTGTCGCAGTAATGGAAGGTGGCGAACCTGTAGTTATTCCTAACGCAGAAGGCGCACGTCTGACACCGTCTGTTGTTGGTTTTTCTAAAACAGGTGAACGTCTTGTCGGTCAATTAGCAAAACGTCAGGCAGTATCAAATCCGGACCGTACCATTCATTCTATTAAACGGCATATGGGTACTGGCTATACGGTTAAAATTGATGATAAAAACTACACTCCACAGGAAATATCTGCGATGATTCTGCAAAAGCTGAAACAAGAAGCAGAAGCTTATTTAGGTGAAAAAGTATCTCAGGCGGTCATCACTGTTCCTGCCTATTTTACTGACAGCCAGCGTCAAGCTACGAAAGATGCCGGAGCGATTGCCGGACTTGAAGTACTGCGTATTATTAACGAGCCTACAGCGGCTGCTTTGGCGTATGGCCTTGATAAAGGCGAAGACCATACAATCCTGGTATTTGACTTAGGCGGCGGTACTTTTGACGTCTCGATCCTTGAACTGGGTGATGGCGTTTTTGAAGTTAAAGCAACCCACGGCAATAACCGTCTTGGCGGCGATGACTTCGATGAGCGTGTCATGAATTGGATGATTGCTGAATTCAAGCGCGAGAATGGTATTGATCTTTCTCAAGATCGTATGGCAGTACAACGCTTAAAAGAAGCAGCTGAAAAAGCCAAAATTGAATTGTCAGGCGTACTGACTACCAATATTAACCTGCCATTTATTACCGCCGATGCAAGCGGTCCTAAGCATATGGATGTGAACCTGACTCGGGCGAAATTTGAAGAGCTGACTGCCGATTTAGTAGAAGCTACTATGGCACCTACCCGTCAGGCATTGAATGATTCCGGCTTAAGTTCCAAGGAAATTGATAAAGTCATTTTAGTAGGCGGCTCGACGCGTATTCCTGCCGTTCAAGAGGCTATAAAAAAATTCTTGGGTAAAGAGCTTCATCGTGGCGTAAATCCTGATGAATCAGTTGCCGTTGGTGCAGCAATTCAAGCGGGTGTACTTGTTGGTGAAGTTAAAGATGTACTGCTACTTGATGTTACTCCATTGTCGCTTGGTATAGAAACACTTGGTGGAGTATTCACAAAGATCATTGAAAGAAACACTACAATCCCTACTTCCAAGAGTCAGACGTTCTCGACTGCGGCCGATAACCAGCCTTCCGTTGATATTCATGTACTGCAAGGCGAACGGGAAATGGCTTCATATAATAAAACGCTGGGAAGGTTTGAGCTTTCTGGAATTCCTCCAGCACCCCGTGGTGTACCTCGCATTGAAGTAACCTTTGATATTGATGCCAATGGTATCGTTCATGTTTCAGCTAAAGATCTGGGAACTGGTAAGGAACAAAAAATAACCATCACTTCTTCCGGCGGATTAAACAAGGATGAAGTTGAGAGAATGGTAAAAGAAGCCGAAGCTCACGCTTCAGAAGATAAACAACGCAAAGAAGAAATTGAAACGCGCAATAGTGCTGACTCTCTTGTCTACCAGGCCGAGAAGACAATTAAGGATATGGGCGATAAGGCGGATAAAGCATTAGTTGAGAAAGTGCAGCTTGCTATTGATCAACTGAAAGAGACTCTTAAAGGTACCGACATTGAAAAAATTAAAGCCGATACCGAAGAATTAACTAAACCGCTTTACGAATTAACCTCTGCTGTGTATAATCAACAAGGTGCTCAGGGTGAGCCTGGTGCAGCTGGTTTTGATGCTGCTGGTGCTTCACAGGGAGCAGGAAAAGATGAAAATGTTGTTGATGCCGATTATAAAGTTGTCGATGATGAAAAGAAGAAATAAGCAACTTTAAATATCAGTTTGGGATGGTGTAACAGTGAGTAAAAAAGATTACTATGAAGTGCTAGGCGTAGCCAAAACGGCGTCAGAAGATGAAATTAAGAAGGCGTTCCGTAAATTGGCTCGCAAGTACCATCCTGACGTCAACCGCGATAATTCCAGTGAGGCCGAGGAAAAATTTAAAGAAGCTAACGAAGCCTATGAAGTGCTGTCTAATACTGAGCGCCGCGCCCAATATGACCAGTTTGGTCATGCCGCCTTTGAAGGCGGCGGCGCTCAGGGGGGCGGCGGTTTTGGCGGCGCTGGTGGATTCAGCGATATTTTTGATATGTTTTTTGGTCAATCCGGTTTCGGCGGTGGCCGTCAGTCAGGACCCGAGCGTGGTGCTGACTTGCGCTATGATCTGGAAATCACTTTTGAGCAGGCAGCTTTTGGTATGGAGACGGAAATTCAGGTTCCCCGTACGGAAGACTGCGGTGTTTGTCAGGGATCTGGTGCTGCTGCGGGAACTCACGCTGAAACTTGTTCGCAATGTCGTGGTACCGGTCAGCAGCAAGTGGTACAAAATACTCCCTTTGGACGAATGGTTAATGTTCGCCCCTGTGATCGCTGCCGTGGTGAAGGCAAAATTGTAAAAACGCCTTGCAAAGAATGTCATGGCAAAGGAAAAGTACGGGCAAGACGGAAAATAAAAATAAAAATCCCTGGCGGTGTAGATAACGGCTCCCGTTTGCGTGTTGCTCATGAGGGAGAAGCTGGCAATCGAGGCGGTCAGCCAGGTGACTTATATGTTTATATTTTTGTTAAATCGCATAAACTGTTCACTAGAGAAGGCGATGACGTAATATGTGAAGTGCCGATTACGATCGTGCAAGCAGCCCTGGGTGACGAAATTGAGGTTCCGACACTTGATGGCAAAGTCCAGCTTCGCATTCCGGAAGGTACCCAAACGGCTACTGTTTTCCGTCTAAAAGAAAAAGGTGTTCCTCACTTGCGCGGATCGGGACGTGGCGATCAGCATGTGAAAGTGAAAGTCATTACTCCGAAGAAATTAACGGATAAGCAAAAAGAATTACTGCTGGAATTCGCCAAAGACGGCGGTGAAGATACTAATCCAGAGCAAAAAAGCTTTTTTAAAAAAGTAAAGGACGCCTTTGGAGTATAACTTTTTGAATAAAAGGGGCGATCTAGAATGAAATGGGCGGAAATTAGTATCCAGACAACACATGAGGCCACCGAAGCGGTGGCTAATATTTTTCATGATTTAGGTGCCAGCGGAGTAATTATTGAAGATCCCGTATTGATAAATGCGTACCGCAGTTCGGGAACCTGGGACTATTGTGATTTGCCGGAACCAGCCGATATAGAAGTCGTGACAGTTAAGGCTTATCTCCCTGTCGATGATCAGCTGGATGATAAACTGGGCCTGTTTGAGCAAAAGGTCAATGACTTGGAGCAGCATAATTTAAATAAAGGCTGTGGACTCATTAACTGGGTTGAAGTACAGGACGAAGACTGGGCCAGTGCATGGAAAGAGTATTTTCATCCTGTGAAGGTAAGCGAGCATATCGTTATAAAACCATCATGGGAAGACTACTTTCCAGCTGTAGATGATATTGTCATTGAGCTTGATCCTGGAATGGCCTTTGGCACAGGAACTCATCACACTACAGTGCTGTGTATCCGACTGCTCGATGAATTAGTCAAAACAGGTGATACCGTATTTGATGTGGGCACCGGCTCAGGGATTTTAGCAGTAGCGGCTGCGAAACTTGGTGCTGCTTCTGTACACGCTATTGATCTAGATCCGGTTGCTGTACGAGTTGCGCAGGAGAACGTCTCCATGAATCATGTGCAGCATACTGTTGTTACAGCACAGGGAGATCTATTGACAGGTGTTTCCGGTCAGGCAGACATTATTGTTGCCAATATCATTGCTGATATCATTATTCAAATTCTGAACGATCTGCCTGCACGTCTTAAAGATGATGGGGCTTTTATTGCCAGCGGAATTATCATTGAGCGATTAAGTGATGTTACTGCTGCGATGCTTGACCATAAATTTATTATCGAAAAAGTTGTGGAAGAAGGCGGTTGGGCCGCAATTGTTGCCCGCAAGGGTGAGTTATAGTGCGCCGCTTCTTTCTGTCTGAGCCTATATCCACTGACATGATTGTTTCTGGTGGCGAAGCTCATCATATGCTGCGTGTGCTGCGCTTAGCAGCCGGTGACAAAGTGGTTGTTGTTGATCCGGTGGGACAAGCTGCTGTTGCCAGAATAGCAAAAACAACAGATACAGACGTAAGTTTAATCCTGGAACAACAGCTGGAGGAAGATCGGGAGGCACCGATAACGATTCGGCTGGCTCAAGGTTTGCCCAAAAGTGATAAAATGGACTATATTGTACAAAAAGCAGTTGAACTGGGAGTAAGTGAGATTATCCCGGTGGCAGCAGATGAGAGTGTTGTACGATATGATGCGGCCAAGCAGCAGAGCCGCCGTGAGCGCTGGCAAAAAATTGCTGCAGAGGCGGCAAAACAATGCCGGCGAACCAGAGTGCCGACGGTTGCACCTGTGCAAGATCTGGCTAAACTTCTTTTGACTGCAAACCCTAGTACACAGATTATAGTTTTGTTTGAGGGTCAAGTGCCATTGGGACTAAAACAAGCATTGACAGACAAACCGGGAAACGATTATTTATTGATTGTTGGCCCGGAAGGTGGATTAAGTAGTCGCGAGGTCAAATTATCTGAAGAGCGGGGAGCTGCTATTGTTACAATGGGGCCTCGCATATTGCGTACAGAAACAGCCGCTTTAGCGGCTATTGCCGCTGTTATGTACGAACACGGTGATTTAGGAGGCTAAAGTGTGCCGCAAGTTGCTTTTACAACATTAGGATGCAAAGTAAATCAGTTTGAAACCGAAGTCATAGAAGGACTGTTTAAGCAGCGAGGCTATGCTGTAGTCCCCTTTTCCGGAAAAGCGGATGTTTATGTCATCAATACGTGCTCCGTTACTCATCTGGGAGAAAAAAAATCACGCCAGTTAATTCGCCGGGCGACGCGGACCAATCCTGAGGCTGCGATAGTCGTGACAGGTTGTTATGCCCAGACAGCGCCAGAGAAAGTGGAAGCGATTCCTGGTGTTAATGTCATTGTTGGTACACAGGATCGTCAGCAAATTGTAGATTTAGTTGAAGAGGCTGTTGCGAATCAGCTTCAAGTAAAAGCAGTCGCTAATATTATGGCTGCCGATCATTTTGAAGATATACCTCTGTTCCATATACCTGGAAGGACGCGTGCTTTTCTGAAAATACAAGAAGGCTGCACTAATTTTTGTACATATTGTATTATTCCTTTTGCCCGGGGACCTTTACGTTCACGACCATTAAGCAGCGTAGTCAGTGAAGCTGAGAAAATGGTTGCTGCCGGTTTTCGGGAAATTGTATTGACGGGTATTCATTTAGGTGCGTATGGACGTGATCATGAAAATAATCTTGAATTGACAGATGCAATTCAAGCAATATTGGATGTAAAGGGACTTATGCGGCTGCGTTTGGGCTCCCTGGAATCTATTGAAATATCCGAGCAGCTCATTAACTTGATGCGCAAGGACAAGCGATTGTGCCCACATTTACACTTACCGCTGCAGTCTGGGCATGATCACATATTATCGAAAATGAACCGGCATTATACTACCGCTGAATTTGAGCAGCTTATTGAAAGTATCCGATCTCAAGTTGATGATATTGCCATATCAACAGATATTATTGTTGGCTTTCCTGGTGAAACCCAGGAGATGTTTGATGAAGCACTTGCCTTTGTTGAACGTATGCACTTTGCCCGTATCCATGTTTTTCCGTATTCTAAACGGGAAGGAACGCCCGCTGCCAGCTTTCCAGGACAAATTGATGAGCAGGATAAGAAAAATCGTGCTCATCAACTGCAAGTTGTTGCTGATAAGGCAGCGAAAGATTTTAACAATCGTTTTATCGGAAAGATAGTAGACGTTCTCTTTGAAGGCGAAGAGGATGGGGTTATTGATGGTTTGGCAGGCAATTATATTCGTGTCTATGCACCGGGGGATCGCAGTATGCAGGGGCAGGTATGCCGTGTTTGCGTAGAAAAAGTGTATAAAGACGGAGTTTGGGGACACATTACCAATTAAATTTGGAGTAATGCTCTTTAAGCAGCAGGATTATTACAGTCTAAGACGAATAATTTTGGATATAGCTGGGATATGAGTCAATGATGAACCTAGGGGAGGTGCTGTATGCAGCAGGATTGTATTTTTTGTAAAATAGCAGCTAAAGAAATTCCTGTACAACCGATATATGAAGATGAGTATGTGCTTGCTTTTCCTGATATTAATCCGGCCGCTCCTGTTCATGTGCTTGTTATTCCCAAAAAACATATTGCCAATCTATTAGAAGTTGATAAGCCGGATCAAAGCTTAATGGGACATATGATGGCTGCCATCAGACAGATTGCAGAACAAATTGGTCTGGCAGATGAAGGCTTTCGCGTTGTAATCAATACAAAAGAGAATGGCGGACAAACTGTACATCATCTGCATTGTCATATCCTTGGTGGCCGGAGTATGACTTGGCCTCCAGGTTAATGTTGACAATGTTTGTCATATTAGGTATAATACTTAGGTGTATGTAGAAGTAACTGCACTTCCCTGAAGGTCAGTGTGGAGGGAGGGAGATCAGATGTCAGAAATCAAGGTAGGTAAAAACGAAACACTTGATAGCGCACTCCGTAGGTTTAAACGCTCTTGCCAAAAGGCTGGTGTTCTTTCTGAAGTGAGAAAACGTGAACACTACGAAAAACCTAGCGTTAAACGCAAGAAAAAGTCCGAAGCGGCTCGCNNAGCAGTTCTCCTACTTGGACTACACTGATGGCTTTTCGCAAGTCTCGGAGGTATCGTTGATGTCTACCAAGGAACGTTTGACTGATGACATGAAACAGGCCATGAAAGATAAAGAAGCTGGTAAACTTCGGCTTTCTGTGATTCGCATGGTCCGAGCAAGTATTAAAAATGTTGAGATTGACCGTAAAAGAGAGTTGGCCGAAGATGAAGTTCTTGATGTTTTGGCAAAAGAACTGAAGTTACGCCGGGATGCTATGGTAGAATTCGAGAAGGCAAACCGTCTTGATCTAGTGGAAAATCTAGAAAAAGAGGTTGCTGTTCTGATGGATTATCTGCCGCAGCAATTAACAGAAGAAGAAGTTCGAGCTTTTGTTACCGACGCAGTTCAACAAACACAGGCTTCAAATGCTAAGGATATGGGCAAGGTGATGGCTGCCCTGATGCCAAAAGTAAAAGGACGTGCTGACGGTAAGCTGGTCAATACTATCGTTCGAGAAATGCTCAATAATTAACGCGTACCGGTATCCGATGAGGATACCGGTTTTAATTTTCCCTGATAAAAAAATAAGCCAGGTATACACCTGGCTTATTTTCGTTCTCGTTCATGAAGCATGGCTGCGAGAGTAGTTATAGTAATTACTGAAAGTAAAAAATAATTATTGCATAAAAAAATGGGTAGTTATGACGATATTTGCTCAAGATATTGCTATATGTGTATATGATTTTGCTGAAGATAGACAGTTGCAATGGTATGTGTTCAACATGAAATATTGTGATGTGCGTAAAGTGCTGAAAAGAAAAACAAATCACTCACATGAACTAAATATGACAATAACATACATAAAACGACAAGTCAATAGTTTTATCTGGAAACAGGAATGGACGAGTTTGGTCGCGAATATAGTAACCAAGAGCATTGGAGGTGAAATATGAAATTGTTTAGACGCATTTTTTTGCTAGTTCTTTGCTTGGCAGTGTGGATTCCATTTTCTACAACTGCAGCTGAACAGCCAGCTTCATCAGTTGTTGCCGTTACGATAAAAGGTGAGATTGATGGAGGTCAATCGGCTCTTCTTCATCGTGCCTTTCAGGAAGCACAAAAAAATAATGCTCAGGCTATGCTGATAGAATTGGATACGTTTGGCGGGCTGGTCGATGCAGCAGTGCAAATGCGTGATTTAATTATTGATTCGCCGATACCGACGATTTGCTATATCAAAAATAGAGCTTGGTCTGCAGGTGCCCTGATTGCCTTAGCGCATCAGAGTATTGCTATTGCACCTGGAGGTAGTATTGGAGCGGCAGAGCCGATACCGACTACAGAGAAGACCGTAGCAGCACTGAAAGCAGAGTTTGCGGCTACAGCTAATAAGACTGGGCGGAATCCACGAGTTGCAGAAGCAATGGTGGATAAGTCACTTGGATTACCGGGGTACGCCGAACCGGGCCAGATACTGGCATTGACAGACTATCAGGCTAAAGAGGTTGGGTTTGCTGATTTTGTTGCTGTTGACAGAGCGGCAGTACTGACTCAATATGGTTTTGCAGGCGCGACGGTAATTGAGTATCAACCGCAATGGACAGACCGGTTGGCTGGATGGTTGTCAAATCCTGCAATCAAATCAGGGCTCTTATCGCTTATCTTCCTTGCCGTATTGGCGGAAATTAAGACTGCTGGTACCGGTGTAGGAGCATTAGTTGCAATCGTGGCTGCTGTATTGTTCTTTGGCAGTCAGTGGTTGACGGGGGTGGCAGGCCTTTTGGAAATTTTGCTTTTTGCAGGCGGCTGCATTTTATTAGTAGTTGAACTCTATGTGCCGGGAGTGGGACTGTTTGGCATCGCAGGTCTAGCTAGTATTTTGGCAAGTTTCTTCCTAAGTCTGGGTGCAAATATGTCGGCCTTAACGACAATGACGGTCAGCTTGCTGATTGCCATTATTGCTTTTGCAGTACTGGCAAGATATTTACCCTCCAGTAAGCTATGGGCTAAGCTTGTTTTAAAGGATAGCGAAACTACGCAGGACGGTTTTACAAGTGCAGATGACTATAATGCTTATCTGGGCTGTGAAGGGATAACCATTACTCAATTAAGGCCTGCAGGGAGAATCGAAGTAAATAATATTCAGCTGGATGTTGTATCAGAAGGCCGGTTTCTTCCCAGCGGTATCAAAGTCAAAATCGTAAGTGTCAAAGGAAATCGAATCGTTGTTCATCCCATCGAGGAGTAGATATAAGGAGGAATGTTAATGTCAATTTTGTTAATTCCTATGCTTGGTGTATTACTGTTTATTGTTGCTGCTGCTGTATTTCTTCATTTTGTACCGCTGGGCCTTTGGATTTCTGCCTTGGCGGCAGGTGTAAATGTAGGGATCTTTACTTTGGTTGGTATGCGCCTCAGACGTGTTCCCCCGGCTCAAATCGTAATGCCTTTAATTAAAGCCAACAAAGCGGGATTAGATGTTAATGTAAACCAACTGGAAGCACATTATCTTGCGGGTGGGGATGTTGACCGGGTTGTAGATGCTCTGATTGCCGCTCATCGTGCTCAAATTCCGCTGCCTTTCGAACGGTCTGCTGCTATTGATCTGGCAGGGCGTAATGTATTGGAAGCAGTTCAAATGAGCGTTAATCCCAAAGTGATTGAAACTCCCGTTGTTTCGGCAGTTGCTAAAAACGGGATTGAATTAAAAGTAAAAGCCCGGGTTACTGTTCGAGCTAACATTGATCGATTAGTAGGTGGTGCTGGTGAGCAAACAATCATTGCCCGGGTAGGGGAAGGCATTGTTACGACAGTAGGTTCGTCGACTGATCACAAAGACGTATTGGAAAATCCGGATCATATTTCCCGTACCGTATTATCAAAAGGATTAGATGCAGGAACCGCCTTCGAAATATTATCCATTGATATTGCCGATGTCGATGTAGGCCGCAATATTGGTGCAGAACTAATGACAGACCAGGCAGAAGCAGAAAAACGCATTGCACAGGCCAGAGCGGAAGAGCGCAGGGCAATGGCTGTTGCAAAAGAGCAGGAAATGAAAGCCTTTACTCAGGAAATGCAGGCTAAAGTTGTTGAAGCTCAGGCAGAAGTGCCCCGGGCATTAGCTGTGGCATTAAAAGAAGGGCATATGGGCGTTATGGATTATTATAATATGAATAACGTTCTAGCCGATACACAGATGAGAGAGACGATAGCGAAAACAGGTCCCGGTAATACTTCGAGAATAGACGAGCAAAAAAAGTAGGTGACCTCTAGTGGAATTAAAGTATCTTGTATTAGTAATGATACTGCTTTATGTACTGCCAGAGCTTTTCCGCCGGAAGCCGAAGAAATATGAGTATCCGACTATTCCGGAACCTGTACCTAACAAGACGCAGCAGAATGTATTGAAGGCTGAACCTTTGCCGGCGGTAAAGAAGCAAAGTGCCAGTGCGCCAAAAATTTCTATGCCGCCGGAGGTACATATTCCTTCAGTCGCGACAGAGGCTTCCCCGTGGCAGGGCCAGCTCACGCCTGCTAACATTCAGGCCGGTTATATCTTTGCTGAGATTTTGCAGCCACCGAGGGCTTATCGGCCTTTTAGGCAAAGAGCATTTTTGCCGCCTAATCATAAAGAGTAAGTTAGAAGGCCCTGTAAATACAGGGCCTTTCTTTTTTTGAATCGCTCATAGAAAATTCTGATAAAAAATACTTGTAGAGATGTGATGATTGTGATACTGTTTAATTAAACGATTGATTAATTCCGAGGTGTCTTTATGAGTGAACAAGATAAAAGAGAAAGACTAATTGTAGCTGCAACTCGACTTTTTGCACAGAAAGGGTATGCAGCAGTATCTATTCGGCTGCTTGCTCAAACTGCAAATGTAAACAGTGCGCTGGTTTCTTATTACTTTGGTGGTAAAGAGGGACTGTATAAAGAGGTATTACAAAGTCAATTTCACCAGGTTGTTGCGCGAATCGAGAATATAGATAAAACTTTGTCGCCAATTCAAAGGATGGAATGCTATGCATGGACAATGGCGCAAGTTCATCAGGATTTTCCTTATTTGCTGCGATTGGGGCATAGTGAAATGACGAATCCAACCAAATGCTTTGCAGAAATTATTCAACCTAATATTGCAAGGCTTTATCAATTTCTGCATCAAACAGTTGAAGAAGGGGTTGCGGCAGGGTGCTTCAGAGCAGACATTAATCCCGGCTATGCAGCAGTAGGGTTAGCTAGTATTCTTAATTTTTATTTTATTGCCCGTCCGGTTGCCAACAGTATCTTGGGGAGCTTGGAGAATCAAGATGGCGAATACGTACGCCAGGCTATTGAGCTATATCTTCATGGACTGGAAAGGAGGTAGGAAAATGAATAGGAAGATGGTAATAGGCGGATTGTTATTTTTCCTTTTAGCATCGGCTACGGCTTACAAGCTATACAGCCGCGAGACAAATGCTATTACAGCTACCGGCACTATTGAGGTTACTCGTGTCGATGTTTCACCTAAAGTTGGCGGGCAGCTTGTAGAATTGCTTTTACAAGAAGGAGATGTGGTTCAACCGGGTCAAAAAGTTGCCCGTATTTCCCGGCCTGACTTGGAGGCTCAGCTGCTGCGAGATGAGGCGGCCTATAAAAGAGCGGAAATTCAATTGAATGATTTGCAAAAAGGAGCTCGCTCTCAAGAAAAAGAAGATGCACTTGCCGCCGTTTTGTCAGCGCAGGTTTTGTATAATAAGGCACAAAGCGACTATCAAAGATATGTTGAGCTTTTTGAAAAAGGGGCAATATCGACGCAAGCTTTAGAGACTACTAAGGCAAATCGGGATGTTGCTTATCACTCACTGGTCGCTGCGCAATCGCGTCAAGGGATCGTCGAAGAAGGAAATCGGATTGATGTCGTTGCAGCACAACGGCTTGAGGTAGAGCGGAGTAGAGCAATCGTTGTTGCTAGTCAAAGTGTGCTAAACGATACAACAGTTATTAGTCCCGGTATGGGGACCGTAGTAAGTAAAAATGTTGAGGCCGGTGAGTATGTAAATGCAGGTGTGCCGATCATTACTATTGTGAGGCTGCCTGAATGCTGGGTGAAAATATATATTGCCTCAACGCAGCTGGGGAATATTCACTTAGGTCAAGAGGTTCGTGTCATGGTCGATTCTTTTCCTAACCGCGTCTTTAATGGAGTCATTAAAGAAATAAACCAGAACGCTGAATTCACTCCGCGGCAAAGTATCACGCAGCGTGAACGTGCCAATATGGTTTTTGCGGTAAAGGTGCAATTAGATAACCAGGATGGTGTATTAAAAGCCGGTATGCCAGCTGATGTGACGATACCATGATACGGTTAGCCAATGTATGTAAGCAATTTGGCGCTGCTACTGCGGTAGATGATATATCCCTTACCGTGAAGCCCGGAGAAATATTTGGGTTTGTAGGACCAGATGGTGCCGGAAAAACAACAACTATGCGCATGATTATTGGTATTCTGGAACCTTCTGCCGGTGAAGTCACGGTTCTTAATAAAACGAAACTCGAGGAAATTAAACCTCATATTGGTTATGTACCACAAAAATTCAGTTTATACAGCGATCTCACGGTAATGGAAAATATTCGTTTAGTCGGTTCTTTATACGGCGCTTCAAACGAAACAATTAAACAACAGGCAAAAGAAATTTTGACATTTACTAAGCTATGGCCGTTTCAGGATCGATTAGCAGATAAGCTGTCAGGTGGAATGAAGCAGAAGCTATCGCTAGCGGCAGGCCTAATGCATAAGCCGAAGCTATTTTTCCTTGATGAGCCTACTACTGGTGTTGATCCGGTGTCGCGACGTGAGTTCTGGCAAATGCTGTACCGCCTAAATAAAGAAGGAATGACAATTGTGGTGTCCACTCCTTATATGGATGAAGCTGAATTATGTACGCGAATTGCTTTTTTTAATGCCGGGAAAATTGTTGCCTGTGATAGCCCCGAGCAGCTGCGTAACGATTACCCTTATCGCATATTGGAGATTCAGACAGAAAGTAAAGATATTAGGCAGTATTTAGCTGCGTGTCCTATTCTTGATATAAACTCCTTTGGTGAAGCCTACCATGTAGTTGTAGAGAAACTGGACACGGCTAAGCAGGCAATAGAGGCTGCTTTAGGTGCAGCGAAGGTTTCCGTAGTTTCTATTCAGGAAGTCAAACCTTCGTTGGAAGATGTTTTTGTATATTTAGCAGATGAGGTGAGCTAATTGTTTNNAGAGTTTCATTGCTGTTGATGATGTTACCATGCGCATTAAAAAAGGATCGATTTATGGCTTTCTGGGGCCTAATGGATCAGGGAAGTCTACAACTATTCGTATGCTGTGCGGAATATTGGCACCAACTTCAGGGAAAGGGACAGTTCTTGGTTTTGATATTGCTCACGAAGGCGAGAAAATTAAACAGCATATCGGATATATGTCCCAAAAGTTCAGTCTCTACGATGATTTGACTGTAAAAGAGAACTTGGAGTTCTATGCCGGTATGTATAATTTGGCTGGTGCAAGTAAGCAATTACGTATAAATGAGATGCTAACGATGGCTGGTTTGACAGGCCGGGAAAATGAGATGACCAGCAATTTGTCAGGGGGTTGGAAACAGCGCCTGGCTTTGGGATGTTCAATATTACATGCCCCATCTATTGTTTTTTTAGATGAGCCAACAGGAGGCGTAGATCCAAAATCGCGACGATTATTTTGGGAGATTATCTATAGTCTGGCGCGAAATGGAACGACAATCTTAGTTACGACTCATTTTATGGATGAAGCTGAGCGCTGTGATGAAATCGGATTTATTTTTGAAGGCCGGTTAATTGCATCTAACACGCCAGCAGGCTTAAAACAGGCAATAACAGATACGCTTATTCGGATTGAAGATGCTCAGCCTATGGAATTGTTAGTCAAGCTTGAAAAAGAAGAAGGCGTAGTAGATGCCTATGTGCAAGGAACAGCTCTGCACATTTTAGTGAAATCAGATAAAATCAGTACTTTTGCGCAATACACGTATGAAGTGATTTCCCCTTCTTTGGAAGATGTTTTTGTTTATTTCGTTAAATCCCAGCGAAAGGAGCGAATGGCATGAGGCGCTTGCGAGCACTATTAATTAAAGAGTTCATTCAAATGCGACGGGACAGGATTACGTTTGCTATGATGATAGCACTTCCCGTCATTCAGTTAATTGTTTTCGGGTTTGCAATCAATACGGATGTGAAGCATTTGCCGACAATGGTATTCGATCAGTCGCTGCAGCAGGAAAGCCGTGATTTATTAGCTTCTTTCGAGGCAAGTGGGTATTTTGATGTGAAATATATCGGTTATAGTTATGATGATGTGACTAGAGCAATAGAAAGTGGAAAAGTTAAAGTAGGAATTGTTTTTCCGCCTGACTTTACTGAGAATGCCAAGCATGGTAGAACCGCCGCAGTTCAAATTATTGTTGATGCCTCAGATTCCATGTCGGCCTCATCGGCAATTAGTACTGCTCAAATGATAGGGTTACTCAAATCACAAGAAACCATAGCAAAAAAGCTTCAACTTAATGGAATAAAACAAATTGATGCTCCCTATGATGTGAGAATACGTCCCTGGTACAATCAGGATTTCGTTTCTGCCTACTACATGGTACCTGGCATTATTGGAGTTATTCTTACGATGACGATGGTTATGATAACATCAATGGCTATCGTACGGGAAAGAGAGCGGGGGACGCTGGAGCAACTAATCGTTACTCCTTTAAAAGCACATGAGTTAATGCTAGGCAAAATTATTCCCTATATATTTGTGGGGTACGTGCAGATTACATTAGCACTTGCCGTGGGTATCGTAATATTTGATATTCCCGTGCGGGGCAATTTGGGTCTTCTCTATGGGTTAGCGTCTATTTTTATTATTGCTTCCTTGTCACTGGGCGTTTTCATTTCGAATTTAGCCAAGACGCAAATGCAAGCCATGCAAATGTCTTTTTTCATATTTCTCCCTAGCATTTTATTATCCGGATTCATGTTTCCCCGTGAAGCGATGCCGATGTTTTTCTATGCATTGGGAAATGTTATTCCTTTAACCTTCTTTTTAGAAATCGTTAGAGGGATTGTACTAAAGGGAATCGGTATGCAATATCTTTGGTCTCAGTTATTCGCACTTATTGCATTTAGTATTGCTGTTTTTACAGCTAGTGTCTTTAAGTTTAAAAAGACATTAGAATAAAAAATCATATTATAAAAATTAATGTGCTTAATACTATTGACATGATTAACTCAAAGTGTTATTCTATGTAAGCTCTCTTAAGAGCGCACACACTTTAATAAAAAAGATGTTGACAAAACAAAATGGTTATGTTAACATAAATAAGCTGTCACCGCGACAAGCGATAACAGCAAAC
>DDHB01000043.1 GCA_002337925.1 Sporomusaceae bacterium UBA1887
GACAGTTGGGGACGTTCCTTTTTTGTCACAAAAAGTTGTCAAAAAAGGAACGTCCCCGCTGTCAATATCGTTATGAGGAGAGAGAAAAATGGCAGTTGTAAAATGCACAAAATGTGGAAAAGTGTTTAACACAGAGGGAGCAATATTGAAGCCGGTAGGCGATGGTGGATATTTAGAATGTTGTCCTAAATGCGGAAGTACGGCTGTATATTCTGTGTCTGATTTTCAAAATGACGATGACAGATTGTGGGAGGGATATTAGAAAATATCCAGGAAGGAGATTATTATGAATCAGAAAAGAATGGAACAGGTATTAAAGCGAATGGCAGACGCAGGTATTCCTCAGATGCTGGTTTGTGACCCTGCGTCCATTTTCTATTTGACAGGCGAGTGGTTCAGCCCGGGAGAACGGTTATTAGTTTTGCTGTTAAGCTGTGAACAAGGACCTCAATTGATTATAAATGAATTGTTTCCAGTGCACCATGATCTTGGTATGCCAATAATACGTTATGCTGATATAGACGATCCTGTTAAGCTGATAGCTGGCAAGTTGAATCCGGCTAAAGCAATAGGGATCGATAAAAAATGGCCGTCCCGCTTTTTGCTTCACTTGATGGAAGTAACAGGTGGGAACGGACGTTACCTGAATAGTTCCTTTATCCTTGATTCGATGAGGATGATTAAGGAGAAGCAGGAAATTGCCCTTATGCGTGAAGCTGCCGGTAGTAATGATCAGGCGATGGCAGCACTCGTGAAGCTATTACCGGCAATGCATACAGAAAAGCAGCTGGGACAGCTGCTGCTTGATATCTATGAAGAGCTGGGCACATCAGGGTTTTCTTTTGCGCCTAATATCTCTTTCGGAGCGAATGGCGCTGATCCTCACCATAAGATTGATGATAGTCGGGTGAAAACTGGTGATAGCATTGTCATTGATATAGGTTGTCGCAAGCGAGACTATTGCTCTGATATGACACGGACTTTTTTCTTCCAATCCATTACAACCAGAGCAAGAACGGTCTATGAAACTGTTTTAAGTGCTAATAGGCGGGCCATTGATCGGATAAAGCCCAATGTCCGTTTTGCAGAAATTGATGCTGCTGCCCGCGACTATATTACCGGTAAGGGGTTCGGGAGATATTTTACTCATCGTACCGGGCACTGTATCGGGTTAGACGTACATGACTGGGGAGATGTTTCGGCCGCCAACCAGGAATATGTAAGGCCAGGTATGATATTCTCTATTGAACCTGGGATTTATTTACCAGGGGAATTAGGGGTACGTGTTGAGGACCTCGTGCTGGTGACTGAAAGTGGCTGCGAGTTATTGACGCATTATGATAAAGAATTGAAAATCATTGAATAGAAAAAGGCTGGCAGGTTCAAATTGAGCCTGCCAGCCTTTTAAAATGATGGTTATCCTGAGATCTTTTTGTTAACTGACTTGGCAATGCTAGGAAGGAGTAACCCTAAGCCCAGCAGTATGAAAGGTGTTAACAGATTCAATGAAATTTGGAAATACCACTGAGATGTATACGCGGTTATGCCCTTCGGGAACATACCCATAATGCAGGCAAAAGCGGTAAAGATAAAACACCATAATCCAAAGCCGAAGGCAACCTTAGAGTTACGAATGAAGTGATATTCGGAAGTGAAGCGGTCTGCGATGCGACGCAGCGCCATATAGGCTACAAATACCCAAAGATAGCGCATCGGCATGACGATAGAATTGAGATCAAGCAACCAGTTATAAAGGTCATTCATATTACCAATACCTAAGGCAGGAATGATAATCAGAATGCCGACCAAAACGGCAGTTAGCTTGTAGCCGTTAATGGGTGCTCCAAACTCATTAGTTTTGGTAAGTGCCTGGGGAATGTATTTTGCCTCGGTTTCAGCCAACATGACCTTTAGCGGTGCATCAATAGAAAAGACTAGCGCCGATGCTTGACCGACAAACTGGGCGAAGGCATAGAGGATGAGGAAGAGGTTTCCAACACCATAATACTGACCAAGCATTTGGAAGGAGTAATATTGACCATTCATTTTGAGGTCTTTGGGAATGTTGTTAGAATCAAACATCATACCCATTGCCAGTGAGCCGAGCAGGGCTGATAAAGCGACCAGAACGGCCAGGATAATCATACCGCGAGGGAATTCCTTGCTGGCGTTTACTGTGTTGTTCACGTAGGGTGATATCTTTTCTGCACCACCCACCGCAAACACGAGCATAGAAATTGTTGTGAAATAGGTGAAATCAAAATTGGGGATAAAGGTGTCCCAGCCCCAGTTTGTTGTTGCAACTGATACGCCGCGAATTGCAGGTGCAGCCAGCATTAAAATAACATATAGAAAAGACATAACCAGCATCGAGGTTCCTGCAAGCATTCCAATCCGCTTTAGCGAATTTATGCCGCGTGACGCAAACCAAAGGAAGAAGAAAAATAAGGCCAAAGTACATAATTGCAATACCATTGGTGAAAACATTTTGGTGAAAGAGCCGTTTTGCAGTACACCCCAGCCAAAAGCAACTAAGATCATCTGGGGTTTCTGCGCCAGATAGGGAATGTGGACCACCCAGTAAGTCCAGCCAGCGAAGTAAGCAAACCTAGGTGAGGTGGTGAGCCGAATCCAAGTGCTCACTCCCGCCTTTCCATCTTTGAAGGTAGAGCCAAGCTCACCTACCATTAAGGCATAGGGGATAAAGTACAGAGCGTTAATGAGAATCCAAGAAACGATGACTTTTAGACCCTGGTTGGCAAAGTTATTGACAACATTGCCGAACCCCCATACCATAATGAAGGCCATGATAGCTAAGTTGTACCATCGAAGATTTCTTTGACTTTGTTCCAAAGTAAAACCTCCTTTTTATTTGTATACACTCATAGTGAGTATCCACTATGAGTGTACACTACTAGTATAATTTGAAAAGGTATATAGCACAACTAAAATACAAAAAATTACAATTCGCTAAAGAAGCAGGTGGATGGTACTTGCATTGTCAGGCCATTTTCAATGTGGCATATTATGGTGCATTTTTTGGTACTGAACTATTACTGGAGGTGCCGGAAACGGGGGATAAGGATAATGTTTCACCGCAAACGAGTCAAAATAGTGCTAAGATACGCCGAGCGGCCTTGTCTAGGCCTGAACATCGATAATTGAATATTTTGTTATTTAACAAAGGGATTTCCAAATGACAAGCAGAAAAAGGATATGATTCTGTAGAAAGCTCTTACCGATAATGTCTGTATACCGAGGCAGGCAATAAAAATAGGAGAGTGATCGTATGGCGTACATAACATTGGAAATAGCCGAAGAACTGGCCCGACAAGCACTCGGCAAGGCAAGGACTGAGTTTGGCAGGCCTATTTGTGTGGCTGTCTGTGATGGTAATGGTGAACTGGTATATTTTTCGCGGATGGACGGGGCTCCTTTGCGCAGCATTGCTATCGCCCAGCAGAAGGCCTATACGGCCGTTCGGATGGGAGTGTCGACGGAAGCTTTTCTGGTAAGACTGCAGAAAGACCATATTGAGATTGGATACTTTTGTGATGGCCGGTTTACTGCCCTGCCCGGCGGCCATCCAATCAAAAATGCTGACGGTATTGTCATTGGCGGTATAGGGGTAAGCGGACTAGCAGCCTCCGAAGACCATGTCATTACCGAATGGGTGGCACTGGCGGCGAAAATACAGACTAACTAGCAAACGGCGACAAGGCTTACCGCCATAGGTAGCGGTAAGCCTATTGTTTTTTGATGCTGTATAAAATCATTGCTGTAACAAAAGCTAGTAAAGAAAAGGAGCGTGCCGACAATGAAAAAGAAAATAGCCAACATCCCTTTTGGGCCGTATATTACTGTGTTAGCAGGAGCGACTGTTAATGGAAAGCCGAATTATGCAACGCTTGGAGCTTATGGGGTTGTAAGTCAAAGGCCAGTATTGTATATATCATTAAAAAATTCTCATTATACTACAGCCGGTGTGAGGGAGACCGGTTACTTTAGCGTTAATATTCCTTCAGCAGATTTGATTGAAAAAACCGATTACTGCGGAACTGTCTCTGGCCATAAGGTAGACAAGTCTCAGGTTTTTGATTCCTTTTACGATGAAGCGGGCAATGCGCCCTTAATAAAAGAATGTCCTGTTAATTATTTGTGCAAAGTCATACAAGAGATTCCGATCTTTGATTTTACAATGTTTCTGGGAGAGATTGTTGCTGCCTATGGTAATGAAAATTGCCTGGATAATGGAATTCCCGACGCCTTAAAAGTAAAACCAACGGTAATGATGGCCGCCGGTTATTTTGGTTTACATGATAGAGTAGGATCAGTATTCAAAGCATGCAGCGGCAGCAAGCAAAATTGAATCTGATTGTACCTTCAGCGGCAAAAATAAACAGACTTCTATCAAAACCCGTGAGTTTGATAGGAGTCTGTTTGTCATATCGGATTTACCTTACGCTGCCGAGCGAGGTTGGCAAATAGCGTTATATAGTATGCAAGTAAGTCTGTAATATTTTTTTATAATCAACATCACTTGGCGGGAGTTCACCATCTGTAATGACAAATTTTATTTTATCATCTACACTAGGGACAATTCCTTTTTGTTTTAATATATCTGCCAGGTGAGTAATAGTTCCGGCACTTCCATCGAAAAAAACAGTTTCTTTAGTAAAAAATTGTTGCAAGATCTTATTAAATAAGGGGAAATGGGTACAGCCAAGAACAACGGCACCGTAATCATGTATTGCTAATGCTGCCAATTCCTTTTGCAAATACTCTTGTACTTCTGCAGTGTCAAACTTGAACTGTTCTGCAAATTTTACCAGGCCGCCTAATGCCATGGTATCAACCATTTCTGTGGCATCAAGCCGTTGAACTAATTGATGAAATTTTTCTTCCCGCAAAGTAAGACTGGTTGCTAATACTAATACCTTTTTACCTTGCTCTTTACAATAGGTAACAGCAGGTTTTACGGCGGGTTCCATGCCGACAATCGGGAAGCTATAATTCTTCCGCAATTTCCCGATAGCAACGCTTGTTGCCGTATTACAAGCAATTACCACAGCATCTACTTTGATTTTGGCCATATAATCCATACCGTTTTGGACGTATTGTTTAACTTCATTTTTCGTCTTTTCGCCATAAGGTAAATGCTCAATATCGGCGTAGTAAATGTATTCAGCAAACGGTAGTATATTTAAAGCGTGTCCAAGAACTGTTAAGCCGCCGATACCAGAGTCAAAAAATCCAATTTTCATTTTGATCCCTTCTTAGTTTAAATTATTGTATTATATTAGCATGAACAAATCCTTCAAAATATAGAACGCCGATTTTAAAAGTAGGTGACTATATAATACCATAAACTAGCAGCCGTAGAAATTTTGAGGAATTAGCTGTCTACTTCTACAAGGTATTAATTCTTTCCTCTCGTCGCTGTTCCTTTTAAAATTTAAATTTTAGGCTTGCTGGAATGTAAAAGCGGGAGGCTGTTGACTCAGCGAGTCGTTCGTGTTATCCTTGGCATCGTTAGAGGTAGTAATATTTATTGAAAATCATTATCAATAATGATAGAATGGACATAATGAAAATGTGCCTATTCTACGTTTTCAGTAATTGAGAAGAGGAAGTGTTAACTATGTGTATGTCATGCAATGAAACGTCTCAAGTTTTTTCTGTTGAAATAGTTACCCAAGAACCTGTTAGCAATAATATGGATTTGTATAAAGAGATTGCCCAGCGTTTATTTCAAAATAAGGTTATATCCCTTATTAATGTTGGCAACAATCGTGCTTTTGTCGCGAATGACAAGCAAATCTTTGGTTTTGAACTTCATTTAACGAATCGTCATAATCCAGCGGATGTCAATTTGTCAAATGTGGAAAAGGCACTTGACGGGATTTTGACGCAGTTTGACGGATATTCTGAAATGCAGATAAAACTAAATTAATAGCAATAGGATAGGATGAACCGTATTATCGGTGCGGAAAAGTGGGCTCAAATCCCAGTATATGCGGGATTGAGGTCCTCTTTTTTATGCGTTTCTGGCTGTAGCAGGAAAACAAACAGAAAATTGGAGGATGAGTCATGACGCAGACTGGTGAATCACTTGACAAAAAGGCAATTTTAGTAGTTAGCTTTGGTACCATGTACGCCGATACCCGTAAAGCCTGTATAGAAAGTGTAGAAGAAAAAATGGGCGCTGCTTTTCCCGGATATGAGGTACGGCGGGCTTTCACCTCTCGCATGATTACGCGCCGTCTGGCAGAGCGAGACGGCATTATTGTTGACAATGAGCGGCAAGCTCTAGAACATCTGTGGGCAGAGGGGTTTAGCGAGGTTTATGTTCAGCCGCTGCATATCGTTGCTGGCGAAGAATATGAGAAGATTCGTGGTATTGTCAATGAATATACGGATGCCAAAAAATTCCGCCGTCTGGAGCTGGGAAGGCCGTTGCTTTATTATATGGGTCAGGAAGCGCGTCCAGATGAACCAGATGACTATCTGGCGGTGATCAAGGCACTTGACGTAACAGCTGGCACAGATGAAGCAGTGGTTTTCATGGGGCATGGCGGCCGTCATCCTGCCAATGCTGCTTATGCCGCATTGCAGTTAAAATTACAGGATGCGGGTATGCAGAATGTATTTGTCTATGCTGTGGAGGGGTATCCCTCTCTTGAGCGGGTAATTAGTCAATTGAAGGCAGCCAGTATCCGAAAGGTGCGGCTCCAGCCGTTTATGCTGGTAGCCGGTAACCATGTCCGTAAGGATATGGATGGAGACGATAAAAATTCGGCGAAATCTGTTCTGACCGCAGCTGGTTTTGCTGTAGAGATAAAGCGGAACAGTCTGGGCGAGAACCCGGCAATTCAGGATGCGTATGTCCGACATATCAAGGATGTCATGGACAAGCCAGCCAAGTGAGGCTGCAAACATATTAAGTTTGAATGAGGAGAATGAAATGCAACAAAAATTGATAAAATCCGTAGTTTCTGATCCAGCCTGTGCTCTAAGCCTGTCCGGAGTGACGAAACGCTGCGGCGAACATACACTGCTGGATAATATTTGCTTAAATGTCGATGGTGGGCAAATTTTTGGTCTGCTTGGCCCAAACGGTGCGGGGAAGACTACGTTGATGAAAATTGTTGCCGGACTGGTGCGGCCGACTGCTGGTACGGTCAGCATCTTCGGTATTGATACTGCACAGCAGACAACACAGCTGCGGAGACTTGTCGGCATTGTGCCGCAGGACTCCAATCTGGAACGGGAACTGACCGTAACCGAGGCGTTAACTGTTTATGGCCGCTTATTCGGACTGCAGGCTTTGCGCGAACGGGTGGAGGAAACTATCACCGCCTTTTCGCTGCAGGGAATGCGCGAGAAGCGGGTAGGAAGGTTGTCGGGAGGCATGATGCGCCGTGTCCTGATTGCAAGAGCTCTGCTGCCAAAACCACAGCTGCTGCTGTTGGATGAGCCGACAGTAGGCCTTGATCCTGATGTCAGGCAGGAAATTTGGCAGATCATTCAGGGATTGGCAGCAGCAGGCAAGACCATGCTCTTAACAACTCATTATATGGAGGAAGCGGCCAGGCTTTGCTCTAATATTGCTCTGCTCAAGGCAGGACGACTGGCACTGGTAGCAACTCCTGATGAAATCCAGCAGCGTTATGGTGGTGCCGCCAGTAATGAAGAAGCGCTGGAAGCTTTATTTATTCAATTGGCGAAAGGAGAAATCCACTGATGGGTTGGTACGCGGTATATTCTAGAGAAATGCTGCTGCTTTGGAAAAAAATCGGCCGCATGGGTTATGTTTTTCCTTCTATTATTTCACCTTTTATTTATTTCTTTGCATTTGGCCTGGGGCTGGGCGGCAGAGTCAGCGTTGAAGGCGGCTATCTGCCCTTTCTTGCTAGCGGCATTATCGGGATGACAGTCATGACGAATGGTTTTCAGCAGACGGCTTCCTCTATCAGCGCCGGACGCTTATATTTTCGCCATTTCCACAGCTTGGTTCTCAGCCCGGTATCCCATGTTTCCGCGGTTTTGGGCGTTGTCCTCGCCGGCATGAGCCGCGCTGTTATCTTTGGCAGTCTAATTCTGGTTGTTGGCTTTATTTCTTTTGGTATCGGCATTAAGAGCAGTGCCTGGTTCGCTGGAATTCTGCTAGGTGGTTTCTGCTTTAGTTCACTGGGATTGGTCGTGGGCATGCTAGTCAGGCAAGTAGATGACATTTCGTTGGTGAACAGCTTCTTTATTACTCCAATGACCTTTTTTGGCGGCTCATTTTTTCCCATACAAAATCTTCCTTCGTGGCTGAGTATTTTAGCCGGATGGTTTCCGATTGGTGCGATTAATACTTTGCTGAGGGCAAGTGCCTGGAGCGGTGAAGCGGTGGAAGCAGCAGTGATCCTGGCTGGTCTGGGCGGCGTATTTTTTGCCGTTGGTGTTTATCTCTATTCTCACTACAGCGAATATTAACGATACTACGAAGAAAAGGTAATTATGCCAGGGCATAATTACCTTTTTTGTATTGTTATAGCTATCCGCAAAGGTTGCTTTACGAAGCCTGAGGTTATCCGCTTTTTTACACCATGCTAATATCCAATGAGAAGATACAAAGTAGTGTTGATTTAGGATATACTGAAGAGAGAAGGCTTAGCTGAAAAGTTTCAGGGGGGCGGGATTATGGATAAATTTGTTGACATGAAGACCCGGTTTTCGGGTGTTCATGACTTGATGAAATTCAGGGTTACAGAAATACTGCTGATATCTACTGAGTATGATGCATATATCCTGGAAGAAGACGGGCAGCTGGTCGAGCAAATTTACCATCAGTTCAATGACCTAAGTATCCCGATCATACCCCGGATTCACTGGGTCGACAATAGTGACGATGCTTTCGAGGCATTGCAGAATACTACAATCCACTTGATTATCACGATGTCACGTATTAGTGATTTGAGTTCATATGAGTTTGAAGCAGCAATCCATGAAGCCTATCCAAGCATCCCGATTGTTATGCTGTCTTACGACCGGCTGACTCCGGATATAATTGCGAGAATCCGGCAAGTTAGCTGCATCAACAGGGTGTTTCACTGGTCGGGGGATAATAAGGTATTGCTAGCTATTATTAAATATATTGAAGATCAGCAAAATGTGGAAGCTGACAGCAAGCTGGGAGTTCAGGCAATTCTAGTTGTCGAAGACTCACCACTCTACTATTCGCAGATTTTGCCAATTATTTATACGGAAATTTTGACGCAGACCAGGTGCCTGTTGCTGCATGCGATGAATGTCAGCCACGGTTTATTGAGAGTTCGCCTTAGGCCAAAGATTCTTCTTGCCGAAACTTACGAGGAAGCAATGGGATTATTGGCCACTTATCGCCATAATTTACTTGGGGTAATTTCCGATGTAAGGTTTCCAAAGAATGGGGTAATGAACCCAACCGCAGGTTTCGAATTGGCTGAACGCGTACGGGAAATGATTGCTGATGTTCCGTTTCTATTGCAGTCGGAAGAATTGGAAAACGCCGAAAAGGCTAACGCGGCACATTTACGCTTTTTGAATAAAAACTCATCTCACCTCATGCAGGACTTACGAAATTACATTCTGGAGGACTACGGTTTTGGTTCCTTTGTATTCCGCTATCCCGATGGCAGAATCATTGATGAAGCGACTGATATTACCAATCTGGAACGGATAATCCGTGACCTGCCAGATGAGAGCCTATACTATCATGCTTCAAACTCGCATTTCTCGCGCTGGTTGCGGGCCAGGGCTGAAATAGAAATCGCGGATAAACTGCGGTTTGTGTCTCCGGGATCTATAGAGAATATTTCGGTTATCCGGGCTTATATTCTGAAGGTGTTGAATGATTATTTTTTACGATATCAATCAGGCTTGATTCTTGACTTTGAGGGGCTTTCAAAAAAAGATATGGACAATGCCTTTATTAAGCTGGGGACAGGTTCTTTAGGTGGAAAAGCAAGAGGAATTGCTTTTATGAATACGATGATTGCCAAAGCCGGCATGGCAGAAAAATACGAAGATATTACGATCAAGGTACCCCGTTCGTTTGTTATTTGCAGTGATATCTTTGAAAAATTTATGGCAGAGAATGAGCTGTATTCCTTTGTTGCTGGCAATCCAACAGAAGAGGAAATTGCACGCCGGTTTTTGGAATGCGATTTGCCGGCTGCCACGCAAGAAAACCTGCGTGTCTTAACGCAATATATAAATTGTCCGCTTGCAGTCCGATCTTCAAGCATTCTGGAAGATTCGAGAATACTGCCGTTTGCTGGTATTTACCACACTTATGTAGTACCCAATATTCATATAGATCCTAAAGTGCGATTCAAACAGCTTTCTGATGCAGTTAAACTGGTATATGCCTCTGTGTTTTACGCGGCTCCTGTACAATATGCCAAAAATGCGGATATCCGGATTCAAGAGGAAAAAATGGCTGTACTCATCCAACAACTGGTGGGCGAACTCTATGGTGATCTTTATTATCCGGCTATTTCCGGCGTAGCCCAATCGTATAATTTCTATCCGTATTATCCGATGAAGCCGGAAGAGGGAACAGTGAGTCTTGCCCTGGGCTTAGGTAAGGCAATTGTAGAAGGAGAACGGGTACACCGCTTTTCACCAGCGCATCCGAAGCTGAATCCCCTCATATCAACTCCTGATGAGTATCTGAGGAAGGCGCAAAATGCGTTCTATGCTGTGAATCTCAGAACTTCCGCCGATATCTCAGTGCGGGCCGGTGAAGACTATATCTACGAGAAGCTGCCAATTTCTCAGGCAAGCAGGGATCAATCACTGGAGTATACTGGCAGTACTTATTCGGCTGAAGATGACTGCATATACGATAATATTCATAGAGCAGGACCCAAAATAGTAACCTTTGCACCTATTCTTAAATACAATAGACTTCCGCTGACACAAATTATTCAAGATTTAATGAGTTTAGGGGTGAAAGCGTTTGGGACAAATGTTGAAATCGAATTTGCCGTAAATATACCTAAAGATAAAAGCAAACCTAAGGAATTCAACTTCCTGCAAATTAGGCCAATGGTTATCGGCAAGGAAGCGCTGCAGGTTACTGTTGACCAAGAGCGGGATTCCTGGTGTTTTAGCCAGCGAACGATCGGCAATGGATTTTATCAAAGCATCCAGGATATCATTTTTGTTGATCCCAGAACCTTTGAATTGAGTGAAAGTGTACAAATTGCCAATGAGATCGGTGAGCTAAACAGTATGCTGGCAAAGGAAGGCCGCCGCTGCATTCTGATTGGCTTTGGACGAATGGGTACAGCAGACCGGTGGCTGGGTATTCCACTGGCATGGGAGCAAATGTCCCAGGCTCAGATTATTGTGGAGGTCGATACGAAAGAGCTCCGTCCGGAGCCTTCGCTGGGAAGTCATTTTTTTCATAATTTAACCGCCACGAGTATGGGCTATTTCCATATACAGTATGACAATGAAGAAAAGGGTAAGCTTGATTGGGAATGGCTGTTCAACCAGCCGGTCCTGCAGCAAACAAAATATGCAAAGCTGGTGAGAAGGGAAGCGGCCATAGAGGCCAAGGTCGATGGGAGAAGCTTTAAAGGGATTATCTACAAATAGAATCATGAAGCTCTAAGTAAAAGGGGATATTCGGCCCATTCGGGTTCGAATATCCCCTTTATTTCTAGCAGGAAAGCATACTGACCTATACTATGCCTTGTGCTGCCATTGCTTCTGCGACCTTAATAAATCCGGCAATATTGGCGCCGATGACCAAATTATCCTTATGACCATATGCTTCTGCAGCCTCGCTAGCATTTTTATAAATATTCAGCATGATCGTTTTTAGTTTTTCATCGACCTCTTCAAAGGACCAGGCAAGACGCATGCTGTTCTGTGTCATTTCCAGACCGGAGACGGATACCCCGCCAGCATTCGCAGCTTTTGAGGGACCCACATACACGCCGCTTTCCAGAAAATAATCAACTGCTTCATTTGTACAAGGCATGTTTGCGCCTTCACAAACAAATTTTACTCCGTTAGCGACAATTACCTGGGCATCTTCAAGATGGATTTCGTTTTGTGTGGCACAAGGAATAATGATATCAGCTTTGACGCCCCAGGGCTTCTCGCCGGGATAGAACTTGACGCCGAATTTGTCGGCATAGTCTTCAACTTTGTCGCGGCAGGAGGCTCTCATTTCGAGCAGATAATCAATCTTCTCACCGCTGATACCATCAGGATCATAAATGTACCCATCGGGGCCGGAAAGAGTAACAACTTTGCCGCCTAATTCGGTAACTTTTCTGACTGTACCCCAGGTAACATTGCCGAACCCGGAGACGGCAACAGTCTTGCCGTGAAAGGAGGTGCCTTTTGATTTCAGCATTTCCTGGCAGAAATATGCGATGCCAAACCCTGTAGCTTCCGGACGGGCCAGGCTGCCGCCATAAGAGATGCCCTTTCCGGTTAAAACACCATTTTCATAGTTGCCTTTTATTCGCTTATACTGCCCGAATAAGTAACCAATTTCTCTACCGCCAACCCCTAGATCACCTGCGGGTACATCCGTATTAGGGCCAATATAGCGATACAGCTCCGTCATGAAGCTTTGGCAGAAGCGCATAACCTCTGCATCGGATTTGCCTTTGGGATCAAAATCTGATCCACCTTTGCCTCCGCCCATCGGTAAGCTTGTTAATGAATTCTTAAAAGTCTGTTCAAAACCAAGGAATTTAATGATGCTGACATTTACTGAGGGGTGGAAACGCAGGCCTCCTTTATAAGGACCGATTGCGCTGTTGAATTGGACCCGGAATCCGCGGTTTACTCTTACATTGCCAGAGTCATCTACCCAAGGTACGCGGAAGATAAATTGCCGCTCCGGCTCTACGATTCTTTCAACGATTCCCAACTCAATATATTCAGGATGTTTATCAAGGACATCTACCAAAGATCCCAGTACTTCTTTGACTGTTTGGTGAAATTCAGGTTCGTTTGCATTTCGTTCTACAACTCGTTGATAAAGCTCGTCACAGTACTTTTTAGCATGAATAGCCATACACTCAACTCCTCCTAATTTTGTACATAAGGCTCGTTTTCCACAGTGTAAATGGAACTGAATTCACGGCTGCAGCAAAGTTTGAACGTTGAATCACCAACTACTGCTTGCAGCAGAACACGAACAATCTGTTTACTTGTGAATAGAAGTGTACTTTTGTTACTTGCTTGCTTTAGCTACTGTAAATCGACATGGAAAATTAGTGTAAATAAGCTAGATTGTGTATACATTGTGCAATTAACCTTATAACTTAATAATATAGCTTTAAAAGACATAGTTCAACCATGACTTTTAAAAAAATTCTGTATTTTATTTATTTTTTAAATTTGGAAGGTGTTTTTGATTAATTTTAAATACCGATTCGTTCCTGGTTATTCATAGAGTAGCCGCCTTTTTCTACATCGCTTAAATCCAGACTATTGTCTTTTATTTCAATAGTCGAGAGCTTCTTAACTACTCCATAGGATTTTTCTAATGAGAGTCGATCTCCTCTTCCGGAAATAACCCATAATGTTTGATACCCTCGCGGTATGGACAAGAGCTTATTTTCACCTTTGCCATCAGTAAAATACACTAACAAATTAAACTTTCGGGTGTTAGCATATTCAAAGACAGGGGTAAATCGAGTACCTCCCCGTATGGTACTTCTAGCTTTTATATCTTTTGCAGATTTGACTTGATACACACGCCTAATTTCATTGTCACATTCAATAAGCGTAAGTTCATGATTGTAATTTTTTACGATACTGAGCACTTCTTTTATCGCTTGATTAAACTCTTCATCGCTAATACTTCCACTAATGTCAAGGGCGATGGCAATTTTAGCTTTATGGCTTCTAAGCTGACCGCGTAAATCCATGCGATCAGGCTGTCGCCGGTTTCTTCTTGTTATGGTTTTCTTTTGGCCGCTTTCAACAGTACCCATTAACCTCTTTAAGTATAAATTCCAAGGCAATTCACTTTTGCTATTTCTAAGTGATGTCAAGATACTTGCTAAATAGTTAGGAATAGTTCCTTTTTGCGAGGCTTCGATGAACTTTCCGGTAAATTCTCTGAGTGTTTCTTCCTCTATTTCGCTGGAATCTTCCCAGATGTCATGAGTTTTTTCCGGATCGTATGCAGGTACTAGTTTTTCATCAGCCTTGCTATCATTTTCTGTTTCGTCTTCGACTACTTCCAGTAAGTCCAGGGCCGTTTGAATCTGCTCCACATAATATCCAAACGGCTCAAAGGGTAAGAGTTTTAAAGCGTAATTTAAATTTACCCATTCTAAGGTGGTCGCGTAGGGCGGCAGGTGGTCTAAATAAGTGTTCACTACAATATCCATGGCAATATTAATTGCCATGGTGCTATAGGAACGCTGAAGTTCTTTTGCTCTACTTAAATGCATGGATACTATATGGAGGATTTCATGTTTAATCGAGCTTTCCATTTGTTTTAAAGTAAGCGTTAAAAAAATAATGGGATTAAAATAAATCACATATTTTGCTTCTTTAAAATTTACAGCAGTGGGACTGCTGATATCAAAACGCAGCTCTCTAGACATTTGCAGCAAAAAATATCCATAGAAATTATTTTTATCTTCCAATAGGCTCAGATTGACTTGGTCAACAAGAGTTAAGAACTCACTTTTAAAATCCTCAGGGATACAGATACGAGCATTGTCGTCTTGTCGTTTTTCTTTTAAAAAGTGGGTAATAATCAAATATGCATTTTCGTAAAGCGGGCTTACCTGATTTTCAAAATAAGTTTTCATTCATAATCACCTGATTGAACGATAAGATTCAAAATAAGCCTCGACAAAAGTCTCATTCTCTAAGGCAAGTTCGTAAACTGCGGGATAACTGTTTTTGATATCCTTCATGATGCCGATCATTAAATCTACAGGATACAGTTTCAAAAAAACAAGCAGTCTTTCAACTGTAGATTCTGCGTCAAGACCATCATTTTGTAGATAGGTCTCTAAATGCTTCAGAATATTTTTAGCAGCTAGGTACAATCTTGTATGACTTTCGTTTTTTACTTTTTCCCCGATTGATTCATGCAGAAAGTTTCCTGAAAACACATCGTCGTAAGAAATGAGTGCTCTAAAATCAGAGTCGACAAAGGCAACAAACTCTTCGGCAATAAGTTTTCCTACATTTCCTCTGATCACATTTAAAAACACAGATCTGGGAATAAGCTCATTTTTTTCTTTATAAATTCTATAAATGCCAGAAATTCTTTCATAGCTTCTTGGTGTTGCTCTAATGTCATCTGCATTAATTCTATGTAAATATTCCGGGAAGGTTGAAATGAACTCAATAACTTTTTGTTCAAGGTTAGCAGCGATTGCCCAATCTACCCACTGTATATAATCAGGTTCCATGTGTAGCCATACAAAGCGGTTTTCCTGAGCTACATCCATATCTACCACTTGATAATCAAAATCGGAACCATATTTACCGGAAGGATTCATGGCCGCTACAATTTTTACCCGTTCGTGCAACTTATAGCCATTAATTTCCCGATTTAATATTAAATTCATTAATTCCTGCTGTACAGTATGTTCGCAACGATTAATCTCATCAATAAATAAAAGAACTGTTTCTCCACGGGCCACTTCTTCATCAATTTGTTTTAGCTTAGTATGAACGGCATATACGGTAGCTTTCTTTTCAACTCTTTCTCCTAAGTGATTAACAGTTGTATAAGATTCTATGGTTGGAAGTCCGCCTATTTCGCCTTCTTTAAGGAGATTTCCGTCAATAGTAATGAAACTCCAATTGTTTTTCCGAGCAACTTCTTTTGCTAAAGCTGTCTTGCCGACGCCTGTTTCTCCTACGATTAATGGCACTTCGCCTGTTGCCAGTACTAAATCAACACTTTTTAACGTATCGATAAAATTCATGCTTTCTCCCACCTACTTTAGTTTTAGCTTTTCATCTACGGCTATTTTTTTTGACTTTCTACTTCCATGTTGATAAATAAACATTAATTTATCCAGGGATACAATGTCACTAGCTTTATCGATCATACTGCAATTTAAAAAATCTCTAACATATTTTTCTTCTACGTCTTCTTTAGATAATACTTCGGCTAACACTTGACTTAATTCACTTGGGGATATTTCTGTCTCTTTCTTGAGATATTTAATGACTAAAATGTTTACTTTCAAGAATTCTAACAGTTTATTTTTATCTAAGTCATTGATAAGCCGAATAGCCTGTTCATTATTTTTAATAGCAATAAGCTCTACATGCGGTGCCGGAGAATGAATATACCGTAATGCATCATAACTTATTCTTACAGCCGCTTCTTGAACGATTGGCAAAGGCTTTTTGATAAACTTAATGGAATCGTAATTTTTTTCTACTGCCAATAACTGCAATTCCTCACTGGGACTATTTACGTATTTAATCGCCCAGCCCGCTTGCTTGATTGCTAATTTTAACAGCGCTTCTGGTGGATCTTTGATATATTCTAAGTTGTTCCAACCAGCATGGATTGCTTTGATCATCATAGCTTCCGTAGGGCTGCTAATAAATTGTATTGCCCGGGGATTGTTGTTTATCGCTGCTTCTTGCATCTCTCTTGTTGGTTGATGGATATATTGCAGCATAAGTCCATTTTTCTTAATTGCTGCCATTTTCATCTCATCAGTAGGAGTATCGATAAATGATAGGGCATACGGATTCTTTTCTATCATTTCAATAAGCTTTGATTTTTCCATAAAGCTATGCTCCTTTTATCCCTATTTTAAAATGGAATGCTTTAAACTATTTTTAGGGATATAAATAGAATAATTATACCACTGTAGAAAAAAGGGAGCTACAATGCTGGGGAAACTAAAAGTTATCATCTGTAAAAAAGGACCTTGATTGCTCATTCAAGAATATCAATTATACAATTAGATTTGGAGGACGATTTCTGTGGCGGACAAAATACTAGAAACTTCAAGTAAATGCGAAGCGCGACGTGCATTTCTCACGTTCTGTTCGCCTAAAACGCGACTGTTACATGATCCGGTTTCTGATCCCTATGAAGTTAGCGGTCATCCAAATCCAGCGGGACTTGGAGAAGCTAGCTCCTTTTCGCAGAAGGGTTCCTGGGGGCAAAGTTCCGTTTTGTTTCCTTTGCTTGAGACCTACCGTGCAGCAGACGAATGCGGCAGAGCACCTTATGGCGGAGCTGAATATGGCATTCCTCTGACACCGGAAGCCGACGCTGTTTGTAAAAAAATTGCCCTGTTGCATAAAGGGCAAGGTGCTGTCATCTGTTCATCGGGATTAGCCGCGATTGCTACAACGGTAGATGCATTTTCCCCGAAAGCCGTTCTTATTCCCGACAATGTATATGGGCCCATGATCCGGTTTCTGAACAGGCGGCGCATAAGACAAATCCGTTATCCGGCAGGGGCTTCAGCAGATGAATTTCACGCAGTATTGGTAAGAGCGCGTAGCGAATACGCTAAGCGTGAAGATTTGCTTGTCTATATCGAGGCCCCGGGCAGCGGGACTTTCGAAATTCCCGATATTGATGGAATAATAGCCAGCGCAAAAGAGGCTGAATTACGTATTGTTATGGATAATACATGGGCAAGCCACATCCGTTTTCAACCCCTAGAACGAGGTGTTGATATTGTTGTGCAAGCGACGACAAAATATGAAGGTGGCTATGGTGATACGCCGTCAGGTGTTGTTATTGCCAAGCATTTACAAGATCTGCAGATTATAGCTGACGAATTGCGCGCAACCGGCAATGGTGCGGTCGCACCCACAACCTGTGCGCGGCTTTATCATCGAATTGATTCGACAGAGGAGCGTCTCAATCAGCACGCCGACACTGCTGGCCGGCTGATCGAGTGGTTTTTGAAGCAGCCGTTTGTCACAGCTGTTCTATCACCAACGTTAGAAACCTCATCATATTACGAACGCTTCCAGCGTTACTTTGGCAAAGGCAATAGTCTGTTTAGTGTGGTTTTCCATCCTGGACTGGCGGCGAAGAATATTGAGGCCTTTGTAGATGAACTAAACCTGTTCTGGGTTGCCGAAAGCTGGGGCGGCCATTTATNNTATCACTTGTTTTGCCGGTGCATGCTAAGCGGGAAGTTACAACTCTTCCAAAGGGCTATATTTTACGTTTTCACGCCGGCTTGGAAGATTATCAGGATCTTTTGCGTGATCTCAACGAGGCAGCAGAGTGCTTGCAAGCAATTGATTATCAACGCCTTTCGTAGATAAAGCATATACAGCATATGGTCCAATCCTGTTGTCGATAGCACTCTCGCTCCGGCTCTAGCGGCATGGAATAGGGGTGCTTTTTCTTAGGATTCATAAATATTCTCAGTACGGTAAAAAGTAAAGACTAATTGTGTTACTCATTGTATATGTTGAACAAACAAAAAAGAAAAACTCTGTACAATCTGCCCCTATAGGAGAGAATATTAAGAATGTTACAATATAACTTAGAAATTTAAGGTTTTTTCCTGTTTTTGTGATTGATTTGTAAAGGCAGGGGAGGGAGAGCCGTCAGTTGAACTGACAGTGGCGGATATGTGTCATGGCTTGAAGTTTAACAGGAAAGGAAGTAATGATAATGACAAAAATNNAGGATCTACAACCGGTTGAAGTATTTACTTACTTTGAAATGCTGTCCCAGATTCCAAGAGGGTCTGGAAATGAAAAAGCGGTTAGCGATTATTTAGCGGCTTTCGCTAAGGAGCACGGACTTGAATATGTGCAGGATGCTGCACTTAATGTTGTTATAAAAAAGAAGGCAACACCAGGCTATGAAAATGCTCCTTCTATCATTTTGCAGGGACACATGGATATGGTCTGTGAAAAAAATAGAGATGTCGAGCATGATTTTACTAAAGATCCACTCAAGTTAAGAATCCTTGATGATATGATTTATGCTACAGGTACAACCTTGGGAGCAGACAACGGAATTGCTGTGGCCATGGGATTGGCAATATTGGCTTCCAATCAGTATCAACATCCTGCAATAGAAGTAGTTATTACAACTTCAGAAGAAACCGGAATGGATGGAGTAGTAGCATTAGATCCTAAGGATGTTGCGGGAAGAACGCTGATCAATATCGACTCTGAAGAAGAAGGTACGTTATTAGTGAGCTGTGCTGGCGGAGTTACCGCTAAGACAAAGATTCCGGCAGAATGGGAAGTAACAAGCGATACAATTCTTATTCCCTATGGCATTAAGGTAAAAGGCCTGAAGGGTGGCCATTCTGGAATGGAAATTGATAAGGAAAGAGGAAATGCTAATAAATTATTAGGTCGTATCTTGATGGCTATTTTGGCAGAGGTCGACTTTAACCTCAGTTCAATCAGCGGAGGGGCAAAGAACAATGCAATTCCACGGGAAGCGGAAGCAATTATTTTAATCCATGCCAAGGACAAGGATTTTGTTGAGAAAAAAATAGTTGAGTGTGGAAATGTATTTTCGACTGAACTAAGGACATCCGACGCGGATATACAAGTGGAATACGAGGCTTTATCTGCCCTGCCTCCCAAAATGCTTTCGAGAAAATCTACTCATCATGTGGTTAACTACTTATATATCGCTTTAAATGGTATTACCTCAATGAGTATGGATATTAAGGGACTAGTAGAAAGCTCATTGAACCTTGGCGTAATTTCTACAAACAAGGAATCGATTGAGTTTATCAGCGCAATCAGAAGTTCTGTTAAAAGTCTAAAAACAGAATTATATAATCGATTAGCTGTAACGGCAAAATTAAACGGCGGAAGTGTTGTTGGTGAAGGTGATTATCCGGAGTGGGCTTATAACCCATCTTCAAAAATAAGAGTCGTTTTTGAAGATGTTTATGAAAAGATGTACGGAAAGAAACCTCATATTACCGCGATACATGCAGGATTGGAGTGCGGATTATTTACAGAGAAATTTGACGGAATGGATGCAATTTCTTTTGGCCCTAACCTATATGATGTGCATACGCCGGATGAGCACATGAGCATATCTTCCGTGCAACGGACATGGGAATACCTGCTGGAAGTACTGAAGAGTATAAAATAGTTTAGGCGGAAAGTCTTATCTTTAATGGCAGCGCGATAAATGATACGTAAGGGGTATTTAAATGAACAAAAAGCTTTCAAGAGGCGCGTATGGCGGCGTGGCCGGTAAAGACTATGTGCCTTACATTTCCAGTGGTTCTAAACTGGGTGGGAATGTTGCCGTATTAATGATTGGTGTTATTTTAGCGGCTTTATTTGCAGCATCCACTGCCTATTCAGGTATGAAATCAGGGCTGACGGTTGCAGCTGGCATACCGGGATCAATTATTGGTTCCGCATTTATAGCCGCATTTGCTAAGCAAAAAGGTATTCTTGGCAAAAACTTAATTCAAGGCATGTCCAGCGGGGGAGAATCTGTTGCAAGCGGCATGATTTTTGTTTTGCCATCGATTTTGTTAATTGGAGCGCAGGTTTCTTTTCATGAAGGCCTTGCTGTCGGTGTAGGTGGAGTATTGTTCGGCATTGGCATTGCTTCTGTTGTTTACAACTATTTATTAGTTGAAGAGCACGGCAAATTAATGTACCCTGAGTCAATGGCTATATCAGAAACTCTTGTTGCGTCCGAAGGGGCTGGAGAATCCGTCAAGTATATGGGGATTGGCTTTGGCGTAAGCGGACTAATAACCGTTGTTACGGAATCATTTTTAAATGCAGCGAATACCGTAATCAGTTTTGTAAACGAAACTTTCTATAAATGGAAATTTGAAGTCGAAGTTAACCCACTATTAGTTGGAATAGGCTTCATTGTTGGGTTAGATGTTGCTATCACCATGTTTGCCGGCTCGATATTGGCCAACTTTGGTATAATGTCTTTAATCGGCTATTTCGCTTCTTTCGGGAATAACGGAGCAACTATATGGAATAATCAGCATGTTGCGATAAACGCTATGCAAGTGAAGCATATAGCAGGCAGCTATGTAAAATATATCGGTGCCGGGATGATGCTTTCCGGTGGCCTAATCGGGGCTGTTAGACTGATACCTACAATTATTTCTTCGATAAAAGAAACGCTTAATGCAAAATCTGCTAATGGTTCCGGCAGCTCGTCAGCTGCGAACATAATACTCATTGCAGGGGTAATTGTGGGGTTTGCAGCAGGCTTTCTGATATCCGGTGGCAATATGGTAATGGCAGTTGGAGCTACCGTTTTATCACTATTCTTATCGTTACTATTTGTTATTGTCTCAGGCCGTCTAACTGGCACAATAGGTACCTCCAATCTTCCCGTATCAGGTATGACAATCGCATCGTTAGTCATTGTGACCTTGCTATTTGTTTTACTCGGCTGGAAAAATCAGGAAAGTAATAAGTCGTTGCTTTTATTCGGCACGTTTATCGTTATTGCAATATCCGTAGCAGGTGGTTATTGTCAATCACAAAAGGTTAATTTTATCATAGGCGGACAGCGCAATGAGATGGATAAATATTTTACCATTGCGTCTGTAGTTGGTGTTGCAGTAGTGATTGGTGTTATCATATTACTTTCCAACCAGCTTGCGCTGACTGGTGATAATGTACCATTTGCCTTACCACAGGCTAACTTAATGGCAACGTTAACTGCAGGAATTATGTCAGGTCAATTGCCCTGGCCGATTATCATAGTCGGCGTTGTTATGGGATTTGTTTTGTTTTTATTAAGGCTTCCTATCATGACAGTTGCTATAGGCTTCTATTTGCCGATATCAACAACATCGATCATTCTAATCGGTGCATTTCTTCGTCACTTTGTAGAAAAATCGTGTAAATCAGAACACGAAAAAGAGGTGAGAGTCGCTAATGGCATAAGTTTATCTTCCGGACTTGTTGCTGGTGGCTCGATTGTAGGATTGATTGGTATTATCCTGCAATTATCTGGAGTGATAAAGGGAAATGGACCAAGCGGATTTGCTGCTACGAATGAAATGGCATTTTTGTTATTAGTAGTGCTGGCATTCGCTACAATAATGCCAATTTTGAAGAGTAGAGTAAATGCTCCAACAAGCAATGACACAGGGAAGAGGTAACAATGATAATAAAACCAGTTATTGGTGATTACCAGAGGCTGATCGCTATCTGGGAAAGTTCAGTGCGTGCTACGCATCACTTTATAACCGAAGCGGATATTCAGTTTTATAAACCGCTGATTTTGGAAGAATATTTTCATGCGGTAGATTTATTCTGTTACAAGGATGAAGCTCTTGCTATTCATGGATTCATAGGAGTGGCAGATAATAAAGTGGAAATGCTGTTTATTGATGATTGTATGCGCGGCCAAGGAATTGGCAAACAGTTGTTATTATATGGGATAAATCAATTGAATATAGGAAAAGTAGATGTTAATGAGCAAAATACACAAGCGGTTGATTTCTATAAGCATATGGGTTTTCGCGTTACTGGTCGTTCGGAGCTAGACGCTGCAGGGAAGAACTATCCCATTCTCTTTATGGAATTAGCAAGGTAGCTGCAGGCTTATTAGCAAGCAGATTTCTTTGCTGGAAGAACATGAAACAAAGGTCCTGGTCCTTATCAAAAAGGAGTAGGACCTTTTTCCTATTTTGTCAAGAAAAGATTAACAAAAAATTCTAAAATATTCTTGATATTTTTTTGTACATCTTTACTTGTGATAGAGAATTGGTTGTATTACGATAAATGCTGCGAGACTTATTCTTTTCTATAAGCCAAGAGCATAAACAGAAAAATTATGTAATGTTAAATAAGAAATGTGAAGGGAAGGAACCAATGGGGAACAACAAGAAGAACAACAGGCACAGATGTCAGTGTGGCAGTTCGGTGTTTGAAAACGTAGATATTACTTCGGCAAACAGTCCGCAAAAGCAATATTTTACGAGATGCAGAAAATGCGGGCTCGTTATTCGCGGTTATCGAAGCGGTACTATTCCAGCAGTTATACAATTGCTGAAGCGTGTATGTGAGCGTGCAAGGTTTAAAAGAAGTGTCTAACTGACAAAGAACGTGCCCAATCCCCGATATGGATTGGATACGTTCTTTTGTTTTCCTTTACCGCTTTTGGTTAAGGGTATACTCCTCTTGAAACATGGAGACAACTATTCAGTATGAAGGTAGATCTTTTACTCGGTGAAGTCATTACATTCAGTAATTCTTTTTTTTATTTGTAAAATTTTCAAATAAGTATTGACGTTCAGTAAAATTTATATGATAATATAAATCAGATGATAATAATTATTGCTTAGTTAGTTTTTTGCTTAAGCAATAATTACAAAAATAAAATTTACATATGGAGGTAATTGATTATGTCATTAATTGGAACTGAGGTAAAACCGTTTACGGCGCAGGCGTATCACAATGGAAAGTTCGTTGAAGTAACTGAAGCAAATTTCAAAGGAAAGTGGAGCGTGGTATGCTTCTATCCGGCAGATTTTACGTTTGTATGCCCAACAGAACTTGAGGATCTGCAAGATCAATATGCTGCTTTGAAAGAGCTGGGAGTGGAAGTATATTCTGTTTCCACAGATACTCACTTTACTCACAAAGCTTGGCATGACAGCTCAGAAACGATCAAAAAAATCACTTACGTTATGATTGGCGATCCTTCCCATACCTTATCAAGAAATTTTGAAGTATTGATTGAGGCACAAGGACTTGCTGACCGCGGTACCTTTATTATTGACCCAGATGGACTGGTGCAGGCTGTTGAAATCAATGCCGGCGGTATTGGCCGTGATGCAAGCACGCTGATTAATAAAATTAAAGCTGCCCAATATGTTAGAAAAAATCCTAACGAAGTTTGCCCTGCAAGATGGCGTGAAGGATCTGCCACCCTTAAACCAAACCTGGATCTTGTTGGGAAGATTTAAGAGGTGAGTTCTATGTTGCTAGATGGCGATGTAAAAGCACAACTATCTCAATATCTGCAATTAATGGAAGGCAATGTGCTGATTAAAGTCAGCGCAGGCAGCGACAGTGTATCTAGTGACATGATTGCTCTGGTAGAAGAGATTTCTTCGATGTCTCCCTTGATCACAACCGAGAAGACGGAGCTGCCAAGGACACCTAGCTTTAGCATTCAGCGGGTAGGAGCAGATAGTGGAATAACATTTGCCGGTATACCTTTGGGGCATGAATTTAATTCTTTGGTGCTAGCCTTGCTGCAGGTCAGTGGCAGAGCGCCGAAGGTTGAGCAAAAAGTAATTGATCAGATTAAGGCAGTTAAAGGCACCTATCGTTTTGAAACGTATATCAGCCTGACCTGCCATAATTGTCCAGAGGTTGTCCAGGCGTTAAATTTAATGAGTGTTCTCAATCCTGCCGTTACGCATACTATGGTGGATGGTGCTGTTTTTCAAGAGGAAGTTCAGGCTAAGAATATTATGGCAGTGCCTGTTGTTTACCTGAATGGTGAATTTTTCAGCAGCGGTCGTATGAGCGTTGAGGAAATACTAGCCAAACTCAGCGATAGTGTTCCTGACATAGCTGAGTTTGACGAAAAAGAACCGTTTGATATTCTGGTTGTAGGCAGCGGCCCCGCTGGAGCCAGTGCGGCTATTTATGCCGCAAGAAAAGGGATCCGTACAGGTATGGTTGCTGAGCGGTTTGGCGGTCAGGTTAAAGAGACGCTGGGAATTGAAAACTTTATCAGTATGAAATATACCGAGGGTCCCAAGCTTGCTGAAAGCCTGGAAGAGCATGTCAAAGAATATCCGGTTGACGTAATGAAGCTGCAGCGCGCCAAAAGTTTGGCAAAGAAAGAATTTGTAGAAGTTGAATTGGAAAATGGCGCTGTCTTAAAGAGTAAAGCGGTGATTCTCTCGACAGGTGCCCGGTGGCGCAATATTGGTGTACCGGGAGAAGCCGAATATAAAAATAAAGGGGTAGCGTATTGCCCTCATTGTGACGGTCCCTTGTTTAAAGGAAAGCGTGTGGCTGTCATCGGCGGCGGCAACTCCGGAATTGAAGCGGCAATTGATTTGGCAGGGATTGTAGAGCATGTGACGGTGCTGGAATTCATGCCCGAGCTGAAAGCAGATACTGTATTGCAGAAACGTTTATTCAACCTACCCAATGTGACTGTATTAAAAAATGTGCAAACTAAAGAGATTACCGGTACAGATAAGGTTAACGGTTTGTCTTATATGGTTTGCGGTACAGAGGAGATCCATCGTCTGGAGCTGGAAGGCGTATTTATCCTGATTGGTCTCGTTCCCAACACCGAGTGGCTGAATGGCTCCGTAGAACGCAATCGCTTTGGTGAGATCGTTGTAGACAGCCATGGAGCGACGAATGTGCCAGGGGTATTCGCAGCAGGAGACTGCACGAACAGCCCGTATAAGCAGATTATTATTGCTATGGGATCCGGTGCGAATGCGGCACTAGGCGCATTTGACTACTTAATACGTAACTGATTTTAAAGGCGCAACGGAGATTATAATCTTCTTTGCGTCTTTCTTTAGTATGCAATGAAAACAAGAAAACCACTGTTGTAGGAATACAACAGTGGTTTTCTGACTCAAAGCAGTTTTTGTAGAGCTTAGAAGCTTCTGCGGATACCGGCATTTAGGAGCCAGGGAGTCCTGACTTTGTCACCGGTAGTCTTGCTTGCCTCAAAATAGCCGCTGGTCTTGTCGTTAAATGCCGTTGTTACACCCAGGGCAAATTCCATATAGGTTTCCTTAAGGTCCTCTCGCATCGTAACCGGCGTCAGGCCGTCGCTGGACATGGTGACATCGGAGTGCGCATTAAACTCGCGGAGCAGGGAGGCCTGGAGGTAAAAGCTGTTTTGCTTAACTGTTTTGCCAACCATAACACCGAGGCGGCCAATTACGCTGTTTAAGCCGTCCTGGCGTACCGAGGTGCCATCAGAGGCCGTAAAATCTGCACCGGTAATGCGGTTAAAGGTGATTTCTGCCTGCGGTTCTATATACCATTGCTTGCTGAGTGGTTTGCGCAAGCCATATTCGGCAGACAGGCTGGTACCCCAGTTGTGATAGCTGGCATTTACGGGAGTATTCTCATCGTTTTGCAGGTAGCTGGTAAAGCTGTTTCTGAGACGTCCCTGTTTTAAGATAAGGTCGAGAAAGTGGCCTTTATTGCCAAACCAGCTGCTATAGGCACCAATAGAGATGCTGCTGGCATCTCCGGTGCCGCGCTCCATGGTGGCATCAGCATTTAAGTAGCCTATCGTATAACCAGTAAAGCGTGTGCCGCTGTCAGAGACCTGCTTGGTATCATGCCCCCCTTGGAGGGCGGTGTATTTTTGTGTAGTGTGTCTGCCGTTACTACTGTTCGATTCCTGTTAAANNCACGCGTGCCCAGTCGCCGGTTTGGCCAGTGCCTGTGCGGAGATCACCCATGCGCCGGATAAGATGGTTATTCTCATCACGCCAGAGAGTGAGGGTATTGGCAACCGCATCATGGGCGGTGTACATGGTTTCGCTGGCGCTGTCGCCAGATAAGCCGGTAATGTACCATTCAACATAATCATCCCGTGAAGATCGAGAGTGATCATTGTTGCTAACCTGAACGGAGGAAATAATGGGGGTATAGCGATAGGCACCAGAGTCGGTGGCAACACCAGTAAAGGTGGTAGTATCATCTGTTGCAGTAGCAAAGAGCGCGGAACCAGAGACCGAAGGACCCTGGCCGAAGCCGGGATCGTAGTTAACCTTTACCGTATTGGTGGTAGAACCGCCTTCGAGGGTAATATGATCGGATTGATTATTTGCCAGGTCGGTATTTATGACAAAATTAGCGGAGCCCTGAAGATTAGAAAGAGTGATTTCGTTGCCGATAGTTCCTGTTGTGGCTAACAGGATAGTGCCGCCATTAATTTGCATATCGTATAACCATGCATTACCATTTCCGCGGAGAGCCACGGTGCCGCCGGAGACCACTATATCAGAGTATACTTGGGCATTATCCTCTAAATATTGAATTCCGCCGCTGTTAATAGTTGTTAATGTTGCATCTCCAAACTGAGTTACAATTTGTATTCCTCCCTGGTTGATCGTAGCCGAAGTCGCACTGCCTCCGGAATTTACAGTTTGCACCCCGCCACTGGCAATAACCGTTGAACTTGCTGTGCCGCTGTTACGTATATCTTGGATGCCGCCACTGTTCACAGTTGTTGAGACTACATTACCATGAGCAGTTACATACTGATTGCCACCGCTATTAATGGTTGTTGATTCTGCCGTTCCAGTACTTACAATTTGCAGGCCACCATTGTTAATAATAGTCTGCGTTGCAGTACCGCCTGATCTTACGGCCTGAGCACCTCCACTATTAATCGTTGTCGAGGTAGCATTTCCGTAGACACTTTGTGTACCATCGCTGTTAATAGTGGTGAGAGTGGCACTACCTCCGTCACTTACAGCTTGTGTACCGCTGCTGTTGATGATTGTCGCGGTGACCTTGCCTCCGAAATATATATTCTGGGTACCGCCATTTATGGTGGTCAAGGTTGCGCTTCCACTGTTATATACATCCTGTGTACTGCTAGTTTCAATGGAAGTTGAAGTCGCCGAACCAAAGCTGTCTATTTGCTGTTTTCCACCGCTAAGAATACTTGTGGAAGTGGCTATACCACCGCTTAGTGTCTGTGAACCACCACTATGAATAACTGTTGAACTTGCTGTTGCACTGGCGCCAACTAATTGCCAGCCAGAAGCATCAATTGTTGTGGAAATCGCCATACCGCCATTTAGAAGCTGCATTCCGCTGTTGCGAATAGTTGTGGATGTGGCTGTTCCTCCACTATGTATTGTCTGCATAGCTGAGAAACCATCCAGTGTTTCCCCGTTCACGCTCGTGCCTGAGGTAACTTCAGGAGTATGGGCATATGCTGTGCTGAAGAACAGCTTGTCCAGAATCTGACCGCCGTTAGGCAGATGTGAGTATAAGCCCTCTTGGGTAAATTGACGCTGGAGCGGAGTGGATTCTGCAGTAATAGCAGCTAGCGGCAGCGTTAAGGGCGCTATGCTGTTAAACCCGTTTACAGCTGCCATCAGAATAGAAAGGGTCTGCTGAGCAGTGAGCTTGTTCTTTCTCTTTTTGTTTACCATAATTAACTCCTCCTTGATTGTGGGTTTAATTGATAATCGTCCATCAGACGATCGATCATTGCATTGACCTGTCCGGCGGTGATGAGACGCGTGCATTCAAACTGCCGATCGGTGTTTCGGTGGCGCGGGCACCAGGCGAAGTCGTGATGAACGAACTCCAGACTGCTGTCGCTGAAACAGCCGTTGCAGGCGTGGTAATTAATGACGCGGTAAGGCGTGTAAAACTCCATGTTCGGCAAACTGAAGCCGCTGATCAGCACAACCGGTTTACCTACACCCCAGGCCAGCCAGGAGAGGCCGCTTGACAAACCGACAAAAAAATCGGCATGGTACAAAAGGCTTGCGCGCTGCGTGAGCGGTAATGGGCCGGTAAAATCTTCAGCGCCATAGGGAATAGTATTCCAGCGGCTGCCGCTGCCATGGCAGATCTCTTTATCAATACACAGTACACGGTACCCTTTTTCCTTAAGGTGCTTAATGGTACTAAGCCAGCCTGTCGGATTGTTCCAGTATTTGGCTTGCGTGGTAGCTTGAGCGGCGATGCAGACATACGGTTCTTGAATAAGACGTTCTGTCTGTTTGGGGTTAATCTGTGGACGTACTTCAGCGGGCTTAAGACCAAGCAGATAAGGAATGGTTTGCTGAAGGCCTACAATACGCCAGTCGACAGGCTGATGGATCCGGTCATCACAAGGGAAGAAAATGCCCATATAGTAAGAAGCATATATTTCATTGGGCCTATCTTCGGGGCCGACGAAATGGAGATCGGGATAGGCAGGCTTAAACAGTTCGGCCAACTCAGGTGCCATGGCACAGTAAACTTCACAATCGTGTTTGTATTTAAACTCCTGGGCATAAGGAAACCAGGCAATGATATCACCGATTGTGCCGACCGGAAACTTAATAAGAATTTTTTTTCGGGAGGCATTATAGTCATGGCTTAGCATGAGTTTATTATCGAGATAAACTTCCAGACGAAAGTTTATATAGAATTTTTTGGTGCTGGTAACCAGCACGTCCGACGCCGGGGCATCATAAAGCGTAAGACAGGCGTCTTTATCGATAATCTTAACGCGCCATTTGCCGGCTGGTACCTTGACACGCGCACCATAATTAAAATCAAAAGCAAGCCCATCAATATCCGTTTTACAGGTTAGCTCGCCGGCGTTAAAGACCATGTAAGGCGACTTTTCAGGAAGTGCTTGAGTGGACACGGGGAGTGGGCTTGGAAGCTGCTGTTGATTCATAGTTTGTTGTCCTTTCATGAGGTAAATGATACCTAGGGAGTTTGTTTGGTGTAGTTTTTACCTGTTATTGTAGATCGTTAGATCTACTTGTCCTCTCTTATCGTAATACGACTAATTATTCGTTACAACTAAAGATTGACAAGGAAATATTAAGAGAAATTTGATGAATCTTTATAAATCTTTATAAATGACTAAATTTACATAATATTAATCGCTGTCTAAGTAAATTTGGCCATAAACGCCCAATAATAGCGGTACTTCTCGTTTTATTACGATGCAGGCAGGTCTTGGTACCATCTTTGGAGGCAATATAGCAGCAGGATTTTTTAGACTTAAATGTCGAACTATCTGCAAAAGACTATTTAAAATTTACTTTAATTTTTAGGGGTGGCAAGATGGCGGACACCGTTATCTTAATTGTGGACGATGAACTCGAGATATGTGAACTAGTCAGCATGTACCTGACGAAAGAAGGCTATCGCGCAATATATGTACATGATGGGGTAAGTGCGATTCAGGCTGCAGTACAACACCAGCCTGACCTGATATTGCTGGATAATCTACTGCCCGATCTAAGCGGAGTAGAAGTTTGTGCCCAACTGCGCCAAATTGTAGATAGCCCAATTCTTTTCATGAGCTGCAAAGGCGAAGAAAGTGATAAAGTCATTGCGCTGGGAATCGGCGGAGACGATTATATTGTGAAGCCCTTTGGTCTTCGTGAACTGGTGGCTCGCGTGAAAGCCCATCTTAGGCGGAGGGCAAAAGCAGAAATAGCGCATGAAATATTACAGTTTGGCAGTTTGTGTATTGATATTACCAGCCGCAATGTGTGGCATAACCGGCAGCCAATCAAGCTATCAGGGACGGAATTTGATATTCTGCTTCTATTGGCGCAGAATCCGGGGATTATTTTCAGTGCAGAAGATATTTTTCGCAAAGTATGGTCGGTAAACGTAAATGAAGATGTCCGAACAGTTGTCGTCCATGTCAGCAACCTGCGTAAAAAAATTGAAAATAACTCCACTCAACCTGCCTATATTCTGACGGCCTGGGGGACGGGCTATCAGTTTAACAGCATTTGGGCGCGGCGGGGGCCGGGAAGGTCTTTGTCGGGAAAGCGAGAGCAGCTTGCAGCAAGGTAATTTTAAGGGTGCCTATAGCTTTTTTATTGCTATTATACTGATTATCATAACAATTACTGTTGTAGCTGTGGTTTGGATCAGTGGGAAGCAGGCTGAATTGTACATCCATGATGGCTGGCATTACCGCTGGGGTGATTCACCGATAATGGCAGATGGGCGGCCTGAGTGGGCAGTGGAGACGAGGGAGAAGGGATTATGGCAGGAGACAAAGTTTCCCGGACAGCCTCCTGGCTGGGACGGCAAGAGTGTACTATGGCTGCATGGTATATTGCCGTCAGTGGAATATGCTAAGCCAATTTTGTTTTTGGCAACAGTCAACCATCACATTGAATGCTGGATGGATGGGAAGCGGATTTATCAGAGCGGAGAAATCCCTGTACCGGAAGGAACGGCGTATAACCCCTGGTTTCCTATGCATTTAATTGAATTGCCGGACAAAGCAGCCGGCAAAGATATTTATCTCAGAATTCACTCCAATGGACCGATTATTGGCCTGGGAGCCATGCCGCGGTTTGGCGGTATGATAGAGATTACGGAAAGTCGCACCAGGCTGGACTTTTTCCGGACAGGTGCAGTTTTTCTTGGTTTATTCAGCGGTGGAGTTGCTTTTGTCATGGCCTTGCGCAATAAGGGCCTAAAAAGCTACTACGCTTTTGCCGGAGGTGCGGTTTGTAACAGTCTGGTAGGTATGAGCGGGATTTTTAACATTCAAACGCTGATTAAATCATCACAGATTTTAATGTTTGTGACGATAGCAGGTGCCTTATTTGGGCAGGGATTTTTAATCTGGTTTTTAGAATCGATCGTTCAGGAGCGACACGTAAAATTAGTTCGTAGAATTCGATATTTGCTTTTTATAAGTGCTGCAGGCGGAATGCTGCAGGTGACCTTAGATCCAGGAAAAAGCGTTTTTTTAGTAAAGATGGCGTTAATCACGTTATTCCTGAATATTATTCTGCTGGTTTATGTGTTTTGGGGACAATTGCGTAAGAATGAGGAAGCCCGCATATATGCAGCAGGAATCGGTGCCTGGGCAGTGGCATTAACTGCCGATGCGCTCCGCTCACTGGGCTTATTGGCCATGCCTATCTCTATAGGGGTATCGGGGCAGTTGGTAGACCTTAGCTGCCAGGCCTTTATCCTGTTGCAGCGAATTCGGCGGCTGTATCAGCAAAAGGAAGAGGATGCTTTACTGATTTCACGCAAAAATGAAGAGTTAAACTTGCTTAACACAAAGATTAATACAAACAATGAAAGCCTGGAAAGGCAGATCATGGAGCGGACCGGCGAGCTTCAGGCCACAACTCTCCTTTTGCAGCAGCAGAACGAAAAGCTGGCTTGTATGGAAAAAGCGCGACAGCATCTAGTCAGTAATATAGCCCATGACCTTCGCACACCGGTAATGATGATCCGGGGTTATGTAGAAGCCATTTTAGACGGCGTTGCTCATGAGCCTAAACAGCAGGAAAAGGCACTGCAGGTGATACATAATAAAACATTACTGCTCAATACTCTGATTGAGGATTTTTTTACGCTGTGCACATTGGAATCGCGGATGATGACAGTGGAGTGGAAGACAATTTTTGTAGGTCATTTTCTAAAATCCATCTTGGATTCTTACCAGTCCGATACGGCTAATTTGAACGTAAACCTGCTCTTTAAGGTGCCGGCTGAAGTACTGGATAAAACCATAAAAATCGATCGGTTCCGCCTGGAGCAGGTGTTCGCCAATTTAATCTATAACGCTATGAAGTATACTCCTGCCGGAGGAAGCATTACCGTATCCGCCAGGCTTGATATCGCCGGAGATGAAGTTGTTTTTTCGGTGCAGGATACCGGAGTTGGCATTTCAGTGGAGGAACTGGAGAAAATCTTTGACCGGTTCTATGCCGGCAGGGGCGCAATTGTTCATAGTGTCGGCAGCAGTACCGGACTGGGATTAGCCATAGCCAAAGAAATTGTAGATATGCACGGTGGGCGTATCTGGGTAGAGAGCGAAGTAGGCCGAGGCAGTATTTTCTCTATTGCTCTGCCTTTACTGCGAGAAAGCACCGCTGTAGTGATTGGTTCTTAACTGACATATAATGAAAAAAAACTCCGGCATTCGCTGGAGTTTTTTTCATTATAATGCTTTCCTCGGCCCAAATGCGGTAGCGTTTGAACTAAGAAAAGGACACGTTTTTATTAGTCAGTAAGTTAGTGCCGTACTATTTGATATATTACACTAATATATTAGTGTAAGTAGCTGGTAACCACTTAATTTACTGAAGGGTAGCGCCCGTCAAGGAGGGAGTGCTTAGGGCGTCCTTAGCAATTGGAACTATTGGAAATGAAAAGGAGGAACAAAGCTGTGATTGATATGATTTCTGGTATGTTACTGCTTGTTACATTTATTGGCCTGATTGTCTATTGTATGAAAGGCGGGAATCTGCTTGTTGGCTTTATCGCAACTTCTATCCTTTGGTGCATAATCGGCTGGGTGCCTCTTCATATCGTAGTAACTGATATTTTCCAAACATCCGTAGAGAATTATGGTAAAACAATTGCAATTATTGTGTTTGGCGCTTGGTTCGGACGTATGCTTGTAGATACCGGAATTGCAGGCTATATCATCAAAAAGACCGTTGAATTAGCCGGAGATAAGCCGTTGATTACTACTCTGTTATTAAGTATTGTCTGTGCCTTAATCTTTACCAGTGCATTTGGTGTAGGGTCCGTTATGGCAATTGGCATGATTGTACTGCCCATCCTGTTTTCCCTTAGCATTGATAAGAAAACCGCATTGGGTGCGTATTTGTTAGCGGTTTCGGGCGGAATGTATTTGAATATCGCTTATGTGAGCCAATTTTTTGCCGTATTTAAAAACGTAAAATACAATGATCAGTACATTCAGTTTGCTGTTATTGCCACAATTGTGCACGTTGCCGTAATGGTAGCCTTTATTCTGTATAACTATTCCCGTGCGCAAAAAGGAGGCAGAGCCCGTGCGTGGGCTGCAAGTCCTGCTCCGGAGGGGAAAGTAAGTAAAAATCTACGCTGGGATTGTATGCTTGTGCCGTTTTTACCCATTATTATGGTTTCGTTCTTCAAATGGCAGCCGATCCCTTCGTTTCTTTTGGGCATCTTTCTGGGCTTACTTTTGACAGGCAATATGGGGTCCTATAGTCTGGCAGTGGAAAAAATTCAGAAGACTCTCTATGATGGCATTGCCGACAGCGGACTTTTAATTGGTATGCTGTATAGTGTAAATATTTTTCAAGCAGCTGCAAAACAGGTTTCTCCTATCCTACAAAATATGCTTGGCGGTGTTATTCCCACTACACCTGTCGTACTTCTGATTGCCGTTTGCGCTCTCGCGCCGCTTGCACTATTCCGTGGTCCGCTGATGATTTGGGGCTCTGGTATTGCGCTGGTATCCATCCTTCAAGCAATGGGCGTTTTCAGCGAGATGTTCTTATTTGCATTATTTCTCATTCCACCCGTTGCAATTGTGGCAGGAGCCTGTCCGACTCAATCCTGGACGATGTGGGGTCTGAGCTATGCAAAACTGGAACCGAAGCAATATATTAAAACAAACCTGCCCTGGGCATGGGTTATTCTGATTATTGTTGAGATTGTTGCTTATGTCATGATTGGTAACGTTTAACCGGCAGCAGGAGGAATATTTATGAAGACCAGGGCAATTCGAATCGGGATTGATGTTGGCGGTACTCATACCAAGGCAGTCGCCATTGACAATAATACAAACCAAATTGTGGGAAAAGGTTCCGTTATGACTACCCATCATCATGAACAAGGTGTAGCTGCCGGTGTTGTTGCAGCATTTCAAAAATGTCTAGCCGAGCATGAAATTATGCCGGAGGAAGTGATCTTTATTGCACACAGTACCACACAAGCGACTAACGCCCTCTTAGAGGGTGATGTTGCCCGTGTGGGCGTGATCGGTATGGGGGGAGGCTGGCTGGAGGGGCTTCTTGCCAAAAAGCAGACCAAGATTGGCAATATCAATCTTGGTACTGGAAAGTGTATCGAAATTGATCATTCGTATCTAAGAATTAAAGAAATGACTCCTGAAAATATGAAAAATACGATAAAGGGCATGATTGACCAGGGAGATCGGGTCATTGTTGCCAGCAAGGCTTTTGGAGTGGACAATATGGTTGAGGAGCAGCTTGTGGCACAAGAAGCCGAACGGCAGGGGGTTCCCAGTACAATGGCCTCGGATATTACAAAACTGTATGGTCTGACGACGCGTACCCGCACTGCGGCGTTGAATGCATCTATTCTGCCGAAAATGCTTGACACGGCAAACTCTACCGAGCAGAGTGTACGATCTACGGGGATAGCTGTACCGCTCATGATTATGCGCGGTGACGGCGGCGTCATGGAAATTAATGAGATGAAGAAGCGCCCCATTCTTACTATGCTTTCCGGACCTGCAGCCAGTGTTATTGGAGCTTTAATGTATCTCAGAGCTTCAAATGGTATTTATTTTGAGGTAGGTGGTACTTCCACGAATATTGGTGTCATCAAAAATGGACGTCCCACTGTCGATTATTCCATCATTGGCGGACACCGCACCTATGTGAACAGCCTTGACGTGCGCGTGCTGGGGGTAGCCGGAGGCAGTATGGTGCGTGCCACAAAAGGGGAAGTACTTGATGTGGGGCCCCGTTCGGCGCATATTGCAGGACTGGGCTATGCCTGCTTCACTGATACAGCTCTATTCGACGGAGCAATGCTGTATCATATAAAGCCTCGCTCCAATGATCCGGATGATTATGTGGCAATCAGGCTTAACAACGGTGAGAGTGTTACCATTACCAATACCTGCGCCGCCAATGTACTTGGAATACTGGAGAAAGATGACTACGCGCGCGGCAACTTCGAGTCAAGCTGCAAGGCAATGCAGCTGTTAGCTGAAGAGGTGGGATTGTCGGTTGAGGAAACAGCAAAGGCCATCTTAACGAAATCCTGCGAGAAGATTATACCTGTTATTGAAGAGCTGATTATTAAATATAAGCTCGAGCGGGAACAGATTGTTCTTGTGGGTGCCGGAGGCGGTGCGGGCTCACTGTTGACATTTACGGCTAAAATGCTGGATTTTGCCTACCGGATTCCCGAAAACGCTGAGGTGATTTCTTCGATTGGTGTGGCACTAGCCATGGTGCGGGAGATGGTGGAGAGAACAATTCCCAGCCCGACAGCAGCGGATATTGCCCAGTTGAAAAAAGAAGCGAAGGAGCTTGCCATGAACAGCGGGGCACTGGAAGACAGCATTGAAGTGTATGTAGAAATTGATGATCAGGCGCAGAAGGTTACCGCCATTGCCATGGGCTCGACCGAAATAAAGACAACAGACTTGATGAAGAACTGCACTGAAGAGGAAGCTGTTCAAATTGCAGCAGAATCCATCGGCGTAGAGAAAGAAGCAGTGGTAATTAAGGCCTCCAACGGCTTTGTCTTTGTCGTAACAGCAGAAAAGAACGGAAAGTGTCCTGTTCGGGTTATTGATAAGAAAGGCTTTATCAAAGTTCAGCGTACAAACAGTTTTGTAGAACGTAGTACGATGAAAGATGCCGCTGTTACGCTTCGGAGGATGTGGGACAGTGCCAGCAATTTTTCCAGTGAAATGCGCATCAATCCGGATGTCTATGTTCTAGCCGGGTCACGTTTTCTGGACTACTCGGGTATTCCTGAACTGATACAGGTTGCCGGACTGATTGAAGCCGAACTTGGCGACTGTGGGCCGGAGACGGAGCTGATTCTGGTGCTTGCCCGCAATGAGTTGTAATGATTTCTCTCGGCCTGGCAAGAATGGGTTAGACCGTATCGTACAGCAGGCACTGGGGTGTGACGATACTGTTTGGTACCGGTATCTGCTGCAAAAGGATCTTTGCGGCTGTGCATTAAGCAGTGATGAGGCTTGTGCGGTGATAGATGGGGCGGTGCTGACGGCCAACGATATGGCGCAGCGTATTACGGCACAATATGGCGCGCTTTCTCCCCGAGAGCTTGCAGGGGAGCTGCAATTAGACCTTGTGTATGCCAGAGAGGAATTGCAGGAGCCATATCTGTATATGGGGCTTTATGATCCTGCTGCCCGGATAATTACTGTCAATGATAGTGCCGTCTTACAGGTAGCGCAGTTTATTGGCGACAATGAATTGGATAGCTTTACTCGTAGTGATGACATTGTGGACAGTATTGTGCTGCATGAGATTTTTCATGCACTGGAGGAGGAGAATAGTGGCATTTACACTCGCAGCCGTATGCTGGAGAGAAGCGTGTTTGGCATACGCTATAAGCGAGGGCTGGCTGGCGCATCTGAGGTGGCGGCAGTGCAGTTTTCCAAGTACATGGCAGGCATGGCCTATTCTCCTTGTATTTTTGAGCGTTATTTATTGTTGGCATTGGGCCAGTTAGCAACTCATGATTTGATTCCATACACGTAAATGTTCCACCCTATAAAGGAGAGCTGTAATGTGCAGTACGACGACCAATTGACATCCCTGAAAGAGCAGGCTTTACATGATGGAGAGGTATATCCTGTGCTGCGTCGCGCTATTGTGGAGCTATATCTGCAGCCAGGTACCGTTTTGAGTATCAAGGATATCTGCCAGCAGTTTGAACTGGGCCGCTCTCCTGTGCGCGATGCGCTTATCCGCCTCGATCAGGAGGGGCTGGTGACCTTATTACCACAACGAGGGACAATGATTTCGCAAATCGATCTCTCCCGTGTGGAGCAGGAACGTTTTTTACGTCTTTCAGTAGAGGAAGAGGTAATGAAACTGTTTATGGCCTGCCATACTCCCTCAGATATTACACTTCTCAATGAAGCTTTGCGCCAGCAGCGGGAGATTTGCGACCTTAAAGAGGTGGATACCCGCCGCTTTTTATGGCTTGACGATCAATTTCATCAGGTATTTTATACTGTTACAGAGAAACTGTTTTGCCTGCAAGCCGTTCAGAATGTAGGGGGGCACTACCGGCGTATGCGTTTGCTGGCCTGTGGCACCAACAGCAGTTTGAAGGAAATTGTCAGTCAGCACAGCGCACTGATCACTGCCTTGCAGGTTCGCGATACAGAGCTCATGTCCAATGTTTTTCATGCTCATTTACGAAAGCTGGACCGTGAGGAGCGACTTTTGCTGAAGCAGTATCCTCATTTATTTAAGAGCAGCAGCAAACACGAGCCAGTAAGTCCGCTCTGGAAGGCCGACTACCTGCAAACCTTAAAAAGTAAGAGAGGATAAGCCTTCACGACCGTTATAGGCAATAGCGAAAAAGCCTTGCTTAATCCAAGTGATTAAGCAAGGCTTTTTTGCTAGCTGCTAGAGACGCACTCTTTTCGGCTATAGGATCAATGATTTTTTTCTGTGAAATAATAACATAGCGCTCCAACTGGCATACTTACCCCAACAATTGACGCCAGCATCCATCCGCCATAAGCATATGCCCAGCCGCCTAATGCTGAGCCGATGGCCCCTCCGATGAAGAAAACTGCCATAAATACACCATTTACGCGCCCGCGAACTTCATTGCCAAGGGAATAGATTGCCCGCTGACTGAGCACTAGATTGCCGGATACCGCCATATCTAACGCAATAGCGGCAATAACCAGCACCGCTAAAGCAATAGGTGAAGCATCCTCAAATATATGGGTAATAGGAAAGGAGAGTATTGCAACGATGATGGCTGCACCTGTCAAGTTTCTTGTCCAGCCCTTGTCGGCCAGCCTTCCTGCGACAGGAGCTGCTATAGCACCAGCTACACCGGCAAGTGCGAATAAGGCAATTCCCTGCTGTGACAATAGAAAATGACTGGACAGCCATAATGGAATGATCGTCCAAAACAAGCTAAAAGCTCCGAATAAGCAAGCTTGATAAAAAGCACGGCGGCGTAAGATCGCTTTTGTCTTAAAAAGTGACCATAGGGAACGAATGAGATCACGATAGCTCATAGTTGGCGAGGGAGCACGTTTGGGGAGAACAATAGCCAGCACTATTGCCAGTAGAGCAGTAATAACGGCGGAGAGAATAAAGACTGCCTGCCAGCCCCAAAGATCAGTAACAAAGCTGGCTAGTGGCCGGGCAAGCATGATACCTAGCAGCAGTCCGCTCATTACATTGCCTACTGCCTGACCGCGTCGCTCTTGTGTCGCCAGGTGGGCCGCATAGGGCACAAGGATTTGGGCTGCTACGGAACCTAATCCAATGAACATGGCTGCGATCAGGAATAGTGATCCGCTATGGATAAAAGCTGCAGCAGCTAATGCGCAAACCACAATACCTAAAGTAGCGACAACTAAGCGCCGATTTTCGATGAGATCACTGAGCGGCACAATAAATAATAGGCCCGCTACATAGCCGATTTGTGTTAGCGTTACAATTAATCCTGCTGATGCTAAAGGAAGGTGGGTAGCGATGCTGATAGGGCCAACTAAAGGCTGCGAATAATAGAGATTAGCAACAATTATGCCACAGGAAAACGCTAATAGCGCCATGATCCAGTTGGGAATTCGTTTGGTTTCTGATAATCCGTTTCTCATAGGACAATCCCTGCCTTATTTTTAATTTGCTCAACATACTATTGAACATTTTGGTACTGAACGTACAGTATTGATAATAATTATATTATAAACTGAACGTTTAGTATTGTAAAGAAATATTTTGGTTTTCTGTACGAAAAATATTTAGTATAATGAACGTATAGTTTACGTAGAAATAAAAGTGAGGTGCTTTTATTGGAAAAGAAAAAAGGGCGTCCTCGTAACGCCGCAACGGAAAAAGCAATTCTTACTGCCTCATATGATTTGCTGCTGGAAACCGGCTTTGGTGCTGTTACTGTTGAAAAGATTGCTGAACGGGCTAAGGTTAGTAAGGCCACGATTTATAAATGGTGGCCTAATAAAGCAGCTGTTGTGATGGACGGTTTTTTGTCTGCTGCCATGTCTAGACTCCCCGTCCCGGATACCGGATCTGTTATAGAGGATATTGTTATCCAGGTTACGAACTTGGCCCGGTTTCTAACAAGCCGCGAAGGAAAAGTCATCAATGAATTAATCGCAGAGGGCCAATTTGATAGTAAGCTGGCAGAGGAATATCGACTGAGATATTTTAATCCTCGCCGGCTGGATTCCCGGCATATTTTAGAGCGGGGAGTGCAGCGGGGTGAGCTAAAGCAGGATGTAGATCTGGAAATATGTATTGACTTAATCTATGGTCCGCTTTTTTACCGTTTATTAGTTACCGGGGAAAAATTAGATGAGGCTTTTATTAAAATATTGGTGACCTATGCATTTGAAGGGATTAAACAGCATAAATGAGATAATAGCGTACAACTATTATATAATAGCAAACAGATATTTTTAATATTGCAACAATAGTGATACTCTTTAAGTAGAAGAATAATGTCCTTTCGACAAAATAATTGCCACGGCGTCTAAGCAGGAACGCCTGTGTTCTTCCTGCAAATTTTAGAAGTAAGGATGATCATGCATGAGCAGCATACAGAAGAAAAAGGACGTTATCCTAATTGGCGGCGGAATTATGAGTGCCACTTTGGGAGCACTGCTAAAAGAGCTGGTACCGGACTGGGACATTACTGTGTTTGAAAGACGCGAAACGCCAGGTGAGGAAAGTTCGAATGAGTGGAACAACGCCGGAACAGGACACTCCTCACTATGTGAGATTAATTACACCGTTGAGCAGCCTGACGGATCAGTGGATATTAGCAAGGCGATCAAAGTTAATGAAGAATTTCAGGTTTCAAAGCAGTTTTGGTCTTATTTGATTGACAGCGGACTGATAAATAATCCACGGGATTTTATCGTGCCTTTGCCTCATATGAGCTTACTGCAAGGGGAAGAGAATGTAGCCTTCATGAGGAAGCGTTTTGAAGCCTTGTCCAATAATCCGCTTTTTGCGGGCATGGAATACTCCGAAGATCGCGCAAAATTAACGGAATGGATTCCACTTATTATGAAAGACCGGGCCCCAAATAAACCTATGGCGGCAACAAGATATGAAACCGGTACGGATGTTAACTTTGGTGCTCTAACCCGGCTGCTGTTTAATCACTTGCAAAGCAAAGGCGTTGCTGTCAAATTTAAGCATAATGTTGATGATATTAAACGTACCAGCGACGGCTCGTGGGAACTAAAAGTGCGCAATGTGGATAGTGGAGCCGTTGAGCGTCATTCGGCAAAATTCGTATTTATCGGCGGCGGCGGCGGAAGCCTGCATTTGCTGCAGAAATCAGGTATTCCTGAAGGCAAGGGGATCGGCGGATTCCCGGTAAGCGGGATATTCCTGGTGTGCCGCAAACCGGAGATTGTAGCGCAGCATCATGCAAAAGTTTACGGCAAAGCTCCGAGTGGCGCTCCACCGATGTCTGTTCCTCACTTGGATACAAGGCTAATCGATGGAAAAGAATCGTTATTCTTTGGTCCTTTTGCGGGCTTTTCGCCAAAGTTTTTGAAATTCGGTTCTATGTTTGATTTAGTAACCTCAGTAAATGCTGATAATTTGGTAACTATGCTGGCAGCAGGTGTCAACAATGTTTCATTAACGATGTATCTGATTAAGCAGGTTATGTTATCAAAAGAAGAACGAATGGCAGATTTACGGGATTTTGTTCCAAATGCCAAAAGTGAGGACTGGGAGCTGCTAGAAGCAGGCCAGCGCGTACAAATTATTAAGAATACGGCTGCAGGCAAAGGCATGCTGCAATTCGGTACAGAGGTTATTAGTGCCTCTGATGGCTCGATCGCTGCCTTGCTCGGCGCTTCGCCAGGAGCGTCCACCGCTGTGTCTGTCATGCTGGAAGTAATCAAAAAATGTTTTCCTCAGCATCTAGCGGAATGGGAGCCAAAGTTGAAAGAAATGATTCCTTCCTATGGCGTTTCTTTATTGAAGAGCCCAGAGCTTATCAGCAAAATTCATGCTTCAACAGCACAAACACTTGGCTTGAATAAGTAGATATAAAAGAGGTCTCAACCCTTCAATAGAGGTTGAGACCTCTTTGTTTTAGCTAAACTTTTACTTACAATTTATGGACAAGGCTTTGGATTAACGGATATTCATAAAACTGTCCATCAGCTGATTTTACGGCAGCGATAATGGAGGTAATGAGCAGTAGCAGCCAAAGCAGTGCCAGTACGGGTACAAGCAAAAAACCAATTAGTAAAATGCATAATAGGCTGGTAATTACGGAAGCTGCCAAAATGGCAAGGTGAGCTACCAAAGCTTGTTTGGCATGGTGATAGACAAACGGATCTTCTTTACGAAGAAGAAAAATGACCAATGGAGCAATAATAAAGCCAAGTCCTCCTAACAAATAGGCCAGATGGGCGAGTATAGCCAATAATTTTTGTTCTCCTGTTATATTCATAAAGGCCTCCTTTGGAAATGCAGTCCTGATTAAGGCAGCATAAGCTGCTTTTATTTAATATAGTGCAAATGTGAAAAAAAGTATACTGGTATTTGCCGTAAATAAAAACCAATACTGTTGTAAACGTACCTGCTGGTCTTGCCAGAAGATTGGCTCTAGCTAGAAGGAGCTTGTCACCAGTATTGGCGAACATATACGTATTATTGAGCGAATATTTAGACCAGATTACTAATAAGCAAAAGTGACAGGAGGACGCAAATATGCTTAAAGCGATTATCCGGCATGACAAAGGTCTGCACACCAGAGTAGCGGCGATGGTGGTCCAAAAGGCCAATGAGCTGCAGAGCCGGTTTGGGGCAATTTTGTACATCCATGATCACAGGGGAAACAAGATTCCTGCCAGTAGTTTACTGCCACTGGTTTCGCTGCATATTCGAGCTGGTGATACAGTTATGGTTTCCTCGGCCGGTGGAGAGCAGGAGGAAGCAGCAGTTAAGGCTTTGGCGGAATTTTTGGAAAGTGACTTTGTGCTAAGCGATGCGGTGACACTCGGCAGTGTAGACAGAATGCTTCAGGATCAAGCGGTTGCCGCTGAGCAGATTTTTCAAAGTCTGGCACATGGCTTGCTTGTGACGGATGAGTATGATCAGGTTGTTGTTTTTAATCCCGCAGCAGCCCGGATTATGAAGCTGGAAGCAAGCCAGGTAATTGGCAGACCCGTGCAAGATGTAATCCCGGATACCCGTCTGCATGTTGTAAACCGGACAATGACTCCCGAACTCGCCTCCCGGCAGGTTTTTGGCAGTACGGTGCTGATCACTAACCGAACACCAATCATTGTTGATGGAGAGGCTAAGGGGGCTGTCGCCATTTTCGAAGATATTTCATCACTCGAAAATACGATGGGCGAGCTGCGAATGGTCAAAGACTTGCAAGAGCGGCTCCATCTCATCCTGGAAACGGTGGAAGATGGAATTTGCGTGGTTGATGCCATGGGCGTTATCACCTATGTTAATCCATCCTATTTACGCATAACCGGTATGACAAGGTTGGAGGTTGAGGGGAAACTGTTATCTCATATCTCGCCGCATGGAGGGCGGGCGAGGGCCTTAGCCACCGGGCAGCCTGTACTTGGACATATCAGCCGTAAAGCGAATGGACAAACAATTGCAGCTAATGTTACACCGATTATTGTGGATGGTGAGGTTACCGGTGTTGTTTCCGTCATTAAGAATATGTTCGAAGTAGAAGCGTTTATGGATAAATTGCATCAAGTGACCGAACAAGCGGAATACTTGAAACAGGAGCTGCGGCGCAGTCGGAAGCCAGTTAAGGCTTTTGACCGGTTTATCGGTGGAAGCGGGAACGTTGTTGAAGCTCTGGCGATTGCAGGAAAAGCGGCGGAAAGTCTGGCAACTGTTTTAATCCGAGGTGAGAGCGGCACTGGTAAGGAACTGGTTGCTGAGGGGATTCATTTTGGAAGCCCCCGAGCCCATGGCCCTTTTATCCGCGTGAATTGTGCGGCTATTCCGTCTGCTTTATTGGAAAGTGAGTTGTTCGGCCATGAGCGAGGGGCTTTTACCGGAGCTATCCGGCGTAAACAAGGTAAATTTGAACTGGCTCACGGTGGGACTATTTTTCTGGATGAAATCGGGGATATGGAAAAAAGCATGCAGGTAAAGCTGCTGCGAGTTTTGCAAAAAAGAGAATTTCAGCGTTTGGGTGGTGAAGAGACACTACAGGCCGATGTTCGTATTATTGCTGCAACCAATCAGGATTTAGAAAAAATGATGGCTGCTGGCATGTTCCGCGATGATTTATATTACCGTCTGAATGTTATCCCTATTTTCCTTCCCGCCTTGCGGGAACGCCAGGCGGATATCCCCTTATTAGCAGAATATTTTCTGAACCGGATAGCCACAACCTTGAATAAGCCCTTCCGGGGGTTCCGGCAGGAGGCACTTGAAGCCCTTTGCCATTATCAATGGCCTGGAAACGTACGGGAATTGGAAAATGTAGTGGAACGGATGTTGACCTTGTCCGATGGCCCTTATATCGAGCTTGACTCTTTACCTGGCTATTTGCGGGAAATACCGCAGTCTGCTGCTTCAGGGAGCTGCATGAAAGAAGACAGTATCTTGCCTTGGGAAGACTATGAGAAAGAGATTATTGAAAAAGCACTAGTACGATATGGCAGCTTTAACCGTGCAGCGAAAGTACTAGGCTTAACCCATAAAACAGTTGCAGCGAAGGCACGGAAATATGGATTGATGAAAAATTTAGTTTGGGAAAAAAGATCAGAATAGGAAAAAAAGATCAGGTCATATTGGGAAGTTGATCTTTTTTACCAATTCTAAGAATAATTCTAAACACTGGAGCTGCTAAATTCAATCATACTGGCTTGGCATGATTATTGCTATATTAAATAAACAGAATTGTCCTACTAATAATCCTTGTTGCATCCAGGTCAGTGACGAGATGAATGGAGGAAGAATGTATGAAAAAAATCATCAACAATCCGGATCATGTAGTGGAAGAAATGTTGCAGGGAATTGTAAAAGCTCATCCGCAATATGTGAAGCGAGTAGAAGGCTTTGATGTCGTGGTACGCTCTGCCGGTCCAACCGCTAAAGTCAGTTTAGTCAGCGGCGGAGGCAGCGGTCATGAACCAGCACATGGCGGGTTTGTTGGGCGAGGAATGCTAGACGGGGCAGTGGCAGGGGCGGGATTTACTTCACCTACACCGGATCAGGTTTTTGAAGCAGTAAAAGCCGTTAATGGAGGAAAAGGCGTGCTGCTGATCATCAAAAATTATACTGGTGATGTCATGAATTTTGATATGGCTGCAGAAATGGCGGCTGCAGAGGGAATTGAGGTTGAAAAAGTCATCGTTAATGATGATGTAGCAGTGGAAAACAGTACCTGGACGATTGGCCGCCGTGGAATTGCCGGTACCATTCTAGTGCATAAAATCGCCGGTGCGAAAGCAGAAAGTGGCGCTACTTTGGCCGAGGTAAAAGCCACGGCAGAAAAAGCAATCTCCTCCATCCGGTCAATGGGCATGGCCTTAGCACCCTGCACAGTACCTGCAGCGGGGAAACCAAGCTTTACTCTGGCTGAGGATGAAATTGAAATTGGTATGGGAATTCATGGAGAGCCTGGAACGCACCGCGAAGCGTTGCGCCCTGCCGATGAAATTGCAGCTCATCTGCTTGACAAAATTTTGAAAGATCAATCGCTTGCAGCTGGGGATGAAGTGGCTGTACTGATAAATGGCCTTGGCGGAACACCAACAATGGAACTGTATATAGTCAATCGTAAGGTCGCAGAAATTTTATCTGCTCAAGGTGTGAAAACAGTAAAAACGTATGTGGGCAATTACATGACATCGCTGGAAATGGCAGGATTCTCTATAACCGTTCTAAAATTGGACAGCGAATTGAAGGATTTGCTGCTAGCGCCGGCAGATACGCCTGCGCTGGTACAATTTTAGCGGCTGAAATGGCTTCTGGATAGGAGAAGCGTCAACGTGCAGTACAAGGAGGAATCATAGTGAGCAATAAAACAGTGGCGGCAATGGACGCTATTGGTGAAGCAATTATAAGCAACAAGGATTTTTTAACCACTCTGGATACGGCCATTGGTGATTCCGATCATGGCATTAATATGGCGCGAGGCTTTGAGGCAGTAAGGGGTAAGCTGCGCACCCTGCCTGAAGATGCGGATATCGGTTTGGTACTGAAGACGGTAGCAATGACGCTCATCTCTACTGTCGGAGGAGCTTCGGGACCTTTGTATGGTACTGCCTTCCTCAGGGCAGCAGCTGTTGTTGCCGGCAAGCAGGAAATGGACGGAGCCGGAGCAGCGGCAGCTTTGGCAGCAGCTATTCAGGGAATCAAAGAACGTGGGAAAGCCACAAAAGGCGAGAAAACAATGCTGGATGCTCTGGAACCGGCTCTGGATGCTTTCAATAATGGCTTAGCGTCAGGTAAATCTGTACTGGAATGTCTTGATTTGGCTGTTGCTGCTGCTGAGAAAGGTGTAGAATACACCAAAACAATTATTGCTACTAAAGGACGGGCCAGCTATCTTGGTGAGCGCAGCTTAGGACATCAGGATCCTGGAGCTACTTCAGCAACTATTATGCTTACAGTACTAGCCAGCTTTTGTCGTTCACAACAAGGGGTGGTGTAAATGGTCGGAATTGTAGTAGTGTCTCATAGTGCAAAAGCTGCGGAAGGAATTGTGGAAATGGCTGCGCAGATGTCCCGGAAAGGGCAAAAAATCATTGCTGCCGGAGGTGCCAACGGCACTATTGGAACTGATGCCACGTTGATTGCTGCAGCTATTGAAGCTGCAGACACTGGCGAAGGAGTGGTAGTTGCCGTAGATTTGGGCAGTGCAGTCTTAAGTGCTGAGACTGCACTGGAATTATTGCCTGTTACTTTGCAAACACGGGTCCAGATTGCAGATGCGCCCGTCCTGGAGGGGACTGTCAGCGCTGTCGTACAGGCATCGCTCGGCAGTACACTGGCTGAAGTGCTGGCAGCGGCTGAAGGAGCGCGGGAATTACGGAAAAAATAGCTGCTGCTTGCAGCGGGAGGGAGTGAAATAATGACACAAAAAACATTGAAACTGACCAACCGCCTGGGGCTGCATGCCCGGCCGGCAGCACAGTTTGTTCAGACTGCCGCCAAATTCAGCAGCAAAGTCACTCTTACCGGCAATAATAAAACGGTAGACGCAAAAAGTGTACTGTCGGTAATGACAATGGGAGTGATTGGTGGAATGGATATTACACTTACTGCCGAAGGTGAAGATGAAGCAGCGTGCATTGCCGCATTAACAGACCTGATCGAAAGTCAGTTTGGCGAAGAGTAGGTGTGGCGGGATGGAAAAATTGAAAGGAATTGGCGCTGTAGCTGGAACGGTAATTGGTAACATTAAAAGAGTATCTACTGATCTAACCGGGTATTACGCCGGGTATATGCAAGAAACCCCTGAGCAGGAAAAAGCAAAACTGTTGACCGCACTTGAACAAGCTGACGAACAGCTAAGCAGAATGATTGAGACAGCGGCAGCCAGGGGGAATACCGAGCAGACGGCAATTCTGGAGGCTCACCGGACGATGCTAGCTGATCCGGCTTTAAAAGAAGCGGTGCTGCAAAAGCTGAATGAAGGGGAAGGTGCACCACAGGCTATGCTGGCAGTGGCTGAGCAATATGCGGCCATGCTGTCTTCATTAGATGATCTTTATTTGCGGGAACGGGCGGCAGATGTACTAGATGTGGGCCGGCGCGTTGCACGGATTTTGTTCAAGGCGGAAACTGGGAATGATGGGGAGCAAACCATGATTCTGTGCGCAAAGGATATTGAGCCATCTTTGTTGGCTGAGCCGGGAAGTGCTGCAGTTCAGGGACTCATCCTGGGGCACGGCAGTACCACATCGCATGCTGTAATTATTGCGAAAGCCAAAGGCCTGGCAACAGTTGTTGGAGTCAACGATCTTTCGCAGTTGATCGATGGTATAGAGGTTATTTTGGATGGGGAAAAAGGGGAGATCCTAATCGCGCCAAGTCCGGAAGTGAGGTCTTTTTACTTAGAAAAGAGTAAAGGTGAACAGAAGCTGTTGGCCGTACAAATGGCACAGGCAGGTGAGCCGGCAGTGACGCTGGACGGTGTTCGCATTCAACTGGCCGCTAATATCGGGGTGCCGGAAGATATGAAAAGAGCCCTCGAATTTGGCTGCGAGGGAGTAGGGCTGTACCGGACCGAGTTTTTATTTATGGGTAAAAAGCTGCCGCCTGGTGAGGATGAGCAGACCGAGCTTTACCGGCAGGTCGTCCAGCAGTGCAAGCAAGAAGTGTGCATTATCCGCACGATGGATATTGGTGGAGATAAGCCGCTTGATTACCTGAATATCGGTGAAGAGGATAATCCTTTTCTGGGATGGCGGGCCATCCGCATATCGCTGGAACGGCCCGACTTATTTCTCACACAGCTTAAGGCAATCTTACGGGCCGGAATTTACGGTAAAGCAGCCATCATGCTGCCGATGATTATCAGTGCAGATGAGATAAGGCGGGCAAAAGTTTTTGTTGCGCAGGCTGCGTCTGAACTGGAGCGCGAAGGTAAAGCGTTTTCCCGCGATGTTCCGCTGGGAATCATGGTAGAAACGCCTGCGGCGGCAGTTCTGGCTCCGGTACTCGCCCGGGAATGCGATTTTTTCAGTATTGGCACAAATGATCTGGTGCAGTATACATTGGCAGTTGACCGCGGCAATGCCAGGGTCAGCCAGCTTTACAGCCATTATCATCCTTCCGTGCTGCGCCTGATTGACGGCGTGATTCGCGCGGCTCATAACAGCGGAATATGGGCCGGCGTGTGCGGTGAAATGGCAGGTGATCCGGGAGCTGCGGTATTGCTGGCGGCAATGGGAATCGACGAATTGAGCATGAGTGCTGCCTCAATTCCAAAAGTGAAAGAGCAAATTCGCCGCATTGACATGCGAAGTGCTGCTAAGCTGCTGCAGCAGGTATTCGAACTGAATGACGCGGAAGAAATTAAAAAGGCAGTGCAAAAAGCAGTTGATATGCAAGCAACCTCAACCCAGGCATAATGGTGCCGGGTTGAGGTTGCTTGTTTCCAGGAGCTTTGATCTANNTATTTTTTCTGGAGAAATGTTTCGATGTTCTGCAAGGCCTTTTCACTTAGCCGGTCATAGGCCTGTCTGGTGAGCCCCGAGGATTTGTGCATGCAATTTACATGGGGGCTGGTAAGTAATTTACCGGTAGGATCACCGAGTGCGGCGGCGGTGTCGCAGAAGAATTCATTATTACCATGCTCAAGCCATTTTGCGAGAGCGGAGATCGTATGAGAGGGGCCGATAGAAGTATTAAACATGATTTTATGATTGCCGAGCCACTCAAATTGTTCGTCATTAAATAAGATTACATTTTTGTTAAGGCAGGTACAGACGACATCAACAGTAGTTAGCAAGTCTTTGAAGGGCAGGTATTTTATTTGTTTTTCTTCCTGCTCTGGCTTACGGGTGCGGCTGAAATAATACAGGTCTGCTCCTAATGCCTGAAGTCCGGCAGCAATCAGCTGACCCGAAGTGCCAAATCCGACTATGCCTATTCGTAAGCCGGTCAGTTCTACCGGCATTTCCTGCCACTGTTTGCCGCCAAACCCATGAAGATAACGAATAAGCTCACTTGCGATATATTCAACAACGCCTTGATCACCGTAATCACGGACTCCGGACACAGTGATGTTTTTCTCCCGGGCAGCGCGTATATCGACATTGGCACTTTCTTCAGCGTAAAGGCTGCAGCACATCCCGATATAGCGAATGGTAGGGCAGGCAGCGAGTATCTTTTTTTCTATACGGCTTGTATAGCTGAGCAGTACGGCATCTGCATTACCGATTCGTCGAATGATTTCTTCATCACTTTCCGGAATATCTGTAAAAAGTGCAACCTCTTCTGCATATTTGGAGAGCTGTAGCTTGGCCGATGGGGTCAGATTCAGGGGTTCTATGGCAACTAGTTTTTTGAACATATGATGCAACCTCCTAGAATACAATTGGAGCTACGGCATTTTGCAAAACTTCTACTACGCTCCAGGCGGCAATGGAGCTGGTACGGGAATAAATGTTGAGCTCGGTCCGCACTTCTTCGCCTTGTATGACAATCTGATATTCATCACCTTTAAAGCCTGGTACAGCTTGTATATGCATGGCTGTATTTTCGGGGCCGGCACTGGCAAGAGCAGTCGCAATTGCAACATTTACCTTAGTAGGCAGCAGGGAAATTGCTTCACTGGTTGTACCGCTGAATACTTGCCGCGGTTCTGTAATGCTCAGCAAATCATCAGTGAAAAGCGGAGTGTTTTTGAGTGAAGACGGTGCCTTTTGCGCAGCGATGGAAGCGGTAATTGGGCTCATTAATGCAGCTGTCCGCAAAACATCAAATCCACCAACTGCTCCGCTGGCGATGTATACGCGGCGCTGATATTGAGTGGCGGTAGCTTTCACCCGCTCGTAAAATTCAGCGTCGGCAAAGGCGCCAATTGATAAGACGACAAAGTTAGAGCCTCCTTTTAATATTGTTTCACAATAGCTTTGTACGGCCTTTACAGAGGCAGCCTCTGCTATAAAATCAGGCTTTAAAGACATGAGTTCATTAATATCGCTGCATGCCTTGCAGGTGTGACGTTCAGCGAAGTCTTTGGTCCGGTCATAGTCTCTGCCCAGAACACCTACTAGTTCATAATCCGGCAGATAGCCCGATTTTAATGCATTCGCTACAATCTCGTTCAAATAGCCGCAACCGATCAATGCGAGTTTCATTTTACCCATATGACACCTCATTTTTTATAGTTAGTATGAGTTGACTACAGTTATCAGAATAGCCTCAGGTTTTCTTTGCACCTTTTATTTCTATTCTATATGCGTAAAAGAATGCCCTTGCCTTCCGGTTCCATGTAGTGAGTTTTTTTACGGATTACTATTCATGTAACTCTAAGCTGCTCGGTAACAAGAGATTGTTAATTAACATATTATACACAAAAGGATATTAGGCAGGTGAATAAATTGGATTGTAAAGGGCTGACCGGGACAGTCATCGTTCCAGGGGACCCCGAATATGAGCAAGCCCGCCAGGATTACAATATTGCAATTGAACAGTATCCAGCTATTATTGTGTATTGCTTTGATGCTTATGATGTTGCGAATGCAATACTTTGGTCAAGAGCGCAGGGGATAGAGCTGCGAGTTCGTTCAGGGGGCCATAACTACGAGGGATACTCAAACGGCACATGCAAATTGGTAATTGATACTTCGCCTATGAATCAAATAAGAGTGGATGTGTGTGAAGAAACGGTAAATGTACAGGCTGGAACAAGATTGTTGCCGTTATATGAATGCCTATATGAATATGGTTTTGCTTTTCCAGGGGGGACATGTCCTACTGTTGCCATATCTGGTCTGGTTTTAGGCGGTGGGATTGGATTATCCACCCGCTATTTGGGGCTAACTGCCGATAGTCTCTTAGAAGCAACGCTGATCAATTACGAAGGCAGGCAGTTAACAGTAAGTGACGATTGTAATGCCGAGTTATTCTGGGCACTAAAAGGAGCTGGCGGCGGTAATTTTGGTGTAGTGATTGAATATAAATTTAAACTGAAAAAAGTTGATAAAATTACATTAATTCAGCTTAGATGGGATGACAATAAAGCGGCTAGAAAGCAGTTCTTACAGGTATGGCAAAACTGGCTGCCGCATTTGGATTACCGGATTAGTATGTTTGGTGGAATCACTAAAACCGGTGCATGGGTCAATTCTTTTTTTTATGGTACCCGGGAAGAGGCTAGATATCTTTTTCAGCCGATGCTGGATATACCAGGCTTAACCATTGAAAATTTTCAGTATATTCCTTTTATTAAAGCTGTGAAAAAAATTGGGGCTATTTATCCAAGGCAGGAAGCGTTCCAGGCTGCAGGCAGGTTTGTCGAAGAAAAATTTTCGCAAGATGAACTGGCAAGCCTTGTGGAAATTGTAGACAGAGCGCCTACAGACCGAAGCTCTTCGATACGTGTGTATTCACTTGGCGGTGCTGTCCGGGATATTGCGGTGGATGAGACAGCTTTTGCCAGTAGACAGTCTGATTATATAATGGCAATTGTGTCATCCTGGGAAGAGAGCAGTGAAGAAGAACGACATCGTCAATGGGTGGAAGCCGGTTTTGAATATATATATTCCATTACCAGGGGGTCGTATATTAACTTTCCCTACGGTCAAACACCCAATTATCAACTGGCGTATTTCGGGATAAATCTTCGCAGGCTGCAGGCGATAAAAGAAGTGGTTGATCCCTATAATATATTTAGCTTTCCTCAGAGCATAAAGCTTCCCTTATGAAAGGTAACTTGTGAATACAAAAAAACACTGCCGTGCGGCAGTGTTTTTTTGTATTATTTACGGGCCTTATCAATTCCATCAAGCACTTCTTTATAGTCAGTTCCATATTTTTCGATCACTGGCTTAACAGCAGCCTGCCATGGTTTTAGATCTTTTACTTCTGTAATTGTTACACCATTTGCCCGGATTTTGTCTTCTGCTTCTTTTTCAGTCTTAGCCCAAACTTCCCGTTGATAAGAGACAGAATCCAGTGCCGCCTGTTTAATCAACTTTTGATCTTCTGCTGCTAGTTTATCCCAGGCAACTTTACTTATTAGCAAAACCTCTGGAATTCTCTGATGAGCATCCAAAATAAAATGTTTAGCTGACTGGTAGTGGTTTTGCGCGACAAAAGTAGGATAATTGTTTTCTGCTCCATCAATTACGCCTGTCTGCAAAGCACTGAAAATTTCCCCTGCAGGCATGGGAGTTGCACTTGCGCCTAAGGCTGCAACCATTTCCATGTTTATTTTATTTTGCATAACGCGGATTTTTAACCCTTTCAGGCTGTCTATTCCGGTAAGCGGTTTGAGTGAATAGAAACTGCGGGAGCCAGCGGTATAGTAGGCTAAGCCTTTCATCCTGGAGGGCTGTAAATCATTCAGCATTTTTTCGCCCATTTCACCCTTAAGGAATTTCCACATGTGATCTTCACTGTCAAAAATATATGGTAACGAAAACACACTCATTTGTTTATTAAATTCACCAAGTGGTGATGCGCTTACACGTGTAAACTCAATTGCACCCAATTGCACCTGTTCCAGGACTGCTTTTTCTTCCCCTAATTGTGCGCCGGGGAAAACATCAATACTTATACGCCCGTTGGAACGTGTTGCGACTAATTCAGCAAATTTTTTGTCTCCCAGCGTTACCGGATGTTCAGCCGGGTTGCTTTCCGCTAATCGGAACTTTAGCTTTGTACCCTCTTTTGGAGCTTCCGTTGCTTTGGAGTCTTTTTGTCCGCAGCCTGCTAGCAGCATAGAACCTGCTACCACTACAGATAACGCTGCAACTACGAGTCTCTTGGTATTCATATACGATTCCCCCTTATGTTTTTGGGATCTAACCCGATTAAGTTGGAATGACTACTGAGCGTGAACTCAGTACAGCAGAAGTAGTACACATTTATAATTCAATTCCAAATATTCTATATAATGCATAAAATGCCTTTGATCTCTTGTTCCATGATGTGAAATATTTTAAAAGAAGAAAAAGCCCGTGTTACTCTTCGGAAAGTAACACGGGCCTGTAAGTTGAAGGCTAGTCGATGGTTATTCCAGCGCTGGCGTAGCCTGATAATGAATTTGCAAGGCTAGCTCCTGCAGCTGTTGCAGAAATAACCATTAGCAAGCGGGAACCTGCTGTTACCGGTATCGATAGTCCAGTTGCAAGGACACTGCTGCTATCTCCCGTAGCGGGTGTTCCGGTAAAGGCCGGAGCCAATGTTACAGTGCTGCCGGCAAGGGGAGTAAATATATTATCTAGCGTGGTCGATTCATAAAGCTGTGCGGATATCGTTATCGCCGTTCCTACGATTGTCAAGGGATCAGAGAGGCTAAAGAATGCTGCGATTGAGGTTACTGTCCCGCTATTGGAAAGCGAAAAGGCAAAATTGAGTGTTGCACCGTTGCTTGTAAGATCAATAGTCGGACCAAGATTATCTGGTCCACTATTAGAACTGCCAAAGCCTAGAAGTGAAGGGACTCCGGCTGAGCCATCTGCAAGTGTGTTTAAGGCTAAAACTGAGCCGGAGGCAAAGGGAATCATTGTGCCAGAGCCAGTAGCCCCAGTGGCACCAGTTTCGCCAGTGGCCCCGGTGGCACCAGTAGCGCCAGTGGCTCCGGTAGCACCGGTATCGCCAGTAGCCCCAGTAG
>DDHB01000022.1:0-64335 GCA_002337925.1 Sporomusaceae bacterium UBA1887
ATGGCAAAGAAAAAGTTTGAAAGAAACAAGCCACACGTAAACATTGGAACAATCGGTCACGTCGACCATGGTAAAACATCGCTGACAGCCGCTATCACCATGACCCTGGCAAAATCAGGCGGCGCTGAATTCATGGCGTACGACATGATTGACAAAGCCCCGGAAGAAAGAGAACGCGGTATTACCATTAACACCGCTCACGTAGAGTATGAAACGGAAAAACGTCACTATGCTCACGTAGACTGCCCAGGACATGCTGACTATGTAAAAAACATGATCACCGGCGCCGCACAAATGGACGGAGCGATCCTGGTAGTAAGTGCAGCTGACGGCCCGATGCCTCAAACGCGGGAACACATTCTGCTGTCCCGCCAAGTAGGCGTACCTGCAATGGTAGTGTTCCTGAACAAAGCTGACATGGTTGATGACGCTGAGCTGATGGAACTGGTAGAAATGGAAGTTCGCGAACTTCTGTCCAGCTACGATTTCCCTGGCGATGACATTCCTGTAGTTTCAGGCTCTGCCTTGAAAGTACTAGAGTGCGGCTGCGGTAAACGCGAATGCAACTGGTGCGGCAAAATCCATGAATTGATGGATGCTGTTGACGAATACATCCCAACTCCTGAGCGCGCAACTGACAAGCCTTTCTTGATGCCTGTCGAGGACGTGTTCACAATCACCGGCCGTGGAACAGTAGCAACTGGCCGTGTAGAGCGTGGAGTAGTAAAAGTAGGGGAAACCATCGAAATCGTTGGTATGACCGAAAAACCAAAAGCTACCGTAGTAACAGGCGTAGAAATGTTCCGCAAATTATTGGATTCAGCAGTAGCTGGCGACAATATCGGCGCATTGCTGCGTGGCGTAGACCGTAAGGACATCGAGCGCGGCCAGGTATTGGCTAAACCAGGTTCGATTAAACCTCATACAGACTACAAAGCCGAAGTATACGTACTGTCCAAAGAAGAAGGCGGCCGTCATACACCGTTCTTCAATGGCTATCGTCCTCAGTTCTACTTCCGTACAACGGACGTAACTGGCGTCGTAACTTTGCCAGAAGGCGTAGAAATGTGCATGCCTGGAGATAACATCCAGATGACAATTGCACTGATTACCCCGATCGCTATCGAAGAAGGCTTGCGTTTCGCTATTCGCGAAGGTGGCCGTACTGTTGGCGCCGGCGTTGTAACCGCTGTAATTAAGTAAGAAAAAGTGCTGAGGGGCGGCGCAAGCTGCCCCAAGGTAATTGGTTTCACAGGTACCCCAAAGGCGATGATGTGGAAGGTTGCCCGCATCTTTAGCGGGGAGATTTCTGCGGAGCATGTCCGTTCTAGAAACTGGGCGATAAGGAGGAAAGAAAAAAACATGGCTAAACAACAAAAAATTAGAATTCGTCTCAAAGCATACGATCACAAAGCATTGGATCAAAGCGCTGTGAAAATTGTCGACACTGCTAAAAGAACTGGTGCATTGGTGTCAGGACCTATTCCACTTCCTACTGAGAAAAACATCTTTACGATTCTTCGTTCACCCCACGTCAACAAGGATTCGCGGGAACAATTCGAAATGCGCACACATAAGCGCCTTATTGATATCCTAGAGCCGACATCCAAGACTGTCGACGCGCTCATGCGTCTCGACCTTCCCGCTGGCGTGGACATCGAAATCAAGCTGTAAGAGGAGGTGGCAATAATGACGAAAGCAATTTTAGGTAAAAAATTAGGTATGACTCAAATTTTCACTGCTGCAGGCAAAGTAATCCCCGTAACGGTGGTAGAAACTAGCCCGAGTGTGGTAGTGCAAGTAAAAACAGTTGAAAGCGATGGCTACAATGCGGTGCAATTGGGCTATGGCGCCGTTAAAGATAAAAAAGTCACCCAACCGCTCAAAGGTCATTTTGCCAAAGCTGGCGTTAAGCCAGTAAAGTTCATTCGCGAAATGCGCCTGCCCAGCGTATCTGAATATACTGTGGGTCAAACACTTGGCTCCGATATCTTCAGCGAAGGTGAACTGATTGATGTGACCGGTACCAGCAAAGGTAAAGGTTTTGCCGGTGCTATCAAACGCCATAATTTCGCACGGGGGCCAATGGCTCACGGCTCGAAATCGCATCGTGAACCGGGTTCGATGGGACCACGGATGAGCGGCGGCGGCGGTAAAGTCTTTAAAGGTAAGAAACTTCCTGGACACATGGGCGCTCAAAAAGTAACTGTACAACGCCTTAGTGTTGCCAGAGTGGATAAAGACCGCAACTTGCTTCTTGTAAAAGGCGCTATTCCTGGTGCTAAAGGAAGCCTGGTATATATTAAGAATACCGTTAAACCTAAGAAATAGAGACCGTGCCGGGACGACTATGGTCGTCCCATAGGAAAGGAGGATACGCAAATGCCGAAAGTAGCAGTGTATGATATCACTGGCACACAAACCGGTGAGATAGAATTAAATGATGACGTTTTTGGCGTAGAAGTTAACTCAGCACTTATGCATCAAGCTGTAGTTATGCAGTTAGCTAGCCAACGTCAAGGCACTCATGCCACCAAGACCAGAGGTCTGGTTCGCGGCGGCGGCAGAAAGCCTTGGAAACAAAAAGGAACTGGCCGTGCTCGCGCTGGCAGCACCCGCTCTCCAATCTGGGTAGGCGGTGGTGTCGTTTTTGGTCCGCAGCCTAGAAGTTATGCCTTCAGCATGCCTCGCAAAGCCCGCCGTTTGGCAATCAAATCGGCGCTTAGCGATAAGCTGAGCTTAGGTGAACTGCTAGTGGTAGATCAAATCCAGTTCGCACAGCCTAAAACTAAAGATATGGTGAAAATGCTGACAGGTTTCGACGCAGCGGCAGCAAAAGCCCTGATTATCACCGAGGGTGATGAGACAGTCGAAAAATCAGCTCGCAACATTCCTGGTGTTAAAGCCATTGCATCCACTGGATTGAATGTATATGATCTTTTATACCATGATAAAATATTCGTCACAAAAGGCGCCGTCGCCAAGATCGAGGAGGTGCTCGCCTAATGGATGCACGTGACGTACTGATCCGTCCGATAATTACGGAGAAATCCACTGCTCTTATGGCTGAAAACCGTTACACTTTTCTCGTGCCGTTGACAGTAAACAAAGTAGAAGTTCGTCAAGCTGTTGAGCACGTTTTTAAAGTGAAGGTAGAAGCTGTCAACACCGTCCGTGTTCTTGGTAAAACCAAGCGGATGGGTAAAACCCAAGGCAAACGTTCGGATTATAAAAAAGCCATCGTTAAATTGGCTCCGGGCGAACGCATTGAGTTCTTTGAAGGCGTTTAATCGCCTAACTTAACGAAAAGGAGGAGCACCCATGGCAGTTAAAACATTTAAACCATACTCTGCTGGCAGACGGTTTATGACTGTTGCCAGTTTTGATGAGATTACAACCGACCAGCCCGAACGTTCACTTGTTGAGCGCCTGACCAGAAAAGGCGGACGCAATAACCAAGGACGTCTGACAGTAAGACACCAGGGCGGCGGACACAAACGCGCATATCGTCTGATTGACTTTAAGCGTAACAAAGATGGCATTCCCGCTAAAGTAGCTAGCATTGAATATGATCCGAATCGTTCGGCTCGTATTGCACTGTTGTTCTATGTTGATGGTGAGAAACGCTATATTTTAGCACCTAACGGTCTTAAAGTAGGCGATACCATTATGAGCGGTCCTGAGGCAGATATCAAAGTGGGCAATTCATTGCCGCTGAAAAATATCCCTGTAGGTACTCAAGTTCACAACATTGAAATGAAAATCGGCAAAGGCGGCCAAATGGTTCGTTCCGCTGGTGCATCTGCACAATTGATGGCTAAAGAAGGCAACCATGCACTCTTGCGTTTACCGTCAGGAGAACTGAGAAAAGTGCATGTTAACTGCAAAGCCACTGTTGGTCAGGTAGGTAACTTAGAGCATGAAAACATTACTATTGGTAAAGCCGGTCGTTCCCGCTGGCTGGGCATTCGTCCCGCTAACCGCGGCGTTGCTATGAATCCGGTTGACCATCCACATGGTGGTGGTGAAGGCCGTTCGCCTATCGGACGGAAACACCCTGTTACACCTTGGGGCAAGCATGCTAGAGGTGCTAAAACCCGCGATAATAAAAAAGCATCTGATAGCCTGATCGTCAAAAGACGGACGAAATAACGGGATAAGGAAAGGAGGCTAATCCGGTGTCCAGATCAATTAAAAAAGGACCTTATGTCCATGAAAGCCTGCTGAAAAAGATTAAAGCGATGAATGTTGCCAATGACAAGAAAGTCGTAAAGACATGGTCACGGGCATCCACCATCCTGCCCAGCTTCGTCGGCCATACCATCGCTGTACATGACGGACGCAAACATGTACCAGTATATGTTACGGAAGACATGGTTGGTCATAAAATGGGCGAATTTGCACCGACCCGTACCTATAAAGGGCACAGTGGTTCCGAAAAATCTACATCGCTACGATAGATTCGAGAGGGGGTTACACCATGGAAGCCAGAGCAGTTGCCAGACATATCCGCATTGCTCCGCGCAAGGTCCGCATCGTTGTTGACCTCATTCGCGGCAAGCAAGTGGGTGAAGCATTTGCCATCTTGAAGCATACCCCGAAGGTTGCTTCCGAGGTTGTGGAAAAAGTGCTCCAGTCGGCTGTCGCTAACGCTGAGCACAATTATGATTTAAACGTAGATAATCTGATTGTCTCACAAGTGTTTGTTGATCAAGGTCCAACCTTGAAACGCATTCATCCGCGTTCAAGAGGCCAAGCCTTTAAAATTTTAAAACGCTCCAGCCACGTTACAGTAGTGGTAAAAGAAAGATAATCAGAAAAGGAGGGAAATTTAGTGGGTCAAAAAGTAAATCCCCATGGTCTCCGGATTGGCATTGTTAAAACTTGGGATGCCAAATGGTATGCAGACAAGGATTATGCCAAATTTCTGCATGAAGATGTTAAAATTCGTGAGTTTGTAAAAGCAAAACTCTATACTGCGGGCGTATCCCGTATTGAAATAGAGCGTGCCGCTAACCGGGTGAAACTAATTATTCACACTGCTAAGCCTGGTATGGTAATCGGCCGCGGTGGTGCTGGCATCGAACAACTGAAAGTCGCGCTTAAGAAATTAACCGGCAAAGTAATTGATGTTAACATTGCTGAAATTAGACAAGCTGAAATGGATGCTACACTAGTTGCTGAAAGTATCGCTGCTCAACTTGAAAAGCGTATCGCTTTCCGCCGCGCTATGAAGCAATCCGTTCAACGCACCATGCGCATGGGCGCAAAGGGTATTAAAGTAATGGTAGGCGGCCGTTTGGGCGGCGCTGAAATTGCTCGTACCGAAAGTACTCGTGAAGGCAGTATTCCCCTGCACACTCTTCGTGCTGATATCGACTACGGCACAGCTGAAGCTCATACTACTTACGGCCGTATCGGCGTAAAAGTATGGATTTATAAAGGCGAAGTTTTGCCTGAAGTCAAAAAGCCCGCTGCCGCTCAGGAAGGGAGCGAGAAATAATGCTGATTCCAAAACGTGTAAAACATCGTAAACAGTTCCGTGGACGTATGAAAGGTAAAGCCAATAAAGGCAATACCGTAAGCCATGGCGAGTTTGGCCTTGTTGCTTTAGAACCGGCTTGGATCACCAACCGGCAAATAGAAGCTGCCCGTATTGCTATGACCCGTTATATCAAACGTGGCGGTAAAGTATGGATTAAAATATTCCCAGATAAACCGATCACTGCAAAACCTGCTGAAACCCGCATGGGTAGCGGTAAAGGTTCACCGGAATACTGGGTAGCTGTTGTAAAACCTGGTCGCGTCATGTTCGAAATGGATGGCGTAGCCGAAGAAATTGCCAAAGAAGCTATGCGTCTCGCCGCTCACAAATTGCCGATTAAATGCAAATTTGTAAAACGCGAAGAGACTGAGAAGCAAGTTGAGGCAGAAGTGGGTGGTGAAGTAAATGAAGGTTAAAGACATCCGCGACCTGAACGCTGCAGAACTCGACCAAAAGTTGGTTGGACTGAAAGAGGAATTGTTTAACCTCCGTTTCCAACTTGCCACTGGTCAACTGGAAAACCCTATGCGGATCCGCGAAGTGAAAAAGACGATTGCCCGCATTAAAACCATTCAGCGCGAAACCGAACTGAAAACCAGGCAAGCGTAGTAAGTTCCACGCAATCGGGAAGGAGGCTGTAATACGTGACCCAAGAAAGAAATGAACGCAAGACCCGTATCGGTAAAGTGGTCAGCAATAAAATGGAAAAAACAATCGTTGTTGCTGTTGAACGCATGGTGCAGCATGGTCTTTATAACAAAGCCATGAAGCAAACTACAAAATTCAAAGCACATGACGAAAATAACGAGTGCCAGATAGGCGATACCGTGAAAATAATGGAAACTCGTCCACTCTCCAAGGAAAAACGTTGGAGGCTTGTCGAGATTCTGGAAAAAGCGCAGTAATTACGCCCTACGTCGATCACTCAATAAGGAGGGATAACGATGATCCAACAACAGACCATTCTGAATGTTGCAGATAACACAGGCGCGAAACAAATTATGTGCATTCGCGTACTGGGCGGTTCGTTCCGCAAATTTGGCAACATCGGAGATATAATTGTGGCAGCGGTAAAAGATGCTTCGCCTGGCGGTGTAGTGAAAAAAGGCGATGTCGTTAAAGCCGTAATTGTTCGTTCCAGCAAAGGCCTGCGTCGTGGCGATGGCTCGCACATCCGTTTTGATGAAAACGCCGCAGTTATAATCAAGGATGACAAGAGCCCGAAAGGTACCCGTATATTCGGACCGGTAGCAAGAGAACTGCGGGATAAAGATTTCATGAAAATCATCTCGCTGGCACCGGAAGTACTCTAGTAAAGGAGGTGGCCGGAGATGTCCGTGTCCAATAAACTACACGTAAAAAAAGGCGATACCGTTGTTGTTTTATCCGGTAAGGATAAAGGCAAAACTGGTAAAATTATAGAAGCACTGCCTAAAAAAGAAAAGATCGTTGTAGAAGGCGTTAACAAAGTAAAGCGCCACACTAAGCCTAGCCAGAAAATGCCTCAAGGCGGAATCATTGTAAAAGAAGCTGCTCTGCATGCTTCCAATGTTATGGTTGTTTGCCCTGAGTGCGGCAAAGCGACTCGCATTAAAAAGACTGCCTTGGCCAGCGGTGCCCTTGTTCGGGCCTGCAAAAAGTGCAACGGTATTATCGATAAGGATAAATAACGCGCGAAAGGAGGTAACTCAAACATGTCCCGAATGAAAGAGAAATATACTGCTGAAGTAGCAAAAGCCATGATGGAAAAGTTCGGCTATAAAAACGTCATGGAAATTCCGAAAGTAGAAAAAATCGTTATCAATATGGGCGTTGGCGAAGCAGTAGGCAACCCAAAAGTATTGGATGCTGCTGTTGGCGATATGACGGCAATTGCCGGTCAAAAACCACTTGTCACTCGTGCAAAAAAATCGATTGCTGCTTTCAAAATTCGTCAAGGCATGCCTATTGGAGCTAAAGTTACCCTGCGCGGCGAGCGGATGTATCAGTTTCTTGACAAGCTGATTAACGTTGCCCTGCCACGCGTGCGTGACTTCCGTGGGATAAGCCCGAAAGCCTTTGACGGCCGTGGTAACTACACGTTGGGTGTAAAAGAACAACTCATATTCCCAGAAATGGAATATGACAAAGTAGATAAAGTCCGCGGAATGGATATCGTAGTTGTAACTACTGCGAAAACCGATGAAGAGGCTCGCGAACTATTAAGACTAATGGGGATGCCATTCAGCGCGTAAAGGAGGGAAACCCGTGGCCAAAAAGGCATTAATTGAAAAGTGGAAGCTCGAACCGAAATTTAAAGTTCGCCATCACAACCGATGCAAAATCTGCGGTCGTCCGCATGGTTATATGCGTAAATTTGAAATGTGCCGTATTTGCTTTCGCGAACTGAGCTATAAAGGTGCCATTCCCGGGGTTACCAAAGCCAGTTGGTAGTAGCAGCATTAACAGGAAGGAGGTTTTGATCTATGGTAATGACCGATCCGATTGCTGATCTGTTGACTCGGATTCGTAACGCCAATTCGGTTTATCATGATAAAGTAGAGATCCCGGCTTCAAAAATCAAGGAGGCCGTTGTCCGTATCCTCAAAGAGGAAGGCTTTGTCAAAGATTTTGAAATGATTCAGGACGGTAAACAAGGTACTCTGAAGGTTTCGCTTAAATACGGTCCGAACCGTGAAAAAGTAATCACCGGTATCAAGAGAATTTCCAAACCGGGTCTGCGTGTTTATGCTAAGACAGATGAACTGCCCCGTGTACTTGGTGGTCTGGGTATTGCAGTGGTTTCTACTTCTAAAGGAATTATGAGCGATAAACAAGCTCGCAAAGAAGGTCTGGGCGGCGAAGTACTCGCATACGTCTGGTAAGACTGGCAACTAGGAGGTGCAATTATGTCTAGAATAGGTAGAATGCCTATCGCCGTTCCGCAAGGCGTTACCGTAACCATCGAAGCAAATAATGCTGTAACGGTAAAAGGCCCTAAAGGCGAGCTGACTCGTGTCCTGCATAAGGATATGATTATTGAGAAGGAAAACGATACGCTGACCGTAAACCGTCCTTCTGAAGAAAAACAACATAAAGCTCTGCATGGCCTGACCCGTACACTTCTTGCTAATATGGTAACAGGTGTAACCCAAGGTTTTACTAAAACTTTGGAAATTGCCGGCGTTGGTTATAGAGCTTCCAAATCAGGAACGAAACTGAACCTGACTTTGGGTTTTTCCCATCCGGTAGAAGTTCAACCGCCACAAGGCATCAATATTGATGTTCCGGCGCCCAATAGAATTATTGTTTCCGGCATTGATAAAGAGGCAGTTGGCGCTCTTGCCGCTAATATTCGCTCTTACAGAGAGCCCGAGCCTTACAAAGGCAAAGGCATCAAATATGAAGGCGAAATCGTCCGCCGCAAGGTCGGTAAATCCGGCGGTAAAGGCAAGAAATAAAATCATAAGCGAAAGGAGTGAACACCTTGCTTCGTAAAGAGAGCAAAAACGTTGCGCGCAAAAAGCGTCACATCCGGGTTCGCAAAAACGTATTCGGTACGGCAGAAAGACCCCGCTTGAACGTATATCGCAGCTTAAGCAATATTTATGCCCAAATCATTAACGATCAGACCGGTCGCACTCTTGTTTCAGCAAGTTCGCTGGATAAAGAACTGCAGGTTGAATATGGTGGCAATATTGAAGCATCCAAGGCCGTTGGCAAACTAATTGCCGAACGTGCTAAAGCCAATGGTGTTGAAAAGGTAGTCTTCGATCGTGGCGGCTATATTTATCATGGCAGAGTCGCTGCACTCGCCCAAGCTGCACGTGAAGCAGGGCTGGAATTCTAATCAGAAGGAGGAACAGTAATGGCCAGAATTGACTACGCAGGTCTCGACCTGAAAGAAAAAGTGGTATTCATTAACCGTGTTGCCAAGGTAGTAAAAGGCGGTCGCCGTTTTTCCTTCAGCGCATTGGTGGTTGTCGGTGACGGCAACGGCCACGTAGGCGCAGGATTAGGTAAAGCCGGTGAAGTACCTGAAGCAATCCGTAAAGGCATCGAAGATGCTAAGAAAAACTTAATCAAAGTGCCTCTAACTGGAACAACCATTCCTCATCAAGTAACTGGTGAGTTTGGTGCAGGCAGAGTACTTTTAAAACCAGCCTCAGAAGGTACCGGTGTTATCGCCGGCGGCCCTGTTCGTGCAGTGCTCGAACTAGCTGGAGTACACGATATTCTAACCAAATCTCTGGGCTCGGCCAATGCCAATAATGTTGTCCATGCAACACTTGCAGGACTGCAACAACTGAAGAGGGCTGAACGAGTATCCGAACTTCGTGGCAAAACCGTGCAAGAGCTGCTGGGCTAAGGAGGTAATATCATGGCGAAACTTAAAATTACACTATACAGAAGCCTGATTGGCCGTCCTGAAGACCAGCGGGCTACCGTTAAGGCTCTCGGCCTTGGAAAAGTCAACAGTTCCGTAATTCAAGAGGAAACTGCTGCACTTAAAGGCATGCTTCACAAAGTAGAACATCTTGTTCGTGTAGAAGAAGTACAAGACTAGACAAGGAGGTGCTGTAGATGAAACTCCACGAATTGACTCCCGCACCGGGTTCTAAGACAAAACGTGTTCGTGTAGGTCGCGGACTAGGTTCTGGTCTTGGTAAAACTGCCGGTAAAGGTCATAAAGGTCAGAATGCTCGTGCCGGCGGTGGTGTACGGCCAGGTTTTGAAGGCGGTCAAATGCCTTTATACCGTCGTCTTCCTAAGCGCGGTTTTACAAATATCTTTGGCAAGGAATATGCTGAAGTTAATGTTGAGCAACTCAACCGTTTTGATGATGGCGCAGTAGTTGATCCAGTTGCGCTTATCGAATATGGTATTCTGAAAAATGTACGTGATGGCGTTCGCGTTCTAGGTAACGGTCAGATCGAAAAGAAACTTACCGTTAAAGCCAATGGATTTTCCAAATCGGCTGAAGAAAAGATTTTAGCCGCTGGTGGAAAAGTCGAGGTGATCTAGGTGCTGTCAGCCCTGTCGAATATACTCAAGATAACTGAGCTCAGGCAAAAAATCGTTTTTACACTGACTATGTTTCTCGTTTTTCGGATGGGTACGCACATACCTGTTCCCGGTGTAGATTCGGCGGTAATCGAACAGTTATTCACAACTGGTAATCTGTTTGGCTTCCTGGATCTTTTCTCAGGCGGTGCCTTAAGCAAATTCTCAGTCTTTGCAATGAGTATTACGCCTTATATCAATGCTTCGATCATTATGCAGCTTCTTACTGTAGTAGTACCGAAGTTTGAGCAATGGGCAAAAGAAGGCGAAGAAGGGCGAAAGAAAATCACTCAAATTACCCGTTACGGTACTGTATTGTTAGGATTTATCCAAGCAATTGGTATGGCCTATGGTCTCCGGGCTAACAATGCACTTATTGATAGTGGCCTCGGAACGGTCTTTGTTATCGCCTTATCGTTAACAGCAGGAACCTGTTTATTAATGTGGATAGGCGAGCAAATTACTGAAAAGGGAATTGGTAACGGTATTTCTCTCATTATCTTTGCCGGTATTGTTTCGCAGTTACCTAATGGTCTTGCCGTAATATATCAATATCTTACAGTAGGCACCATTAATATATTCCAAGCGCTGATTTTTGCTGTAATTGCCGTAGCTATGATTGTTTTGGTTATAGCCGTTTCACAAGGACAGCGTAAGATCCCCGTGCAATACGCAAAACGTGTTGTAGGCCGCAAAATGTATGGCGGGCATTCAACTCACATTCCGCTAAAGGTGAACCAAGCTGGTGTTATTCCAATAATCTTTGCGTCATCCGTGCTGATGTTCCCGGTAACTATTGCCCAGTTTATTGATGTCTCCTGGGTAAAAACGGTGGCAGGGTGGTTTGCGTGGGGAACGCCGCTTCAGACAACATTGTATGCTCTGTTGATCGTTTTCTTTACGTACTTCTACACTGCGGTTACTATGAATATATCGGATATGGCAGAGAACATGAAAAAATACGGTGGTTTTATCCCAGGATTGCGCCCGGGTAAACCGACTGCCGATTATCTAGATCGCGTTATGACCAGAATTACCCTGGCCGGATCGCTCTTTCTGGCATTTATCGCAATCTTGCCGAATGTTGTCGCTGGCATAACCAATATCCAAGGGGTTTATTTTGGCGGTACCGCCCTCTTGATTGTCGTAGGGGTTGCTCTTGATACAATGAAGCAAATCGAAGCTCTTGTCTTAATGCGGCATTATCAAGGCTTCATGAAGTAGGAGGGACGCACATGTATATTCTCTTAATGGGGCCGCCGGGTGCTGGTAAAGGCACTCAGGCTGAAAAACTGGTTGCAAGGTTTGGGATTCCCCAAATTTCAACCGGCGACATGTTCCGGGCAGCGGTAAAAGAAGGAACGGCGCTGGGCAAGCAGGCCAAAGAATACATGGATGCGGGTCAATTGGTACCGGACAGCGTTACTATTGGCATCGTCAAGGAAAGACTGGCTAAGGCTGATTGCCAGAAAGGGTTTATCCTTGACGGTTTTCCCCGCACCACGATGCAAGCTGATGCTTTAGACCGGACACTTTTTGAACTTGCTATCAAGCTTGACCGCGTTATCAACATCACTGTGCCTGCCGACGAACTGGCACGCCGCATGACTGGCCGCCGCATTTGCAAATCTTGCGGATCGACTTATCATGTAGCCTTTAATCCACCTGAAGCCACTAATGTATGCGATAAATGCAGCGGTGAACTATATCAGCGTGATGATGACAAGGAAGAAACAGTTACCAAACGGCTGACTGTTTACGGCGAACAAACCAAACCGCTGATTGAGTACTACCAAGATAAAGGTCTTTATACTGAAATTGATGGTAGGCAGGATATTGAGAAAGTGTTTGATGATATTGTCCGTAGTATGCGGGGCGAGCAAGCATGATAATTCTCAAGTCAGAACGGGAAATCAACTATTTGCGTGATGCCGGCCGGATAGTGGCAGAAACGCTGGTTGAGGTCAAAAAGGCGGCCAAACCGGATGTAACAACAATGGAATTGGATCGAATCGCCGAAGAATATATAAAAGGCTGTGGGGCTACCCCTGCATTCAAGGGGTACCACGGCTTTCCCGGTCATATCTGCTCCTCGGTGAATGAAGAAGTGGTTCATGGTATACCGGGATTAAAAAAGTTAAAAAATGGAGATACTGTAAGTATTGACATTGGCGCGGTAATAAATGGGTATTATGGCGATGCTGCTATAACCATCCCGATTGGTGAAGTTGATGCCCAGGTACAGCAATTGCTGGATGTAACCGAACAATCGCTGTACAAGGGAATTGAACAGGCAATCGATGGTAACCGCCTAAGTGATATTTCACACGCAGTGCAGAAGCATGCTGAAAGTTTTGGGTATGGCGTTGTGCGTGATTATGTAGGGCATGGCATCGGCAGAAATATGCATGAAGATCCTCAAGTGCCGAATTACGGACCGCCCGGCCGCGGACCCCGTTTAAAATCTGGAATGACATTGGCAATAGAACCGATGATCAATATGGGAACTCATGAAGTTAAAACGCTTGACGATGGTTGGACAGTGATTACTTCTGACGGCAAGCGGTCAGCTCACTTTGAGCATACCATTGCGATTACGCCCGATGGTCCGGAGATTTTAACAAAAATCTAGGGAACAGGCATGGTGCCACCCGGGATTGTGCCGCAGGGCCAATTCGTTATATCCCAGGCGGGACGGGACATAGGTCGTTGTTGGCCATGGCAAACCGCCGTTCATCTTGGTCGCTGATGGACGCATCCGCAGCAGCTAAGCCTAAGACAAAAAATGTCCGGCATGTCAAACTTATGAGGTCTATTGCACAGGACGTTGCACTCAAACTTCGAAGGAATAGAGATCATTCCCGACGAAGAAATACGTAAAGCCATCCTGAATATATGTACACCGGATTGTTAAGTAAGACGCGGACGAGGAGGAGATCTGATGGCCAAACAAGACGCAATTGAGGTTGAAGGTACGGTTTTAGAAGCCTTACCAAATGCCATGTTCCAGGTTAAACTGGAAAACGGGCATGTCGTGCTGGCACATGTCTCCGGCAAAATTCGAATGAATTTTATCCGCATTTTGCCTGGTGACAAAGTTACAATAGAACTTACGCCATACGACCTGAAACGTGGCCGTATCACCTACCGGTTCAAATAAAATCGGACAGGCGGACACCATAAAGGAGGTTTAATATGAAAGTCAGACCGTCAGTCAAACCTATTTGTGAAAAATGCAAAGTTATTAAGCGCAAAGGCCGTGTAATGGTAATTTGCGAGAATCCGAAACATAAACAAAAACAAGGTTAAACGTTAGGGGGTGGATGATAGATGGCACGTATAGCCGGTGTAGACTTACCACGCGACAAACGAATTGAAGTTGCATTGACATACATCTTCGGTATCGGTTTGACACTAGCAAAAGAGATTATTGCCACAACCGGAATCAATCCCGATACTCGGGTGAGAAACCTTACTGAGGAAGAAGTTTCTAAGCTTCGTGAAACAATTGATAAGAACTATAAAGTTGAAGGTGATCTCCGTCGTGAAGAATCCCTTCATATCAAGCGTCTGATTGAAATCGGTTCCTACCGGGGCAAACGGCATCGTATGGGACTTCCTGTACGCGGTCAACGGACTAAAACCAATGCCCGTACCCGTAAAGGTCCGAAAAGAACCGTTGGCGCTAAAAAGAAAAAGTAAGGGAGGGATAAAACTTGGTCGCTAAGAAAGTTGTTAGAACCAAAAGAAAAGAGCGTAAAAATATAGAGTTCGGTGTAGCTCATATCCGCTCCACTTTCAATAATACTATCATCACCATTACCGATGTCAAAGGCAATGCCCTTTCCTGGGCCAGTGCCGGCGGTCTCGGCTTTAAAGGTTCCCGTAAAAGCACTCCCTTTGCTGCTCAAATGGCTGCCGAACAAGCTGCCAAAGCTGCAATGGAGCATGGCTTAAAACAAGTTGAAGTATTTGTAAAAGGACCGGGATCCGGCCGTGAAGCTGCAATTCGTTCTTTGCAGGCTGCTGGTTTAGAGGTAAATCTTATTAAAGACGTTACCCCTATCCCTCATAACGGTTGCCGTCCGCCCAAGCGGAGAAGAGTCTAACAGATTCGGGAGGTGTTAATAAAGAATGGCAAGATATACAGAAGCAGTTTGCAGATTATGCCGCCGCGAAGGTGCTAAATTGTACCTGAAAGGTGATAAATGTTATTCCGATAAATGTTCATACACCCGTCGGGCGTATGCGCCTGGTCAGCACGGACAGGGCCGGAAAAAAGTATCCGAATATGGTCTTCAACTCCGTGAGAAACAAAAAGCTCGTCGTATTTATGGTATATTGGAAGGCCAATTCCATTCGTACTTCGAAAAAGCTGATCGCATGAAAGGTATTACCGGCGAAAATTTGCTGGTTATGCTGGAAAGAAGACTGGACAACGTTGTTTATCGTTTAGGGTTGGCTGAAAGCCGTACTCAGGCTAGACAACTGGTTCGTCACGGTCATTTTACTGTTAATGGACGCCGGGTTAACATCCCGTCCTATTTAGTAAAAGCTGACGAAACGATTCAAATTCGCGAAACGAGCAAAGAATCACCACTGCTCAAGCAAGTGATTGAAAACCTCGGTGCTAAAACAGTACCGGCATGGTTAGAAATGTCCGTTAACGATACAACTGGTAAAGTATTGCGCTACCCCACACGGGAAGAGATCGATATCCCTGTCCAAGAACATCTTATCGTTGAATTGTACTCACGATAATTCACCCTCGACCGTGGAAATAGCGTAAGTGATTTGTTGCGCAAAGAGGAGGGTTTTTTCCGGATGATCGAAATCGAAAAACCGAAAATCGAAATAGCAGAGATTAATGAAGATGGTCGCTATGGTAAATTTGTTTGGGAACCGCTAGACCGGGGATATGGCATAACGCTGGGCAACAGCCTGCGCAGAGTGCTATTATCCTCACTCACCGGTGCTGCTGTTACATCTATTAAAATTGAAGGCGTTCTTCATGAGTTTTCTACTATTCCCGGAGTTCGGGAGGACGTTACCGACATTATTTTAAACTTAAAGAAGCTGTGCCTAAAAATGTACAGCGAGGAGCCAAAAGTCTTGCGGGTAGAAGCTCAGGGAGAGGGTGAAATTACCGCAGGCGACATTATCGCCGACCCGGATGTAGAAATTATGAATCCCGAATTGCATCTGGCTACTTTGGATACGATAGCCTCCCTGAAAATGGAGATTACCGTTGAACGCGGCCGGGGCTATGTGCCGGCTGATAAGAACAAAAAAGCCGATCATGTAATTGGGGTTATTCCGATTGACTCCATCTTTTCACCTATTCTTAGAGTCAACTACAATGTTACAGACACTCGCGTTGGTAACGTCACAGATTACGATAAGCTGACGCTGGAAGTGTGGACTGATGGCAGTATGAGACCTGAAGAAGCTGTATCTAAAGCAGCAGGTATCATGGTTGCCCATCTGAAACTGTTTCAGAATATCGCAGGAAGCCCCCCTGAAGAAGATATGGGAGAAGGCACTTTTACCGAGGCTCCTGAAGAGGGCGGCTCCAAGACAATGGAAATGACCATTGAAGATTTGGATTTGTCGGTACGATCTTATAATTGCTTAAAACGGGCCGGCATTAATACAGTAGCGGAGCTGGTCCAAAAATCGGAAGAAGATATGATGAAAGTGCGTAACCTGGGTCGCAAATCTTTGGAAGAAGTGAAGAAAAAGTTAGGCGAACTCACGTTAGCACTGTCTGAAAACGAGGAATAGGGGAGGGAAGAATATGGCTTTATACAGAAAGTTGGGACGGGACAGTTCAGCCCGTAAAGCATTGTTTCGCAGCATTCTGACTTCCTTCTTTCAACACGAGCGTATTGAGACCACAGAGGCAAAAGCCAAGGAGATCAGCGGCCTAGCCGAAAAAATGATTACATTGGCCAAACGCGGCGATTTACATGCCCGCCGGCAGGTTTTATCATACCTCATGGATGAAGAAGTTGTGAAAAAACTATTTGACACTATTGCGCCAAAATATGCCGACCGTCAAGGCGGTTACACGCGTATTATGAAGCTCGGACCTCGCCGTGGCGATGCCGCGCCGATGGCAATACTTGAATTAGTGTAACACTTAGCACGGGCGACCACAGCGGTCGCCCTGTTTTGATTGGCTAGCAGGGAAGTAGGCAAACAAAATTTCGGAGTATAATTATGGGAGATATCATTAAACTGGATAATTTATGCCATACCTATACTGATCATGAAGGCAATCTGGTTCATGCTCTGGATCATGTCAGTTTGACCGTGAACAGCGGTGAATTTGTTGCTGTTATTGGTACGAATGGATCGGGCAAATCAACGCTGGCAAAACATTTGAACGCACTGCTTTTTCCTTCTGATGGGAAATGTATTGTCAATGACCTGGATACGGCTCAGGAAGAAAATTTGTGGGCAGTTCGCCAGTCAGTGGGTATGGTATTTCAGAATCCTGACAATCAGATCGTTGCGGCGATTGTAGAAGAAGATGTAGCTTTTGGTCCGGAGAACTTAGGAGTACCACCGGTTCAAATTGTGGAACGGGTTAATGAAGCATTAGCATTAGTCGGCATGGAAGACTACCGTCATCATGCGCCTCATTTGCTTTCCGGGGGACAAAAGCAGCGGATTGCCATTGCAGGAGTACTTGCTATGCGGCCTGCCTGTCTGGTTCTTGATGAGCCGACAGCAATGCTGGACCCTCATGGCAGGGAGGAAGTATTGACGACTGTTCATCAACTGAATAAAAGTGAAAAAATTACAGTCATCTATATTACTCACTTTATGGAAGAGGCTGTAACAGCTGATCGGGTGGTTGTGATGGGACAGGGACGAATTCTTATGCAAGGGCGTCCTGAAGAAATATTTATCCATGTTGAGAAGTTGAAAGAATTGGGGCTGGATGTACCAGTTGCTGCTGATGTGGCTCTTAAACTTCGTGAGCATGGGCTCAAATTACCGGAAACAATCATCACTGATGATGAATTGGCGGTGGCCTTATGTCCATAGCATTAGATAACATTACCTATACGTACATGATGGGAACGCCTTACGAGCGTAAAGCGCTTGACAATGTTTCTCTGGAAATTAACAAAGGTGAGTTTGTCGGTATTATCGGACATACAGGATCAGGAAAATCTACTTTAGTCCAGCACTTAAATGGTCTATTGAAGCCCTCGGCTGGCCAAGTGCGTGTAGATGACGTTGACTTGCATGCAAGCGGTCCGGCAGCTAAAGCTGCCCGCAGGAAAGTAGGTATGGTATTTCAATATCCGGAACATCAATTATTTGAAGAGACAATTGGTGAGGATATTGCCTTCGGTCCACGCAACTTAGGTCTTGATGAGGAAGAAATAGAACGCCGTATCCGGATAGGTATGGACTTTGTAGGGTTGCCCTATGATACGTTTGTCAAACGTTCTCCCTTTCGCTTAAGTGGCGGTCAAATGCGCCGAGTGGCCATTGCCGGTGTGATTGCTCTGCAGCCAGATTATTTGGTCCTTGATGAACCGTCTGCGGGACTTGATCCAAGAGGACGTGATGAAATCTTTGGTCAGATTATTCGCTTGCATCAAACTACCGGTGTCACAGTTGTACTTGTATCGCATAATATGGAAGATATTGCCCGTATGGCCACCAGACTGATTGTTATGAATGGCGGCAAAGTAAGCCTAGACGATACACCTGCTCAGATTTTCCGGCATGGCCAACAGGAACTAACGGCAGCGGGAGTTGACGTTCCGCCGGTAACCCGCCTAATGAAGCGCTTGCATGCTCAAGGATTGGCAATTGATGATAGTGCTCTGACGATCGACCAGGCAGTGGAGAGCATTGTGCAAGTTGTAAAGGGGGGAGAGCGGTGTTAACGGATATAACACTGGGACAATATTTCCCCGGGAAGTCGTTTATTCACCTTCTTGATCCCCGGACTAAGATAATAGGTACACTGCTCTTCATCAGCGGCATTTTTTTAGCGGATAGCTATGCGGCATATAGTGTTATAGCAGCATTTATTATCTTTGCAATCATGGTGTCCAATATTCCACTTAAGATGATTCTCCGTTCCCTGAAGCCGCTATGGATTATTATTATTTTTACTCTTGCAATTCATATTTTTACTACTCCTGGAGAAGTCATTTATGCCATATCTTTCCTTACCGTGACCTGGGAAGGGATTCGGCAGGGCATATTGATGACGACCAGGCTGGTATTTTTGATTGTAATATCATCACTGTTAACATTTACCACTTCACCGATTGTACTGACAGATGGAATTGAGCGTCTGCTTAATCCTTTTCGACGTTTTGGCCTGCCGGCACATGAGTTGGCTATGATGATGACCATTGCCTTACGTTTCATTCCTACCTTACTGGAGGAAACAGACCGTATCATGAAAGCCCAAATGGCAAGAGGAGCTGAGTTTTCATCCGGCAATCTGCTGAAAAGAGCAAAAAACATGGTACCGCTCTTGGTTCCATTATTTATTAGCGCTTTCAGGCGTGCAGACGAGTTGGCTACTGCAATGGAAGCCCGCTGTTACCGGGGCGGTGAGAACCGTACCCGAATGAAAGAACTGCGGGTCACATCGCGGGATGCTATCGGCTTGTTTGCAATTATGCTGTTACTAGTTGTTCTTGGGGTGATGCGGTGGCAAAGGCTGTAAGCGGCAATCGGAATATTAAGCTGACAATTGCTTATGATGGTACGGCATATCATGGCTTTCAACGACAAAGCAATGCGATTACGGTGCAACAGATTCTGGAAGATAAGTTGGCCAGAATCTTTCAAAGCCCTATTACCGTAAATGGTTCTGCCCGTACCGATACAGGGGTGCATGCCTACGGGCAGGTAGTCAATTTTCTTACTGCTGGTACAATACCAGCAGAGAGGATTGCTGTAGCCAGCAGAGGACTGCTGCCAAGGGATATCGTCATCCTTGCTGCAGAGGATGTGGAGCTTGATTTCCATGCCCGTATTAGCGCCACAGGTAAGCTGTACGTGTATCGCATTCACAGATCAGCCCTGGCTGATCCCTTTCTGCGCAACTACGCCTGGCACATAACCAGTCCTCTGGATGTTGCCGCCATGCAGGAGGCAGCGCAGGTTATCATTGGTACACACGATTTTTCTGCTTTCCGCGGTGCAAATATTACGCAGGTAGTTAGTCCAGTGCGGACTATATTTAAGGCCGAGATGTCCCAAGACCGCGACAGACTCGAGTTTCGCGTGTGGGGTAATGGCTTTTTATATCATATGGTACGCAATTTGGTTGGCACACTCGTAGATATTGGCCGGGGCCGGCGAAGCAGCAGCGATATGGGCATTCTGCTAGCAGGAAAGGACCGTTCTAAGGCGGGAATGACTGCACCGGCGCAGGGCTTATATTTGCAGGAAGTTTTCTATAATTCGACACACCCGGGCATGTGTTAATCTGAAAGCAGTAATTTAGCCAGTAAACAAGGAAAATTTGCGATTTTTCGGATCTAATCCTTGACATTGACAAGCCCATTTATTACAATGTTTTTATGAGATTTTGTCGTGCTTCCATTAGCCCCGGCAAGTAAGGATAAAAATCTTTTTCGTAAGCAAGCTGTAACGAGGAGGGATACCAGCATGAAAACTACATTTATGGCCAATCCAAGCAACATAGAACACAAATGGTATGTTGTTGACGCTGAAGGCAAAACTTTGGGACGCCTGGCCGCTGAAGTAGCAAAAGTTCTTCGCGGTAAACATAAACCTACCTATACTCCCCATATGGATACTGGTGACCATGTAATTGTGGTCAATGCGGCGAAAGTCGTTCTTACCGGCAAAAAGCTGGTTCAAAAAACGTATTTCCGTCATTCCGGATATCCTGGTGGCACTACTTTCACTCCTGCTGGCAAAATGCTGGCTGACAGACCAGAACGGGTAATTGAACTGGCAGTGAAAGGCATGTTGCCAAAAAATACCTTAGGACGTCAAATGTACCGTAAATTAAAGGTATATAGTGGCGCCGCTCATCCACATGAAGCTCAACTACCTGAAAAATTAGAACTTAACATTCGCTAATACCGGAAGGAGGAACATATCATGGCATTAGTTCAATACTACGGCACAGGCCGCAGAAAAACATCGGTTGCCAGAGTTCGTCTGGTTCCGGGTGAAGGCAATATCACCGTTAATGACCGCGCTCTTGGCGAATATTTCGGTCGCAAGACTCTCGAACTGATCGTTAAGCAGCCCCTTAATCTTACTAGCACTATCGGTCAATATGACGTTCTGGCCAAAGTTGAAGGAGGCGGTCCTTCCGGTCAGGCAGGCGCTATCCGTCACGGCATTGCCCGCGCCCTGCTCCGCGTTGACGCTGAACTGCGTCTTTCCTTGAAAAAAGCTGGCTTCCTTACTCGCGATCCTCGCGAAAAAGAACGCCGCAAATACGGTCTCAAAAAAGCCCGTAAAGCTTCTCAGTTCTCGAAACGTTAATTTTTACAAAACAAGAACCCTTGCAAATCCACTCTTTGCAAGGGTTCTTTCTTTTTTAGAATGTCTAAAAACAGGTGAGAATTACAGGTCTAAGGCATTTATCACATTGCAAAATATCAATAACCCAGTAAGNNCTTACTGGGTTATTGATATTTTACAAATAGTTTTTGGAAGTAGTTGTAGCGTTGTGCTTAATGGTTTTTGCCTGAAATATTGGATTACACTCTATTCCAATTGGGATGGTTTTAACGGCATGCATTGCACCGATTAAAGGGCTACATTACTAAAAGTCAAATTTGCTCCAGAGGTTACAATCCCACCAATATTGTTATATACATAGGCGAAAGCAGATAAGCCTCACCAATTACGCCATAGACCCAGTTGCGCCGGTAGGACCCGTGGTACCAGCATTGTTGGTTTATAATCAGTAGTTAATATCTAAAAAACTCATAGTAGATATCTAAGCTATATATTTTACTTATAGCTTGGGCGTGTTATAGAATAAGAGTAGAATACTGCATGAGATGCAGAAAAGGGGGGATAGAAATGGTCCTAGTAAAGAAAACGTTGGCTGTTAGCTGGCAGTTATTGATTATCTTGCTCGTATCCTTGGCAGGGGATAAGATGGCGGCCGTTTTTAGTCTGCCCATTCCTGGCAGCGTTGTTGGTATGCTGCTGCTGTTTACCTTATTGAGCCTCGGTGTAATAAAACCTGCTCAGATTCAGGAAGTGACCGGTTTTTTACTCAAGCATATGGCTTTCTTTTTTATACCGGTGACAGTTGGCCTGATGAATTATTGGGAAATCTTCCATCAACAGGGCATTGTTTTGATTGCTTTATTAGCTATTAGTTTATTTATAGCATTTATTGTCTTCCGGTTTACAAGCCTAAAAAATGAGGGAGGGAAATGACATGCAATTTATTAGCACAGTAGTTTTGATACTAGTTACAATTGGAGCATACTTGCTGAGTCGTTTCCTGTCCTCCCGTTACCAGAATCCTTTAATGAATGTAGTGGTAGTGAGCTCAGCTTTGGTTATTGCAGTATTACTGTTATTTCATGTTCCCTATGAACTGTATCGGCCAGGAAAAGATTTTATCACGATGCTGCTTGGGCCGGCCACGGTTTGTTTGGCCGTGCCACTCTATAATAATCGCAATATAGTAAAGAAACATCTGGCACCAATTATTTTGGGAGTATGCTCTGCTTCTGCGTTAACTGCTATCACGGCCATGAGTATTGCCCAACTTGCCGGAATGCCTAAAGATATAGTTGTATCACTAGGGTCTAAATCTGTTACTGCTCCAGTTGCCGCAGAAGTAGCTAAAGTCAATGGCGGCGATCCGGGTCTGGCAATTGCCTTTGTGATAGTGACAGGAACATTAGGTGCCTTAGCCGGGCCTGCGATATTAACACTGCTCAAAATCACCAGCCCGCTCATTCGTGGCTTAGCGCTTGGTACAGTTTCCCATGGTCAGGGAACGGCGACTGCATTGCTGGAAGGTGAGCAGCAAGGACTAATGGCGGGAATAGGTATGGCGCTTGCTGCTGTGGTGACTTCCTCGATTATTCCTTTTATTGCGCCATTGATCGTACATTCCTGACATTAAGAAAAGTTGCAACTAAAAAAGCAGTGCCCCTTTGCTTTACTGAAGAGGGCACTGCTTTTTTAGTTGCATTAACGAGCTAAATTAATGGGAACTAATTTAGCCTCCAAGGCCTGATTAGGGCCAATAAAACCATGACGGACCATTGTTTGCAGTACAATTGCCTGCCGTTCTTTAGCAGCCTTGAAGTCTTCGTAAGGAGAATAAAGGGAAGGTGCATTTGGCAGCCCTGCTAATAAAGTGCTTTCAGCTAAAGTGAGTTTAGGCGGAGTCTTTCCAAAATAAACATAGGTTGCAGGACCGATACCATAAGCATTAGAGCCAAAATAAATAGTGTTTAAGTACATCTCCATAATTTCTTCTTTGGAATAACGCATCTCCATGACAATTGAGAGGATTAATTCTTCTACTTTTCGACCCATGGTGCGATCATTAGTTAAGAACAAATTCTTAATCAATTGCTGGGTAATTGTGCTGCCGCCCTCCATTAGTTCACCTGACTGCATATTGACAAGAGCGGCGCGAATGATGCCCTCAATATCAAAACCCATGTGTCGGTAAAAACGATTATCTTCGACGGCAATGATTGCTTGCTGCAGTGTCAATGGTATGTCGCTTAATGGAACATAGGTCTTTTTGTTCAGCTTGGCTTCAACGGCACTTTTAAAGGCAACAACGCGATATAGGCGATCCCACAAACTGGGAAACTCTTTAGCAGTTTCCTGCATTTGACCAATTTTGGCAGAGAGTTCTTTGACCGGAAGCTGCGGGCTTACGAAAGTTAGGAGCGAGTTACCTGCAGCCCATAAAAAAGTCCCCAAAAATAAGATACCTAGCAGAATCAGAAAACGCCCAGTGCGCATACAATTCCTCCAGACACCAATTTAATTTTAACTAGGTTTATCTCATTATTGTAGCGTACTTGTCTCCATTTGGCTATACTTACCAGAAGCTAACCGACATAGGCTGACTATAAGTGGAATATGGTGTAGGAGAAGTAAAATGGGGAGGAAGGTATATATGCGCATTATTGCCGTCCGTCAGCGCTCTTTAAGGATTATTGCCATGTGCAGTATTGCTGTGGTTGTACTTAATCTTTTAACACTCAGGTATCTAGTATCTGATTCAATAGAAACAGTCAACCTTGCTGTACTGGAAGCAAAAACCGTCATGATAGATCCAGGTCATGGCGGCATCGACGATGGCGCAAGCGGTAATGGCGTAGTTGAAAAAACGGTTAACTTAGCGATTGCTCTGAAACTGAGAGATATTTTACAAGCAAATAATGTGAATGTGGTATTAACGCGAGATACAGATATTGATTACTATACAAGAGGGAAGGGCGGAAAACGGACCGATTTATTGCGTCGTGTAGAGCTGATTAATGCTTCAGGGGCGGAGGTGTTTATTAGTATTCATGTTAATTCGATAAAAGGAGCAGTTAGACCTGGGGCGCAGGTTTTTTACGGACCGAAATTTGCGCAGAGTAAAGCCCTGGCTGAAGTCATGCAGCAGGCTATGAAACATTTTCCCCCAGGAAATAAGAGACAAGTCAAGCAGGATAAGGATATTATTGTGTTGAATGCTCCTACAATGCCAGGTATACTTATTGAGGCCGGTTTTTTGAGTGATACCAAAGAAGCGGCATTGCTGCTGGATGACACTTATCAACAAAAACTGGCGGAGTATATTGCCAAGGGCTTAGCGTATCATTTTAGCCAAAATGTGGGACGATAGAACGAAAAGAAGACTTCCGAAAGGAGCAATAATGTTGAATAAACTGGTTGGCTGTGCTTTTATGCCTCATCCGCCCATCATGATACCTGAAGTGGGTCAAGAACAAATCAATACTATTAAGGCTACGGTGGAGGCGGCTGATAAAGTAGCGAACACGTTAAAAGAATACAATCCTCAAACCGTAGTGGTACTTACGCCGCACGGACCAGTTGTAGAGGATGGAGCTGTTGTGACGATTCATCCACGGCTCAGAGGCACGATGGCTAACTTCGGCTGCCCTGATGTGACATTGGGATTTGAGACAGATGGACTTTTAGTGCGCCATATCATAAAAAAGTGTGAACGTCTGGGTATTCATCTGGTAGAATTGACTGATGATCTGGCTAAAACCAACCGGCTGAGCATGCAGTTGGATCATGGTGCTTTCGTGCCGTTATATTATCTGCATAAGGCAGGATTTAAGGGGCAGCTGGTACACCTATCAATGGGAAAGCTTCCTTATGAAGAAATGTATACATTCGGTAAGGCAGTGCAAGCAGCTATTGGCATGACAGATAAGCGCGTAGCTATAGTTGCTTCAGGTGATCTATCTCATCGCTTAACGGAGGATGCACCTGCTGGTTATAGTCCAGAGGGGGCTGAATTTGATCGTCAAGTCGTACAGGCTTTAAAAAATGTGGATGTGAAGGCTCTGCTTAATATGGATAGAGAGCTTATTGCGCAAGCGGGTGAATGTGGACTGCGTCCAGCCTTCTTTCTAATGGGAATATTGGGAGGCTTAGATGTGGCAGCGGAAGTATTATCCTATGAAGGTCCCTTTGGAGTCGGTTATGCGGTAGCCCAGTTTATCCCTGCTAATAAGTAGAGGGGAGTGAATCAGGTGACGGAAAGCATGCCTGTGCAATTAGCAAGAAGAAGCCTTGCTTATTATTTGGAAAAGGGTAGCCTACTCCCTGAACCGTCAGACCTTTCAGTTGAATTGAGAACCAAGGCTGGAGTCTTTGTTTCGCTCAAAAAGCAGGGGGAACTACGTGGCTGCATTGGGACTTTTTCTGCTACTCAGCCTAACGCTGCTGCAGAAATTATTGTAAATGCAGTTAGCGCAGGGACAAAAGATCCTCGTTTCTGGCCGATTGAGCTAAAGGAATTGGCGGAACTGGTTATTTCTGTTGATATTTTGGACAAGCCGGAGCAGATCAATCATATCCATGAATTAGATCCGCAAAAATATGGTGTAATCGTTCGTAAAGGGCAGCGCAGTGGTTTGCTGCTGCCTATGCTGGAGGGAGTAGAATCTGCTGAAGAGCAAATAGCAATTGCTAAGCAAAAAGCAGGAATTACAGAAAATGAAAATGTTGAGCTGTACCGCTTTACAGTTACCCGCTATGAGTAACAGCTATGCTTGAAGCACTCTATTATGAAATTGATGATCAAGGAATAACGTGCCTGCTATGCCCCAAAAACTGTATCATCACCGAGGGAAAAACCGGTTTTTGCAGGACACGAAAAAACAGCGGCGGCAAGCTTTATGTGTTAAACTATGCCGCCTGCTCTTCTTATGCACTTGACCCTATAGAAAAGAAACCGCTTTATCATTTTTACCCTGGTAAACAAATACTGTCACTAGGTACATGGGGTTGTAATTTTTCCTGTCAGTTTTGCCAGAACTGGCAGTTGGCTCAGGCAGAACCGCAAACCATGTATGTATCTCCTGAGCGAGCTGTCGTTATGGCACAACAAGCTGGCAAGGATAATATAGGTATTGCCTTTACCTATTCAGAGCCGAATGTCTGGTATGAATATGTTTTAGATACAGCCCGGTTGGCTAACAGGGAAGGTCTGAAAACTGTCCTAGTTACCAATGGCTTTATTAATAATAATCCGCTAAAGAACTTGCTGCCCTATGTGGACGCAATGAATATTGACCTTAAGGCTTTTTCCGATGCGTATTATCAGCGAATCTGTGCCGGAAAGCTGGACAATGTTAAACAGACCGTCGAGCGGGCTTCACGGTATTGTCACGTTGAGGTTACGACGTTACTTGTACCTGGGCTCAATGACTCTACGAAAGAAATTGAAGCACTGGCCAAATGGCTCGGTTCTGTTAATCACAATATACCACTGCACTTTTCCCGCTATTATCCCAATCATCGCATGGGTATTCCGCCGACACCTGTAGCAACATTGGAAAAGTCTTATCAAATTGCCCGTCGCTATTTAAACTATGTATATTTAGGTAATGTAGAAAGCAGATTTTCTAATACATATTGTCCTGCCTGTGCTGCACTGCTTTTGGAACGCACTCATACTATAATCAGCTATTTGACACAGGATAAGACATGCCCAAATTGCGGAAGAGCGAGCGATATCTCATTTTTTTAATTGCATTATTATCCATGAATTTGTATAATTAATCATAAGAGCAATAATTAAGAGTAAAGGGGGCACCAACTATGAAAGTCAGCATTATCGGCGCAACCGGTTATACCGGCGAGGAATTGCTGCGATTATTGTCCAGTCATCCGCAAGCTGAAATCGTCGCTATCACATCAGAAAGTCAGACTGGTGCAGCCATATCGGAAATATATCCCCATTTGCAGCCGTTTTATGATCATAAATTAGTGAGCATGCAGCAGCTTGATGACATCGCCGCACAAAGTGATGTCGTCTTTATTGCCTTGCCTCACGGGCATGCGATGGAAGCCGGTAAGAAAATTGTTGCTAAGGGAGCAAAGGTTATTGACTTAGGTGCCGATTACCGCTTTCGCGATACAAGCGTATATGAAAAGTGGTATAAACTGCCCCATACCCATAAAGAGGCAAAGGCTGTATACGGTTTAACTGAGTTGTACCGTAAAGACGTGAAAGGTGCAACTATTGTAGGGAATCCCGGCTGTTATACGACGGCTAGCATATTAGCGGTGGCACCTCTTCTTAAGCAACAGCTTATTGAACCGAATTCTGTTGTGATTGACGCGAAGTCCGGCGTATCAGGAGCTGGCCGCAGTCTTGGTCTTAACAGTCACTTTACGGAAGTATTTGAAAACGTAAAAGCATATAACATTGCCGGGCACCGCCATACGCCTGAAATTGAGCAGGCGTTAGGCGAACTTGCAGGCAGTGAAATCTTTATAAATTTTACACCGCATCTCATTCCCGTTGCCCGGGGCATTTTAAGTACCTGCTATGGAACCCTGAAAAGCGGTGTAACTCCGGCTCAGGTAGATGAGGCTTTCAATAGCCTTTATCAAGAAGAGTACTTTATTCGTCTGCTTGGACGGGGTGGCTATCCGGCTACTAAAAATACCAGGGGTTCTAATTTTTGTGATATAGGCTGGCATATTGATCCCCGGACTAACCGGGTAATTGTCGTGTCGGCTATTGATAATCTGGTAAAAGGTGCTGCCGGTCAAGCCGTACAGAACATGAATGTTATGTTTGGACTCGATGAGCGGCTGGGACTTACTCAGGCACCTTTGTATCCTTAAATAGAGGGGCGTGTAAATTGTGTTAACAACTATTACAGGCGGAATAACTTCACCAAAAGGCTTCAAGGCTGCAGGTGTTAAAGCTGGTATAAAGCAAAGCGGTAAAGAAGATGTCGCTGTTATTTATAGTATTGTTCCTGCTGCTGCGGCTGCTGTATTTACCACTAATGATATGGCTGCCGCGCCGGTCATCATATCAAGAGAGCACATCAAAGGCGGCGTATTATCCGCGATTGTAGTCAATTCCGGCTGCGCAAATGCCTGCACCGGCGAACAGGGGATGATCAATGCACAGGAAATGGTTAAGCAAACTGCAGAATTGCTTGCTATTTCACCGCAAACCGTGCTTGTCTCCTCCACAGGAATTATTGGGGTTAACTTACCCATGGATAAAGTTGCAGCAGGTATTCATCAAGCTGTAAGCCAATTATCAGTAGAAGGCTATGATAATGCCATGCAGGCAATTATGACGACCGATACGTTTGCCAAGACCATAGCGTATGAATTCACGCTGGGAGATGTGCCTGTACGGATAGCTGGCATTGCCAAGGGGGCAGGCATGATTCACCCTAATATGGCAACTATGCTCGGCTATATCACAACTGATGCCGATATCAGCAGTCCTCTTTTGAAAAAAGCGCTTGATCAGGCTGTCAGTCTTACCTTTAATATGATAACCGTTGATGGTGACACTAGCACGAATGATACGGTATGCGTAATGGCTAACGGCCAGTCAGGCAATTCATTGATTGACAGCGAAACTGATCCTAATTATCTGTTGTTTGTTGAAGCGCTGCAAACCATATGCCGTTTTCTGGCACAGCAAGTTGTGCGAGATGGAGAAGGGGCAACAAAATTTCTTGAAATCACCGTTAAAGGCGCATTAAGCTTCGAGCAAGGCAAAAAAGCGGCAATGAGTATTGCTAAATCGCCATTGGTTAAAACGGCCTTTTTTGGTCAAGATCCCAATTGGGGGCGGATTTTATGTGCAGTAGGTTATTCGGGTTCTAATGTTCAGCCTGCCCGCACGTCTCTCTCTATTGGTGGTGTGACCATTGTTGAAGCTGGTCTTGGCGCCCGGTATGACGAAGCTGCGCTGAGAAAAGTAATGAGCGAGAAAGATATTACTGTAGTAGTTGATCTGGGGCTGGGTGAAGCAGAGGCAACGGTATGGACGTGTGATTTTTCGTATGAATATGTAAAAATAAACGGCGAATACCACACTTAAAGAGGCGGCCCCCCCCAAAGGCCCCCCNNGATAAGGCCCCATCTGCGTTGTTGGGGGCAAAGCGTCGAGCTTGCCGTACCCTATGTACTGTCTTCACTCGCCGCTTTGCCCCCTGCCTAGCAGCGGAGCCTTCTCGACGGCCTGAGCTTGGTGGCAGGAGACGGAGGGACGGGGGACCGCGGGCATAGCGGCAGTTGGGTGTGATAAGGCTCCCCTGCGGGGTGCACAACTAAGTAAGGGCAATGGGCGATCAGCTTCAATGTCATTGCGAGGAGTGCAGCGACGTGGCAATCTCATCTTTAGCCTCCTGGCGTTTGGAGTCTTCTCAGCCTGGAGGAAGGGACAACGGGGAACCGGACTTAGTGCAGTTGTTGTGATAAGGCTCCCCTGCGGGGGTGCACAGCTAAGTAAGATTGTTGGGGGTTCAGCTTCTCTGTTATTGCGAGGAGCATAGCGACGTGGCAATCTCATCTGTTAATATTGTTGTGCGACAATCTCCTGTTTGCTCTGAGAGCTAAGCAGGGGAATTCGTATATATAAAGAAGTGTTATTCATCCTAGTAAAGGGTAAGGAGAGGATTGATATGATCAGTATCGACCAGAAAACAGCGGTTTTGGCGGAAGCATTGCCGTATATGCAGAAATTTGCCGGTAAGACTTTTGTTATAAAGTATGGCGGCAATGCAATGCTTAACGATGAATTAAAGAAAAATGTCATTCAAGATATAGTGCTGATGAAATGCATTGGTATTAATCCCATTGTTGTACATGGGGGCGGACCGGAAATTACCGGTATGCTCAAGCAAGTTGGCAAGCAAAGTCATTTTGTTGCCGGTCTGCGTGTTACAGATGCTGAAACGGCTACTATTGCCGAAATGGTGCTGGCAGGTAAAATCAATACGGAGATTGTTAGCCTCATCAATCAGTACGGCGGCAGAGCAGTGGGCCTGAATGGTAAAGATTCGGATCTTATTGTGGCGAAACAGACAATGGCCACGGTATATGAAAATGGTCAGCCAAAGGAAGTGGATATCGGCTTTGTTGGTGATGTAACCAAAATCAATGCTGATATTATCCGTATTCTGCTCAGTCATAATTACATTCCTGTTATTGCTCCTACCGGTGTAGGCTTAAAAGGGGAAACCTATAATATTAATGCGGATTATGTTGCCGGTGAAATTGCCGCTGCTGTCGGTGCAGCTAAGCTTGTGCTGCTTACCGATGTGGAAGGTATTTATCGGGACTATCATGATAAAAGTACTTTTGTCTCGACGCTCCCTTACTCGGAAGCCCAGGAGATGGTAAAGAAAGGCAGCATTGACGGAGGGATGATTCCCAAAGTAGAAGCTTGCATTCGCGCTTTAGCCTCAGGGGTGGAAAAGACACACATTATTGATGGCCGCCAGGCTCATTCTCTTATGCTGGAAGTATTTACGGCAACCGGCATTGGTACGGAAGTAGTTAAAGAAAGCGGGAGGGGTTAACGTGAATAAGGAACAGATTATCGCACAGGATGAACAGCACTATGTGCCTGTTTTTGCCCGTTACCCCATTGTGCTTTCTCATGGTGAGGGACCGTATGTATACGATACGGAAGGTAAGAAGTACCTTGATTTCTTAGCTGGGATTGCCGTCAATGTACTCGGTCATGCTCATCCTAAGCTGGTTGCTGCGATTGCTGAACAAGCCGGGAAGATTATTCATTGCTCCAATCTGTATTACACGGAACAGCAGGCATCCCTGGCAGCAGCTCTGACAAAACTGGCTGGCATGGATAAGGTGTTCTTTGCCAACAGTGGTGCAGAGGCAAATGAAGGGGCTATTAAACTGGCCCGGAAGTATGGAAAAACCTTAAGTGAGGACCGTGTGGAAATCATTACTGCCGAGAACTCCTTTCATGGCCGTACGTATGCGACACTGACTGCTACTGCCCAGCCCAAATATCAAAAAGGATACGAGCCTTTGCCAGGTGGCTTTCGCTATGTTCCCTTCAACGACTTGGAGGCCCTGAAAAATATCGTATCCGAAAAAACCTGCGCAGTAATGCTTGAACCGATTCAAGGTGAAGGTGGTATTAATATTCCCGATGCCGGATACTTGCAAGCGGTACGTCAATTGTGTGATGATAATGGCGCTTTGCTCATATTTGATGAAATTCAGACAGGTATGGGACGGACAGGAAATTTATTCGCATATCAGACTTTTGATGTTAAACCGGATATCGTAACTGTTGCCAAAGGTCTTGGCGGCGGGGTACCGATTGGAGCCTTCCTGGTTGCGGGTAAAGTAGCTGATGTATTCCATGCCGGCGATCATGGCAGTACCTTTGGCGGCAATCCTTTAGCATGCGCTGCCGCAAATTCCGTATTAGCTGTAATCGCTGAAGAAAATCTGGGAGCGAATGCCGCTGTTATGGGCGAATATATGATGGCTGAATTACGCAAATTGCAGAGTAAATATTCGCAGCTGATTCTTGATGTTCGTGGTAAGGGCCTGATGATTGGCGTGCAGATCAGCCGTCCTGGACGGGAAATTGTTAATCGTTGCCTGGAAGAAGGCTATATTATCAATTGTACTGCCGGTGAGGTCTTGCGTTTTGTGCCGCCGCTAAACATTAATAAGAATCATATTGATGAATTAATAGTTAACTTAGATAAGGTGTTTGCTGAGTTTTGCTAGTATAAATATAAATAATCATTGAAATTTTATGCAATACCCCTTATACTAGAAGTACAAAAGGGGGATCGGTATGAGCCTAACATGCAAAGATTTATTATCTATTCATGACCTCTCAACAAGTGAGGTCTATGAGATTCTAGAGCTTTCCCGGGAACTAAAACAAAAACAGCAGCAAGGGATAGAACATCATATATTAAAGGGAAAAACCCTTGGCATGATTTTTCAAAAGTCTTCCACTCGTACACGTGTTTCTTTCGAGGTAGGCATGTGGCAATTAGGCGGATCGGCATTGTTTTTGAGTGCTAATGATCTGCAAATTGGCCGCGGTGAGCCAGTTCGAGACACTGCCCGTGTGCTGTCGCGATATGTAGATGGGATTATGATTCGTACCTTTTCTCATGCAGAAGTGGAAGAATTAGCACATTACGCCAGTATTCCCATCATAAACGGCTTAACAGATTTATTGCATCCATGCCAGGCGCTGGCTGATATATTTACGGTTGTCGAACATAAAGGGGATTTAAAAGGCTTAAAGATGGCTTACATCGGTGACGGCAATAATATGGCGAATGCTTTGTTGCACGTATGTGCCAAGGTGGGGATGGATATTACTGTTGCTACGCCGGCCGGATACGAGCCGGATAAGCGTATGGTTGCGCAGGCTCAGTCCGCCGCGGCTCTGTCAGGCAGTCGTATTACCATAACCAATCAGCCGCTGGCTGCTGCTGAAGGTGCTGATGTGCTGTATACCGACGTATGGGCCAGTATGGGCCAGGAAGCGGAGCAAATGGCAAGACGGCGTGTGTTTGCTGATTTCCAAATTAATAGCCATACGTTAGCTGTAGCTAACAAAGATGCTATTGTCCTTCATTGCCTGCCTGCTCACCGGGGTGAAGAAATTACTAATGATGTAATTGAAGGCCCTCAGTCTGTGGTATTTGATGAAGCGGAGAATCGGCTGCACGTCCAAAAAGCCATCATGGCTCTGCTGATGGGCGGCCACCGATAGGAGAGACGGCCGCCGATAAGGCACCATCTGCGTTGTTGGAGGGGGAGGCGCAATCCTCACCGTACGCCCATGTACGCCTCCGGTTGCGCCTCCCCCTCCGCCTAGCAGATGGAGCCTTCTCGACGGCCTGAGCTTGTCGGCTATGGGGACGGGGAACGAGGAAACGGGCTTATCGCCATTGGTGGTGGATAGCTCCCCTGGTGGGGTGCACAACCGAGTAAAGCTAAACGAACAAAAAGGGGACAGTCCCCTTTTTTAGCGGCGGTTGGTGATGCTAGGCTCCCCTATGGGGTGCACATCATCTGTCATTGCGAGGAGCGCAGCGACGCGGCAATCTCATGTTGGCTTCTTGTCTAATTTTTGTGGCTTCTTGACAGATTTTGATATATAGTAAAAACACGTATTCATTACAGGAGGGTTTTAGATTATGAGCGATGTAAAAAAAGTAGTCCTTGCTTATTCGGGGGGACTGGATACTTCCGTTATTATTCCGTGGCTGAAAGAGAATTACAGCAATTGTGAAGTTATTGCTATGTGTGCTGACCTAGGACAAGGGGATGAAGTCGAGCCCGTTCGGGAGAAAGCTCTTAAGTCCGGCGCCAGCAAAGTATATATCGAAGATGTTACCAAAGAATTTGTGGAAGATTACATCTGGCCGGTGTTGAAAGCCGGTTCGGTTTATGAAGGCAAATATTTATTGGGTACTTCTTTTGCCCGGCCGATCATTGCCAAGAAATTGGTGGAGATTGCTGAAAAAGAAGGCGCTGATGCAATTGCCCATGGTGCTACCGGTAAAGGCAATGACCAGGTTCGTTTTGAACTGACTGTCAAGGCTCTTGCTCCTCATCTTAAGGTTATTGCTCCTTGGCGTTTATGGGACATCCGTTCCCGTGAGGATGCCATTGATTATGCAGAAAAACACAATGTACCTGTGCCTGTCACCAAAAAACGCCCTTACAGCATGGACCGCAATATCTGGCATTTAAGCCATGAAGGATCTGACCTGGAAGATCCCTGGAATGAGCCTAAAGCTGATGTTTACATGGTAACAAAAACACCGGAGCAAGCTCCTGATGTTGCCGCCTATGTAGAAATCAGTTTTGAAAAAGGGATTCCTGTTGCCATTAACGGTGAGAAGCTGGGTGCAGTTGAACTTTTAACTAAACTGAATGAACTGGGCGCTGAAAACGGCGTAGGTATTACCGATATTGTTGAAAACCGGTTGGTTGGTATGAAATCACGTGGTGTTTATGAAACTCCCGGCGGCACTATTCTCTTTTATGCACACCGCGAATTGGAGTATTTAACACTTGACCGGGCTACCATGCATTACAAAGAACAGATCGCAGTCCGCTATGGCGAGCTAGTGTATGATGGTATGTGGTTTGCACCTCTGAAGGAAGCATTGGATGCTTTTGTTGATGCTACGCAGCAAACCGTTACCGGTACGGTACGGCTCAAATTATACAAAGGAAATATCATGAGCGCCGGTGCAAAATCGCCATACTCGCTATTCCATGAAGGTTTTGTTACTTTCGGACGTGATGAAGTATATAATCAGAAGGATGCCGAAGGATTTATCAATCTCTTTGGTCTGCCATTAAAAATTCGCGCTCTGATGCAGAAAGAGGCGGGTAAATAGATGAAACTTTGGGGTGGCCGTTTCACAAAGGGCACCGACAAAGGAGTGGAGGAGTTTACCTCCTCCATTTCTTTTGACTGCCGCATGTACAAAGAAGATATCGCGGGCAGCATTGCCCATGCACGGATGCTGGCCAAATGCGGTATTATTCCTCAAACCGATGCAGAACAAATTGTTACTGGCCTTGAGGGAATTCTGGCTGATATTGAGGCTGGAAACTTTTCTTTTGAGGTTTCCTTAGAAGACATTCATATGAATATTGAGAAGCGGCTGATTGACCGTATCGGTCCAATCGGCGGACGTCTGCATACTGCCCGCAGCCGCAATGACCAGGTAGCACTGGATACGCATATGTATCTGCGCCGAGAAATAGCGGCAGTTGCCGCACTTGTTACCGAACTGCAAGCAGCGATTGTTGAAACTGCTGAAAAGCACAGTGAAGTTATCATGCCTGGCTACACTCATTTGCAGCGCGCGCAGCCCATTCTGTTTTCCCATCATATTATGACATATTTTTCTATGCTGGCTCGTGATTTTGGCAGACTGCAGGGGGTGTGGGACCGGACGGATGTTATGCCGTTAGGGGCAGGAGCATTGGCTGGTACGACTTTTCCCATTGATCCGCATTACGTGGCAGAGCAGTTGAATTTTGGCGCACTCTATGAAAACAGTATTGATGCTGTCAGTGACCGGGATTATATACTGGAATTCCTGTCTTTTGCTTCTATTCTAATGATGCATCTCAGCCGTCTGAGTGAAGAGATTATTCTTTGGTCAACTGCCGAATTCCGTTTTATTGAACTGGATGATGCTCATTGCACCGGCTCCAGCATTATGCCGCAAAAGAAAAACCCTGATGTTTCTGAACTAGTACGCGGTAAAACCGGTCGTGTCTTTGGCCATTTGATGGCGATGCTGACTGTGGCTAAAGGGCTGCCACTGGCTTATAACAAGGATTTACAGGAAGACAAAGAAGGCTTATTTGACACTATTGATACGGTCAAATTCAGCTTATCTGTATATGCATCCATGCTGCGGGCAATGAAAGTAAATGGTGAGCGGACACTGGACTCACTGCAGCGGGATTTTTCCAATGCTACCGATATGGCAGACTATTTAGTGAAAAAAGGGCTGCCTTTCCGTCAGGCTCATGAGGTAGTAGGTCGTTCGGTACGTTATTGCATTGATGAGCGCAAATGGTTGGCTGAGTTAAGTCTGGAGGAGTTCCGTCAGTTCTCGCCGCTATTTGAAGCAGATATTCTGCAGGCAATTAAAATTGAAACTTGTGTACAAAACCGCAATTCCCATGGCGGCACATCGCCTGTACAAGTGGCAAGGCAAGTGGCAAATGCTAAAGCCTTACTGACTAAGCAGCAAGGTGTACTTGACACATACAGGAAAGTAGGACTATAATTTTTCTAATCCTACACCGATAAAGGAGGCCGCAAAAAGAAATGAGCGAATTAGCAATAACCAAAGTATCTAAGCCGGGCACGCTCCCAGACGAAAGTCAATTAGGCTTTGGTAAGCATTTTACTGATCACATGTTTGTAATGGATTATGAAACCGGTAAAGGCTGGCACAGCCCCCGAATTGAACCGTATGGTACATTTGGGCTTGAGCCGTCTGCTATGGTACTTCACTATGGGCAGGCCATTTTTGAGGGAATGAAAGCTTTCCGCCAGGAGAGCCAAATCGTGCTGTTCAGGACAAAAGATTATTTAAATCGTTTTAATCGTTCGGCAGATATTCTCTGTATTCCGCGTATCGATGTGGATGTAGTTGCCAAGGGCTTGAAAACACTGCTGGAGATTGATCAGGCCTGGGTTCCGGGTAAGCAAGGCACCAGCTTGTACATACGTCCGTTTATTGTTGCTAATGACCCTTATGTGGGTGTAAAAAGCTCCGATCATTATAAGCTGTTTATCATCTTATCACCTGTCGGTGCTTATTACGCTGCCGGATTTAATCCTGTTAGCATTCGGGTGGAAGATAAATACGTCCGTGCTATCAAAGGCGGCGTAGGCGAAGCGAAGACTCCGGCCAACTATGCAGCATCACTGCGAGCTCAGGAAGAAGCTAAAAAAGAAGGCTTTGCCCAGGTTTTATGGCTTGATGCTACTGAACGCAAGTATATAGAAGAAGTTGGCACTATGAATATTTTCTTTAAAATTAATGGTGAGCTTATTACTCCGGCCTTGAATGGCAGTATCTTGGGCGGAATTACCCGCCGCACTGTTATTGAACTGGCGAAGGAATGGGGGGTACCGGTCAGCGAACGGGAAATCAGTATTGATGAAGTTTTCGAAGCCAACGCGAAAGGCCAATTGGAAGAAGCATTTGGCTCCGGAACTGCGGCAGTCATTTCTCCGGTAGGGGAGCTGTCCTGGAAAGGCGAAAAAATCATTATTAATGGTAATCAAACAGGCCCATTCGCGCAAAGATTATTTGATCAGGTAACAGGCATCCAATATGGTGTTGTTCCTGACAAACATAATTGGATTGATCCGGTAGCTAAAATATAGCTTAGATTGTTATTCATTCAACCACGGCGCAGAAGTGCCGTGGTTTTTTATCTTATTAGAAAGTATAACTTTCTGATAAGAAATAAGAACGACATAGGCTTCCACCTGCATCTTAAAGAACTTGGTGCAAGCCAAGTCTTTTCTAACTTTTTTATTTATTTTTCACAACCTGCCATTGAAACTAAAGGTTTTTCCTGTTTATGGGTAGAATAACATGAAGAATCCGACTATGAGGTGCAACCGTTCATGTTACTGCAAATTAGAGGAATCTTATCTACAGTTACTCTGCTAGATATCCTGGATGTTGTTTTAGTAGCCTTTGTATTATATAAATCGTATGCTTTAATTAAAGATACCCGGGCGGTAGCGCTGCTGAAAGGCCTAGTTGTGCTATTGTTTGCCACACTGGTAAGCAAGTGGCTGGGGCTGAATGTAGTGAACTGGCTGCTTCAGAAGAGCATGACAGTAGTTTTAGTTGCTCTGCCGGTAGTTTTTCAGCCTGAACTCAGAAGGGCATTAGAGCAGCTAGGGCGGGGCAAGATTTTTAGCAAAACAGGTTTTATGAATGAAGAGGAAGCGGAGTCCCTGCTGGCGGAAGTAACGCGGGCGGTAACGTCGCTTTCCAAAAATAAAATTGGGGCATTACTGGTTTTTGAACGGGCAATTGGTTTGAATGATTATATTGAGACTGGCATGAAGATTGATGGTCTGGTATCCAGTGAGTTTCTTACTAATATTTTTATTCCTAATACACCAATGCATGATGGTGCCGTCATTATTCGCGGCAACCGTGTAATGGCTGCCGGCTGCCTGCTGCCACTCACCGAGGATCGGACACTTAACAAGGAATTAGGGACCCGGCACCGGGCAGCGATTGGGATGACAGAGCAAACCGATTCGGTTGTTGTTGTTGTAAGTGAGGAAACCGGTACAATCTCCTATGTCTATGGAGGACGGTTGACACGTTACTTGGACAGTGAAATGCTAAAGGATAAACTGAGGCCTTTCCTGGTGAATAAGCAAGTGTCATTTACCGACTTCTTTAACTGGAGGCCATCGTAATGAGTAAAATTACCAGCAACAATTTAACTGCGAAAATTGTAGCTCTCATTTTGGCAGCTATTTTGTGGCTCTATGTGATGAATGAGCAAAATCCGCCAATTGAATCCAGCTTTTCTCTTCCTGTTGAAGTGCGTAATGGTCAAACAAATTTAGTGGTTTCTGATTTACCTGATACGGTAAGAATTAAACTGAGAGGCCCAAGAAGCATTATTGCCGGCCTTTTGGCAAAAGATATGGTAGCGTATATTGATGTGAAGGGCCTGGCTGAAGGGAGAAATACAGTAAAAATTAATACCCAGATTCCTTCGAGCTTGGAGCTGGTGGAAACAAATCCGGATAAAGCAACCATTCGCATAGATACAGCTATCAGCCGTCAATTACCGATTGACATTCGCCTGACAGGTACGGCAACAGCGGGAGCTGCTGTCGGTAAGGTAACCTCCAGCCATGAGAAGGTAACCATTGAAGGGCCGAAGACGGTAGTTGAAAATGTAGAGCAAGTATATGTTCTTGCTGATGTGACAAACAAAAATGCCGATTTTAATGCAACTATCCCTCTGACTCCGGTCAACCGGGCAGGAAAAGAAGTAGAAGGACTTACTGTCTTTCCCGATAAAGTAACCATTTCGGTAGTCTTCTCTAAGGAAGGCGTTCGAAAAATGGTTGATGTCCGGCCGCTTATTTATGGCGAGCTGGCAGGTGGACATGTTCTCAAGGGGATCACTACCGATCCGACTAAAATAGAAGTAACCGGTTCGGCCGATCAACTAGAAAAATTGGAATTCATTTATACAGAGCCAATCAACCTGAGCAGTATTAGTCAGGATACTAAGCGCGAAACCAAGCTGCAGGCCAAAGAAGGACAGGTTGTTTCGCAGCAGACTGTTGTGGTCAATATCCAAGTCGAACGGAAGTAAGAGGCGGCCGCCGATAAGGCCCCATCTGCGTTGTNNTCCTCGGCCTTCCTAGCAGCTGGAGCCTTCTCGACGGCCTAAGCTTTGCGGCAGGGGGACCAAGGGGAACGGGGCTTGTTGCAGTTCGTGGTGAATAGCTCCCCTATGGGGTGCACAATAGGTTACCGCTAAGGAAGGCCATGAATGCTTAGCCCTATTGTCATTGCGAGGAGCGCAGCGACGTGGCAATCTCATCTTTAGCTGCCAAGTAGATGGTGAATAGCTCCCCCCATGGGGTGCACAATAGGTTACTGCTAAGGACTGGCCATGGATGCTCGCTCATTTGTCATTGCGAGGAGCATAGCGACGTGGCAATCTCATTTTAGCTGCTAAGTAGATGATGAATAGCCCCCCTATGGGGTGAACAATATAGAACAGTAAAATAATTAACTCTGCAAAAGGGGAAGTAACCTTGCTGCGTATTACTAATTTTCGTATTCCTGTTACAGATGAGACCTCGATTGAAAAGCTGACTGCCAGGCGGCTTGGTCTGCCGGTAGAAAGCATTGATGACGTTTATATTGTGCGCCGGGCTATCGATGCCCGGCGTAAAAATAATATATCCTTTGTATACTCGCTTCACGTAAAGATCAACAGTGCTGAAGGCGCAGCATTAGCCCGACTGGGCAATGATAAAGATGTCGTACAGGTTGTTGAGCCCGCGCCCGAAGCCGTTGTATTTGGCCAGAAGACGCTTAAGCATCCGCCGGTGGTAGTTGGTGCCGGTCCGGCAGGTTTACTAGCGGCGCTTGTATTAGCACAAAATGGCTACCGTCCCTTACTGTTGGAAAGAGGCCGTGATGTGGACCGGCGCGCTCAGGACGTAAGACGCTTTTGGCAGACTGGACAGTTTGACCCTCATTCCAATGTGCAGTTTGGTGAAGGTGGGGCAGGTACTTTTTCTGATGGTAAGCTGACTACCCGTGTTAATGATCCGCGTATGCAGCAGGTTCTTACTGTATTGGTGGAAGCCGGAGCGCCGCCGGAAATAAAATATCAGCACAAACCTCATGTGGGAACTGATTTACTGCGTCAGGTTGTGAAAAATATCCGTCATCGTATTATTGAACTTGGCGGTACCGTAGAATTTGAAGCAACCGTGACGGATGTTGTCATCAATGGTGGCAAGCTCGAGGGGGTAATCATCAATGGTGACCGGTCAATTGCTTGTGAGACTGTTTTGTTCGGTCCTGGGCATAGTGCCCGCGATACATACCGGATGCTGTATGACCGGGGAGTAGCAATTGAGGCAAAACCTTTTGCCATTGGTGTGCGCATTGAACATCCTCAGGAATTGATTAACCGGGCCCAGTACGGAGTACTGGCAGGTCACCCTAAGTTAGGGGCTGCCGATTATGCATTGGTTTATCACGATAAAGAAAGCAGCCGCACGGCATATTCGTTTTGTATGTGCCCTGGTGGTCTGGTAGTGGCCGGAGCTTCCGAAGAGGGCGGTGTAGTTACGAATGGGATGAGTCTTCATGCCAGAGCCAGCGGCATTGCTAACAGCGCTTTGGTAGTTAACGTTAATCCTGCTGACTGTGGTGATCACCCCTTAAGCGGTATAGAATTTCAACGGCGTTATGAAGCGTTAGCTTTTGAAGCGGGTGGCAGAAACTATTTTGCACCTGTTCAAAGTGTAGGGGACTTTCTGAGTGGTAAGAGCGGCAGCATGGAGTTTGCCACTGAACCAACATATGGACCTGGAGTTGCAGCCGTCGATTTGCGCCAATGTCTGCCGGACTTTGTGACAGATACACTTACCAAGGCGCTGCCTGAATTCGGCCGCAAAATTCGGGGCTTTGATCACCCGGGTGCCCGTATGACCGGTGTTGAAACCCGGACATCTGCTCCGGTTCGCATCGTACGCAGTGACAATTTTGAGTCAATTACAACGCAGGGATTTTATCCTATTGGAGAAGGTGCAGGCTATGCAGGCGGCATCATGAGTGCTGCACTGGATGGCGTTAATGGGGCAATGGCGCTAATGAATGAGTACAAACCAGGCTGACGGCGAAACATTACGCCTATTCAGCGAGATGAAGGGAGACAGACAATTACATGACACGACTTTTTGGCACCGACGGGGTACGCGGTGTGGCAAATACGGAACTAACAGCTGAGCTGGCCTATAAAATGGGCCGGGCTGCAACTTTTCTTTTTGGTGAAGAACATGCGAATCCAGTAGTTATTATTGGCAGGGATACGCGCATTTCCGGGCAGATGCTGGAAGCTGCTCTTGCGGCAGGTATTTGTTCTGCCGGGGGACAGGCAATATTGATGGGCGTTGTTCCGACTCCGGCTGTCGCTTATCTGACTCGCAAACTCGATGCTCAGGCTGGAGTAGTGATTTCGGCCTCACATAATCCTTATCCGGATAACGGAATCAAATTTTTTGCCGGTACTGGCTATAAGCTGCCTGATGCGGTGGAGGACCGGCTGGAGGAACTTGTTCAGGCCCAGATCGATACCCTGCCCCGTCCTATAGGCAGTTCTGTCGGCACGATTACCCATAGGCACGATCTTATTCAAGATTATATGGATTTCATTGCTGGTACCGTGCCTGTTGATTTTTCTGGCCTTAAAGTGGTAGTTGACTGTTCTCATGGTGCGGCCTACGAGGTAGCACCGCTGCTGCTTAAGCGGTTAGGGGCAGATGTAATTGTTATGAATAACCAACCTACGGGAATCAATATTAATGATCACTGCGGCTCTACGCATTTAGAAGGATTGCAAAAGGCAGTGCTGGAGCATCACGCCGATATTGGCATTGCTCATGATGGCGATGCCGATCGCTGCCTGGCTATTGATGAAGAGGGCCAGGTAATTGATGGCGATCAAATTATGGTTATGTGTACGCTTAATTTGATGAAAGAGGGCAAGCTAAAAGACAATACCCTGGTGGCTACCGTCATGAGTAATATTGGATTGCATAAGGCTATTAAGCAAGCTGGCGGCAAGGTACTGGTTACACCGGTAGGTGACCGCTATGTATTGGAAACCATGGTAGAAAAGGGCTTAGTACTGGGTGGTGAACAATCAGGTCACATTATCTTTGGTGACTATAATACTACGGGCGATGGTGTACTTACAGCTTTGCAGTTAATTACCGCCGTAAAATCGTCAGGCAAGAAGCTTTCTGAACTGGGTAAGCTAATGACTAAGTTCCCGCAGCTTCTCGTTAATGTACGGGTTAAATCCCAGATCGGATGGCAGGAGAATGCAGCAATTTCTGCTGCTGTTGCTGCCGGTGAAGCCGAATTGGGCGACAGTGGGCGCATCCTGGTCCGTTCATCCGGTACAGAGCCTTTAATCCGGGTTATGGCTGAAGGGCCTTGCCAGACAGAGCTGAAACGAATTGTAAATAACATTGCTGATGTGGTGAAGAGCGAACTGGTGTAGTTGACCAAACGACCAGTTTATATTACAATGAATGTGTATGCAGAGGAGCACGTTTTGTGCTCCTTTGCATATGTATAAACATATTAGGGTGGAGGTGAGAAAGGGATAGACATTACGTTTTGAGAGACACTAAAACAAAGCGCTGGTACTTGCTGCACAGCAAGTAGACGAGGGAGAGGTTTATCGAGATGTACTTCAGCGGATGCCTCTCGGCTAGCTTCGGTCGTGAGCAACTGGCAAAACTGCAGGGTGACGTGCAGGACAAATTCAGTTGCAGAGCTAAATAACAGTTTAATTGTAATTTAGGAGGAATATCACATGTGTGGTATCGTCGGTTATGTTGGCTCTAATCAAGCAGCCAAATTTTTATTAGAGGGATTATCCAAATTAGAATATCGCGGTTATGACTCCGCTGGCATTGCTATATATGATGGAAGCAAAATTACGGTACAAAAAAGTGTTGGCCGTCTTGTTAATCTTCAAAAAATTAATGATAACAACCCTGTAGCCGGGCATTTGGGCATTGGCCATACCCGCTGGGCAACACATGGACGTCCGTCAGATGTCAACTCCCATCCCCATACGGACTGCACAGGGAAATTTGTTGTTGTCCATAACGGTATTATCGAAAACTATATGCATATCAAAGAGGAACTAATCGCTAAGGGACATCATTTTGCATCTGAAACAGATACGGAAGTAGTGGCTCACTTGCTGGAAGAGTTCTATGAAGGCGATTTTGAAGCCGCTGTTAAAAAAGTGCTGTCCAAAATTGAAGGCTCCTATGCATTAGTGTTCATGAGCCAGAATGATCCTGACAAAATTATTTGTACCAAACAAGACAATCCGTTGGTTATTGGTTTGGGTGAAGGAGAAAACTTCATTGCCTCCGATATCCCGGCTATCATCAGCCGTACCCGTAAAACCTATATCTTGAGTGACGGAGAATTGGCTGTTGTTACGAAAGATTCGGTATGGGTAACCAACCGCCAGGGAGTACCAGTAACGAAGAAAGTGTTCGAAGTGAATTGGGATGCGGAAGCTGCAGAAAAAGGCGGCTACGAACATTTCATGATCAAAGAAATTTACGAACAGCCGAAAGCAGTTCGTGATACTACCAGTGGACGGTTAGCTAAAGATGATGGCAGCATCATTTTTGATGAATTAAAATGGACGGCTGACGATGTCAGCAGCTTTAAGAAAATTGTTATTACAGCCTGCGGTACGGCTTATCATGCCGGTATGGTGGCTAAATATTATTTTGAACAATTAGCCCGAATTCCTGTAGAAGTAGATATTGCCTCTGAATACCGTTACCGGCAGCCGCTGACTGACTCGGATACTCTGTGCATCACGATCAGTCAATCGGGGGAAACCATTGATACGCTGGCAGCACTTAAAGAAGCTAAGCGCCTGGGCGCCCGGACACTGGCCGTCACCAATGTGGTTGGTTCTTCGATTTCCCGCGAGGCTGATCAGGTCGTTTATACCTGGGCCGGTCCTGAGATTGCCGTAGCTTCTACAAAGGCTTATACTACTCAGCTGGTGACCCTTTTAATGCTTGCCACTCATATGGGACAATTAAAAGGTACGTTGCCTGATGCTAAAGCAACGGAAATAATCAAAGGCCTGAAAAATTTACCTGCTCAGTGCCACGAACTGCTGGAAGATGTAGAAGCAATTAAGACATTTGCCCTGAAATACGGTTTTAGTGAAGACGTGTTCTTCATTGGCCGCTCACTGGACTATGCCGTGGCTCTGGAAGGCTCACTCAAACTGAAGGAAATTTCTTATATTCATGCCGAAGCTTATGCTGCTGGTGAACTCAAACATGGTACCTTAGCTCTGATTATTGAGGGAGTGCCGGTCATTGCACTAGCTACTCAGCATGATGTTTATGAGAAGACTCTTAGCAATATCAAAGAAGTCAAAGCGCGTGATGCTGTTGTTATCGGTATGGCCTTCAAGGGTGATACGCAGATTGAAAAATATGTGGATCATACTATTTTCATTCCGAAGACGGATAAATATCTGGCTCCGGTACTTGCGGTCATCCCGCTGCAGCTGCTGGCCTATTATGCAGCAGTAACCCGTGGTGCGGATGTTGATAAACCCCGTAACTTAGCAAAGTCGGTTACAGTAGAATAACAATAAATGAAACGAGGAGCGATAATTCGCTCCTCGTTTTAGTTTATTGTTTTAAGCCTTGAATAAAAATCCGGTGCAGCCCGGTTAATACCTGCTGTGTTGAAAACTCTTGGTCCTTTGTATGAAAATCGATATTATGGAGTGCTGCGAGTAATATCTCTGTAGTATAGCGAATATCCACATCGGCAATTTCACCCTGTTGATCAGCTTTATTCAATAACTCCCGGCATGTAGTGCGCATCCATTGATAGAGTGGCGATTGCAGCGGACGATAGCCTGATGTGGCACGGCTTACACTGCATAGCCAAGATGCTTTTGCCTCAATAAAAGTAACAAACCTAATGATTACCTCATAGAGCTGATCTAATACAGGCAGTTTTGCCGAACCTTCTAGATATGCTTGCACATCATTAAAGAAAGGCTGGCATTCATTGCGTACAATATCGATGCAAATATCGCCTTTTTCCGTGTAGCGGCGGTATAAACTTGCCTGACCAATTCCAGCCATTTTGGCAATCTGGTGCATGTTTACGTTTTCAACACCATGCTCGATAAAAAGCGTGCGGGCCGAGTTCAAAATCCGGGGTCCGATTGTTTCGCCAAGTCCTTTACTCATTGATCATTCTCCTTAAAAAGAAGTGTCACTGGTCTATTGACATGGGACAAGTTGTCCCGTATAATTCAACAAAGGACAACTTGTCCTTTGTTGAATTATATCATGCCTTATCATGTAAAATCAATGTTGGAAGGCAGCTCTTATCTAATGGCTATATAGCAGAAATCGAGGTAACTAAAATGGGTCAAAATGACAATTTTAAAAAAGGCTTTGCTTCGGCATTAGGAGCATATATGCTTTGGGGTATATTGCCTATCTATTGGAAATTAGTCGGGAACGTACCAGCGAAGGAGATTATCGCTCATCGCATTTTCTGGTCTCTCGTTTTTATGCTGGCAGTTGTACTTATTACAAATAGAAAACAACAAATGCATACTGAACTGCTTCAATTACTAAAAAACCTGCAAGCTTACTGGCACTGGTAGCAGGAACAGTTCTGATTACGCTCAATTGGTTTATCTTTATCTGGGCAGTGAACGAAAATCGCGTGATTGAGACGAGCTTGGGTTATTATATTAGTCCGCTTGTTAGTATCCTGCTGGGGATTATCGTATATAAGGAACGGTTATCCTGGGGACAGGGGATTGCTGTCTCATTAGCTGCCGCCGGCATGTTATATATGATTATGCATTTTGGCAGCGTACCCTGGTTTGCAATAAGCCTGGCAATTTCTTTTGGCTTGTATGGATTATGCAAGAAGATAGCCGTGCTGACACCCATAACAAGTATTACGCTGGAGACGCTGATCGTAGCGCCCTTTGCCCTGCTGTATCTTTCCTATATACACTTTCAGGGAATGACCAGTTTTGAAGGATTATCGCTTACTTCTGCACTGTTAGTGGGCAGCGGTATTGTAACGCCCATTCCGTTGTTATTATTTGCCAATAGTGCGAACTATTTACCGCTCACCATCATTGGTTTTGTTCAGTATTTAGCGCCTACTATTTCGCTATTAATAGGAATTTTTCTGTACAATGAAGCTTTTACTGCAATCCATTCGGTTTCTTTCGGGCTCATTTGGGCAGGATTGTTTGTATTTTCTTTATCAAGTATACGTTTCTCCGGACAGGAAAAAAGAGTGCCTATGCTTTCAAAAGATAGCAGATAGTCCTAAACGATAAAAATAACCCCCTTATTCGGTGAGAATAAGGGGGTTATTGGCTTATCAGCCATATGGCAAAGAGGGAAGGTTATGGCTGCTTTCCGATATATGCCAGGATACCGCCATCGACATATAGAATATGGCCATTCACGAAATTGGAAGCATCGGAGGCCAGAAAAATTGCTGGCCCCATAAGATCCTCGGGTGTACCCCAGCGGCCGGCAGGGGTTTTAGCAATAATAAAGTTATTGAAAGGATGGCCTTCTTCCCGCAAGGGAGCTGTTTGAGGAGTTGCGATGTAGCCGGGGCCGATGCCGTTGCATTGGATATTCAGCCCGCCCCATTCAGAGGCAAAGTTCTTGGTCAGCATTTTTAATCCGCCTTTGGCTGCGGCGTAGGCGCTTACTGTTTCGCGGCCTAACTCGCTCATCATGGAACAAATATTAATGATTTTCCCATGGCCTTTTTTTATCATGCCAGGTGCTACTGCTTTGGAAACAATAAAGGGGGCATTTAAGTCAACGTCAATTACCTGCCTGAATTCGGAAGCTTTCATCTCAAGAGCTGGAATACGTTTAATAATTCCGGCATTATTCACGAGAATGTCAATGATGCCTACCTCTTCCGTTATTCGGGCAATAGCTGTATTCACCTGGTCTTCATCGGTTACATCAAAGACATAGCCATGGGCTGCTATACCTGCTTCCTTATAGGCTGCGATACCTTGCTCAACCAAGTCCTGCCTAATGTCATTAAAAACAATTGTTGCACCTGCATTGGCGTAGGCGCTGGCAATTGCAAAGCCGATACCATAGGATGCTCCTGTTACTAACGCAATTTTGCCTTTTAGTAAAAACTCATCTAACACATTCATTTTTGAATCCTCCTATCCATACTGCCCTAGTGTCGACATTAGTTTGGGAAATGTTATAACCTTACTACAAGAAATAAAGGAAACCCTGCTCGATATTTCTAAATAATAAGATATTTCAGTATGCGGAATGATTAGTGAAACTAGAGTGAGCTGCTGTTTTTAAACAGCAGCTCTTCAGTAATTGTAAGCCTACGTTACAGATAAAGGATTGGCTGGTCAAATGGCGAAGCATTATCAATGATTACATATAGTAGGGACTGTTCGGAGGGTGAGATTTACTATGAAAAAACAAGTAGTACTCATGACGCTGTGTTTGCTGCTGCTTGCAGGTATTCCAGTTCAGGCTGAAGAGACTGCGAAGACATCACCAATGGATTGGGAGATCAGTATCCTTCCCAAACCGACGCAAGAAGACCTTGAAAAGCAGCGTTGGTCTCCTGTGTTCTCCAATGATATTGGCATTTATACATTTGATAATAAATCGCTGGTCTTTGATGAAACAGATAAGAATTTGGTACATGTCTTCACGAAAACTACTTTTGTCGATAAGAAGATCATAAAGAGTCTCAATGAAAAATACAAAGAACAGCTAAACGCGGGGGATAAGGTTCTATGCAGTGAAATGGAGATGGTTTTTCATATTAAACAAAAGACATATGCGGTAATCGGAACGAAAGTATGGAGTGAACAGGGAATCAGTCTGGAAGATAAAAAGCAAACAGGCAAATTTGCGCCTGTCACCCCCAATACCTTTGCCGATACGATGTATGATATTGCTCGTAATTTTGCGAGAAATGGCTAAATCGTTTCTTTAATTTCACCGCTGAGGTAAGGATTTAAATCATTTGTGTAAATCTCGGAAAGATTGACAGAGCCTTTTTCTACGAAATGATTATCTTCCATTAGTTTTACCCAGAATTTTACCTTTTCAGGATCGATGCCATTTTCGCTAGGGAAAATAGTGCCGGCTGCTTTATCGGGGTCTACTTTTAAATAGTCGGCGGCAATTTTTATGGCTTCGGGGTAATTTTTGTTGATCCAGTGCTGGGTTTTGACGGTTGCGGCAATATAGGCCTTAACAACATCGGGGTTGTCGCGGATGAAAGCTTCGCTGAAGGCCCTGGCAGAATACGAGCTGGCAGGACCATTTCCGGCCGCAGTCCCAATCGAATAGGTTTCAGTCAGCGGGCGGACACCACCTCTTTTAAGAGCCGATAAAGTAAAGACATTGTGGATGCCGGCCACATCAATGATTCCTTGACGCAGGGAATTCTCAGCCTGCCCATCCGGCATAGGGATAAAGGTTACATCATCTTTGGAGATGCCGTTTTGCCGCAAGTATTCGGAGAATAATAACTCCGTGCAGCTGCCGACGTAGCCAATCGAAACTTTTTTGCCGATGACATCTTTGGCTGTTCGAATGTTGCTGTCTTCGCGTACTAAATAAGTCATATGGATTTTGTCAGGCTCGGGATTATCCTGGGAGCCCTGCAGCACCATTTTGATCTTAGCGCCTGCCTGACGAGCCTGCGATATGGTAAGAACGTGACCAGCGGCAAAGAGGTGATTGTCACCTTTTATGACCGACTGGGCCAGGAGACCACCGCTCATGGAACCGGTATATTCGATATTTAGTCCCACTTCTTTGTAGAACCCGAGGCGTTCGCCAATATAGACCTCATTGAAGCCGGTTTGGGTGGGAACTTTTAAGGTGAATTCCTTGGTAAGCTTACCATTAATAAATTTCGGTTTTCCATCATCGGCTTTGGCACCGGTTTTATCGGCGTCAGTTTTGCCGCAGCCGCTGAGAACTAAGGCAACAATCAGAATTGAAACTAAAAGGGCAAACAAAGCTGGAAATCGGTAACGCTGGATCATAGCAGGAGCACATCCTTTCCACATAATCATGAAATCTATATTGGAGATGATAAAGGCCAGAGCCGATTATCACCTATGCCAATCGTTAAGCGGTAAAAAATGAGTACATAAATAAAGAGGCGGATGCTCCCACAAGGGAAGCATCCGCCTTCAGTCATCTGATCAGCCGAATGACAATATATAAAGTTGGTAAAAGAATACCTGATTCTGAGAGCAATGTCAATAGGCGTGTTATTTATAAATACTGTACAACATCTTCTCTGCTGGCAAATGCTGCTGGAATAGAACCTGCCGCTACTCCTAACAAGAGACCGGTAAGCATGATATAGCCACTGGTGACGGTGAAAGCTAGCGGCAACAATAAGGCGGTTTTGAGTATCAACATTTTTGCCAGCAGTGCATACAGTCCGAAGCCGGAGAGACCTCCGATTATAACGCCCAGACCTGTAAGCAGCGCTGCCTCTGTCAGGATAATGATAAAAATATCTCGGGAACCGGCCCCTAAGGCACGCAAGATGGCCCGATCACGGGTACGGCTTAATGACGACCAGTATAAAGAAAGGGCCATAATTGTAAGTCCCAGTATAATGACGATGTACGCTGCTGTTTTGAGCACTTGCTCGCCTTGTCCCATAAGGGTTAATAAGCGGATAATCACTTGTGCCGGGAATACAAGCTGACCATCCGGTTCTTGCTGAAATTGTTGATAGAGGCGCATCGCTTCACTATAGCCTTTCGGCTTTACCAGAATAGCTGTAACCTCCTGTTCGTGCTCCTCATGACCAATATCACCAAGGCTAGGTTCAGGTGCATGTTTCTCATGGGCTTGCCAGATACTTTCAATGGGAACTAAGATAGCCTGGTCATAGGGACCGTTCACCGCCTCAAGAATGCCTACAACCTGGTAGGGGTGATTATGTCCATCACCAACCGGCAGCAAGCCATGAATGGATTTAAATTTGTCTCCCGGTTTTAGCCCTAGCTCCCGGGCAGCTTTGGCTCCGACTACCGCTTCAAAAGCTTGTGTGAAGGGGCGGCCTGAAGCGAGCTGCAGCCATTCCTGCTGGCCTGCTTTGGGCTGATGCTGAAAGATATTGTTTCCGGCACCTATGATAGCATACCCTTTGTAATTGTCACCGAAAGCTAAGGGAATAGCAGTTGATACTAAGGGATTGGCGGCGATTTTTTCATATAGCTCATGACTCACATTGCCAATTGGCGCATCTTGCAGAAAAACGGTGCTTAGTACCAGTTGGTTGGGGCTGCCTTTGGCCCCGGCGATTAAGTCAAATGGCTCAGTAGCGTTGACTAGTCCATTGTGAATACCGCTAAATAATAAAGTTATGACAAGCATCATGCCAATAGCGGCGGATACCACCAGTACTGTCAAACTGCTTTGAACCGGTTTTGCCAGCAGGTTACGCCAAGCTATGATAAGCCGCATGGGTAGTCACCTGCCTTAGGGGAACAACTCGTTGAAACTGATCGATAATTTGACTGTCGTGACTTGACACTAGCAGGGTACTATTGCTACTTTTCGCTAACTGACGCAGTAGAGCAAGTACCCGCTGGCCGTTCGCTTGATCCAGACTGGCGGTAGGCTCATCAGCTAAAATAAGCCGAGGTCTATTGACAACAGCCCTGGCAATCGCTACTCGCTGTTGCTCACCCATACTAAGCTGGCGTGGGAAGCTGTGAAGTCTGTCAGCTAAGCCTACTTGATCCAGCAGGTGGCTGGCCCAGGCTAGCTGGTCCTGCTTGTCAATTGCATCAGAAAAACTCATAGCTGCCAATAAATTGTCCAGGATGGTAAGACTATTGAGCAGATTTAACTTCTGGAAGACGTAGCCCACTGTATGGGAACGCCAAGTATCACGCCATCTCTCCGGCATAGCTGATATTTTTATATTATTGTATTTTATTTCACCGCTGGTTGGAGTCAGCAGGCCTGACAGCAAGTGCAGGAGAGTCGTTTTTCCTGAGCCGCTTGGCCCGACTAAAGCTAGTTGCTCACCGGTTTCAACGATCAGATTGTCGACATTGACAGCTGTTATGATTTGACGGCCATCACGGAATTCTTTTCGCACATGAATTACTTTTAACATAATAACGCCTCCCCATCAATTGGACTCTTCAATTGTATCGGCATTTATGCGTAAAAGGCTGACAAAGCCGGTTTCAGTATCCACTTGATAACCTACTTCCAATTTACCGGTCACGGTAATAGGACGGTCAAAAGGGTATGCGGTGACTGGCTGTAACAGCTTGACCAGCACAATATCATTAGGCCAGTCAGCATCGGTGGAGCAAAAGGGACAAATAGACATAGGTACTTTTGTTAAAACAAAAAAGCTAAGTGTTGGCTTAAGCGGTGGTGCCATAAAGCCGCTGATATGAACGTTCTTGCCTTCGAGGCTTTTCAGCTTTGGTGATAATTCCAGTCCTAACGGAGAAGCATCACTATACAATTCGCTGAAATCAAGAGCGGTGGCCTCCTCGCCGAACCATGGCAGCCAGGAAGGAGCCGCTTGAGCGCGAGAGTAAAACAAGGACGACTCCTCAGAAGGAACCGTCCCGTTTTGCAGCGCCCAAGGCAGCGATAGACTGGTCAGCACCATGATAAGAGTGAATATACTCACGTGCTGGGCTAATTTGGTCATAAGGTTGCCTCCAGGACAATAGTAAAGTGTAATTATTTTTGGCTTTTGCGGCCATCCAGGCCTAAGGCCCTGACAATACCATAAAATACTTCCGTATTGTCCATTACCCCTTTGAAGTAATCGGCGCCGGGCCCTTCGGCAGTGAGGGGAACGTCATCGGCTGCATGAACTTCCGACGGATCGGAGGCAGGAATGTTTCCTTCTCTTAACGCTCCACCCTGCTCGGCTCGCGTAGGGTTAGCAATTGCCTTGCCGTTCGCCATAATTGCCGGTGCAGTAGGAACACTCTGAAATTGGTAGTTCTCATAATAATCGGGATGATTAGCGAATTGAACAGCTAAGGTTACACTTGGATTGGGATCGTCGGGAAATCCGTCGCCATCGGCATCGGCAAAGGTAGGCCAGCCGGCATCCGCATAAATCCGGACAGCTTCACGACCGGTTTTACCATCCTGCTCATGATAAGTGCCTGTTATGCTGGCGCCGTGGGCATGGTCTGCTACAACAATGATCAGGGTATCGGCATTCTTTTTAGCAAACTCTTTGGCGATGCCTACTGCTTTATCCATTTCGATCGTATCGTAAGCAGCCCGCTGCCAGTCCATAGTATGAAGTTGCTTATCAATTGAAGCTCCTTCTACCATAAGGAAGAAACCATTCTTATTTTTGCTCAAGGTGTTAATTGCTGTTTTGGTCATATCCATAAGAGTTGGCTGGTCAGTAAATTTACCGAGAACAGCAGGATTTTTGGTTACTTCACGGTCAACATATACATCCATGTTATCAAGCTGAAAGAGGCCAAGCAGTTTATCCGTTGTACCGGCATTCTTCAATTCAGTCTTGCTAGTTGCCACAGCGTAGCCTTGCCCTTTAAACTCGTCTACTAGATTACGGTCATCGGTGCGCTTAGAACCAGGTACACTTTTGGGAAGAAAGTGGCGTGAACCACCTCCTAATATAACATCAGGGCGGTGCAGCGGGTTAAGCATCTCGGCAGCAATGAAATTCTGTTCGCTCCGCTTACGGGTATGTGCCAGCATGGCAGCCGGTGTTGCATCCGTTATATTAGCCGTCGAAACAATGCCGGTAGACATGCCGCGAGTACGTTTTGCGAGCTCAATAATATTCTCAACTTTCGGATCATCAAAAGGGTCTTTTGTACTGTCAGCATATACACCCATTGCATTTACTGTGCTTTTATGACCAGTGGCATAGGCTGAAGCACTATTAGCTGAGTCGGTTACCAGTGAGTCATTGCCGGAAGTGGTTATCAAAGCCAGATTGGACATTTTATCCATTTCAAGCAGGTCATTATACTTGCCTTCGGTGATACCTTTAGACAGAATACGGGCAATTTGTCTGGCCTGCAGGCTCATGCCGTCACCAACGAAGAGAATAACATTTTTTGCAGGTTTATTTATTTTGTCAGCAATAATATCATAATTAATGGTGCGTTTTTCTACACCTTGTGCAGTTGTCACTGCTGCGGTCACAATTACTTTGCCCGCCTGAGGAAAGGCAACATCATTAATGCGATAGGTACTCATCGTTTCAAGCTTAGTGATGGCTTGCTTGCCAAAATACTTTTCAGCTGCTGAGCCGTTAATTGTAACCTCAATGGCTTTAGCAGGAGTATCGGTCTTTACCTCAATTGCAAAATCAAATTTTTGTCCGATANNTCATACCGGACATAAGCGAGACTAGTACAAGCAGCGTAACTAGTGTTCGCCCCAAATGGGAATGACACGACTTCAAGATGCTAAAATGATACACGAGTGACACCTCCAAAGTTATTTGTATTAGACAGGTTTTTCATTGCTTTCATTATGGCAAACCTTTTGGAAGTAGATGTTAAATAGTGGTTAAATTTCTGTTAAGATCGATGTTTCGGAGCTGCGGCAAGCTTCTATGATGTAATTTTTTGAGTATTGAGAATTAATGGAAAAGGGTATATGATTGAGGAGAAGCAGCGATTACATATGTAGGGGGAGAACTAAAATGAGCACAGAGAATACCTGTTTCTATTGCGAAAAAGATCAGCGGCTTGATGATTTAATGATTGAAATATGCCAGTTGCATGTTTCGACGCTTTATTTATTTAAAGAGCAGACTTATAAGGGCAGATGCCTTGTAGCGTATAAGGGGCACGTTAATGAGTTGTTTGAATTACAAGAGACAGAGCTGGAATCTTATATAAAAGATGTTGCAAAAGCTGCAGCTGCTATGAAAAAAGCCTTTTCTCCCAATAAAATAAACTATGGAGCTTACTCGGATAAACTTCCCCATCTTCATTTTCATTTAGTTCCTAAATATCAGGATGGTCCTTCCTGGGGGAGTACCTTTGAAATGATGCCCGCCGCAAAAGTGCTTCTCAGTGATGCTGAATATAGTGAGCTTATTGAGCAAATCAAGCAGAATTTATAGTATAAATTGAAGAAAAAAAGCAGCCTTACGCGAAGCGTAAGACTGCTTTTTTTGCAGGTTAATGATGCACTTTATTTTAATATAGCTTGGGTAATCGTAATAAATTCTTTCATAAACTTAGATAAATATAAGTTTTTATTGTGACACAAATAAAAGTTTCGTTTAAATTGCTCACCCTTAATAGGAAAATAAGTGGAGCAACCCTTTAAATTCTCTAATTCATTCAACATCGTCTCCGGATAAATAGTAACTGCCTTGCAGGCAATAGCCAGTCTTCTGGCTACCTCAACACTTTTTGTCTCAACAACTATCTTAGGTGAGATGGCAGCCTCACTAAACATTTTATCCTGGATTCCTCTGACACCTTGGCCTTGGTGCAAAGCTATGAATTTCTCGTCCTTAGCATCAGATATGAAGATTTCACTGCCTGGAGTCAGTCCTTTAGCAAGTTCTGTCTCAATACTGGAGAACAATACCATTCGCTCTTTTTGGAGAAGCAAATACTCCAGCTCTTCCAGCTGATACTCGGGATTGACAAAAGCCAGATCAATTTCTTCATTACATGCTAATTCTTCTATTCTTGAGGAACTATCCTCAATCAACTGAAGATCAACGTTGGGGTACTTGTCTGTAAAAACTGGCAGAATCTGAGGAAGTAAATACATGGAGCGATGGATGGAAATGCCAACCCTGATTACCCCATGTGTTTCATCATTTATTTCATTTAGGGCGGTTGTCAGATTTCTGTTGATCGTCAAAATCTTCTTTGCTGCTTCCACATATTTTGTACCTGCAAAGGTAAGTGAAATCGGGCTGGTATGCCTATTGAAGATTTTTATATGGTATTTTTGTTCAATCGAGTGAATCATTTGGCTCAAGGAGGGCTGGGAGATATATAGTTTTTTTGCTGCATTTGATATACTTCCCTCTTCCAAGACAGTAAGAATGTAGTAAGCATGTCTAAGATTCATGAGTCCCTCACGTAATATAGGTTTTATATTATATTCGTCATAGATAGATTAGTATTTGACTTATACTAACTATGTAATACTATAAAAATAGAAGAAATGCAAGAAAAATTCAAGGCGGGGTGTAACATGCTACTAAAAAAGAGTGCAATTGCCGGTACGTTAGAATCAAGCGATGTACAAATCATGATTGAACCAGGCAATAATGGTATAGAACTATCCCTCAGCAGCAGTGTGATGAATTTGTATGGCAAGCAAATCAGAGCTGCCATTTTGACGACATTGGCTAAGCTGGGAGTGGAAAATGCCAAGGTTACAGTAATAGATAAAGGTGCGGTTGATTGCACCATTAAAGCCAGAGTGGAATGTGCCGTGTTTCGGGCTGCCGAAATAAAAGAAAACTTACCTTGGGGGGTTAGGATGTAATGAAGAACAGATTACGGCGCACCATGATGTTTCTTAACGCCCAAAAAGCCAGCCTTGTAAAGGATGCTTACATATACAAGCCTGATTCCATTATTTTTGATCTGGAAGATGCTGTTGCTGAGAATCAGAAGGATTCAGCCAGAATTGCTCTTTATAATGCCTTGAAAAGCATTGACTATAAAGGTATTGAACTGGTAGTCCGCATCAATGGGCTGGACACCCCGCACTTTAAAGAAGATATCCGGGCTGCTGTAGCAGGTGGAATTCATACCGTACGTGTACCTAAAACTGAAACCTGTGAAGATGTCTGGGCTGCTGAAAAAGAAATTGAAAAGGCTGAGAAAGAATTTGGTGTACCGGTAGGCAGAACACTGATGATGGCTGCTATTGAAACTCCGTTGGGAGTAATGAAGGCATATGAACTGGCCAAAAGCAGTGAGCGGATCATGGGCATTTCTTTTGGTGCAGGTGATTATGTCAGGACAATGCGCACAACCCGCTCCCCGGAAGGCGTTGAACTTCTGGTAGCCAGAACGCAGGTAGTGATTGCTGCCAGAGCAGCGGGAATTATGTGCTTTGATACAGTATATCTCGATGTTGACAATATGGAAGGCTTCGCGAATGAAGTAAGGCTTATCAAACAGCTTGGGTTTGACGGCAAATCCATTATTAGTCCTAAGCAGATTCCCATTACCCATCAGATCTTTGCACCGACGCAGGCGGAAATTGCAAAAGCAGAAACGACTATCCGGGCAATCGATGAATATGCCAAAGACGGTATTGGTGTTTTTACTGTAGATGGACAAATGATTGATATTGCCATGCTGGAGGGTGCTAAACGTACAATAGCACTGGCAAAGGCATCGGGTATTTACGAGGGGGACTTAGCATGATAAACAAGGCCGGCCGGAATATTCCTGATGAGTTTTTATGTAATGGCGTAGAAGCTTTTCAGGGGAAATACTATTCTCATAGCAAAGAGTATACAAAAGCAAGTCCTACAGTGAAAGCCTTTGTGGACCCCAGCCAGGATAAGCTGGTGCCGGACTTGCAGGAAGCAATCGCCAAGAGCGGCTTAAGAGATGGCATGACCATATCCTTTCACCATCATTTCCGTGATGGAGACTATATTGTAAATATGGTTGTTGAAACAATTGCCGCTATGGGTATTCGTGATATCACCATATGCGCCAGTTCGCTGGGGGATGCTCACGATCCAATTGTTAAGCATATTGCCAGCGGAGTGATTACGGGGATTTCAACAAGCGGCATTAGAGGAAAAATCGGTGAAGCTGTATCAAAAGGACTTTTGCAAAACGTGGCTTATATTCGCTCTCATGGCGGACGGGTACGTGCGATTGAGGCAGGAGATATTCATATTGATGTTGCTTTCATCGGTGCACCGACTGCTGATGCTTATGGCAATGCCCGTGGCAAAGGTGGCAAATCGGATTGCGGCGTTCTGTCCTACTCCATGGTAGATGCCAAATATGCCGATAAAGTAGTTGTTATTACCGATTGTCTGGTAGATTTCCCGAACTTTCCGCCCAGCATCGAGCAAGTCGATGTCGATTATGTGGTGGTAGTAGACGAAATCGGCAATCCCGGAAAAATTGCCAATGCCATGCTGCGCTTCACCCAGGACCCCCGGGAGCTAATCATTGCTGAAGCAGCGGCCCAGGTTCTGGCACATACGCCTTATTTTAAAGACGGCTTTTCTTTTCAAACCGGCGGCGGCGGTCCATCACTGGCAGTCACCCGCTTCCTAAGAACTTATATGGAAGAGCAAGGAATTAAAATGGGCTTTGCCTTAGGCGGCATTACACAGCCAATGCTTGATTTGCTAAACGATGGTCTGATTCGGACCATCGTTGATGCTCAGGATTTTGACCTTCCATCAATTGCATCCGTCAATTCTCACCCGAGACATTTTGAAATATCCATATCCCAGTATGCAAATCCCTTTAACAAGGGTGCCTTTGTTAACCGGCTCGATTTTGGCATACTTGCCGCACTGGAAATTGACACCGATTTTAATGTTAATGTTGTGACTGGTTCTGAAGATGGAGTGTTAAGAGGTGCGCCGGGCGGTCATGTGGATATTGCAGCAGGTTCTAAATGTGCCATTCTTGTTGCTCCCCTGCTCAGAACCCGTATCCCTACCATTCGCGACAGGGTAACGACAATTACGACTCCCGGTGAAAGTGTAGATGTGGTGGTTACTGATGTCGGTATAGCCGTTAATCCGAATCGTCAGGATTTGCTTGCTGTTTTGCAGAAGGCAAAGCTTTCGCTGCCACTGAGGACAATTGAAGAATTAAGAGATGAGGCTTATGCTATAGCTGGTGCCCCGGAAGAAATAGAATTCGAAGATAAAGTGGTGGCACTTGTCGAATACAGAGACGGAACAATTATTGACGTAGTTAGAAAAGTAAAATAGTAAGTATACAAATAGACTGTGCAGGAACAGTCTATTTGTATATCACCACATAAACACTCTAAATGTGGAGGACGATTGAGGATGCAGGAGTTTCACGAAGCGCGTGTCTTTTATAGTGATAGAAGAGCAATGCAGAGGGTTGAAAGCCTTTTGACGAAAGAAGGCATACAAAAAGATGATAATTTAGAATACACAATGGGCATTTATCGCCAGGATGAATTGGTAGCAACAGGCTCGTTTTTTAAAAATACATTACGCTGCTTAGCTGTCGACTCCGAGTTTCAAGGCGAGGGGTTACTCAACAAAGTACTGACCCATCTCTTACACATTCAGTTCGATAGAGGGAATACAGAGGTCTTTTTATATACGAAAGGGAATAAGGCTAAGTTTTTTGCTGATCTCGGATTTTATGAGATAGCCAGTGTGGATGATGTAGTTGTTTTTATGGAAAATAGAGCTACAGGTTTTAGTGATTATTTGGCTGACTTGGCAAAGAAAAAAGTTTCAGGTACATCGATAGCGGCTATTGTGGTAAATGCCAATCCCTTCACATTAGGGCATCAATATTTAATCGAGCAGGCAGCACAAGAAAATGATGCTTTGCATATTTTTGTTGTTTCAGAAGATGTATCGATTGTTCCTTTTGCAGTTAGGTATGATTTAGTACAAAAGGGAACTGCCCATCTAAGCAATGTTGTACTTCATAAGACAGGAAACTATCTGATTTCAAATGCAACATTTCCGTCTTACTTTTTAAAAGATGCTGATGCGGTAATCGAGGCACATGCCAGGCTGGATATAGAAATATTTAAAAATAATATAGCGAAATGCCTGGGAATTACCAAGCGCTATCTTGGCGAAGAACCCTTCAGTCACGTAACAGGTATTTATAATGCTATTATGAAAACAGAACTGGAGAAGGCCGGGATAGCTTGTATTGTTCTTGATCGTAAGCTAGCAGGAGGTGAACCCATTAGTGCCTCCAAGGTACGACAATTCATCCATGATGGGGATCTAGACAAAATTAAACCGTTAGTACCTCAAACGACCTATGATTTTTTTCAATCGGCAGCTGGTGCGGAGGTAATAAAGAAAATACAACAGACGGAAAATGTTATTCACTATTAAATTTGTCTTATTTGAGCCGGGAAGAGAAAATCCGGCCTTTTTGCTCGTTGATAAAATTGCAAACTGCAATTATTTGGTATTATAATAGCAATAAATGATAATACAGCGAGGATTTTTATAATCAACCTGCGGAAAAAGTAAAATGCTCCTTCCGGTAGGGGACAGTCATCTGGCCATCAGCCTGCAACCGGTAGTTGCAGGCTTTATGTTTGGTTAAGGGGGAATTGAAATGAAGAAAAAATGGAATGTATTTGTTACAAGAATGCTGCCTGAACCAGCGATCAATTATCTCAAGGAATACTGTGAAGTTGAAATTAATCCAGAGGACAGAGTTCTTTCAAAAGCGGAATTAGTAGCGGCCGTTAAAGGACGAGATGCGGTATTGTCACAGCTTACCGACATAATTGATGATGCTGTTTTTGCGGCAGCCGGACCACAGTGTAAGGTTTTTGCAAATTATGCCGTAGGTTATAATAATGTGGATCTTGAGGCAGCCGCGCGCAGAGGCGTTATGATAACGAATACGCCTGATGTGCTGACTGATGCAACAGCAGACCTTGCCTGGACGTTATTGTTTGCAACTGCCCGAAGGGTAGTGGAGGCTGATGATTTTTTAAGGAAGGGCAAGTATCAGGGGTGGGGACCGATGCTGCTCCTGGGAGTGGAGATTACCGGAAAAACTCTTGGCGTGATCGGTACCGGCCGTATTGGTCAAAATTTTGCTTCAAAAGCCAAAGCATTTTCCATGAAAGTTTTATATAACGATATTCATCGTAACCTTGATTTCGAGAAAACAACAGGTGCTGTTTACGCGGATAAGGAGACGCTGTTAAGAGAGTCGGATTTTGTTTCACTTCATGTTCCGCTGCTTCCAGCCACCCGCCATTTAATAGGAGCACCTGAATTTTACATCATGAAGAATACGGCGATACTGATCAATACTTCGCGCGGACCCGTTGTGAATGAGCAAGAGCTTGTAGCCGCACTTAAGTCAGGAGAAATATGGGGTGCCGGACTTGATGTTTTTGAAAATGAGCCGGAACTTACTCCTGGTCTTGCTGAACTTACAAATGTTGTCATCCTGCCCCATGTAGCCAGTGCTACTGTTGAAACAAGGATCAATATGGGATTAGTGGCAGCGCGTAATATTGTGGCCGCTATGCAGGGAGAGGTACCGCCCAATTTGGTAAACCGGTGAAACCGCATCTTATAATGGGATAAAATATAACTAGTTGCAGGAGGAGATTGCTGTGAAACTGGCAGATCGTTTAAATTTCCTGGGAACGGAAAATGCTTTTGAAGTGCTGGCCCAAGTAAACAAGCTGAAAGAGCAAGGGCGTGACATTATCAGTTTCGCCATTGGTGAGCCTGATTTTGATACACCGGACAACATTAAGCAGGCTTGTATAAAAGCTATCGAAGCCAATCACACGCACTACACACCGTCAGCCGGTATTCTGCCGCTGCGCGAAACTATTGCCGCATATATCGCTAAGACCCGCGGTATCCCGGTGAGCGCTGACGAAGTCATCGTCACACCCGGCGGTAAGCCAATCATGTATTATGTGATTCACGCTCTGATTAATCCTGGCGATGAGGTCATTTATCCTAATCCCGGTTTTCCTATTTATGAGTCGGTAATCAACTTTGTTGGCGGCAGACCTGTACCTGTACCGTTATTGGAAGAAAAAGATTTTAGCCTGGATACGGATTACCTTAAATCGCTGGTCACGCCCAAAACCAAGCTGATTATTCTTAATAGTCCCCAAAATCCTACCGGCGGCATGCTTACCAAAGCTGATATCAATGCTATCGCGAGGCTTGCCATTGAAAATGATCTGTGGGTGTTGTCAGATGAAATATACAGCCGAATGATTTACTCCGGCGAATTTTTAAGTATCAGTTCGCTGCCTGGTATGAAAGACCGCACCATTATTCTTGATGGTTTTTCTAAGACCTATGCCATGACCGGTTGGCGGCTGGGCTATGGAGTAATGCCGGCAGAACTGGCTGGTTGGATAGCCCGTCTGATTACCAACTGCGAGTCCTGCACCAATTCCTTCATCCAGTATGCGGCAATAGAGGCTCTCACCGGCTCTCAGGAAAGCGCGACAGCCATGGTCAAAGAATTCAAAACCAGAAGAGATTTAATTGTTGAAGGCTTAAACAGTATTAAAGGCTTTTCTTGCAAGGTGCCAAACGGCGCTTTCTATGTCTTCCCTAATGTGACGGAAGCCTGTCGGAATCTCGGTTTTGCCGGTTCAAAGCAGCTGCAGCAGCATATTCTCCACCAAGGCAGCGTTGCCGTTCTGCCACGCACTGCTTTTGGGGTAAAGAATGCAGGTGAAACAGACGAGTACCTGCGATTTTCCTATGCTAATTCACAAACTAACATTATAGAAGGCTTAAAAAGAATGAAAGCGGTCATAGAGAAAGAGTAGCTATTTTTTGCAGGTCTGGCGAAGATGGACAATTTTCAATGGTTTGAGGGGAGTGACATGCACTCCTCTTTTTCGTGTTTATATTTTAGACTCACGGTGNNCTTGGTTTCAGTTTATGATAAAAGATATGAATTTATATGGAGTGTAATATGAAAGATATTCAAAGTATGGGAGATGACCGGGGAATCGCTATTCAAAAAGTTGGCCTTACCGATGTGCATCTGCCTTTTTCTATTCAGTCAAAAGATGGACAGCATCAATCTGTATTGGCTAATATTCAGCTGACAGTAGATCTGCCTCATAATTTTAAAGGCACTCATATGAGCCGGTTTATCGAGGTATTGAATGACTGGTCGCAAAAGCCAATCTCCAGCAGAGAAGTAGGTCATATCTTGCGGGAAATTGCCGGACGGACAGAAGCACAGCGAGCTCATATTGAAATGACATTTAAGTATTTCATCAAAAAAACGGCACCTGTCAGCAAATACACCAGTGTACTCGATTATGACTGCACCTTCTGTGGGGACATTCTACAAGACGGTACCTTCTCATTTATACTTGGTGTGGCTGTGCCGGTGACCTCCCTTTGCCCCTGCAGCAAGGAAATTTCCAAATACGGAGCCCATAATCAGCGAAGCACCATACGGGCTAAAATTCAGTACAGGCAGGATCGCTTTGTCTGGCTGGAGGACCTCGTTGCGCTCCTGGAAGCACAAGCAAGTGCTCCCATTTATCCGTTGCTTAAGCGCGAGGATGAGAAATACGTTACCGAGCTGGCATATGAAAATGCGAAGTTTGTTGAGGATGTTATCCGCGATACCGTGCTGGCTTTTCGGAACCATCCTGATATTGTCTGGTTTGATGTGGAGTGCATCAATTATGAATCGATACACAACCATAATGCTTATGCCCGCCATACGGAGACCAAGTAGCGGATAGGCAAACTTTATCAAGGAGGTACGTATGGCGAAGATCAGTATAACAAAAATATTCACATTCGATTCGGCCCACTCATTACCTGGACATAAAGGGAAATGCGCTAACCTTCATGGACATACCTATCGGCTGGAGGTCACCGTGTCAAGGCAGAATGGGGGTCTTGTAACGGGAGGTTCCAGCGAAGGGATGGTCATGGATTTTGGAGACCTGAAGAGTATCGTAAATACGGAGATTATCGAGCAGGCCGACCATAAACTACTGAATGATGTGTATGATTTCCGGACGACATCAGAAAACCTGGCAGATCATTATTATCATGTTTTAGAGGAAAAATTATCTCCGCTGGGAGTTGAAGTCTGCCGAATACGATTATGGGAGTCACCTACTTCCTATGTTGAGGTGGGGCAATGAGTACTCAGTATCCAATAGTCGAAGTATTTGAGAGTATTCAAGGTGAAGGTACATTTTTAGGTCTGGGGGCCTCTTTTATCCGTCTTGCCGGCTGTAATCTGCGCTGTCCCTGGTGTGATACGAAACACTCCTTTGATGTTCAGGCAGCAAGTCTGCTTAGTGTTGACGCTATTCTTGGCACCTGGAGATTTACACAGCCGCTTGTGGTTATTACCGGCGGCGAGCCTACGCTGCACGATCTGGGGCCGCTGGTGCGGGAACTGAAGAAACTCGGCAAGTTTGTAACTCTTGAAACGAACGGCACTAACCTGGTACCGAACGAATGGGGGATTGACTGGGTTACCGTATCGCCTAAGCCGGGCAGCAACTATGCAATTAACTGCAGGGCGGATGAGTTAAAATATGTAGTCGATGATGACTTTGAAATTGGTGTAATTCAGACAGAGCGTGTTCCTTTGCAGCGTATTTACCTCCAAGTGGAAAGCGGGAGGCCCGAATCGGCCTCGCGGGCATTTACGCTTGTTACTATGAATCCGGATTTGCATTTACGAGTAGGGGTTCAACTGCACAAAGTATTACATGTTGAATAAAGCTTAACTGGGACAAGGGGACAGGTCCCTTGTCCCAAACGAATGCGTTATTATTACTTTGAGGTGATTGATATATGTCAAGGCAGGCTCGGGTCAAAAGTGTGACGGGGATATATCATGTAATACTTAGAGGCATTAATAAACAAAATGTGTTTGATGATCATGAAGATAAGAAGCGGTTTATTGACACGTTATTATACTATAAACGTATTAGTGGCTATGAAGTGTATAGCTACTGTTTAATGGACAATCACATCCATTTGCTGATTAGGGAAAAGAATGAATTTATAGCGCAGATAATAAAGCGGATAAGCAGCAGTTACGTATATTGGTATAATCAACGATACGATCGTTGCGGACATTTATTTCAGGAACGGTTTAAGAGTGAAGCTGTAGATTCAAATGAATATTTTCTCACTGTTCTGCGTTATATCCATCAGAATCCGGTCAAAGCAGGTATTGCAAAGAATTCGGAAGACTATTTATGGAGCAGCTATAATGAATATACCGGAAATCCTAGGATCGTAGATACAGACTTTCCTTTGGGACTTTTTTCAGAGGATAAGGTTCGGGCTATAGACTTATTTAAAGGATATATAGATGAAAAGAGTGCAGATGATTGTTTGGAATATAAATTGAGAGCGGTGTTAACAGATGCTGATGTCATTGGCTGTCTACGGGAATTGGGATTTGCCAATGGCAGTGACGTGCAAAACCTGAATAAAAATCAACGCGATAATGTGATTAGAAAAATAAAAGAAGTACCGGGGATTACAGTACGTCAGTTAGCGCGCATAACAGGGATTGCAAAAAGTTCAATAGGAAGAATTTAAAGTGGGACAAGGGACCTGTCC
>DDHB01000022.1:64348-104100 GCA_002337925.1 Sporomusaceae bacterium UBA1887
TTGCTAAAGCAAAAAAATTTAGAGGAACTCCTCATCGTATATTAGACTGCTCTCATTTTGTCAACAAAGTTTATCAACAGGTAGGTTTAGCCTATGCCTATACGGATTGCAGTAAGATAGCTTCGATAGGTGACTTTGAAAAAGTATCAACTCCGCTGCCTGGTGATATTATTCTTTTTGGACCTTCCCCCGATAAGGCAGAGCATATGGGGATCGTGATAGATCCGGCAAAAAAACAGTTTATTGGAGCACAAAGCAGAGGCGTTGCTATTGCTGTTTATGATGGCACGCAAGCATGGGGAAATCCAAAATACAATGATAGGGTTAACCGTGCAGGCTATTATAAAATAGCAGGATTTTATCGTTACAAAGCACAGTAACTCAAGCCCTTTATCCGGTACTGGATGAGTGAACTATGTAGTTTTCACATTTAAGTCATAAAACCCGTAGGAAAGCTGCACGCTTTTCTACGGGTTTTATGACTTTTTCTATTAATAAGCAGCTGTCCTTAAAAAACTACAACCATACTATTCCGATAGCTGTTGTCAGCAGAGTAAGCGGAAAGCCAACCTTGAAGTAATCCTTAGCGGTTATTTGAACATGTTCCCCTTTTGCAATTTCTACGACAATTAAATTTGCGATAGAGCCTGTAATGGTAAGATTGCCGGCCAACGTGGAAAACAAAGCTAATGCTTTCCACCAATACTCCGGATTTGCGGAGGGTATAAAAAATTTTAGCAACAAAACGGCTGGCACATTGCTTACTATATTCGAGACAATAAGCGTCAAGCCCGCAAATAGTCCCATATGGGTAATTTCTGCAGAAAGCAGTTGATCCAGCACTAAGTTCATTAGCCCGCTATGTTCGACACCGGCTACAATAATAAAGAGTCCAATGAAAATAATTAATAAATTAAAATCAACGGAGGTATAGATTTTATTTGGTTTAACACGCCTGGTAATGAGCAGTAAAGCTGCTCCCAGGCTGGCCGACAGTGCCAAATCAAAACCGAACATATAGGCTGCTAACACCAACAGTAACACTAGAAGAGTTTTCATGATTAGGTACATATGAACATTGGTATGAGTGAGCGGGGCGATGTGATATTGGCCTTCCAGCTCATTGCGGTAGCAGTAGGCGATAGAGAAATAGGTTAAAAGTAGGCCAAGCAGCGCTACCGGGCTGGCTGTTAGGAAGTAAGAGATAAAGGATAATTGCGATAAGCTCCCTACTAATATATTTTGCGGATTGCCTAGCAGTGTTGCAGCACTGCCGATATTGGATGCCATCGCCACACCTAATAAATGAGGCAAAGGATTGCATTGGGTTTTTCTGCAGCTTAAAAGTACGACAGGAGTAAACAACAAGCAAATAATATCATTTATTGCTAATGCCGACATTATGCCGCTAGCCATAATAATAGCAAACAGCAATTGCTTTTTACTGTTCACCTGCCGGCACACGGCATTTCCCATTAAATCGAAGAAGCCTGCTAACTTTAAGTTGGCAACAACAATCATCATAGAAAATAAAATAATGATCGTTCGGTAATCGACTGCTGCAGCTGCCTGCTGGAAGGACAGTACGCCTGATCCTACGGTGGCTACGGCTCCAATAATAGCCGCACCGGCCCGGTCTACCCGAAATATGGGACTTTTACCTAGTGTGAAAATAATGAGTACAGTAACTAAGATTAATCCGGACCATACCATTTCTAGCCGATATTCCACGTTAACAGCCACCTTTGATTTGAAGAATTACCTATTATTATAGCATGCTTATGGCAGCTTGCTATGGGCACAAAACACCCCTATAACTTGCAGTTGCAAGCTATAGGGGTGTTTTTAATATTACAGACTAATTTTCATGTTCCCTAATACTTTTTTGTTTTGATCAATAAATGTTACGTTCATATCTCCGGTAGTCTCAAATAGTTTGCGATCGATTAGCACATAATCCGAGGGATTAACATAATCCATAGTCATAGGAGCATCAATACGGGGGCTTCTTGTTTTTACTGTGACGGTTAAGTCTGAGCCCTTTACCGTTACTTTCTCAATGCCAATGTTATTACTGGAAGAAGTTCCACCTAGATAGGCCACCAAAGCTACCTTATTCGTAAGATCGACATTTTGCAGTTTATCGATAACAGTTTGCGGCACTTGCTGCAACTTGATGCTTTTGGCTTGAAGATCATAGCTATACATTGCTGCTACGCCCGTGCCTTGTGGATATTGAGGCAGAAACCATTGCCAATTTTTATACTTATCAGTTGAGTAGAGTACTTTTTCAGTAATAACAGGAGTACCTGGTTTGATAACTGTTCCTGTCACCTTGTAAGTCGTCCAGATAGCATCATTTCCGCCAAAGGGCTTAACAAGAATCATCGTATATTTTTTGTCGTTATGAATTACTTCAACATCGATTTGTCCGTGTCTGGATAGGGGACTGCTATTCAGTTTACGGATAATAGTAAATTGATCTTTATTGGAGAAACCATAATTTTTTCCTTCATTCTTAGCAACCTCCATGGGGTTAAGACGCCACAGCTCCCGTCCGGCATCGACGGCCTGCTGCCATTTGATGACGCGATCATAATCAAGTCCTTCTACACCAGGACCCACATCCGGTTTATTCGGTTTTTGCGGCTGATTCACGGTAGCTTCTTTGATGGAGATAATATGCCAGATCTTGTTATGGCTNNCTCGAGCTGGCAGGCTGTACTAATTCAACTATATAAAATGCGGTGCTATGACCAACAAGAACATAGGCTTTGCCAGTTTTTGAGGGACTATTTGCTGCCTGTGATATAAGAGTAAAACTATCTCTCTTTGCATCAAAGCCATATTTGCCAGCATTGTTTTTTACTACTGCTACCGGATCAAGCAGCCACTGTTGGTTACCTCTTTCAACTTCTTGCTGAAGCTTGTCTGCAATTACCTGTTCAATTGGTGCAACAGCTGTTTGTTTGCCTATGCTGCTAATCACAACGCGCCGCACAGCATCATTGCTTTCTGTTATTACCGCTTCTGTATTCATGATTTGCTCGTTATCTTCAGTTTCCTGCAGGGGATCAGTTATTGCTGCAGGAGTTTCTTCCTCAGCAATTGGAGTGGCAGCAGCCTGTGTTTGAGGAAGCTTTTTCTCCCACTTTATTGCAGCAAGGGCGTGAGGAAATACTGGTGAAAGTCCCCCGGCTATAAACGCAGCTCCTGTGATTGCTATAACTAGTTTTTTATATTTTGAGTTCATTTGTCGTCTCTCCTTTTTATCTTGTGAACTTTTTGTTGTCACGTATGTCTTATTTAACGCCCAACAAGAAAAAGGGTAACGCCACTGGTTTTGGAAATAATATCCCGGGCAGCTTTAGAGGAGAATATTTTTGTTACGGAAACAAGTACCAACCTGCAGGAAAAGCAGCTGCAGAGAATAATAAGACATTATATAATAGCTGAAAATAGACGTTTTTAGGTGACGGGGCAAACTCACCTGTATTTTCATATTTAGGGGGAGATCTGAAATATGATTAAAAGCTTTGAAGAAATTATCCAAACTGCTCAGCAAAAGGGGCCTAAAACGATTGCAGTAGCAGTAGCACAAGATCTTGAAGTGCTCCTTGCAGTGAAAAATGCCAAAGATCTAGGTATTGCTGAGGCTATATTGGTAGGAGATGTGAAGCGAATCCGGCAGATTGCACAAGAAAATTTTCTCGATATAAGTGTATTTACAATAATTGAACAACCCGACATTGTTCAGGCATGCAGAACAGCAGTAAAACTTGTTTCAGAAGGCAAAGCACAGGTCCTCATGAAGGGACTTGTTGATACTGCCATAATTTTAAAAGCAGTGCTTGATAAAGATATTGGACTAAGGACAGAAAATGTATTATCTCATGTTGCTGTAGCTGATATAGCGGGATATGACAGATTGTTCTATATTACTGATGCAGCAATGAATATCGAACCTGATTTAATTACCAAAAAACAAATTATTCAAAATGGAGTGCAGGTTGCTAATGCATTGGGGAATGATAACCCCAAAGTGGCCTGTATTTGTGCTGTTGAGAAAGTTAATCCCAAAATGAAGGCAACGGTTGATGCTGAAGCATTAGTAAAGATGAATGAATGTGGTGATTTATCCGGTTGTCTAGTAGCCGGACCACTTGCGTTGGACAATGCTGTGTCTCTTGAAGCGGCACAGCATAAGGGCATTACCAATCCTGTGGCAGGCAATGCTGATATTTTGGTTATGCCATTTATCGAGCCGGGAAATATGCTCTACAAGTCCATCGTATTTTTTGCCAAAGGTAAAATTGCAGGGATTGTTGTTGGCGCAAAAGCACCGATTGTTTTGACTTCAAGAGCCGATTCTGATATTGCAAAGCTAAATTCCATCGCAATTGGGATATTAATGGCAAGTAAGTAGGAGGAGTTAAATTATGAAAGATATATTAAGGGTGCTAGCAATTAATCCGGGGTCAACATCAACTAAAATTGCCGTCTATGACAATGAGAATTTGCTATTTGAACAGGTTGTCAGGTATTCAAATGAAGAACTGTCTCCCTTTGACACTATTATTGATCAATATGAATTTAGAAAAAGCGGAATTCTGCAGATACTTGCTGAAAAAGACGTGCCCCTTGAAAGCCTGGATGCAGTAGTTGGGCGCGGCGGACTTTTAAAAGCTATTGCAGGTGGCACTTATGCAGTTAATGCTGCCATGCTGGACGCTTTGCGTCTTGCTGAAAGAGGAGAGCATGCCTCTAATTTAGGCGGTGTTATTGCTAAAGAGATAGGCGATAAACTGGGGATACCTTCCTATATTGTAGATCCTGTTGTAGTTGATGAGCTTGCTGATATCGCAAGAGTATCCGGCTTGCCCGGCTATGACCGAAGGAGCATATTTCATGCACTAAATCAGAAAGCTGTTGCAAGGCGAATTTCAAAAGAACTAGGTAAACCCTATGATCAAGCTAATCTAATTATTGCGCACATGGGCGGAGGTATAACGGTAGGCGTTCACCAGGGAGGAAGAGTCATCGATGTGAACGACGCTCTCTATGGCGAAGGTCCATTTTCACCCGAAAGAGTAGGATCAGTGCCCACAGGTCATATGCTTGAGCTATGCTTTTGCGGGAGATATACGCAAAATGAGGTTAAAAAATTAATTGCCGGCAAGGGTGGTTTAGTTGCCTATTTAGGCACAAATGACGGCCGGGAAGTGGTAAAAAGGATAGAAGCTGGCGATGGAAAAGCCAAATTAGTGTACGAAGCTATGGCCTATCAGATCGCTAAGGAAATAGCTGCAGATGCAGCTGTACTATATGGCAATGTAGATGCTATTGTACTAACCGGAGGACTGGCGTATGATCAAATGCTTGTCCGGTTGATTGCCGAACGGGTTCGTTTTATTGCAGAAGTTAAGGTTGTTCCCGGTGAGAATGAAATGATTGCTTTAACAGAAGGAGCTTTGAGAGTGCTTAAAGGTGAAGAGACAGCAAAAGAGTATTAAAGATGCAAGCTAGTGTAAAAACGACTTTTACCAACAACAGGAAATAAAAGATGGCATCAGCTTAACACTAAAGCTGATGCCATCTTTATTATAATTCCTACAATTCCTGCAATTTCGTTTTATCTGCTGCGTATTAAATCAAGCAAGGCATGAGCTGCTTTTTCAGGTCCTTTTTGTTCCCAGGAAGGAATACTAAGCTGTGTACGCATTTCGCCGACGAACAAGCCGGTAGCACTAAAAGTATGGAAATAGCGTTTGGCGATTTCATCGTGCAGCCCGGGGTATTGAGCTGGGCCAAAGACGTTGGCGAAATAAGAGTGAACCAGACCGGAAGAAGTGGTAGTACCCTTACTCATTGCTGCTCCTGACCGGAATACTTCAAAAGCCTTCTGGATAGTGGGAAATTCGCGAATTGCAGGGTGAGCGTCATCAACTGCTTCAAAGTTATTGGCGTAAAGCACAATATCTACCGGATAGCCCTGAACGACATGCTTATAGGAGGTGATTGGCAATACGACACGGGCATTCGTTTGACCGGCATTCATAATAATAGTGCGATCAATTTGTCCGAAAGCATAGCCTGGCTGAAGATCATCGAGGCGGATAAATGCGCCTACTTCTGTTCCATAGCCAATGATTCTGTTACTGCTATCAATATCCAATGAACCCATATCATCGGCAATGACAATAATATCCTGAATATCGTCTCCTAAAACACGGAGAGATTCGAGCGTCTCAGACTTACCGGTACCGGTATCACCCATGACCAGGACAGTGGCTTTTTTACCTGTTTTCAGGATAATATGAAACAGCGCGCCATGGAAAGGCAGGCGCTGGTTTTTCATGACACAAATATTGTGCAGGGTTAGCGCCATCTTTTTTAAATAGCCGAAGTAACCAAACTCGGGACGTCCGGGAATAGCTCCAACTAAGAGATTATTGGCGTTGTCATCAAAATACACCGTAGGAAAGACGCCATACTCGTCAAGCGCTGAGCCTTGTAAGCCAAATAAGCAAATCGCATCCGGCTTTTTGTGCGCTAAAACCTGATCATCAGCTAATTCAAATAAGTTAGTTAGTGCGAAGCCTAAATCATAAAAAGTTTCATGAAAGTAGAGGTTGATCAGCATATCCCCAATCCGTGCGGGATAACACAGCCACTCGTCAGGATTAAGCTTTGTCCGGTGAAGCGGGTTGTCAGCTACCTCAATAAACTGGCCGGTACGCTTATTCATTGGTGGATCAATTACTAGTGGCGGAAATAACATGATGTCACGGATAACAGGGATAGCGTTCAGCGATTCATAGCCAGCGGTCTGCAGCAATGCTTTGGTAGTAGTAATCGCAGCAACACCGGCACCTGAAGATACTTGACGAAAAATATTGGGATGGCAGCCGCTTACATTGTCATATACACTGCGCCATACAGCGCGGACAAGATGCATAAGCTGTTCAGCACTAGTGTGGAAAGTCCGGTAGGGGCGCTTATCCAAGTCATCATCGCTGGAATGGCAGATAAGAAAACGATCAAAATTGCGCCAATAATTATAAAAATACCGCAGAAATTCTTCCAGTAAATGAGGGTCCCGTGTAAATTGCTCTGACTGGGGCACAATACTCGGAACCTGGCTAATAGGTAATTTAATCAGAGCCCGTATGGTGCTGATCAGGATTGCTGTGTCGCTTTCTGTGATCAGGTTCTTGTTGTTGAAGATGTCCAGAAGACGCGATTGGCGCCTGCCTAGCTCGCTCAGCATAATGGTTAGTACACGTTTAAATAATTCGCTGTCAACTAATTCTTCCGGCGTTTCACATATACGTTCTTTAATTTGAATAACTACTTTGCGATCAAAAATTTTGCTCTTGGCATTATTCATGATACTCATCCTCCATTTGCTAAAGTTTTCGTGAGAGAAAACGTCTTTCGTTGTTGCATTGCCGTAAGAATACGGAAAACCGCCAAAAGGAAAAAGCTAATAACAACAATCCAGCACATAATTCCCAACGCATCATTCCCAACTCCTTTCGTAATGATAGTACTAGCTTGCTATAATTGTTTATTATACAGAAACGATGTTTATTATTTGAGTAAATTATAAAACTAATAGGGAGATTATTCAATCTATTTAGTCGCTTGTTGTGCCAATTTGCAAAAATAGTTCACATCGTGGAAAAAGATAGCCTCTTCCGTAAAAAACGTAATGAAGTTATAATAATGTGACGGCATTTTGAAAAATTAGGGCAGGGGGCGGTATATCATAGACAGTAAAGAACAAGCGAACAGTCCATATGGAACTGCACTAATTAAAGCGGTAAAAATACTGGAATATTTAGGCACTCAGCCCCAGGGACAAGGTACAAGCGAAATAGCACGGCAAACGCAGATGAATAAAACTACAGTATTTAAGTTATTAGAGACACTGCAGTTAATCGGCTTTGTTGAGAAGTCTTTACACGACTCCCGCTACAAGCTTGGTTTTGGATTCATTAAAATTGCACACAACTCCTTACAGAGTTTAGATATTGTGAACCTGACTGCTCCTTTTTTGGATAAGCTTAATAAGGAAACAGATGAGACTGTCCATTTGGCTGTATTGAGCGAGGAAAGCTTGATTTATGTGGCGAAACTCGAGAGTACCCAGGCAGTTCGAACGATATCACGGATTGGCAGGACGGCGCCGCTTTATTGTACGGGAATGGGGAAAGCCATGTTATCCACATTTTCAAGTGAGGCATTAGAGCAGTATTTTAATGACACGAAGCTAGAGCAATATACTGCCAGTACCATTACTGATAAACAATTATTGATAGCAGAAATCAAAAAAATAAAAGAACAGGGCTATGCAATAGATAACAGCGAGCATGAAGACGATATACGCTGCATTGCAGTTCCTCTCGCGGCCAAAGGCCATTTATATGGCGCCGTGAGTTTAAGTGCACCAAAATACCGGATGGATGATGCAGTAGTAAACAGCTATTTGCCACTTGTTATTGGGGCACAAAAAAATATACAGGAAAGACTGGCGGTTGCATTCTAAAATCAAAGAGGCGTACATGCTGCTGCATGTAGTGCCTCTTTGTTCATGTCTTAACGTAATGTAATGCAATAATTTAACAAAAAACAAAGTTTTTTTGAAACATATGGTGTAAAAATACAATATTTCAGCGTCAAATGACTTTTTATAAGAAAATTTGATTGTTTTTAAAGAATAATCGACAAACGGGAACATTTTTGGTATTATTAATGTCGTAGAAAATTTATAGTTTAAGAAAGCAATCACAGATGAAGTTTTCTCTGCTGCTTTGTTTCGTTAGACCTGCCTGATGACAGGTCTGAGGGGACTGGGGAGCTTATTTTGATATTGGTATGCTTAGCCAGAGGAGATGTAAAATGCAGATTACTACCCCGTATTACCTGATTGATGAAAAAAAACTATTACGCAATTTAGAAATCATTCAAAAGGTTCGAGAGCTTTCGGGAGCCAAATCAGTATTGGCACTAAAGTGTTTTTCAACCTGGTGTGTTTTTGACTTAATGCGTGAATATATGGACGGTACCACTTCCAGTTCTCTTTATGAAGCCCGTCTTGGCTTTGAAAAATTCGGCAAAGAAACGCATGCTTATTGTGTTGGTTACTCAGAAGAGGATGTTGTTGCTGTAAGTGAGTATGCCGATAAAATTATCTTCAACTCTATATCGCAATTGGAAAGATATTATGATGGTGTAAAATCCGCTAAACTCGGTTTGCGCGTGAATCCGGGAGTTAGCCATTCTCATTTTGATCTAGCCGACCCTGCCCGGAAGTTTTCTCGCTTAGGCGTTGTGGACAAGTCTGAGTTGGCAAAGCAAATTCCCCGTTTAAGCGGACTGATGTTTCATTATAATTGTGAGAATGACGATTTTGATGCTTTCACTCAGCAACTGGATGCCATTGGGGAAGAGTATGGGGACATGCTTAAAGAGCTCCAATGGGTAAGCCTTGGCGGCGGCTTGTATTTTACCAAAGAAGGTTATCCAATAGAAAAATTCAGCGAAAAGTTAGCTGAATTTGCCTGCAAGTATGATGTACAGGTATATTTGGAGCCGGGCGAAAGTGCTATTACAGGTTGTGCTGAACTGGTAACCAAGGTAGTTGATCTGGTACACAATGAAATGGATATTGCGATTGTTGATGCATCAGTAGAAGGGCATATGCTGGATTTATTAATTTACCGGCTGTCTGCCAAGGTTGATTCCGAAGCTACTGAATATCCATATATGGTTGCCGGCCGGTCTTGTCTGGCTGGAGATGTTTTTGGAACATTTCACTTTGCTGACAAGCTTCAAATTGGTAGTGAGATCCGGTTTGCCGATGCAGCCGGCTATACTATGGTTAAGAAGAATTGGTTTAATGGACTGCAGATGCCAGCTATTGCGGTGCGCAGGCTGGATGGTTCTGTTGAAGTTATCCGCAAATTTAGTTATACAGATTTCCTAAGTAGTTTATCTTAAATATTTTACACAGGTACAGGAGGAAAGAAATGAGAAGAAATGTCTTAATTGTAGGTGCTGGTGGAGTGGGTCATGTGGTCGCCCATAAATGTGCGATGAATAATGATATCTTGGGCGATATCTGCATAGCTTCACTTACCCAGCAAAAATGTGATGCCATAATTGAAAGCATATTGCGCAAAAACCATCTGAAAGATCCGTCGAAAAAATTGTATTCACGTGAAGTGGATGCATTGAATATCCCTGCTTTAGTTCAGTTAATTCAAGAGACGAAATCAGAAATGGTTATTAATGTTGGGCAGTCCTATATTAATATGTCAGTGTTGGAGGCATGCATTCAAACCGGCGCAGTATACATGGATACTGCCATTCATGAAGAACCGGATAAAGTTTGTGAAAATCCACCCTGGTATGCCAATTATGAGTGGAAGCGCAAGGAACGTTGTGCGGAAAAAGGGATTACCGCCATCTTAGGAATTGGTTTTGATCCCGGAGTGGTAAATGCCTGGTGCGCTTTGGCTCAGAAAGAATATTTCGATACAATCGATACCATTGATATATTGGACGTAAATGCCGGCAGCCACGGCAAATATTTTGCTACCAATTTCGACCCTGAGATTAATTTCCGCGAGTTTAAAAAAGTATGGACCTGGGTTGACCGCCAATGGGTGCTTCAGAAGGTTCATTCTATTAGAGTCGACTATGATTTTCCTGTCGTTGGAAGCTGCCCGGTTTATCTAACCGGACATGATGAGCTGCATTCTCTTTCTAAAAATATTGATGCCAATTCGATTCGTTTCTGGATGGGCTTTGGCGATCATTACTTGAATGTGTTTTCTGTTCTGACTAACATTGGTCTTACTTCGGAAGTGCCGGTAAAAATAGCTGAAGGCGTGGAAATTGCTCCAATTAAGATCTTAAAGGCATTATTGCCTGATCCATCTTCACTAGCACCCGGATATACCGGTAAAACTTGCATTGGCAACTTTATCCGTGGTACTAAAAACAATGAGAAACGGGAAATTTTTATATACAATATTTGTGATCATGCCGAGTGTTACCAGGAAGTGGAGTCTCAGGCTATCAGCTATACAGCCGGAGTACCGGCAGTAGCTGCTGCTATTCTGGTTGCCCGCGGTGAATGGGATGCTAAGCAAATGGTGAATGTAGAAGAATTGGATCCCACTCCATTTATCAAGCTGTTGGATACAATGGGCTTGCCTACTCAAGTGCTTGAAGCGCCAGTGGCATTTGAAGCTCCGGTAATAAAATCTATCGAATCTATTTGAGTATAGACATAAGAACCCTCCTGGTATTTACCAGGAGGGTTTTATTTTTTTACAATGCACTATAGGCCATCGCTCCGGCAGACAACCACATAAATACTGCTGAGACCTGATTAATCCGCTGACGCCACTCGGCGAAGTGCGTCTGGCGGCCGATGAATCTGCCGGCAACCGCCAGCAAAAAGAACCAAACCCAGGAAACTGCAATACAGGCAAAGGTGAACAAGGATTTTTCAATTCCCTCATAACTGCTGGAACTCGTACCGATTACACCGATTGTATCCATTACGGCATGAGGGTTTAGCAGCGATACGGAGGCAGCAAAGATGATTTGTTGGCGAGGTGATATTTTCTCTGCAGCTGCTTCAGTATTGGTATCATGAGTGTCATTCCAGGTAATCCAGCCCATGTAAGTTAAAAATAGGATACCAATTGTCAATAGTATAAGCTTAAAAAGTGGAAATTTCAGCAAAAATAAGGATACTCCCTGTACTGCTAGTAATATTAAGGCCGTATCACATAGGGCTGCAGTAAAAATAACGGGCAATACATGAAGGAAGCTGGTATGTGATGCTCCCTGTTGAAAGACAAATAAATTCTGTACTCCTAGAGGAAGTATTAGTCCAAGTGCCAAGATAAGTCCATGCAAAAATGCTTGTACCATGTGTCCTCTCCTAATCATAGTTTTCTATATTATAATGGAATATGATGGTTAAAGGAACATAAATTCATTTCATGCGAATGTAAAACGGATAGTATGACAAGCACCTGGGAAAATAAGAAGCAGGATAAAAACAGCAGATATCGAAAATGATTATTAATAACACATATATATTTTTTTACTCCAATAAATAGATAGAGGTGAATGTAATGAAAGCTAAGGATATTATGGTGACAGAAGTAATTACGATCAAACAGCATGCAACTATCGAAGAAATTGCCCGAGTGCTTATTGATAATAAAATATCAGGAGTACCAGTAGTCGATGAAGCTGGTCATCTAATGGGAATGGTTACAGAAGGCGATTTGTTACATAAGGAAACAAACCCGCGCCTGCCTCATGCCGTTAATATTTTAGGGGCAATTATCTATTATAACGGAGTAGAGCAGTACAATGAAGACTTTAAAAAAATGATGGCCAGTCAGGCCTTAAATATTATGACAGATAAGGTAATCACAGTTACAGCCGAACAAGAAGTAGAGGATATTGTAAAGTTAATGCTTGAACATGGAATCAAGCGGGTACCCGTAATGGAGGGTGAGCGGATCATTGGTATCATCAGTAGGGCTGATATTGTAAAATGCCTGCTGCTATAAGTGAATAGTCCCTAATAGCAGTAAGGAGGTTAAGATATGAATGACATTATTCAAAATATCAAAACAAGAAGAAGCATCCGCAAATATGATAAACGGCAGATCACCGATGAGGCTTTAGGGTCAATTATAGAAGCCGCTCAATATGCGCCTAGCGGCAGCAACAGCCAATCATGGCTTTTTACTGTTATTCAAAAGCAGGAAATACTCAGCGAACTTAACCAGCTTATACGGCGGGCTTTTGCGGGTGTTACATTTGATGAACACGAATACCCGGCTAAAATAAGGAGTAAACAAGCAGCAGAAAAGGAGCACTACTGTTTTTATTATCATGCGCCTACTCTGATTGTTGTTACCAATAAACAAGACTATCCGAATGCAATGGCAGACAGTGGCTTAGCACTGGAAAATATTTTTCTTACAGCTCATTCTTTGGGACTTGGCAGCTGCTGGGTCAATCAGTTAGCCTGGCTTTGTGCGGTACCGGAAGTCAGGGCTGCCCTAACCAAGCTTGGTATTCCCGAAGATCACTTTGTTTGCGGAGCCGCTGCCATAGGATATCCGGATGGTCCTCAGCCACCGGCTCCGCTTCGGAAACCTGGCACAGTGAATTTGGTACGGTAATATGAAAATTGCTGCTATTGGTGATTCAATAACGTACGGCTTTCCGTACTCCCCGTGTGCTTCCTGGCTGGGTATAGCGGCGCGGCATTTTGGACTGGAGTATCTGAACTGTGGTGTAAACGGCGATACAACCAGTCAAATGATGCAGCGCTTTATCCGGGATGTCAGCTATTATCATCCTACCCATGTCATTGTCATGGGAGGAACCAATGATGTTTTTGAGTCAGTCAGTACGAAAGAAATACTGGATAACATTGTGAGTATCATTGCGTCATCTCGGGACAACGGCATAACTCCTATTCTTGGTTTGCCGATACCCTGCAGTGACTTGTGGGCGGAAGAACAGCTTAGCGAATACCGGGATCAGCTTCGTACAATTGCATATGCTCAATTTATAGATGTCATTGATTTTTATTCTGCTATGGCCGGTGAAGGCGGTTTGGGCAGTAAGGACTGCCTATACTGCGATGGAGTTCATCCGAACAAGGCAGGTTATGAGGTAATGGCAGCAGCTGCAATTGAGTTTATGGAGAGAAGCCTTATCATGCATAAAAAAGATGCGGAACTGAAATAATTTACTAACAAGCTAATTTCCAATCTGCGTGGAGGTGACTTAAGATGAGCAGCAATGATGGTAAGCAGAAGCTTAGCAAGCTGCAGTATAAAGTGACACAGGAAAATGGCACAGAGCCTCCTTTTCAGAACGAGTATTGGGACAACAAGCAAGAAGGCCTCTATGTGGACATTGTGTCGGGAGAACCTTTATTCAGCTCGAAAGATAAATTTGACTCCGGCTGTGGCTGGCCGAGCTTTACAAAACCAGTGCAGCAGGAAAATGTTAAGGAGAAAACAGATAAGAGCCATATGATGATTCGTACGGAAGTACGCAGCAAAGAGGCTGATTCTCATTTGGGACATGTTTTCACTGATGGTCCTCAGCCTACGGGACTACGTTATTGTATTAACTCGGCCTCCTTACGTTTTATACCAAAAGGCGAATTAGAAAAAGCGGGGTATAGTGAGTTTTTAAAATTATTTGAGAAATAATCGGTTTTCCAAATATTACTGGTAAAAAAATACACTGTTATTTTTATAGAAAAGACACTTGACTTGCAAGTGTGCACACAGTATAATCAAAACAAGTTAATATTCAAAACATGATGAACAGGAAGCCAAAATGTAAGGTGTTCAGAGAGACGGCGGTTGGTGCGAGCCGTTCTACCGAGCAAGAAAGTTCCGCCTGGGAGTGGCTGGTGATGAATTAGCAAGGGTTCCGCCCGATACAGCGGCTAAAGTTGGCTGAAAGGCAACATGGGTGGCAACGCGGGAACAGTTCTCGTCCCTAACAGGGATGAGTGCTTTTTTATTTGCAGACACATGGAGTATTTTTAGTCTAATCTGGGTGGCAACGCGGGTTAAAAGCTCGCCCCAATTATGGGGTGAGCTTTTTTATTTTCACGATGGTTTCACTAACTATTAAAAATGGGGGTAAAACAATGAAAGTATTAGTTTCTGAAGCGATAGCCGAAAAGGGTGTTGAGACACTTCTACAAGAGGGCGCGACAGTTGATGTAAAACCTAACTTGACCCGGCAGGAGCTGCTGGAAGCTATTGGTGATTATGATGCGTTAATTGTTCGCAGCAATACCGATGTTAATGAAGAATTATATCAGAAGGCCACTCGTCTGAAGGTAGTGGGGCGAGCTGGCAACGGAGTAGACAACATCGATATGGAAGGTGCCACCAAACGGGGGATTATTGTTGTAAATACTCCTGAATCCAATGTTGTCTCAGCCGCGGAACTTACTATTGGACTGTTGCTTGCGACCTGCCGTAATATTCCCCAACTGCAGAAACGGCTGAAAGAAAAAGTTTGGGATCGCTCAGGGCTTAAAGGAATAGAATTACAGGGAAAAACTGTTGGTATTGTAGGCTTGGGTCGGATTGGCTCTTTAGTTGCAACTCGGTTAAAATCATTTGGAATGAATATTATTGGTTATGATCCGTATATCAGTGATACCCGGTTTAAACATCTCGGAGTTGAGAAAAAAGAGAAGCTCGAAGAGCTTATGAAAGCTTGTGATATCCTTACCGTCCACACTCCTAAGACAGAAGAGACATATGGCATTATTGGCAAAAACCAGTTTAAAGCTGCTAAAAAAGGGTTGGTAGTCATCAATTGCGCCCGTGCCGGTATCGTTAATGAAGAGGCCTTGGTGGAAGCTTTGCAGAATAAGACCGTTGCCCGTGTGGGGATTGACGTGCCCGAGGGTGAGCCGAAGGTCATTTCGCCTTTGCTGGATTTTGATAATGTTGTTGTAACTCCTCATGCCGGGGCCGATACGAAAGAAGCTCAGGATAATGTGGGTATTACAATAGCACAGGAAGTAATTTCAGCGCTAAGAGGTGAAATGGTACCTAATGCTGTCAATTTGCCGACTCTTCATACGCAGGATCTGGAAGCAGTTAAAGCGTATCTAAAACTAGGCGAGACCTTAGGCAAGCTATATTATCAACTGGAAAAAGAAGCAGTTGAAAAGGTGGAAATTCTCTACCGGGGCGAGGTAGCCGCATTGGAGACTTCCGTGATTTCTCTCGCCATATTAAAGGGCCTGTTTGAACCTATTCTGAAAGAACGGGTAAATTACGTCAATGCCAATGTTATTGCGAAAAGCAGAGGCGTAGGTGTAACGGAAAGCAAAGAATCAGCTGTAGATAGTTACCTGACATTGATAACCGTCAAAGTTATCTCCAAAAATAAAGAGTTCACCATCAGTGGAACAGTATTTGGTAAGGGTGAATTGCGAATCGTCGAAATTAATGGCTACGAATTTGATGTAAACCCCTCACCGTTCATGCTGATAGCGGAAAACATTGATAAGCCCGGCGTAATTGGTCAAATGGGTACGCTGCTGGGGGTTGGCAAAGTGAATATTGCCACTATGCAGTTGGGGCGCAAAATTGCTGATCAACGGGCCATGATGGTTTTAACGATTGATTCCGCTGTTTCTAAAGAAACTTTAGAATTTTTGAGCGGTATCGAAGGAATTATACGAGCGCACTACGTAAAAATATAAGCAATAAGGGCTCGCTAAAAAGAAGCATATCGATTATTATATAGGATATATAGCATAAACAACATCTACCGGTTCTGGTGAAGCTGGAGGTGAAAGTGTGATACCTATCCGTGACAATATTCGTTCCCGGTCTATTCCGATCACCGGCTATATCCTGATTATTAGTACAGCTGTTATTTTTATGAAGGAATTAATGCTGGAAGACGGACAGCTTGACCAGATGGTTGCGACATTTGGTTTGATACCTGCCGTATTTTTAAGTGGTTTGGACAGCAGGTTGACTGATATTACCGTCTATTTGCCCTTAGTGACCAATCTTTTCTTACATGGCGGTTGGCTGCATGTTATTGGAAACTTGTGGTATCTAAAGATTTTTGGCGATAATGTGGAAGATCGACTGGGACATGGTAATTTTCTTATCTTTTATCTGCTCTGCGGAATTATTGCTAACCTGGCGCAGGTTATTGTAGATCCTGCCTCTACTGTTCCGACCATCGGGGCAAGCGGCGCAATTTCCGGAGTGCTAGGTGCCTATTTCATTAGTTTTCCATTGGCAAAGGTAAGCACATTAATACCGATCTTCTTCTTTGTAACGGTTATTGAAATACCGGCAATGCTATTTTTAGGCCTTTGGTTTGTATTACAGCTGCAAAGTGGAACTGCTTCCCTTTATATGGCTGGCACTAATGTAGCTTGGTGGGCACATATTGGTGGATTTGCAGCCGGAGTGATTCTTGTTAAATTGTTTCCCAGGCGTAACAGCTACTAAATAAAACAGAGGAGACCATCGCTGGGCGATGGTCTCCTCTGCTTTTGTGATAATATATAAATTACGTGTCTAATTGAAATTCCAATGTAATGAGTAACGCTTCATTTTCCGGAACAATACTATAGTAAGAAGCATAAGCCAATAGTTTGCGAAATGACTTTTGCTGCTGTGGCGACTCACCAATAATCGAAGGGATCCTAATTAAGACAAGTGCCTTATTATTGAAATTTTCGACTACTGTAACATTATTCGAAGCCTGCCTGATTGTTTTAGTAATGCGAATAAACGTAGAGCGTTTCATTAAAACCCCTCCCTTACGTAAAATAACGTTTTAGTTCATTATAGCGCAAATATTACATAAAACCAATGTGGCAGATTTTGCTGCTTCATTAGTAAAGGTATTTATCAAGATAATTATATGATAAAGCTTGATAATCCATGATAAACATTTCATAGGAAATTCAAGCAGCATTCTTTTACCGCTTTAAAGGATTATTTCAAATAATGTATAATTATGTAAAAGAAAGCGGAAAAGGGAGGAATAATGGTGAATTTTAATTTTACAGATATCATCTGGATCTTTTTCTTACTTGTTACCGTTTTGCCAATGGTACAGCAAAGAAGTATAGCCATGAGGCGTATTAACATTTTGCGGCGAATTGAGGGCAAGCGCAGCTCCCGGGTAATCAGCTTAATTCACCGGCAAGAATCCATCAGTTTTTTAGGGATTCCAATCAGCCGTTATATTAATGTGGAAGATTCAGAGCAAATTCTCCGGGCAATCCGCCTAACTCCGGATAATATGCCAATTGATTTGGTATTGCATACTCCAGGCGGATTAGTGCTGGCATCAGAGCAAATAGCCAGAGCTTTACAGCAGCACAAAGCAAAAGTAACTGTGTTTGTTCCCCACTATGCCATGTCAGGCGGAACAATGATTGCTCTTTCGGCCGATGAAATTGTATTAGATCCGAATGCAGTGCTGGGACCCGTTGATCCACAGCTAGGGCAGTATCCGGCGGCATCGATTCTCAAAGTGGTTCAACAAAAGAAGATTAACCGGGTTGATGATAATACACTAATTCTGGCTGACCTTGCCCAAAAAGCCATTTTTCAGGTTAAGGATTTTCTCAAAAGTATTTTATTGGATAAAATGCCTGCTGATAAGGCGGAAGAATTGGCGAAAGCACTTTCCGACGGTCGTTGGACACATGACTATCCTATTACCTGTGACAAATTGCGAGAAATGGGAATCCCCACAATTTGCAACGAAATGCCGCTGGAAGTATATGAACTTATGGACCTTTATCCCCAGCCTGCCCAACAACGGCCTTCTGTTCAGTATATTCCTCTGCCCTACGGGTCTGATAAAAAGAATATGAATACACGGGTTTAATTGTTCGGTGAGAAAGGTTTAATTAAGGTAGTTAATAGGATACTATAACTATCTTTGTTTTTATAGTGGTTGTCAGCTGCCGGCTGCAAGAAAAGTGAGGTGTTACTCTCGTGGAAATCAGGCAATTAAAAACATTTATGAGTATTGTGAAACTGGGGAATTTCTCACAGGCCGCTCACTATTTAGGGTATACGCAATCGACAGTAACAACTCACATTCAATTGCTGGAGAAAGAATTGAATACGCTGCTCTTTGAAAGGTTTGGTCACCAGCTAATGCTGACAACCGACGGGGAAAGGCTTTATGAATATGCTGAACAAATTACCAGACTGGCCGAGGATGCTAAAAATGAACTGGAGCATTTTGATACTCCCCGGGGACCGATTATAATCGGCATGCCCGAGTCGTTGTGCGTCTATTATTTAACGGACTTGTTAAAGGAATATACTGCTTTATATCCGGATGTGGAGCTAAAACTCATATTCGGTATCAGCAGTGATTTCCGGAATTTGTTACGAAGAAACATGATGGATTTAGCCTTCATTTTGGAGGAAACTAGCAAAGATGCAGATTTGGTCAGTACATTACTATGGCCTGAGCCAATTGCTATGATCGTATCGCCCGATCACAAACTTGTTAAAGCTGGCAAAGCAGAGCTAAAGGATCTTCATGGAGAAACCTTGCTATTTGTTGAGTCAGGAAGTACTTACCGGTCTGCTTTGGAAACCGGTTTAGCTAAGGCTGCCGTTCATCCCAGAACTGTTATGGAAATCTGCCACATCCAAACGATTAAACAATTTGTTTGTGCCAACTTAGGGATAACCGTACTACCGAAGGTAGCGGTAAAGGAGGAGCTTGCAGCGGGAACTTTGGTAGCGTTACAATGTCCGGGCATTACGTTCAAGACAAATACGTATCTGGTATATCATAAAGATAAATGGCTTTCTCATGGAATTCGAGCTTTTCTCAAACTTGTGCAGGAAAGATTACTAAAGTAAGGCATGCTGATAAAAAGATTGTTTTTAAAAGGACAGTATGGTAAAGTAAATTCATTAAATCAAATGGTTTTAGCAATGGGGCTATAAATGTTACTACATTTATGCCCTTTTTTTGTTATTGTATAGGAACTCTCATAAGAAGGAGTTAGATAAATCTGTGAAAGATTATAGCAGCGAAGTTAAGCTGTTGATGGCCTCAGAAGCGGGGTTAGTAGTTGAGTTCGAGTCGGTAATTTCACCGGAAATTAATGGACTTGTTCAGCAGCTAATGAAGCGGCTTATGCATAAGCCGCTAGCGGGAATTATCGAGGTTGTTCCGACTTATAAGTCCGTAACAGTTTATTTTGATCCTTTACAAACGACTCGGCAGCAGGTAATTCAATTCATTAAGCAGCTGTTAGCCCAGATTAAACCTGTAGATACAACTCCCCTGGCAGCGCGGATCGTTCATATTCCTGTCTGTTATGGCGGTGTTTTCGGACCAGATCTGGAATTCGTGGCCCGCTATACGGGCTTGTCAACGCAGGAGGTTATGAGTATTCATACCGCAAAGCCTTACTTGGTATATATGCTTGGCTTTACTCCCGGCTTTCCCTACCTGGGCGGAATGTCGGAGCAGATTGCAGTGCCGCGCCAGGAAAAACCACGTACGAGGGTACCTGCCGGTTCAGTTGGTATCGGCGGCAATCAAACCGGCGTCTACCCAATTGAAAGCCCGGGCGAATGGTGGCTAATCGGCCGTACCCCAATCAAGACCTTCCAACCGTCAAGCAATGACCCTTTCCTGGTCTCAGCGGGAGACTATTTTCACTTCTTCTCGATATCGATAGAAGAGTATTTTGCGATCAGGCACGAAGTCGAGACCGGTATGTACGTACCGGAAATAAGCTATATGAGATAGAAGGTGATTGCGGTGATTACAATAATTCAGCCAGGTGATTTTACGACAGTTCAGGATGAGGGCCGCTGGGGTTATCAGGCTTATGGTATGCCGATTGCCGGAGCAATGGATCGATACGCTTGCCGGACTGCCAATTTGCTAGCAGGAAATTCATTGCAGGCTGCCGTACTGGAAATGACTGCAGCGGGAGCAGCTTTTAAGTTTGATCAAGAGCAGTATGTTGCAGTCTGCGGGGCAGAAATGCAAGGAAAGGTAAATGGCCAGCCAGTTGCAAACTGGTCGTCTTTCCTTGTACCCAAAAGGGGAGAACTCCGTTTTGAAGCTGCTGAAAAAGGCTACCGGGCCTATTTGGCTGTTCACGGCGGCTTTGCAGTGCCTGTTGTTTTAGGCAGCCGTTCAACTTGCACGCGGGCAAAAGTGGGTGGTTTTGAGGGAAGAACCCTGCGGCAGGGTGATGTACTGTATGTTGGAGAAGACAGCGCTTTTTCAGTGTCTGCAACCGAGCTGGGAAGTGAATATATTCCTGACTACACCAGAGAAATTAAGCTGCGCGTTTTGCTTGGTCCTCAGGATACGATGTTCAGCCGGGAAACGATAGAAAAATTCTTGAAGAGTACTTATGCGGTTACCAATCAAATAGACAGAATCGGTTATTGGCTAAAAGGTCCAAAAGTTGTGCATCTTGATAAGGCAGATATCGTATCTGATGCCATGTGGCCGGGGGCTATTCAGATACCATCAAACGGCATGCCTTTTATTATGATGGCTGATCATCAGACTACAGGCGGATTTGCTAAAATCGGATCTGTTATCGGTGCAGATCTGTCTAAACTTGCTCAGGCAAGACCGGGAGATACCATTCACTTTTGCCTGATCGGAGAAGCTGAGGCAGTTCAGGCATTGCGGGAAGAGCAGCAGTGTTATGCTGCAATCAGAAAAACTGTAACACTGTAAACGGGCCGCTTCAATAAAATTGAAGTGGCCTATTTAATTTTTCAAATTTACATTTTGACAAGGTTAATGATATGATGAGTGGCAAGCAGATTAAAGTTAATAAGTAAGTGAAGCAAAGGCGCTTCGGACAAAGATCTATCTTTGTTTGGAGTGTCTTTTTTGTTGTAAATCAGGTAGGGAGGTAGTTGAATGTACGGGGTTGATTTAAATTGTGACTTAGGAGAAAGCTTTGGCGCCTACACAATGGGATTAGATGAAGAAATTCTGCCATTCGTCACATCTGCCAATATTGCATGTGGATTTCATGGCGGTGATCCGGGAGTAATGCGCAAGACAGTGTTGCTAGCTCTTCAAAATGAAGTTGCTATTGGAGCTCATCCTGGCTTGCCTGATTTGATTGGTTTTGGCAGGCGCAATATGGAGATAACTTCGCAGGAAGCATATGACATGGTTGTTTACCAGATTGGTGCACTCGAGGGTTTCGTGAAAGCGGCAGGCGGAAAAATGCAGCATGTTAAACCTCATGGTGCGCTGTACAATATGGCGGCAAAAAAACAAGAGCTTGCCGAGGCTATTGCTGAAGCGGTATACAAGGTAAATCCGGAATTGATATTATTTGGTCTTTCCGGCAGTGAATTAGTACTGGCAGGAGAGCGGATTGGCCTAAGAACAGCACATGAAGTGTTTGCCGACCGGACTTATCAGGCTGACGGGGCCCTGACTCCGCGAAAACAGCCTGATGCTTTAATCACCAACCAGGAACAAGCTGTTGCCCAGGTGGTTCGCATGGTCAAGGAAGGTACAGTACTCTCACAGCAGGGAGCGCAGGTTGCTATCAAAGCAGATACGGTATGCCTGCATGGTGATGGAGCACATGCCCTGGTGTTTGCCCGTCATATTCGCCGTATTTTGGCGCAGGAAAACATTGCGGTTCGGTCAGTGTCACACGGTTAGAAAACTTGCTCAACCAGCAGTAAATGGGACAGATAGAGGTGATCAAATTGAACGAAGTGGATCTGGTTCCTTTTGGTGAGACATCAATTTTAGTAGAATTTGGCCGGGGAATTAACCCGGAGACACATAAAAAGGTAAAAACGCTGACTAATTATCTTGAGCGACAGCCTTTTGCGGGGATGCTTGAGTATGTTTCTGCTTTTTCGAGTGTTACCGTTTCTTATGATCCAATGAAAGTAAGAAGCTTACAACGTGAGCAAGGCAGGACTGCAACTACCGCCTATGAAGCGGTAACCAGCTTACTGACGGAGATTATTGCCAAAATGGAGCAAGGGAAGGAAGAACGACCGCGTGAGGTGCGAATCCCGGTATGCTACGGAGGAGAGTTTGGACCTGATCTGGCATTTGTAGCCGAACATAACGGGTGCACTCCGGAAGAGGTTATTGCTATTCATTCGGGAGGCCAATATCTCGTATATATGCTTGGCTTTGCACCAGGATTTCCGTATCTGGGGGGGATGTCCGACAAGATTGCTGCTCCCAGGAGGCAATCTCCCCGAATGGAAATTCCTGCAGGATCAGTTGGCATTGCGGGCTTGCAGACCGGTGTATATCCCATTGCTACGCCCGGAGGCTGGCAGCTAATCGGACGAACGCCGCTTGATTTGTTTTGTCCTAATGAACAGCCGCCTACTCTTTTGCAAGCAGGCGATCTGATTACCTTCTATCCGATTTCTCCCGGGCAGTATGCGCAGCATAAGGAGGATGGAGGTAAATGACAATAAAAGTAATTCGTCCTGGATTGCTTACCAGTATTCAGGATTTGGGAAGATATGGCTATCAGAAATACGGGGTTATTGTCAGCGGTGGTATGGATGCTTATTCTTTGCGGCTGGCGAACCTGCTTGTGGGGAATGCCGAGAATGAAGCCGTACTGGAAATTAGCTTATCAGGGCCGGCCTTGCAGGTGGAAAAAGGGACTCTTTTTAGCATAACCGGAGGTGATTTATCACCCACCATCAATGGCGAGCCTGTACCCATGGGAAAGCCGGTTTACTTACGCGAGTCAGGTGTACTGCAATTTGGAGCATGTAAGTCAGGCTGCCGCTGTTACTTCTCCGTTGCTGGCGGTTTTGCAGTTGCTGCTGTTATGGGGAGTAAAAGCACCTATTTGCGGGCTGGCATAGGCGGATACCAAGGAAGGGCCTTGCAAGCTGGAGATGAGCTTACTGTGGATGCACCGGGCAAGAAGTCCACACAATTTATTGATAATCTGACGCAAAAAAAGTCTACATCCTCAAGCGTCTTTCATACAACAGACTGGTATGTTGGCAGAGAACATATTCCTGCGGCTGGTGATTCGGTCAGAATCCGGATTATGCTTGGCAGCCAGTATGAGCAATTCAATGAGACCAGTAAGGCAAGACTGTTCCAGGATGCCTTTCAGGTAACGGCGCAGGCCGATCGAATGGGATACCGTCTGGCTGGCTCGGCTTTACAGCTGACAGAGCCGTTGGAAATGATTTCAGAAGCGGTAGCTTTAGGAACCATCCAGGTACCGCCAGATGGAAATCCGATTATTTTATTGGCCGACAGGCAAACAGCAGGCGGCTATCCCAAGATTGGGCAGGTTGCTGCTGTTGATGTTGCAAAAGTAGCTCAAATCAAGCCTGGCAGGAAAATCTGTTTCTCTAAAGTTTCGATAAAGGAAGCGGAAGAGCTTTATCTGGCAAGAGAAGAGCATATTTGCAAATTGAGCAAGGCAATTCAATTAAAGATGCAATAGTAAAGTGAGGAATATGGATGTTTACGATTACTGAAATAAAAGAAATCATCAAAATGGTAACTGAATCACCAGTGCAGCATTTTGCATTGGAACAAGGAAATACGAAGATCGTCATTGATCGGGTCTCAGCAAACCAGTCTAGCCCCATTGCAGTACCGGCTGCTGCTGAGCAGATAACTCTAAAACCTAATCAAGAACAGAAGGCAGAACACCCGGCAGAGTTTCAGCCTATTCTATCTACATCAGTGGGGACATTTTATGCTGCTTCTGAGCCCGGTGCCGATCCTTTTGTAAAGCCAGGCCAAAAGGTAATGGCAAATACAGTGGTTTGCGTTCTCGAAGCAATGAAATTATTCAATGAAATAGAAGCAGGCATCACTGGCGAGATTGTTGAGGTTTTATGCAAGGATGGAGAATTTGTGGAATATGGTCAGCCCCTATTTTTAGTTAAACCGGAATGACCTGATTTAATCAGCAAATTCCTTTATGAAATGAGCTTTGGTTGAAGGAGGTGTACTGCCAGAGCATTCCCTGATTAAATTTACGTGTAAAGGAGTAAAGGATTATGTTGACACTTTTAGGTATTGCTGTGGTTATTGCCGGTTTCGCATTGCGGTTTAATCCGCTGCTTGTGGTTGTTGTTGCAGGTATTGTAACTGGCCTGGCAGGAAATCTGCCTGTCGAGAAAATCTTAACTATTTTTGGGGAAGCTTTTGTTAAAAACCGCTATCTCTCATTATTTATTCTTACGCTTCCTGTAATTGGCCTATTGGAACGCAATGGCTTAAAAGAGCAAGCCCAGGCCTTAATTCGTAAGGTTAGTGCTGCTACTACCGGGCGTATCCTGATTCTTTACCTGTTTATTCGTGAATTGGCGGCAGCCTTGGGGCTTACGGCTCTGGGAGGCCATGCACAAATGGTGCGTCCGCTTATTTCGCCCATGGCAGAAGCTGCTGCCGAAAACAAACATGGTAATCTGCCGGATAGTACCCGCAATAAGATTAAAGCGTTTTCCGCATCTGCCGATAATGTAGGTGTATTTTTCGGAGAAGATATATTTATCGCCTTTGGTGCTATTCTGCTGATGAAGAGTTTCTTTGAGCAAAACGGAATCATCCTGGAGCCGTTGCATATTGCAATGTGGGGTATTCCTACCGCTATTGCGGCCTTTATTATCCATGGTACCCGGCTGTATTTACTGGACAGGACAATTGAACAGGAAGTGCAGGCGGGTACATTGGGAAATGAACAAGTAAAGGAGCTGAAAAAACATGATTATCAGTCTTGATTATATATATTATGTAGCAGGTTTGTTTGTAGCTATTATTGCTCTGCTTGCTTTCAATGATAAAGGTAATTCCAAGAGAATATTGACAGGTACCTTTTGGGGGCTCTATGCAATTTCTTTTTTATTCGGCAATAGCATTAAACCTATGTATGTAGGAATTATGATTATCCTTATGGCAGTTATCGCTGGTATTGGTGGTGTACGCATGGGGAAACATGATGAAGCCACAACGGAAAAGAGGATGGGGCAATCGAAAAAACTTGGAAACTGGCTGTTTATGCCTGCTTTGCTTATCCCGGTTATTACCATTATCGGTACCGTTGGCTTAAAAGATGTGAAGATTGGTGCTTTACAATTATTAGATAAAGCTAACGTAACGCTTGTAAGCTTAGGCGTAGCGTGCGTTATTGCCCTGCTGGCAGCCATGGTATTGACAAAAGAAGGCGGCCTACGGCCAATTAAAGAATCACGGCGTTTAATGGATGCTATCGGTTGGGCCGCCGTATTGCCGCAAATGCTGGCAACTTTAGGAGCATTGTTTGCCGCTGCAGGTGTAGGTCAGGTTGTTTCTCAACTCGTAAGCTCAGCAATTCCAGTAGATAACCGCTTTATGGTTGTTTTTGCCTACACAGTAGGGATGGCGCTGTTTACAATGGTTATGGGTAATGCCTTTGCCGCTTTCCCTGTTATGACCGCAGGTGTCGGGCTGCCGCTGATTATTAATCTGCATGGTGGAGATGCAGCTGTTTTAGCAGCAATCGGCATGTTTTCCGGTTATTGCGGAACCTTGATGACGCCTATGGCCGCTAACTTTAATATTGTTCCGGCAGCATTACTCGACTTGCCTGATAAGAATGGTGTTATAAAGGCCCAGGTTCCAACAGCACTGCTCTTATTGACCGTGAATGTATTTTTAATGTACTTCCTGGTATTTTAAGAGATATCCACTGACGGCAAGTTCACTTGCCGTCAGTGATTTGTGATTAAGGAGACAATTATGTTTAAGAAGATATTAATTGCTAACCGGGGAGAAATTGCCGTCCGAATTATTCGAAGCTGCCGCGAAATGGGGATAAAGACTGTGGCGGTTTATTCTGCGGCAGATCGTAATGCTTTGCACGTACAACTTGCCGATGAGGCTTATTGTATTGGTGACACTTCTGCCAAAAGCAGTTATTTGAATGTTACTAATGTAATCAGTACTGCCATACATTCTCAGGCAGAGGCAATCCATCCCGGCTATGGTTTTCTTGCCGAAAACGCTGATTTTGCTGAAATCTGTGAGGAGTATGGTATGGCTTTTATTGGCCCGTCACCCCAGGCTATCCGAAAGATGGGTGCTAAAGCCGTGGCCCGGGAAACAATGAAAACAGCGGGCGTACCTACTGTTCCGGGTACAGAGGGGATTATCGATGATTTGGAGGAAGCTGTTCAGGTTGCCCGTGTGATCGGTTATCCTGTGATTGCCAAGGCAACGGCCGGTGGCGGCGGGAAAGGCATGCGGGTAGCTAATGATGAAGAGGAATTAAGAAGATCCATTCGTCAGGCGCAGAAGGAAGCGGAAATGGCTTTTGGAAATGCAGGGGTATATCTGGAAAAATATTTAGAAGAGCCACGGCACATCGAAATTCAAGTCATGGCAGACAAATATGGTCATATTGTTCATCTGGGAGAAAGGGACTGCTCCATTCAGCGCCGTCATCAAAAGTTGATCGAGGAAGCGCCGTCACCTGCTCTTAATCCGGAACTAAGGGAGCAGATGGGGAAGGCAGCAGTATTGGCTGCTGCTGCTGTCGATTACTATGGTGCCGGTACAGTAGAATTTTTGCTGGATAAGGATGGACAATTTTATTTCATGGAAATGAACACTCGCATCCAGGTTGAGCATGGAGTAACAGAAATGATAACGGGAAAAGATCTAATCCGGGAGCAGATCGCTATAGCAGCAGGGGAATTTTTGTCTTTTGGTCAGCAGGAGGTCACTGTCAATGGCTGGGCCATTGAATGCCGGATTAATGCTGAGAATATAGAAAGAAACTTCATGCCGGCACCGGGCCGGGTTGTAAAGTATCTGCCGCCTGGTGGATTTGGTGTCCGTGTCGACAGTGCTGCTTATTCCGGTTATGATATCTCTCCCTTTTATGATTCCATGGTGGCAAAAGTAATTGTCTGGGGAAAAGACCGTACTGATGCGATTGAGCGGATGAAACGGTCTTTAGATGAGTTTGTCATCGAAGGAATTAAAACAACGATTCCCTTTCATCAAAATTTACTGGAGCACGAAGTATTTGTAGATGGTGTTTTTAATACCCGCTTTTTGGAAGAATATAAGGAGGTCCTATGCAGCGACACTCAGGAGAAGAGATCATAAAGTTATTTACCGAACTGGCTCCTTATATTAATGATATTGTTGTTGAAGATGTGGGTATTTCTGTAATTAAAGACGGTGTATATACGGCCTATGTTCCCGGTAAATCCTTTGATCTGGGACTAAAAGCCGGAGAGCCGATGAAAGGGCAGGTCAGTGAACAATGTATTAAGACCGGCAGCCGGGTCATACGCATGATCTCCCGGGAACAATCGGCGTTTGATATTCCCTACATTGCCTGCGCCTATCCGATTAAAGAAGGAAATACCGCAGTCGGTTGTGTTATTACTACACAGAATATTACGAATCAGGAAAAGATCCATGCTATTGCCGGAGACTTGGCAGCTTCATCCGAAGAATTTACGGCTAGTATGGAGGAGTTGGCAGCAGGTGCACAACAGCTGACCACAATTAGTGAGGAGCTTAGTAAACTTGGCAGCGAATTAGCGGAGACGATTCGCCATACCGATGAAATTGTTGCTTTTATACGTAATATCTCGCAGCAGACGAATTTATTGGGCCTAAATGCAGCAATTGAGTCGGCCCGAGTGGGCGAAGCAGGCCGAGGTTTTAGTGTGGTGGCTGAAGAAGTACGAAAACTAGCGGCTGTCAGTGCTGAATCAGTTAAGAATATTAATTTATCCTTACAGAAGACACAGGGATCAATTGCCAAGATGAACGAGAAAGTAGTTAGTATTGATAGAACAGCTCAGAATCAAGCATCCTCGATTGGCGAAATGGCCAAAAACAGTCAGGGATTAGCAGAAATGGCAGGAGAATTATCCAGCGTTTCTGAGCAGATGCTGACTGGGTTACCATAATAAAAAGAATCACTCCGAAAATAGGGGGTGATTCTTTTTCATTCTAAAAGAATCCTAAAACTTATTTGACATAATAACAATATAGCATTCTCAGAATAAAAATTAGGAGGAAAAACATATGAAAAAAGTACTGCAGCGTTTTTTAAATGGAGTTTTAGGCCTTATTATGACTTTTCTGGTTATGGCATCACCGGTAGCGGCAATTATATATGCGACGGAGCCTGCAGTACTAACGACCTCTTTTAACATAGGGCGGACACCGATCAATACTTATGTAACCTCATTCTTGGAGAAGCTGGGAGAGGCTGATGGGCAGGAAGCCTATACTGCTCCACCGGCATCTTCGGCTGACCTACCAAGTTTTGCCTTGAAAAATCCTAAAACTAATAGAAACTAAGGATAGAAGGCGGATATTTCCATTTTACCTTTCAAGGAGAAATAGCATATTTTGCCGAATATACTCGATATATCGGTAATGTGTATCTTTGTAAATAAGGTGGTGGAAATCATGTTCGATATAGTGATTGTAAATGGGATACTCATTGACCCTGAGAACCTTACCCGGACTAATGGTAATATCGGTATCAAGGATGGACAAATTGCCATTATAACAAAAGATGACATTTTGGGAGCCCGGCAGTTTGATGCTTCAGGCAGAATTGTCTGTCCGGGCTTTATTGATATACACGGACATATCGACCAGGACAATTATTGCGGTGAACTCTCCTTGCGCCAGGGAATTACAACTACTGTCGGTGGTAACTGCGGTGCAAGTCCGCTGGATATTAATGCTTTCTTCTCGGCGCAGGAGCTGCATGGCTTTATCATTAATCAGGCTGAGATGATTGGTCATTCCATGAGCTTAAGAGAAGCTGTAGGTGCTGCTAATCCGCTTGAGGCTGCTACTGAAGAGCAATTGGTGCGTATGGAATACTTGGTGGAACAAGCCTTTGAAGAAGGGGCCTGCGGTCTTTCTCTGGGGCTCGCCTATGCCCCGGGCAGTTCGAATGACGAGATCATGCGGCTAAGCCAGCTTGCTGCAAGATATGGCCGGATTGTAGCAGTAGATACACGGATGATTACCAGCAGCGATATGTACTCTTTGGTTGAGGCAGTAGAAATTTCCCGGCAGACGGGTGCCAGGGTACAAGTATCGCATCTCGTATATCAGTATGGTACAGGTATGATGGATGAAGCGCTGGCAGTAATCAACAGGGCCAGGGCACAAGGGGTGGATATCCGCTTTGACAGTGGCATGTATACCCAATGGGCAACTCATATCGGTGCTGTACTTTTTGATGAAGAATATATGGAAGTGAATGGCTGGAAGCTTGAAGATATTTTGGTCATTACCGGTAAATACAATGGTCGCCGCTTAACAATGGATATTTACCGTGAGCTGCGAGCCACTGCCCCTCATACTGCAGTAGTTGTTTTTACCGGTATTGAAGAAGAGATTTATATGGCTCTTAATCACCCCTATGCGATGCCTTCTACCGATACGGGTGCCTATGATCCCGGTGAAGGACATCCGCAAATTGCCGGCAGCTTCCCCCGGTATTTCCGTAAAATGGTTGTAGAGCGTTACGAGCTGAATCTTATGGAAGCAGTTCGTAAAGCAACTTTGCTGCCAGCCGAAACGCTAGGCTTTACGACCAAGGGCCGTTTGAGAGTGGGGATGGACGCCGACCTTGTAGTATTTGATATTCATGGAATTACGGACAAGGCGGATTTTGGACTGCCCGATGCTTCGCCGGAAGGAATCGATTATGTTTTTATCAATGGCAAACTTGCTTTAGCTAAAGGGGAAGTCATTGATACCCGTGCTGGCAAAGCTATTCGCTGCACGAAACCGGTATATGATTATCAGATATGAATAACTATTGACTTTCAAAATGACTTCGTGTTATTCTAAGGTGAATTAAAGATAGTGCTGATTGGAAAAACCAAAGGCTTAAATCGTCTGCAAATGCAGGCTGTTTATCCTTTGGTTTTATTTTTTTCAGCAAATAGGAGGTAGTAAAATGAGTGGAAGCAAGTGGTACAAAAAAGAAGATTACTGGGCAATCGTAATTGGCTTCGGACTTATTGTGTTAGTTACACTGGCGTTTTTGGCCGGAAGCGTCAGCATATTTAAGACAATGGCTGTTAATATTGGTGGGTGGTCATCAGATCTTGCAAAATTAGCTGGCATTCTTACCAGTTCATCTTTTGGACTTATAGCATTATTGGCTTTCTTTTTAGTGGTATATTCAATTGGTGTAAAAGTGATGGGACAAAGCGTTCCTAAGTTTGTTGGCGGGTTTATAGCACTATTTCTTTTTTCTGTACTTATTACTACATTAGGTGCTAATAAATTTATTAAGGATTGGCAGCTGGAAACACCAGTCCTGGCTTTGCTTATTGGCTTAATTATCGGTAATATCTTCAAACTGCCTGAATGGTTCCATGCAGGCTTACGTACGGAGCTTTATGTGAAAACAGGGATCGTTTTAATGGGGGCGACATTGCCGCTCACAGTGATTCTCCAGGCTGGTCCTGTAGCAATTCTGCAGGCTGCCATTGTTTCGGTTATTACTTTTGGTTCTATTTATTTCGCGGCAACAAAACTGTTCAAGCTTGATCCCCGCTTTGGGGCAACTTTGGCAGCCGGTGGATCAATTTGCGGTGTATCTGCTGCAATTGCCATCGGCGGGGCTTGCCGGGCAGAGAAAGAACATGTCTCGGTCTCTATCTCAATGGTTATTATCTGGGCTGTGGCAATGATCTTTCTCTTACCGTTATGGGCTAAACTGCTCGGACTTGATCCTGGACCGGCCGGAGCCTGGATCGGTACTTCCGAATTTGCCGATGCAGCCGGTTTTGCGGCAGCAGAAGCAATTGGCGATGAACGGGCTGTAAAAGCATTTACGCTAATGAAAGTGATTGGACGGGATATGTTTGTTGGGGTTTGGGCGTTGCTAGTGGCAGTGCTGTCTGTTACCGTATGGGAGAATAAGAGCAAAGCAGAAGCTGAAAAAATTGATGTGGCAGAAATTTGGAGAAGGTTTCCCAAATTTATATTAGGCTTTTTTGCAGCCTCTATTTTAGTAAGTTTTGTTATTGCCAGTCTGGATCCGAAAACGGCTGCTCAGTTTTCTAAGGATGCTATTGGGCCTTTAAAAACTTTCCGCGGCTGGGCGTTCACCTGGACTTTTCTATCCATCGGGTTTACCACCCGCTTTAGAGAATTATCTACGTTTGGCTGGCGCCCATTAGCCGCATTCGCGGTAGGTGTTGCGATCAATGTACCGCTGGGGTATGTTTTATCCAATTTAGTGTTTGTAGAGTATTGGCTGGGAATTAAGTAATGGAAAGGCCAATTGTTAATCATGTTACTCTCATACGAATAGGCTTGAATGCAAATTTAGCCCTTGACCTGGGTACTCTTGCCGAGGGGCCTCATCGGCTGCGGGAGGCTGGTGTTTTAGCAAAAGCGCATTATGATAAGCTTGCTGCCATGATGGAAGCGTTGGCGGAATTGGAGTTTGTTTTCTCTACCGATAAAAATTATCTCTATGGCAAGTCAGAAACTGTCGGAGCCCGTGAATCCAAAGAGTACTTGCTGGCAAAAGGGTTTCAGGATCAGGATTTTCAAATTCATCTCGAATATAGCCGGGGTTGGGGAATGATGTAGGCAGCAAAGGAACTATGGTAACGTAAGTTTGCCATAGTTCCTTTTTGCTAAATGAGGAAATGCAACGTTTGAGCGATAGCGAGTTTACGAATTTTAGTAAGTCAGTAGTTTTCCAAGGCTATTGGAAGATAGGCCTAGACTTTTGCTCCTTTTGTGGCAATGACAAAAGGAGATAGCAGGTTCTTTCTTATTGTAATAATTCCTTGATCAGGTAATGCTATCAATACTACTTGTACGTTACTTTTACACTGGGACAGCGTTACTTAATTTAAAGGCAATATTACTTATGTGGAGGACTCAAATGAGCAGACGGAATCAAATGATAGTTATGGCAGCATTACTGATTATCTTAGCCAGCCTGTTAAACGGCTGTGCAAGCAAAGCCCCCAGTCCTATTCAGGATACTGCCAAGCAAGAGCAGGCTATTATGGAAAAGTTTACGAAGATGATAGAAGATCAAAACAGTACAGCGGCTCAAGTTGTCCAGTATATTGATGCAAATCACAGTGCAGTATCTAAGGAAAATGCGGTAGTAATGGCTAGCGGGCTTGAACAGAAGCAAAAAGCTGGACTTCCTGATATCGAGAAGCGCTTTGCCGATGATGAAGCCTTACAGGCAGCCTTGGCCAGGGCGCACCAAAAGAGCGGCTCAACTGATTATACGAATGCTGTTGAAGACACTGCTGTAAAAGAGCGCCTGGCGGCAGCTAAAAATAGCGGATATAAAATAGAAACGGCTGAAGGAATGTATTATCCGGTAATTGATTATGAAATGTATAAAAAATACCAGTCTAATTTAACACCCGATTTTGCTGCATATATTGATATTATGGCGGTAGAATCCCAACAGCCTCCTGCTAAAGATGCGGCGCTCAGAATAAGCTGGGACGAATTAATTAAACGGACATTAGCACAGGAGAGGTATCTTGCTCAATATCCTGACTCACCTAAAACTACAGAGATAAAAATGCTGCTTAACAAGTATGCAATGTTTGCCTTGTACGGTACGAATAATACACCTTTATTTGACTACGATACTAAGCAAATGGCCGCTGAGGCAAAAAAAGGTTACCTTGAGACGGCGTGGGATGATAAAAACGGTGTTTTTTCTAAAACGATGAGGCAATATGTAACAGTATTGAAAAAAAATGATGAAAGCTTAACAAGGCAAGTACGGGAATTCCAGAATCAATCCTCCCAAGAGATTACTATGGCGATGAATCGTTATTATGTGGCAGGCTTTGATGATGCTGCTCAATTTGAGGCAGTCTTTACCAGGCTGCAGGGGCTGGTTGCTGTCGGCAATAAAGAATCGGTAGCCGATTATATTCTGTATCCATTGAATGTTTACTCCCAGGGTGTGCCAACAACCTATACATCCAGAGAAGAGTTGCTAAAAAGCTATGACACCGTTTTTACGGCAATAGTAAAAGAAGCTTTAGCCAAACAGAAAGTAAATGAAACCTTTGTTAACTACAAAGGAGTTATGGCAGGCAGTGGTGAGATTTGGTTTACCCAGTCTGATGATTTAAAGTATCGTTATGGGATTTTGGCTATCAATAAGTAATCATATGAAAAAAGCTGCTCAGCCTTCGGGAAGAGCAGCTTTTTTATAGTTCGCGTTTTTTTTTTTTCTTAAAATTCATCGAAAATTCAAAAGTGCTTGGTATACTAAGCAAAACAAAGCAACTAATAGGGAGGAAGAACAATGAATAGAAAAATCATACTCTTAGTGATAGGTGGGGTGTTGGTTTCGTCCGTTGCTTTTGGTGTATCCAGTATGACAAATGCAGCTGAGAAAAATCAAACACCAGCCATGGTGCAAAGCGGGCATATGATGGAATCAATGGACGCCAAAGCAATGGCTGATAGGATGAACTCACCTCAGATGCAGGAACAATGTGCTGTAATGATGCAAAGCCCTGAAATGCAGCAGGCAATGAAAAATATGTTGCAAACACCGCAAATGCAAAGTGTCATGAAACAAATGCTGCAGCAGGATATGGGATTTCACCAGGTAATGTCTGACCTGGTTAACTCAGTGGATATGAGCAGCGATCATAGTATGCCGTCAACTGTGATGAATGGCGGAGCTCAAATGAATGATCATAACAGCCATCACGGTAACTAGATAGTGAAAAACACCCCCAATGATTTGGGGGTTATTTTCACTCGTGACAGCAGTATTAATTTAGTTGCAATATCCGGTTGACGCGATATAAGAAGAAAAGATAACCTACTAGGAACAAAATGCTAAGCTCTTCCATAGGGGCATCCTCCCTGTTTCATAGAAGTAAAGTTGAGTATCTTTTGATTTTAGCAATGGTTCTTTAGATTTTTCTTTGAAAGTTTGCAGAGGACAAGGCAAGCACAATGTATAATCGCTGTTCGGGTGTATAATAAGGGTAAGTGTCTTGACAAAGTTATGAATTAGAATTAGACAGTGCAAAAAAAGATACGCTGCTAAGCTAAGATTTAACTTTGCTAAGACACTAGGCTGAAAAGGAGAAAAAATGATGCAGCCAACCGTTTTGATTATTGATGATGACAGTAAGCTCACTCAGTTGGTACAAACTTATTTTTTGAAAGAGAATTTTAGCACATATATTGGTCATGATGGCTACCAGGCTCTTCAATTGGTGCGGGAGAAGAAGCCGGATATTGTTATTCTTGACCTAATGCTGCCTGGTTTGAATGGCTGGGAAGTTTGCCGTCAAATAAGAAAAGAAAGCGATGTTCCGATTCTAATGCTGACTGCCCGGGATGAAGAAAATGACCGGTTAGTTGGTTTGGAAATGGGAGCTGATGATTATGTGACTAAGCCATTTAGCCCGCGTGAAGTTGTTGCCAGAGCAAAAGCTATTTTGCGACGGACACAGAAGGGCAGTTCTAAAGAAATTCAGCTCAAGGTCGGCGATTTAATCATCGACCGGGAGCGCCATTTAGTGCTGGTGGGAGCTGAGCCGTTGGATCTGACACCAACTGAGTTTAAAATTATCGAATTGCTTGCTGCCAACAGAGGGCGGGTCTTTTCACGGCTCCATATTGTTGAGCAGGTACAAGGGTATACTTTTGACGGATATGAACGTACGATTGATGCCCACATAAAAAACCTGCGCCGTAAGCTAGCTGGTCATTCTTGTAATCCACAACTTATTCAAACTGTATATGGCATAGGCTATAAAATAGCTGGTGACGAATATGCGTAGTTTAACCTGGCGGATTACCGGCTTGATGTTTTTATCTATCTTACTCACAGTACTGCTATTGGTCTATCTTGCTGAATACCAGATGATGGTACACTTTACTAACTATGTGGCCGGACAGCAGACTGAGGGACAAAGCAGCGAACACATGATGAAAGCGATGGGCGGCGGGCAGGCCATGGCAGCGATGATGGGATTGCCGGAGCAAGTTTTTTTAGAGTCGATTCACCGCTCACTTTATTGGGTCGGTGGTGCACTGCTGCTTGCAGGGCTGCTTGCCAGCTATTTGTTTGCGCAAACCATTACCGTACGACTCCGTCAGTTAAATACTGCAGTTGATGCAATTGGCAGTGGGACTTATGGTCAGCAAATACTGGTAGAATCAGAAGATGAAGTAGGGCGGCTGGCAAAAGCCTTTAATCGTATGTCTCGTTCCCTGGAAGAGAACATCCAATTACGCAAACGCTTATTAGCGGATATTGCCCATGACTTACGTACACCTTTAGCGATTATACAGGGAAACTTAGAGGGAATGATTGATGGTGTTGTTGAAAAAAATAATGATCAGCTTCGTTCCCTCCACGAAGAGACAGTCTATTTAAACCGCCTGATTAAAGATTTACGGGATTTGTCATTGGCTGAAGCGGGACAATTAATACTCGAAAAAACATCTACAGATATAAGTGCGGTAATTGCCAGGGCTATTCAGCTTCTGAAGCCGCTAGCCGATGAGAAGGGAATTCATCTTGTGATGAATTTAAAACCTGTGCCGCTGCTCTTTGTTGATGCCAGCCGGATCAATCAGGTTCTGAACAATCTGCTGGTAAATGCCCTGCGCTATACGGCAAGTACCGGTACGATCACAGTAACATGCAATGTTGTAGATAGAAAAAATCAATCTTGGGTCGAATTGACGGTAGCAGATACTGGGATTGGAATTTGTGAAGCTGATTTACCGTATATTTTTGAGCATTTTTACCGCTCTGATAAGTCCCGTGATAAAAAAAGTGGCGGCTCAGGAATAGGTTTGGCGATTGTTAAGCAATTAATAGAAACGCACGGCGGCATGGTTGAGGCAGTCAGCTGTCCTGGAGAAGGGACCATTTTCCGACTGTTTTTACCACTAAACAATAACTAGAGTGGATTTGCAGTATTTTTGTTGCATCAGTTTTTGCAGATAAGGGAAAGATAAGGCGTTGTGTAAGGCAAGTTTTACTGATTATCTGGTCTAGGAGGATTTGTCTTTGCCGAACTCGAGAGCTGCAATACTAAAGTTTACTCTGATTTTTTTAGTACTGGAAATGATCATTGCCATTGCTCTAATTGCTAATGGCAATTCTAAGGTTATTCCTAATGTTGCCGGACTGGCGGTTGCATGGATAATCTATACGCTGCTGGAATTACGGTATGGCTTTTATATGAGCAATTATGTAAGAGTGGCATCGATGGCAGCGAGCCTGAGTGATAACTTTTTCGGCTATTATTTAAGCTATTATCAGCATTCCTTTGTCTTCGATAAGATTCAGCATGCCTTTGGTACTTATGCTTTTTCCTTATTTGCCTACGTATTAGTTGCTCAGCTGCTCGCAAAGCCGGCGAGCAGGTTGTTTACCTTTATTCTGGTTTTGTCATTAGGTATTGCCATAGGAGCGGTATATGAGATTGGTGAATTTATCGGTGATCAGATCGGTAACCCTGATCATCCCAGTCAACCTAGTTTACTTGACACGGATCTTGATTTGATCGGCGATACCATTGGGGCGGCAATTGCCGGCCTCCATGCCGTATTTCGCCTTTTTAAGTCCACTAATCTTAGGAAATAGCAGGTAGATTGAACAGTAAATAACATTGAAATTACCCGGAATTTTTGCATGAATAGCCTCCTTTCAGACAAACTAAAAGTATCCTAATAAAGGAGGGGATTTAATGGCTAATGTACTCAATGGAGTAAAATGCAGCGTTAAAAACTGTAATTACTGGGAAGACAACTACAAATGCTCAGCACCTGCAATCGAAGTAAATGTCGATAACGGAGGCCACTCTGCCAGCAAAAGCAGAGAGACCAACTGCCAGACTTTCCGGACAAAAGCATAAGCAAAAGAGACTGGATGTGAAAGCATCCAGTCTCTTTTTATATTGAGCGACCGATTCCAATACCGCCGATTACCTGGCCGTACTTATCTTTGACGGGAATGCCTATCGCTTTAAACTCTACTCCATAGAGCTCTTGCGCGATTAGTTTGGTGACTGGCCTGCCAAGCCGTAGGGCTTCATAGATAGCATCGCCAGGAGGAATAGGATCACCTTCGGTAATACTTGGTTGCAGAGACTGACTGGGAATAAAACGCAGGAACCGAACCCGGTCAGTAAAGCCTACGAAAACTTCTTCTTCAAAAAGGTACGGCAGATAGGGGCTAAGGGCATCAAAAGCCTGGAGGATTTCATTTTCTAATGTGATACTATCGTTAACAGTCATAGAGCCACCTCAAGTTATATGATTTATTTATGTATATGTGGGCAGCTTTAAGAAAAGCACAGGAAAAAGGTAAATACTATTTCCTGTTTTTTGAAATACTATCTATTATTACCAGAATCAGGAGGTGTTCCAGGTGGGTAATACAATTATTACGCAAATATATGAGAGTATTAAAACACTCTTGATTTATAAACCGCCGCAAAATCCCAAACCCTTTGTTTTAGATGAGATAGAAAAAGGCAAAAGCGGCCATTCCGGACCTCGTCCTGAAGATGGAATCACTTCTGCAGTCCGGGAGTTAAAAACACTAGTTGATTATTCCCGCCGTTTGGAAGAAATCATGGAGAAGAGCATAGCTGCTTTTCGCGGCAATGACCTGACCTCTATTGAGCGCTTGCCAGAAGAAGTGGAGGCGTTGAAAAAGGTTAAAGACAATACAGCGCCGGTATTGCTTTCTTATGATGCGGCAGCTCAGCCGCTGGACAAGCTGGTAAGTCCGCTGTTAGAAGAGAATAAAGCCATTATTGACCGGATGTACAGCAGCGATATTAATAAGGACATCCTGATCCGCCGTTTTGAACTTGGCGGAAAACAGCCAATTAAGGCGATGCTCGTATTCTTGGACGGCATGATTGATAAGCAGGTACTTGATTTAGGTGTTTTGCAGCCTCTTATGTTACTGGATACGGGTAAAACAAAGCCTGCAGGCAATGAGCTCCTTACCACTATTATGGAAAATTGCTTGCCCAGTAATCAGGCATCACCGGTAAGTAAATTTAAAGATGTGGCAGATGCAATTAATGGCGGAGATACGGCACTGTTTCTTGAAGGGGTAGAACAGGCTCTTACTTTAAGTACCAAAGGGTACAAGCAGCGCGGTGTGGAACGGCCTCAGATCGAGCAATCTATTCGTGGCAGCCAGGCTGCATTTAGTGAAGGCCTGCGAACTAATACTGGCTTGCTGCGTACCATGCTGCCTACTAATGATTTGGTTACGGAAATTCTTATGATCGGAGACCGGATACCGCAAAAATGTGCAGTTATGTACCTAAAATCGCTTGTTAATCCTGATTTGGTAGCAGAGGTGAAAAGGCGGCTTAAGGGAATTTCCACCGATTATATTGTAGACTTGGGAATTTTGGAGCAATTTATTGAAGACCATCCAGCGATGATTTTCCCCCAAATGCTGTCTACCGAACGGGTAGACAGGGCGGCAGTGAATATTGCCGAGGGACGGGTTGCCCTTGTTTATGAAGGAGTGCCCTTTGTTCATATTGTTCCCGTCACCTTTTTCTCGTTTTTTCATTCTGTAGAAGATTTCTCGCTAAAACCGCCTGCTGGCACATTTATGAGATTGCTGCGAATAGTCGGGACTTTGGTTGCCGTTATATTACCGTCAATGTATTTGGGGATCAACTATTTTCACCAGGAAGCGCTGCCGACCGAACTGGCACTTGCGATTGCCGGAGCGAGAGAGAAGGTCCCATTTCCGGCAATAGTTGAAATTTTAATGATGGAGTTTTCCTTTGAATTGATCAGGGAAGCGGGCTTGCGCGTTCCCGGTCTGCTCGGATCGAGTATCGGTATTGTAGGAGCCATCATTTTAGGACAGGCAGCAGTTGCTGCTAACCTGGTTAGTCCAATCATGGTTGTTATTATTGCTGTGACTGGCTTGGCTTCCTTTTCTATTCCTGATTACCGGCTGGCTTTTGCCCTGCGCATAACCAGGTTTGCTTTTTTATTGCTTTCCGCCATGATGGGTCTCGTAGGACTATCCTTTGGCCTCTTGGTTATTACAGTTGCAATGTGTAGTATGAAATCCTTCGGTGTGCCCTATATGACACGGGTAGCAC
>DDHB01000094.1 GCA_002337925.1 Sporomusaceae bacterium UBA1887
GGATCGCCAGTAGCCCCTGTTGCTCCCGTAGCACCGGTTGCGCCAGTGGCTCCTGTTACACCCGTAAAGCCAGTTACCCCGGTAGCTCCGGTTGCCCCAGTAATGCCTGGAGCCCCTGTTGTACCTGTAATACCTGTTGCTCCCGTAGTGCCGGTAGGGCCTGTCGCGCCAGAATATGTACAGCGTTGTTCGCAAAGCTTCCAATAGTGCTCGCAGAGATCACAATAACGTTCGCAAGCCCCACATGCATCACAACTATTTGAGGGATCTGCGCATTGGTCATAGCTCACTTTGCAAATTTTTTCATAGTTCACATTATGTTTTTTCCTCCGAGGCATATTTTCTCCTTTCTGTATTGAGTTATCACTAATAAAATCCAAATTTATATATGTATATGAATTTATTGTTTAAGTGTAACTGGAAAGGATAATAACAATAGATAAGACCTGTGAATTATTGAAGAATAATTCACAGGTCTTATCTATTAGTAACTGGCTATTATTTATATACTTTTACCCGGCTGTCCATATCGGCTACTTGTTTTTCAGAAGGTGTAAATGCCGGTTTGCCAAAAGGCATTTGCGCTATCATCTTCCAGGTGGCTGGAATATTCCATTCGGTCTGAACAGCGCTGTCAATGATGGGGTTATAGTGCTGCAGGCTTGCGCCTAATCCTTCGGCCTCTAATGCCGTCCACACTACCAGCTGATGCATGGCATTGGTGTGCTGCGACCATACGGGGAAGTTGTCGGCATAGAGAGGAAATCCTTTCATTAGGCCGTCTACAACCGTTTGATCTTCAAAGAATAACACTGTGCCATAGCCGGAAGCAAAAGCACCGTTAATTTTTTTCTCAGTTTCGATAAATTGCTCGGGACTGACTAGCTTTTGCAATGTATCTAACGTAATTTGCCATAGTTTTTTGCTCTGTTCTCCGAATAGCAGAACGACTCTGGTGCTTTGCGAATTAAAAGAGGAGGGGGTATATGTAACGGCATCTTTTACGATTTCTTCAATTCGTTGTTCCGAGACTACCTTTTCATCGCTTAAGCCATAAATGCTGCGCCTATTTTGCAGGGCTTCCCAAAATGTTTTTGCCATATTATCCATCTCCTTTATTCTAATGCAGGGGGGGCATTTTTAGTGTTCCCTGCATTTACAATATCCTTTTTATTGAATATAATACTAACATGGTGATCAAAGACAAACAAGTACTAAGTATTAAATTACATACTACACAAAAACTTACTTAACTGAGGCGATTATGATGAATAAACGGGAGTTATCGACGATTCCCTGTCCCATTGAATATACAATAGAGCTATTAAGCGGCAAATGGAAGATGCATGTTATCTGGCAGGTAGGCAAACAGGAGGTCATCCGCTTTAATGAACTCAGGCGGCAATTAAACGGCATTTCTAATGTTATGCTGACACAAACGCTGCAAGAACTGCAGGAGGCGGGAGTTATTCACCGCAACCAGTATAATGAAGTACCGCCGAGAGTAGAATATTCCTTAACCGAAATCGGCAAAGAGCTTTTGCCGGTGTTTGATGTGTTAGAGAAGTGGGGAAAGCAGTCGGGCTGGAAAAAACCGGACAAATATTCCTGCTAGCCGTAAGAGAAACAGCGCAGTTGTCATCAGGACAACTGCGCTGTTTCTGTTTTAAAAGACTGGAGTACCATAGCAATAAACGCTTTCAAGGCGGGGGACTGCCACTTATCTTTATGATAAATCAGCTGCGCTGTGATGCCGAAGGCGGGACCTTCCCAGGGAAGATCCACCAGCTGGCCGCTCAGCAGTTCTTGCTGCACAACAATTTGCGGCAGAAAGCCGATGCCCCAGCCGTCGCTGACAAACCGTTTAATGACTTCATTGCTGCTTACTCCCATGATGGAGGACGGTTTCACACCTGACTGGGTGAGAATGCTTTCCAGGATGCCCCGGTACGTACAGCCCGGGGAGGTCAGAACAAGCGGTTCGCCGGTCAGATCACGAGGGGAGATGCTGCGTTCTTGTGCCAGCCGGTGGCCAGGTGGTGCGATGACGGACATGGTTTCTTCAAAAAGTACATGGGTAATCAGGTCTTTTTCATTGCAGGGCACATCAAGAAAAAAGACAATATCAATGGCATTTTTCCGTAGCAATGTCCGGTAATCACCGCCTGTATCAAAATACAGGTTAATGCCCACCTGAGGATATTCCTGCCGGAAGGTGTTAAACACTTCCGGCAGCCGGTGCAGGCAGAGTGATTCGGCAGTGCCGATGGTTAAGGAGCCTTTGGGAGTAAACGAGTCGGTAATAACCGCTTTTGCTTCATCAGAAAGTGTTAAAATCTGAGAAGCATAGTTGAAGAGGTTTTCCCCATCTTTGGTCAGCTTGATTTGTTTGCCTAATCGCTCAAACAGCATAGTGCCGAATTCTTCCTCCAGCAGCTGGATCTGACCGGTAACAGACGATTGGGCGTAGCCAAGCTCATTGGCTGCTTTAGTAAAGCTGGCTAATTTTACAACTGTAAGAAAAGTTTTTAGCTGGCGAAACTCCATAGCTCATCACCCATCATGTTATTTGAACAACTTCATCAATACTATCAATTTTACCTATTGATGACTCTATGGTACTATATTTTCAAATAAAGATCCAGCACAAAAGAGTGATTAAGAGGAGGAAGTACAATGAATCAAGTCGCTGCAGCCCAAATTAAGCTTCGGGCAACCGAGCTGGGCATGGATTTATGTGGAATTGCTCCGGTAGGGAGTTTTGCCGATGCGCCCCAGGGATTTCATCCGGCCGATATTAGTAAGGACTGTAAAAGTGTGATTGTTCTGGCTGCCCGCTTCCCGGTCAGTACGTTATCCTCGCCGTCACCGGCCGCTTATACGTTTGTCCGTAATAAAGTAATGGATAAGGTAGATGCAGCTACGTGCCAGCTGGCAGTGGAGCTGGAACTCCTGGGAAGCAATGCAGTACCGATTCCTTCCTCTGATCCTTATGAATATTGGGATGAAGCGAGAAGGCACGGTCAGGGCATATTATCGCTAAAGCATGCAGCTGTACGGGCCGGGCTTGGACAGATGGGAAAAAATACGCTGTTAATCAATGACCGCCTGGGGAATATGCTGTGGCTTGGCGCTGTTCTCCTAAATCAAGAGCTGACTCCCGATGAGCAGGCAGGATATCAGGCCTGCATAACTGGCTGCCGGGTTTGTCTTCAGGCTTGTCCGGCGCAGGCTCTGGATGGGTCTACGATCGTGCAAAAGCAGTGCCGTGCCGTATCTTACAAACAAACCGGCGGTGGCGGCGGAGTTTACACCTGCAATCTGTGCCGCAGGCTTTGTCCGCGCCATGATGGAATCAAGTAAAGCTTACCCGTTTTTTAAAAAAGACAGGCACTTGACAGTACTGTAATCTCATATATATAATGTATCTAATAAAAACATTGATGCATGTGCGTCAAGTTATACAGGAGCGGCCGATCAGAAAGACTGAAGGCTAATTTCTCTGGAAGAGAAATTAGCCTTCTTTTTATTTTCGGCGGTGGTCCCCAGGACGGGGAGAAAAAAGCGAAATGTAAAGGGGTATGAGAGGATGAAAACAGCAGCAATGAAAAAGACGGTGGCAAAAGTACTATTAGCCGGTTTGGTTATGATGGGATTAGCGTTCACCGCAGGCTGCGGTTCAAGCGGCAGTGAAAGCCAGGCTGCAGCTAAGGGAGAACAGGTGAAGACTTATTATGTAGGAACCAGGGGGACCTTTAAGCCCTTTACGTACATGAATGATAAGGACCAGTTAACTGGCTATGATATTGAAATTCTTAAAGAAGTTCAGAAAAGAAATAAAGATATCAAATTTGAGTTTAAAACGATGAGCATTGAGAGCGCTTTTGTCAGTTTGAGTTCCAATCAGTTAGACGTCATTGCCAATCAAATGGGACGCAACGAAGAGCGGGCCGCTAAATATACGTTTACTACGGAAGTGAACAATTACACCCGTACCAAACTTACAGTAAAGAGCAATCGCAGTGATATTCAGACTCTCGATGATTTAAAAGGAAAAACAATGGTGTTAGTACCTACAAGCGAAGTTGCCCGGGTGGTAAAAAAGTTTAATGAAACGGCTGAACCGAAAATTAACCTGATCTATACCGATAAAGGATCAGCTGAATCATTGAATTTAGTAGCTACAGGACGGGCTGATGCCAGTGCCGACTATGAAGTGGCAGTTACGGAAGCCCGAAAAACATTAGGACTTGAAGTGAAAAGCGTTGGCGAAGTAATTTCCAGTGTGCCTACATATTTTATATTGCGTAAAGATGCGGAAGGACAAAAATTAGCCGATAAGATTGATGCCACGATAAAAGAGATGAAAGCCGACGGCACGCTGAAAAAACTATCGGAACAGTTTTTAGGGGCGGATTATACGGCCTCTAAATAAGGAGGAGCTGCAGTGGGAAGCTATTTTGATCTGGCCTATCTAATCAAGTCTTTTCCGGTTATTTTGTCTTATGTGGATACGACATTGATTATTACACTGGTTGCAGCAGTCATTGGAATGGCGATCGGTAGTCTGGTCGCATTCATCAGGATCAATCAGATCGCTGTCCTGGATAAGATTTCTGCTGTGTATATCTCGTTCTTCCGGGGAACACCGTTCTTAGTGCAGTTGTTTTTAGCCTACTTTGGCTTACCGGAGCTTATGCAAAAGCTTGGCTACCAGGGCATCAGGGATATTCCTCCGCTGTTTTATGTGTTTATCGTTTTCTCCCTGCATTTTGGCGCTTATGGGGCTGAAGTGATCCGCAGTGCTATTCTGGCTGTTGATAAAGGACAGCTGGAGGCGGCTTATTCTATTGGCATGAGCCCGGTTCAGGCGTATGGTCGCATTGTTTTGCCCCAGGCTTTTACCATGGCTATCCCGGCTCTGTGCAATATCATTATTTCTACGTTAAAAGGCACAGCGCTGGTGTTCAATGTGGGTGTTATTGATATGATGCGTAAAGCAGATCTGCTGGGAGCGAACAGTCAGCGAAGTCTGGAGTTATATATTGATGTGGCAATTATCTATATTCTTCTTGTGTTCATTATTGGCAGGCTGGGAGCCATACTGGAAAAGAAAGCAGCTTATTTTGTGCCTCATGAATGAGAAGAAATACTAAGGTAGGGGTGAGTGGGAGCATGACAAAGTTACATGACACAATAAAGGCCCTTGTGCAAGAAATCTATCCTGAATTGGTGGTGCTCCGCCATACCATACATGCCAATCCGGAGTTAAGTGACCGGCAGTTCGCAACAGCGGCATTAGTCGAGAATGTGCTTGCCCGCTGGGGCATTTCGTTTACACGCTTGCCGGACAGTACAGCAATTATTGCCCAGATTCAGGGAAATCTGGCAGGTGGCAGCAGCATCGGCATACGGGCCGATATGGATGCATTGCCGATTGAAGAAGACACCGGCCTCTCATATACTTCCCGGAACAAGGGGATTATGCATGCCTGCGGTCATGATATACACACGGTAAACCTGTTAGGGACAGGGTATTTGCTGACAAGGCTGAAGGAGCACTTCGCCGGAACGGTCAAGCTGGTTTTTCAACCGGCGGAAGAGACTGGCGGCGGTGCGCAGGATATATTGGATTATGGGGTTTTGGACAATCCAAAAGTCAGCGCATTTTTGGCTGCTCATGTTTCAGAAGAGGTTCAGACTGGGCACATTCAGGTAAAAGCGGAAGAAGTGATGCTGGCCTCCAGTGAATTTACCATTACGCTGACCGGCCGAGGCGGGCATGGTTCGGCACCGCATCGTACTGATGATATCGTTCTGGCAGCTGCTAAGATTATCATTGAACTGCAGTCTATTACGAGCCGGAAAATCAATCATTTTGAACCGGCGGTCATTACGGTGGGCACTATTCACAGCGGCACGCGCAGCAATATTATCCCCAAGGAACTGACGTTCACCGGTACCATTCGTACGCAAAACAATAGTCTCCGTGAAGAAATTCATGAACATATTACCACCATTCTCCGGGCCAATGAGCTTGTTACGGGAGTGAAGGCCGACATTAGTTTCCGGCTAGGCTCAGGTGCTGTTTATAATGATCCGGCGCTGACGAGAGAATTTGTTGCCGCAGCTGCTGCGATTATCGGTGCAGACCAGGTGGTACAAGCAAAATTTCCCGGCAATGGTCCGGAAAATTTTTATCGTTTTTCCAAAGCGGTTCCGTCTGTCTTTTTCCGCATTGGTGTTAATTCCAATCCGGAGGCCGGAATAGAACCCGCCCACAGTCCACGGTTTACGGCTGATGATGCAGCCCTGAAAACTGGCGTGACGGTGACTACGGCAGCAGCGCTTGCTTTATTGCAAAAAGAGAGGGCTTCGGTATGAGCAATATACTGGAATTCTCCTTTATGGCAGATACCTTTATCGAGCTGTTAAAATATGTGCCAATCACGTTATTCCTGGCAGTGGTGAGTATGCTGCTGGCCAGCGTCATCGGTTTGGCAAGCGCGATTGTTCAAGTGCGCAACATTCCCGTTCTTGCGCAGCTATCCCGTGCTTATTTGCTGCTTGGACGGGCAATACCGACAATGGTTATGCTCTATCTTGTCTATTTCGGCCTGCCTGTTTTGCTGATGGCTTTTACCGAAAGAACAGGCATTGAAACCGGCTATCGCCATGTACCACCGATGGTTTTTGCAATCCTGGGACTTACGCTGCATACGGGTGCTTATTTGTCGGAAGTGTTCCGGGCGGCGCTGCTCTCGGTCGACAAAGGCCAGATGGAGGCAGCACTGTCAGTCGGCATGACTTGGTTTCAGGGATTTTACCGTATTGTATTGCGTCAGGCGGCGGTGTTTGCCTTGCCGCTGCTGGCGAATCAGTTTCTTGACCTGATTAAAGGAACATCGATTGTCTTTACTATTACGGTCGTTGAACTTTTAGGTGCTGCCAAGATTGCCTGCGCCGAGCACTATCGCTATTTGGAGACATATTTGGTTGTGGCGGTCATGTATTGGGCAATCAGTATATGTTTTGAAAAGCTGTTCCTTTTAGCAGAGCAGAAATTAGCACTCTTCAAAAAAGGAGTTACCTCATGATTGAGTTTAGAAATATTCATAAATCCTTTGGCAAAACAGAAGTGTTAAAAGGGATCAGCTGCAAGATCCCTACCGGGTCGGTGACGGTTATTCTTGGGCCAAGCGGCTCAGGCAAGACAACATTGCTTCGTTCGGTTAACTTTCTGGAAAAGGCCGACCGCGGCGAGATTATTCTCAACGAGCTTCACATCAATGTGGAAAAAGCATCAAAAGCGGATATTCATAAAATTCGCCAGCATACGGCGATGGTTTTTCAAATGTACAATTTGTTCAAGAATAAAACTGCTCTGGAAAATATTATGGAGGGTCTGACTGTTGTCAGGAAACTGCCTAAGGCTGAAGCAAAAGAAAAAGCCTTGTATTTTCTAGATAAGGTTGGTTTGGGCAATAAGGCCGATGCTTATCCTCATCAGCTGTCCGGCGGTCAGCAGCAGCGGATAGGCATTGCCCGGGCGCTGGCGCTCAATCCGGATGTCATTCTTTTTGATGAACCAACCTCTGCACTTGATCCCGAGTTAGTCGGTGAGGTGCTTGAGGTTATGAAAAAGATTGCTCAGGAAGTAAATTGTACGCTGATTGTTGTGACTCATGAAATTAACTTTGCCCGCGAGGTTGCTGATCACATTATTTTTATGGATCATGGCGTAATTGTTGAGCAGGGCCCCCCGCAAGAGATCCTCAATAATCCGCAGGAAAGCCGTACAAAGCAGTTTTTGTCGCGCTATACCTCTTTTACCGAATATACGATTTAGCTAACAAACGCTCCCCCTGGTTTTTGCCGTACAGCATGTGCGGTGAAAACCATTTTTTATTTACGCTCAAGGCATTGCGCCAATAGCGCAATGCCTTGTCTGATTTCCTGTGGTTCAAGATGGCCGTAGCCGAGCAGCAACTTCTCCAGGTGCCTGCCTTTTATAATGCTGTGCTCATCTACGGGTGTGATTCGTATGCTGTGCTTTTGGCAGTGGCTGATAAAGTTTCGGTCAAAGTTGCTTCCCGGAAAGGCAAGGGCCACATGTAAGCCGGCCGCGTCTCCCCAAACTTGCCAACCGCTGCCGAAGGTTTCTGTCAGAGTCTGCAGTAAAATCTGGCGCCGCTGTCCATACAGGCGCCGCATGCTTTGAATATGGCGTTCTAGTTTGCGGGTGCTCAAAAAATCTGCTAATGCAGCCTGCTCAAAAGGTGGATTTTGCACATCCGTATACAGCCGCAGGCGCCGCCAGGCGGCCTGCAAGGGACGGGGCAGAATGACATAGCCGATTCTGAGGGCCGGGAAAAGAATTTTGCTGAAAGTACCCACGTAAATGACCCGCTGGGGATCTAACGAATACAACGGTGTGATAGGAGAACCGGTATAGCGGAATTCACTGTCATAGTCATCTTCGATCAGATACATTTCTTGCTCACGGGCATACGTAATCAGCGCAGTACGCCGCCCTGCCGGTAATATACTGCCAAGCGGGAACTGATGAGAGGGAGTTACATACACTGCGCAGGCTTGTGCCTCTTTGGGGAGAAATGCAGTGTTAAGTCCCTGCTCGTCGACAGGCACCGGTCTGATCTGGAAGTTATTTTGCTGCAATACGCGCAGCATTCCCAAGTGACAGGGATCTTCAACAAGTATTTCCGGCTTTTTTTGTGTTGCCAGCAGCCCGGCCAGTATATGCAGCGCATGGGTTGCCCCGGCAGTAATAAAAAGATCCTGTGGATCAACAGTCATTCCTTTGCTGCGTAGCAGCCAGGCGGCAATTTGTTCCCGCAACACAGTGAGGCCCTCCGGCCCTGTATAGCTCCATTGCCCGGGCGGCAGAGTTTCTGAGGCTTGATGAACCTGCTGCAGCCAGCGGTAACGGGGAAACTGCCGCAAATCAGGCAACCCTGTCCTAAAATCAGCCAGATAATGAACTGAGTCGGGAACGGTATCGGCTGATCGCTTAGGACTCGACAGCTGAATTGTTTCAAGGGCAAGATTATCTGCTACTCGCGCGGGTGAGCCCTGACGACTGACAATATAACCTTCTGCCGCCAGCATTTCATACGCCTCATAGACCGTATTGCGTGATACGGTCAGTTCCTTAGCCAGCTCACGGGTTGAGGGAAGTTTGTCACCGCTTCGCAGCCTGCCCTGAAGCATTTGTTCCTGCAGCGACTGATAGAGTTGGCGCGCTAATGTAATTTCACTGTTTCGTACTAGTGTAATTCCCCACATAAATCCTCCAACTGGTTCTGTTATATATAGGTGTAACTGGCTCTGTAACCAGGCCAGTTTGTTTGTTACTATTATAGCACGAAGACACTATTTTGGGATTGCTGCGGCAAGATGGAGGAAGACATGAGTTCAACTCATATGGGAATGCTGTACTTGGCAGGGGCATTTAGTCTGGCCGGTACTTCGGTTATTGCCGGGAGCCTGCTGTCCGGCATACTGGGAGTTTTTACGATTTCTGCTATTAGTTTGTTATTTGCTTTAGTGGGCCTGCTGCCATTTTGTGCTGCCAATCTGCGGGCAGCGCTGCCTTTATTGTCCTGGCGAACGTGGATGGAGTTATTTTTTCAGGCTCTATTTGGTATTTTTCTCTTTCGCCTGTTTTTATTGCAGGCACTTTTGCTAACAAGTGCCGGTGAAGCTGGGATACTGACGGGGGTTACTCCGGCAGTGACTGCAGTGCTGGCCCGGCTGCTTTTGAAAGAGCCGCTCGATAGGGGGCAGATAGCAGGGATTGTGAGTACTGTTAGCGGCATTGCTGTGCTTCAGGGTTTATTATCTACTGGTACGCAATTTACGCAGCAGCATTTTACCGGGAATATGCTTGTGCTCTGTGCTGCCTTGAGCGAGTCGCTATTTAATGTGCTTTCCCGTTTGGCAAGCGTTAAAGCAGCAGAGCGAGCTCTTAGTCCGATTGCACAGAGCGCGCTGGTGAGTGCTATTGCATTGCTGCTTTGTCTGATACCGGCACTGAATGAGCAAGCTGATATGAGACTCAGCTTGCTAAACATAAGCAGCTGGGCAGCCTTACTCTGGTATGGACTGTTTGTTACCGCCCTGGCTTTTATTTTCTGGTACGAAGGCATTAAGCGCTGCAAGGCCTCGGTTGCTGCCGCTTTCACCGGCCTGATGCCTGTTACTTCGTTGCTCTTAGCTGTGCTTTTCTTAGGTGAACAGGCAAATGTTCAGCAGTGGGCGGGAGGCCTGCTGGTGATGGCAGGTATGGTACTGACTGGTAGAAACAAAGAGAAAAATTTCACAATTAATAAGGAAAATTAGAAATAACTCGCTTTTTTTATTTGACAAATGCTGACAAGTAATGCTATTCTCAATGAAGTGATAATTTAGCTTAAGATAAAGTTTACAATTGAAAACCGTTTCAATCAGGTGCCCGAAAGGGCTTAATAGGGAAGTCCG
>DDHB01000028.1 GCA_002337925.1 Sporomusaceae bacterium UBA1887
GGGGGGGGTGGGTGGGGGGGGGGGAGGGACGCAGAGCCCACGGGAAACAAGGGGGTGAGTTTGTTGGGGGCGGCCGCCCCAGAGTACTGAGGGGGGGACGGTGGTTACATCCCCCACCCCCGTCAACACCATAGCAGCCCGCAATTCAGCCGCCAGCTTGTTAATAACCAGAGCCACACCTCCGGCTCCGCCGCCTACCGCACCGATCGCCAAAGGTCTCCCCACTAATACACCATCGGCACCAAGGGCGAGCAGCTTCAATATATCGGCACCGCTGCGAATACCGCCATCCACCAGTATGGTCAGTTGCCCTTGTACCGCTTCACTAATAGCGGGCAGCACCTCAGCAGTACCAGGAGTATGATCAAGAGCACGGCCGCCATGATTGGTAACAACAATGGCATCAACACCGGCAGCGGCACAACGCAAGGCATCATCAGGCGTCATAATGCCCTTAGCAATAAAGGGGATTGTTGTATGTTTTTTGATAGTGGCCAAGTCCTGTTGTGTTTTAGGGCCCACCGGCTGACCGGCATTGGTCATATTAACAAGAGCTGCCGCATCTATATCCACGCCAAAAGCAAGTGCACCTGCCGCAGCTGCTTGCTCAGCCAATTCAATAATTTTCTCCGTACAGCGTGGTTTAATAACCGGGATGGCATAACCAGGATACTCAGCTAAAGCCTCCAGCCCCGAATCAAATACTTCCGGTTTGGGACCGTCGCCAGTCATAGCAACCACACCAGCCTGACGACAGCCGGCAACAACAGCCTGACAATATTCCCGTTCCGTCATCGCACCATTCATATTCAGCCCAATACCACCGATAGCCGCTGCAATAACCGGAACAGCCATTTCCTTACCAAACAAGATCCGGGATATTTTAGGTGAAGTTACCTCATGAATCGTTCTAAGGTTCAGCTTACACTCGGCAAGCGCCTTTAGATTATTATGAAATGACGCTGCCGTACCAAGTCCTCCCATACCAGGAACCTCACCAGCACAAACGATACCGTTACACACTGGGCATACACGACAGGACCCCCGAAATTTTTCTCTTGCCTGTTGCTTTACCGTAATCCAGTCCATAACCTTCTCCTCCCCCTTAAGCTGTGTGTTTTTACCATTCTATTTTTGTGAAAATAATTCCTGCCCAGTGCATGATCTGCCTTCATTCTGTTTATCCTAACAACAATAGAAATACCGAGCTAAGCTTCAATACAGGAGGTCACCGGTAATGACAATGATGGATAAAATTAATGGAGCCACCCGCATGGCGACACAAATGATCTTTGACAAGGAAAGTATCAGTTATTTGGAGGCAGGGGCCCTCTACGGCATTGTCTCCCAAGGACGCTTTAATTTAAGTGTACTGGAAGCTTTATACAATCAAGCCAAAGATCCCGAACTACGCACATTAGTGGAACAATGTATTGAGCAGCAAGTGCGTACGACTGTTGATAATTGTGAAGAAGCATTGCGCAAAGGCAGCGCTCAAGTACCTCAATTTCATTTTACCCGCCGTCAATTGCATGCTCATCCTCTTGAGCTGCCTTCAGATGCGTGTCTGACTGATGGTGAAATTGCCGCTACTTTAGGAACAATGGCTAAAGGCTCACAAATGGCGATACTAGCTGCTTTGCACCAATCCTATCAATTAGAAGTGGGAATGATGCTTCGCAAACGTTTGGATGAAGGTTTAGACTGGAACTTACGCCTGCTCAACCTCATGCTCAATCGTGGCTGGCTTCCACACATTACAAAAGTAGAACACTAACCACCTTGGCTTAATTGCCGAGTCCTACTATATAACCTCCTCTCATTGCCAGGCTATCAGCCTGGCGCTTTTTTTGTTAAAAACACGACTAACCTATTCGTCAAAAAATGAGAAGCCTCCCTCTCGGGAGACTCCTCATTTCTATCATTGTTATTTCTTTTCGAACTGATCCTTGCCTACACCACAGACCGGACAGACCCAGTCTTCAGGGATATCTTCAAATTTAGTGCCAGGAGCGATACCACCATCAGGATCGCCTACTGCTTCGTCATAAATATAGCCACAAACTACACATTCCCAAGTTGCCATCTGAAACACTCCTTCATTATTGTTATTGTGATATTACGCGTTTATTTTACCATAAATGTGGTAATTTATGCCATGATTTTTGCAGTTATGATCATTTTGTTCTTCGTGTTTTTTTCCAATACCCGACCAACACTACCGCAACCGTGAGCACTAGCTTAATCACCAATTCATATCCCTCAACTACAGAACCGATAGCCTTGTCGCTAATCATCATTTCCGCCGCCGCATAGCCCAGTACAGCTGCTCCCAAATACACAATGACCGGGAAACGATCCATTAATTTCATCAGCATTTGCGCACCAACTACAACCAAAGGTATGCTTGTTGCCAAACCAATACTAATTAATGCATATTTCCCGCTAGGTACTGTCTGAGAAATCGCTGCCAACGCCAGAACGTTATCCAAGCTCATCACTAAGTCAGCAAACAAAATGATTTTTATTGCTTCACTCAGGGAAGCTGCAGGTCCATATCCATGATCAGCGCCTTTGTCCCCCAACAGGCTGATAGCAATCCACAATAAAGCCAAACCGCCGGCAAATTGCAGATAGGGAATATCCAAGAGATAAGCAGCTACAAAAGTGAGAATAATTCTGAGAACAACGGCTCCTGCACTGCCCCAAAAAACAGCGAAATTTCGTTGTTCCAAGGGAAGATTCTTACTGGCTAAAGCAATAATGACTGCATTGTCACCACTTAAGATCAAATTAATTAATAAAATACTGCCCAATGCCAAAAACCATTCGGAACCTATTCCGGCAAAATCCACTACGCGATCACTCCTCTATTGCTTCAAATATGTCGTAAAAATAAAAGGCCCTAACGAACCTTTCAGTTCTTTAGGGCTTACTGTTGCTACCACTTCCGGCTGGATCCGCCGCCTCCACCGGAACCACCGCCCCATCCGCCGCCACCTCCACCACCGCCGCCTCGACCACGGAGCAGCGACAATAGGAGATAGGTAATGGTACCGCCAAAAAAGAGCCAATCTATTACGAAAAGCGACAATATACCAACTGCCAGCAGTACCTGCCCCCACCAGGGCAAAGAATCGTACCAGGACTGCTCCTGATGAGCTGCCCGTGTCTTTTGCACAGGCTTAGCATCTGTTTTAAGCTCTAGCTTATATTCTTTGGCTACCTCACCTGCTAAGGCCATGTAGCCATTCACTATGCCTTTATCATAATCCCCCTGCTGAAACCAGGGAATCATATAATCATCCTGAATGCGCCCTGTCTTTGCATCAGGCAGTGCACCTTCTAAACCGTAACCTACTTCAATACGTGATTCACGATCACCAACTGCGACCAGCATGAGAACACCATTATTGAGTGTCTTATCGCCTATACCCCATTCCCGCAGAATAGCCAGGGAATAATCCTCAAGCGCAGCGCCTTCAAGACTTTTCACAGTCACAACAACAACTTGCGCTTTCGACTTAGCCGCGATCTGAGAGCCCAGACTGTTTAACCGGTTCTTCGATTCATTCGTTAACACGCCGGCATAGTCTTGCACATACAAGCTGCTGGCAGGAGCAGGCGGTACCTGCGGCTGGGCCCAAGCGACTGCAGCGATGGTCAGATAAATGCCCAGCACTAACCAGGCCAGCCACTTTTTCATGGTCATCCCTCGCTTTACTCCTTATCCTAGTCTATGGGCAATCCTAAAAATAAAGAAGTGCCAAATATTACAAGTTCATCTTGCGAGTGAAGCAATGCAAGCGACGAGATTGCCACGTCGCTGCGCTNNAGCCTTTATCGGCGGCCGTCTCTAAAGGCGACCGTCTTTAGAAATTAACTTGGGGGACGGCCTTTGCGCCCTCCTCCGCCTTAAAATACTCTTTAGCACTGAAGCCCATCATACCGGCAAAAATACTGGCCGGGAAAGAACGTATTTTCGTGTTGTAGCCTTGAACGGCGTCGTTATAATCTTTACGGGCTACGGCAATCCGGTTTTCCGTACCTGCCAGTTCATCCATCAAAGCCCGGAAGTTTTTATCAGCCTTAAGATCGGGATAGTTTTCTGCCACTACTAACAATCTGCTGAGTGCACCGTTTAATTCATTATTGGCCTCTGCTTTAGCGGCAGGCCCCGGTGCTCCTGCCAAACGGGCCCGGGCATCAGCTACAGCCTGAATAGCCTGTTGTTCATGCGCAGCATAGCCTTTGACCGTATTGACTAAATTAGGTATGAGGTCAGAGCGGCGCTGCAACTGGTTTTCTACCTGACTCCATTTGCCATTAATCTGCTCGCTTAGACTCACTAATCCGTTATAACTGGAAACACCCATCAGGATAAGCACGGCTACAAGCCCCAGAATAATCCATGGTGCTATTTTGTTCATGTTGATTTCCTCCTTTAGTGCCTAACCTTATTTTACCACTTTTCTTACTTATTTCCCACTGTACCGTCTCTTCTAATGAGTTCAATTTGCTTTTGTAAGACTTCATTTAACCGTTCTACAGCAAAAGGTTTGATAATATAGTCATCAATTCCAATATTTATAGCTTCCATGACTACATCTTTGTGATTATGAGCAGTGCACATAATCACTCTTGAATTTGGCGATGCCACTTTTATATGCTTAAGAACAGTAATGCCATCTGCCTCAGGCATGGTAATATCAAGCGTTATCAGTTCAAAAGATTTACTGCTGATTTTACGCATTGCCGCCATTCCCTCTTCTGCCTGCTCAATATCGACTATTCCAAGATCCCGCAATTCCTTGATAATAATAGTCCGGATAACTTGTGAATCGTCAACAACTAAAACCCGCATTCTTCCACCTCAACCCTCTCGGTGGAATTTTATTCTATATAATCCTTATATTTCCTTCTTTTGCTGTATTTGGAATTTTTATCAAAGAAAATTTGCCTATTAGCTTATGTTTCTAGTATAAGCAGAAAAAGAGAAACCATGCTTAGCGATTCAGACTTGCTGCATGTAACTGGTACTCAGCGGGAGTATTGACGTTATTTAACATAGCCAGGCCTTCATCAAAACGCACAAGCTCATACTTCCTGATCTGCACCAGCCGGATATGCTTGTACAGTTCAACAATCCGGTAACTTCCCTCTGCCAGCAGCCTGTCGATGTGGGGTAAACAATTACGGTGATACACGGCATGGAGCGGATGAAAATATCCGTCAACAAAGGGTACTGCTGCCTCATAACCAATAGCAGCCTGCTCGATATAGGTGATTGCCGACGATGACAAAAACGGCATATCACAGGCCACGATAAAATTATAATCAGCTCCCGAAGCCTGTAAGCCTGCCTGTATGCCCGCCAACGGCCCACATTGCTGATAATGGTCGGCAACAGCCAGTATTCCGGGCATTTGAATATCCCGTGGCCGATTCGTGACAACAATGATGGTATCACAAACCGGGGCCAGCTGCTGCAAAACAGTATGCAATAAATCGCTGTCCCCCCATGGCAGTGAGGCTTTATCGCTGCCCATGCGGGAACTAAGCCCGCCGGCTAAAACAATGCCATTCATCCTAATTACTCTCCCGGTTTTCGCCTGAAAAACTGATAGACAGCTTCAGCTGTAGGCCTGTTCATGCCCGGTACTGCAGCCATTTCATCTATTTCAGCCGCTTTGATTTTTGTCAGATTGCCGAAATGATCCCATAGGGCCTTTCGCCGCTTCTCACCAATGCCAGGAATATGGTCAAGCACAGACACCATATTGCGCTTTGACCGCAATTTGCGGTGATACGTGATCGCAAAGCGATGAGCTTCGTCCCGAATGCGCTGTACCAGATAAAGAGATTGAGAGTGTCGTGGTAAAATAATAGGATCACTTTCGCCCTCTTTAAATATATGCTCAAACTCTTTGGCTAAACCCACCACTGTCGCCGAGGTTAGCCCGCTGCTGCGGATGATTTCCAGTGCTGAACTCAACTGACCCTTACCACCGTCAATAATAATTAGGTCAGGCACCGGCGCGCTTGTTAAATCGCGGTAGCGCCGCCCGACAACTTCTTGCATAGACTTGAAGTCATCCGGTTTTCCCTCTACTGTCTGCAGCTTATAGCGGCGGTAATCGTCCTTCTTCGGCTGTCCACCTTCAAAAACGACCATAGAGGCAACCGTCTCCGCACCTTGAATATGAGAAATATCGAAGCATTCGATTCGTTCGGGTGGCGCTTCTAAATCCAAATAATCAGCCAGCTCCAGGAGAGCCCCGTCAGTCCGTTCATTGGCAGCCTGCAGACGAAGCGCCTGCTCCTCCAGTACTCTTGCCGCATTACCGGAAGCCATACTGACTAAATCCTTTTTGGTTCCCCTTTTAGGTGTATCGACAGCAACTCTGCCACCTTTTGCTTCCGTCAGCCAGTCAGAAAGCAGCTGCTGTTCCGGCACATCAAAGGGAAGCAGTACTTCTCTTGGCAAAAAGGCGGCCTGACTGTAATACTGCTTGAGGAAAGCCTCAAGCACCTTAGCATCTTCTTCCTCTTCACTATTAGTAAGAAGAAAATGATCGCGGCCAACCATCTTGCCGCTGCGGATAAAAAATACCTGCACACAAGTTCCAACTGCTGAGCGCGCCAGACCAACAGCATCCTGATCGCCGCTGCCGGTAACAATATTTTGTTTCTCCCGGACTTTGTCTACTGCTGCCAGTTGATCGCGCAATTGGGCAGCCAGCTCAAATTCTAAGTTTTCAGCAGCCTCTTCCATGCGCTTTTTCAGGTTTTTGATTACATCATCACTGCGGCCCTCCAGGAAAAGGCAGACTGCTTTAATCATTTCGCCATATACTGCAGGCTCGACTTTTCCAGCACAGGGAGCCAGGCAGCGCTTGATATGATATTGCAGACAAGGCCGCTGCGCATCAAGCTGGCGGCAGGTACGCAGCGGAAAGAGACGTTTGAGCAATTTCAACGTCTCATGGACAGCACCGGCATTGGTATAAGGACCAAAGTAGCGGGCTCCGTCTTTTATTACTTTGCGGGTAGCATACACCCGCGGATATGTCTCATTCAGCGTCACTTTCACATACGGGTAGCTTTTGTCATCCCTCAGGCTGATGTTATATTTGGGACGATGCTTTTTGATCAGATTGCATTCCAGGATCAACGCTTCGATTTCAGAGCTAGTAATGATATACTCCAAATCGGCTATCCGGGAAACCATAGACCGCACTTTCGGCGAATGGTTGCGGCTGGATTGCATGTAAGAACGGACCCGGTTCTTCAAATTTACGGCCTTGCCGACGTAAATAATCCGTTTCTGATCATCTTTCCATAAATATACGCCAGGCTTATCAGGCAAGTGAGCCAGTTTTTGTTCTAATTCGCTACTAACGGAGTGCTCCACAAAGGTCGCTCCAATCATGATTAGTTATATGGATCAGTTCTAGCTTTTTCCTGCGAGGTCCTGCTTTGACCTGCTTTTCGCGCTCAATTGCCAGTTTAATGTCTTGATGGATTTCGTAGTAGACAAGTTGATCGACATTGTATTTGGAGGTAAACCCTTCAAATACTTTACTTTTATGCTGATAAACCCGTCTAATTAAATCATTTGTCACACCGGTATATAGGACGGTCTTGGACTTAATGGTCATGATATAAACATAGTATTGTTTATTGTTCATGATAACCCCCGCTATATAGTGCTTGCAGTCTACATGCAAAATGAGATTGCCGCGCTTCGCTCGCAAAGACAGTGGGGCTGGTCACTACATATCGCTACAAAGCTTAACTGTCATCGCGAGGAGGTACGACGTGGCGATCTCATCTTTTAATTTCCTCTTCGTTCTATCCCTCTGTCACCGTTGCTGTTGCTGCTGCTTCTGCCAGTTCAGCCAGCTCTTTGCCGCGCTGGAGCACCGGCTTTAGAAACTGTCCGGTATAGGATCCTTTTACTGCCGCCACTTGTTCCGGCGTTCCCTGGGCAACAATCGTACCGCCCCGCAGGCCGCCTTCCGGGCCAAGGTCAATAATGTGATCGGCAGTTTTAATTACATCAAGATTATGCTCAATGACCACAACGGAGTCGCCGCCGTCCACCAGGCGCTGCAGCACTTCCATGAGCCGGTGAATATCAGCGGTATGCAAGCCGGTAGTAGGTTCGTCCAGAATATACAAGGTTTTGCCCGTACTGCGGCGGGCAAGCTCGGTAGCTAATTTGACACGCTGGGCTTCCCCTCCGGATAAAGTGGTAGCTGGCTGTCCAAGTTTAATATAGCCTAACCCAACATCCTGCAGCGTTTGCAGTTTGCGATGGATCTTGGGGATATTTTGGAAGAATTCTACCCCTTCATCAACGATCATGTCCAGAACCTGGGCAATGCTTTTGCCTTTATAACGTACTTCCAGCGTTTCCCGGTTATAGCGGGCACCTTTACAAACTTCGCAAGGTACATATACATCGGGCAAGAAGTGCATTTCAATTTTAATAATACCATCACCACGGCAGGCTTCGCAGCGGCCGCCTTTCACGTTAAAGCTAAACCGGCCCGGTTTGTAGCCCCTCATTTTGGCTTCCGTGGTCTGGCTGAACAATTCCCGGATGGAATCAAACAGACTGGTATAGGTAGCAGGATTGGAACGGGGCGTACGGCCGATAGGCGATTGGTCAATATCAATAATTTTATCAATATATTCGGCACCGCGAATATCCTCATGCTCACCTGCGCGACTGCGGCTGCGATAAATACGGCTGGCCAGTCCCCTAAATAGAATCTCGTTAACCAGCGTACTTTTACCTGATCCCGATACGCCGGTTACTGCCGTAAACAGTCCCAGGGGAAAACGGACGTTAAGCTTCTTTAAATTGTTTTCCCTGGCCCCTCTAATCTCCAGCCATTTGCCGTTAGGCTGACGGCGCTCTACAGGCACGGGAATAAATTTCGTTCCCTTTAAATACTGACCGGTTACCGAATGCTCGCAGGCCTTAATCTCATCAACCGTTCCCTGGGCAATAATGTGGCCACCGTGTACGCCTGCAGCAGGACCAATATCAATAATATGATCGGCCTCATTCATCGTATCTTCATCATGTTCCACTACCAGCAGGGTATTGCCAATATCACGCAGGTGCTTAAGAGTGTCCAGTAAGCGATTGTTATCGCGCTGATGCAGTCCGATAGACGGTTCATCCAATATATAAAGAACCCCCACCAGACCTGAGCCGATTTGTGTAGCCAGCCGGAAGCGCTGTGCTTCTCCACCGGACAAAGTACCTGCGGCCCGGTCTAGACTAAGATAATCAAGACCAACATTGAGCAGGAACCCCAAACGGGCATGAATTTCCTTCATAATCTGATTGGCAATTGTCATTTCCCGTTCCGTTAGCTCAAGGCTATTGAAAAATTGCTGACTGTCGGCAATCGTAAGTCTGGTTACTTCGTATATATTCTTGCCTCCAACCTTAATCGCCAGGGACTCTGGCTTCAGACGGGCACCTTTGCAAGTCGGGCAAGGTTTAGAACTCATATATTCTTCAATTTCTTCACGTGCAACATCGGAGGTTGACTCGCGGTGGCGGCGGCTGAGTGTCGGCAACGCTCCCTCAAAGACAGAATGGTAGGTTTTTTCCTCACCATACATATTTTCATACGTAAAGGTAAACCGCTCAGCTCCCGAGCCCCATAACACAACCTGCTTAACATGTTCAGGCAGACTGTCCCAGGTATTGTACAACGATAACCCATAATGAGTCATGACCGCTTCCAGCTGGCACATGAAATAAGAATTGGAATTCTTACTAAGCGGTGCAAGTGCGCCGTCAATAAGTGCTTTGCTTGTATCGGGAATCACCAGCGCCGGGTCAATCTCCATATTATTACCGAGGCCGGTGCAGTCTGGACAAGCGCCAAAAGGGCTGTTGAAGGAAAACATCCGTGGTGCAATTTCCGGCAGCCCGATAGAGCAGTCTACGCAGGCAAAATTCTGGCTGAACGTCAATTCCTTATCGCCGACTATCTCCACATTTACAATACCACCGGTAAGCTTCAGAGCTGTTTCCAGTGAATCTGCCAAACGGGAAGCAATGCCCTCTTTAATGACAATCCGGTCTATAACGGCTTCTACCGTATGCTTTTTATTTTTTTCAAGCTTAATTTCATCCGTTATATCCTGCACCTGTCCGTCAATGCGAACACGGCTGTAGCCGTTCTTGCGAATATCTTCCAGTACCTTTTGATGCTCCCCTTTTTTCCCCCGCACCACCGGTGCCAGTACAATCATCCTTGTACCATCAGGAGAAGCCGCCAATTGGTCCACCATCTGTTCTACAGTCTGCTGACTGATCGGCTTGCCGCATTTAGGACAAAAGGGCCTGCCTGCTCTTGCAAAGAGCAGCCGCAGATAGTCATAAATCTCCGTAACAGTACCAACCGTTGAGCGAGGATTGCGGCTGGTTGTTTTCTGATCAATGGATATAGCCGGTGACAAACCCTCGATGTAATCCACATCAGGCTTGTCCATCTGGCCCAGAAACTGCCGGGCATAAGCCGACAGCGACTCGACATAGCGGCGCTGGCCTTCGGCATAGATGGTATCAAAAGCCAGCGACGACTTGCCAGAGCCGCTCAAGCCTGTAATCACTACCAGTTCATTGCGCGGAATGGTTACATCAATATTTTTAAGATTGTGCTGTCTGGCACCTTTTATAACTATATATTCTTTCACGTAAATTTCCTCCCTGGAATTAAACCTGCATTTAGGATTTGCGCCTGGAGCCGGATCGTTTCTCTTTTCCATCCGGCTTGGCATCTGCAATGCGCTGACGCAGTTCGGCTAACATATCTCGCAACTCGGCAGCCCGTTCAAACTCAAGATTTTTAGCTGCCTGTTTCATTTCTTTTTCCACTTTGCCTGCCAGTTCGACCATTTCGGAGCGCGTCATACTGCTAAGGCGGTCCGTTTTATATTCTTCAGGCGTTTCCGCCACTTTTGTCAGGGAAATGAGATCCTTAACCTGCTTACGGATGGTTTGCGGTGTAATACCATGCTCCACATTATACGCTTCCTGTGTTGCCCTGCGGCGGTCGGTTTCGCCAATTGCCCGCTGCATAGAACCGGTAATCCGGTCGGCATACATAATAACCTTGCCGTTAACATTACGGGCTGCCCGTCCAATCGTCTGAATGAGCGAAGTATCGGAGCGCAAAAAGCCCTCTTTATCGGCATCAAGAATGGCCACGAGTGATACCTCCGGCAAATCGAGCCCTTCTCTCAGCAGATTAATGCCCACGAGCACATCAAAAACACCGGCCCGTAAATCACGAATAATTTCAGCCCGTTCGATCGTTACAATATCAGAGTGCAGATACCGTACCCGCACGCCGGTCTCCTTAAGAAACTCCGTTAAATCCTCAGCCATTTTTTTGGTCAGTGTCGTAACAAGTACCCGCTCCTGCGCGAATGCCCGCTCCTTGATTTCACCAAGCAAATCATCCATCTGCCCTTTAATCGGACGAATTTCAATCTCCGGGTCAACAAGCCCCGTAGGCCGGATAATTTGTTCGGCAACCTGCGTGGTTACCTGCATTTCATAAGGACCGGGCGTAGCTGAGACATAAATAATCTGATTGATTCGCTCAACAAATTCCTCGAATTTCAGCGGCCGGTTATCAAAGGCAGATGGCAGGCGAAAGCCATGGCCAATAAGGGCTTCCTTGCGCGACCGGTCACCGGCATACATAGCCCGCAACTGGGGTATGGTCACATGAGACTCGTCAATGACAATTAAAAAATCATCCGGGAAATAGTCAATCAAAGTAAACGGCGATTCGCCCGGCTTGCGCCCGGTAATATGACGGGAATAGTTCTCGATACCGGAACAATAGCCCATCTCCATCATCATTTCAATATCGTATTTTGTTCGCTGGGCAATACGCTGTGCTTCCAGCAGCTTGCCCTCAGCTTTCAGTTCATCCAGCCGCACTTCAAGCTCTGCCTCGATATCGGCTACCGCCCGCTGCAGATTTTCTCTTGTTGTGACATAGTGAGAAGCCGGGTAAATGACAATATGCTTACGATCGGCAAGAATCTCACCGGTAAGCGTATCAATTTCTAAAATCCGGTCAATCTCATCACCAAACAGCTCAACCCGGATAGCCCGCTCGCCATAGGCGGCAGGAAAAATTTCAACCGTATCACCGCGGACGCGAAACGTGCCACGGGTAAAATTAATATCGTTACGCTCGTATTGAATGTCTACCAGTTTGCGCAATATTTCATTGCGGTCCCGCATCTGGCCGGTACGGAGCGACAAAACCAAATCACGG
>DDHB01000083.1:0-38045 GCA_002337925.1 Sporomusaceae bacterium UBA1887
AGACAAAAGTACATAACCGTATCTTTGCCTCTTACTAAAACTCAAGAGGCAAAAGTGGGGCTGGCGCAAGCGTTAGTGCGACAAGTCCCCAATTAATTTATTCTGTTTTAGGCTGCTCTGCTGAGGCATTGCCTGCTGAATCAAAATACACTGCCGATCCTCCGGAAAAAGCAGTACTTGCTCCGCTTTCAACAGGTAATATGGTCTGCTCCTTAACTGTTCCTGACAATACTTCACCAGACTCAGCAAAGGTAACTGTTTTCCCTTTACTAAACTTAATAAATCCGACTGTATCACTTCCAGTAAAATGATGCTTCCAGCCCACTGGCCGTAAATGTGTATCTTCCTCTAATACTGCTGATAAAACGGCACCTGAGGGATAAAAGGTAAGGACTGTACCTCCTTTTGCCGTAATGAAACCGTAGCTGCCCTCAATCAGGCGAATTGTCGCCTTCTCTTTGAGCGTTCCGCTGAGTACATTTCCTTGTCCGTCAAAGGTGACAATCGTTCCGCCTTTGTATAACACATGTCCGTAACCCGGTATGGCAATATCATACTTTTTGTCAATCACCGGCAGGTTATACCGGTAAAACCAGGGCCTCATATCGCTGAAAGCAGTGACAAAGTAGTAGTCATTGATGATCCTGTTCCANNAGGAATGCGTCTTTATCCAATGTCCCTGTTACAACCTCTCCCCATTCATTCAAGGTGACCGAGGTATTGCTTTTAAATTCAATAAACTCGCCAACACTACAGCCTTGCGGATGCAGCTTAGTATCTTTGTCCAGTAACCTAGTTTCAGCCGAAACCGCCGTCATTGTCAAAAATACGCATACCAGCCCTGCTGCTGCCCCCTTAAGTAGCGCATGTACTCCTCTCATCCCTCTTCCCCCTTTGTATTCTACTTCAACCGTTCACCCAGTAATGATCCCATTAATGCAACTGCGACCTTCGCAGTTGCATTCTGATGATCAAGCACAGTATTCACTTCAACAAATTCGGCGCTAGTGACAATATTAGCTGCCGATAGAAGCTCCATAGCCAAATGACTCTCCCGGTAAGTTAAGCCACCGACTACCGGCGTCCCCACTCCCGGAGCATGCAGCGGGTCCATAACATCCATATCAAAGCTGACATGTACCCCGTCAGTTCCCTTTGTTACAATCGCTAAGGCTTCCTCCATAACTTTCGCCATACCCAGCATATCAATTTCATGCATAGTGTACACAGCAATTCCCAGTTCTTTAAGCAGCAGTTTTTCACCCTGATCCAGATCCCGAATACCGATCATGACGAAATTCTCTGGACATAGCTTAACATCCTTACCGCCAACTGCCGTCAATCTTTCATGTCCAATCCCCAAGCTTACCGCCGCCGGCATCCCATGAATATTGCCTGTAGGCGAAGTCTCCACTGTATTACTGTCACCATGCGCATCAAACCAAATAACGCCCAGCTTCTTTTTGTGCTGCAATACACCGGAAATGGTACCAATTGCAATACTATGGTCACCTCCTAAAACCAGAGGAAACCTGCTATTTTGTAATTCTTCGCTAACTATTTTGCAAAGCTCGCTATTTACTCGTTCAATTTCATCAAGATATTTTAACGCTGTTTCCCCCACTTGCCAACTGTCTGGCCTATGTGGCAAAATATCGCCCTTGTCATCAATCTCATAGCCAATGCGCTGGAGCCGTTCCCTAAGTCCTGCATAACGTATTGCACTTGGCCCCATATCCACTCCCCGGCGGTCTGCTCCCAGATCGAGCGGAACTCCTATAATTGAAATATGCCGGTTAACTGTCGGATTCATGTAAAGCCCCTTTCGGTGCTGCAGATTCGAAAGCTGCCGCAATAAGCAGCAACAGCTTCTCCCCTGTATGTTTATCGTTTTTCGCGAAATCTATCCGCTAAAACTGCCTAACAGCTTGCTAAAAGGTGGCTAACGAAATACTAGTTCTTCATTTTTGATACGTTTCTCTATAGTCAGGAACATATCCTACCAATAAAAAACGAAAAGCATTATTTGCTTTCCGTTTTTTTAACTATTATCTTAATATTTCAATCCAAATTTGACGGCAGCAAGATTGCTCTCCATCAGCTGCGGTTTCTTCTTCCCCACTACCTCATCAATTGACTTTTCGATACTTAACAGATTAGTGGTCGTAAGACGGTTAATGAGTGCCCCCAGGCAAACCATATTAGCCAGGTTGTGATTACCTAGTTCAGTTGCAGCCTCTCCGGCAGGGACAGAAATAATCGAAATATCCTCACGCCTTTTTGTGGTGTCAACAATTGATCCATTAATGATTAGTGTTCCACCAGACCTTATAAATGGCAAAAATTTATCGTAAGCAGGCTGATTTAATACAATACCGGCATCCGCATATTCAAGCACGGTAGAATTGATTTCGTCATCAGAAATAATAACCGAACAATTCGCTGTTCCGCCACGCATTTCCGGTCCGTAAGAAGGAATCCAGCAAACTTGCCGTTCATCAAGCATCCCGGCATAGGCAAGAATCTTGCCGATAAAAAGAACTCCCTGACCGCCAAAACCGGCTAGCAGAATTTTATCGATCATAAGGCGCTGACCTCCTCTGTCACCTTAAGCTCTCCTAACTGATAAACGGGTATCATATGCTCCCTCAGCCATTGCAGACTGTCTACAGGCGTCAATCCCCAGTTGGAAGGACAAGTCGATAAAATACTGACAAAAGAAAATCCTAAGCCCTTCTGTTGAACCTGAAACGCTTTTTTCAGCATTTTTTTTGTGGCGATAATATTTTTGGGTGAGTCCACAGAGCCTGCCGCCACATAAACGGCACCGTCAAGAGTGGCGATCGTCTTAGGCAGGTCGATGGGAGGACCGGAGAATATGTTATCCCTTCCATAGGGGCTGGTAGTCGTAATCTGGCCGCCCAAGGTTGTAGGTGCCATCTGCCCGCCGGTCATACCAAATACGGCATTATTCACCATGATAGTTGTTATTTTTTCTCCTCTGGCAGCAACGTGAATAGCATGAGACATCCCGATTGCAGCAATATCGCCATCGCCCTGATAAGTGAACACAATGCGGTCAGGCATGGCTCGCTTTATACCGGTTGCCACGGCCTGAGCGCGTCCATGTGCCCCGCCTACCATATCGCAGCTTACCATATCGAGCATGAACCCGGAGCAGCCAACTGGTGCTACGCCTATCGTAGTTTCAATGATATTCAGTTCCTCCAGCACTTCACCCAGCAGCCGGTGAATAATACCATGCGTGCAGCCCGGACAATAATGAAACGGAACGTCTGTCAGCCCTTTTGGTCTGTCAAACACTTTTTCCATTATACCTGCACCTCCTGTTGAAAAACCTCTCCAAAACGCCTGAGAATTGAGTTTTCACTCAATAGCATGCCGCCTAAGCGATTATGCAGATATACCGGTACGGAGCAATTAACAGCAAGCTTAACATCTTCAATCATCTGTCCCGCGTTTAACTCTACAGTCAGAATCCCCTTTATACCGGTAAGCCGGGCAAAGGCCTTCTCCGGAAAGGGCCATAAGGTTATGGGACGGATAAGACCCAGCCGGATGCCTTGCTGGCGAGCCAGCTGAACAGCACTTTTAGCAACCCGCCCGCAAGTACCGTAGGCAACCACCAGATATTCTGCATCCTCAGTGTTAACCTCTTCCCACCGCTGCTCCGCTTCTCTCATGGAGCAAAACTTTTCCTGTAAGTGCTTTGCTGTAATTTCGCCGGCTTCATTGGTAAGATTGTACATTGCTATTTTGCGTTTCGCCCGGCCCTGACAACCGGTAGTCGCCCATTCTTTAACCGGGAAATCCGTCAATGAACGTTCCTTATAGATGATCGGCTCCATCGTCTGACCCAGCATTCCATCAGCCAGTATAATGACCGGCGTTCGATACTTGTCTGCCAATTCAAAGGCATCCATTGTATAGTCATACATTTCCTGTCCTCTGGAGGGTGCCAGCACGATGACATTATAATCGCCATGACCTCCGCCTTTCGTACACTGGAAATAATCGCCTTGGTTCGGTCCCAACCCACCAAGCCCGGGACCGTTGCGGTTGATGTTAACAACGACAACTGGCAGCTCAGCTGCTGCAAGGTAAGACATGCCTTCCTGCTTCAGACTAAACCCGGGACTGGATGAGGCAGTCATCACTCTCGCTCCGGTACAGGCTGCGCCATAACACATATTAACCGAGGCGATTTCATCTTCGCCCTGCAATACCATTCCGCCCGCTTTCGGCATATGTTTCGATAAATACTCAATAATTTCAGTAGAAGGAGTAATGGGATATCCGAAAAACAGCTTACAGCCTGCGCGGATAGCTGCCTCGGCAATTGCCTCATTTCCCTTCAGCAAATGCTTATTCATAAGGCTCCCCCTTTCTTACCTGCTATTTATATATCTTTAGAGCAATATCAGGACATACCATCCCGCATAAAGTGCAGCCGATACACTGGTCTGGCTGTGCTGCTTCAACAAAATAATAGCCTTTTGAATTTGCCCTGCTCCCAATTCTCAGCACTTTTTTGGGACAAACCGTTAGACAGATGCCACAGCTTTTACAGCGCTCGCTTTCCACCTCTACCTTAGGCATGCTGTTCACCATCCTTTTGTGCTCTGCCGACCGCAATGCAGGCCAATGCCATCGAATATAATTTACCTTCAGGAGTCTCAGCCCGTGATGTCAGAACAATCGGGTTAGTTGCCCCCAGTATGATACCTGCCATCTTTGCTTTAGCAAAATGAATTAAAGCTTTTGTTACGGCATTTCCTGTTTCAATACTGGGAACAAGAAACAAATCCACCTGCCCAGCTATCTTGCTGGTAATCCCTTTGTGTTTTGCTGCTTCAGGGCTCATCGCTACGTCCATAGCAATCGGCCCCTCTACCGTACAGCAGGGCAGGTTTGTTCCGTCATTCATTGCAGCGAGCGCCTGAGCATCTATTGTTGCCGGCATCTTGGGATTGACCAATTCATTTGCCGTAAGGAGAGCTACCTTAGGGCAAGCAATTCCGATATTATGCAATGCCAGCACAGAGTTAATCAATATATCTCTTTTTTCTGTCAATGTAGGAGCAATATTCATTCCTCCATCACTAAAAAACAGCAATTTGTCTTCTCCAGGAATCTCCAAACAAGCTAAGTGACTAAGCAATCGCCCGGTTCGAAGACCCTCTTGCCCGTGCAGTACGGCTCGCAAAAAGTCATTGCTATTGAGCAGTCCCTTCATTAGCACCTGCGCTTTTCCCTGTCTCACTAATGCTACCGCTGCCAAACCAACTTTGTTCATATCCGGCTCATTAACAACAGGGGTATCCGGCGACAAGCCGATCTCTGCCATCAAGGAGCGTATGGCAGATTCATCTCCTACGAGAATTGCCCTAGCCAACCCAATATCCTGAGCAGTTTTAATAGCCTGCAGCACATCCCGGTCCTGTGCAGCAGCTACTGCGATCGTAACCTCGGTTCCGGCTGTCTGTTTCGCCTGAGCTAGCACATCTGAAAAGCTATGGAGCACATCTGTTTCCTCCTTAAACTATAGTTGAACTATTCTCTCTACTTCCATTGTAGTTGTCCTGAAGCGCATTGAGAAAGGCGATAATTCACTTACAGTCAGTAAGTTCTGGCATTAATCGCCTTTGCATTTTTCTGAATAGAGCTTTGCTCATATGGCTTATTTACGCTAATTGTTGTATAATTTTGTTAATTAACAGAGCACTTGAGGAGGAGCCATGGATATCCGACAGTTACGCTACTTTAGCTTAGTCGCTAAACATTTAAACTTCACGGCTGCCGCTAAAGAGGCTCATCTGGACCAATCGGCAATCAGCAAGCAAATCGCTGATTTAGAAGCACGGATCGGTCTTAAGCTCTTTGTTCGCAATACCCGCTCTGTTCAGTTGACAGCAGCCGGAACGGAGTTATTAAAATATGCTAATGAAATTGTAGCAAAATCAGAGGAAGCCATCAGCCAGGCCCATCTTGCCGCTACTGGTGGTATCGGCATACTGCGTATTGGTTTTACTGGCTCAATGGAGCAGGAAAAAGATAAACTTCCGTCTTTCATCAAGCAATTCCATTCCAATCATAGCGGGATTAAGCTGTCTCTGCTCCGCTATAACATGACGCCTCTTAGTCAGGCCCTGGACCGGGGTGATGTGGATATCGCTTTTACCTTCTCCTATGGGTTACATGAAACCGCAGGGCTTAGCTGGCAAATCTGCCCCTTTTATCCACAATCCCGTCCGATGTGCATTGTATTGCCTATCGAACATCCTCTCGCCGCTAAGGATAAAATCGAGCTTTGTGAAGTAGCCCATGAGCCGTTTGTCATTATTTCGCGCAGCGAGGCACCCAACTATGAACATATGGAACGCCTCTGCGCCTCTCACGGTTTTTATCCGAATATTGTCTGTGAAACACCTGTGCTGGAAACACTGCTTCTGCTTGTGGAAACAGGCATTGGGATTACCATATTGGCACAACATACGGAAGCCTTTGCCGGCCCTAACGTACGCTTTGTTGAAATCGCAAATTACGACTACCGCGTTGACCGTGTTATTGCTTGGAAGGAGACAAATCCCAACCCTTTAGTGGCCATATTTCTTGAAGCAATTAAAGCATATTAAATAAAGCGAAAAGCTGTTTTGGACTAGAACAAAACAGCTTTTCGCTTTTTATAGACCTTGCTATTTAGTGCCTAGGTAAGCACCAAGGCAGCGTTCATAAATAGAATAATTGTCAAACAATCAACAGATAATATACCTATAAGGTCAAAAGGTCAAAATAAATAGCTTGCGTGTGATATTAAGACATTTACCTGCTAAAACAGTTATATTTGCCCAAATTCAACAATTTCCAATATCTGTACGACTTTCCATTGATATTTATTATCTGTTAGTATTGAATTAGGAATTAAACCTCTTCCAAAACAAGGTACTAATTAGCTAAGGGAGGCACAAATTATGGGAAAAGTAGTGGGTATTGATTTAGGTACTACCAATTCGGTCATTGCCGTTCTGGAAGGAGAACGCCCGGCGGTCATCACAAATGTGGAAGGCGGCAGAACTACTCCGTCAGTTGTCGCATTCCGGGATAATGAACGCCTTGTCGGTCAGTTGGCAAAAAGGCAGTCTGTCTTAAATCCTACAAAAACGTTCTACTCCGTAAAACGCTTTATGGGACGCCGCTTCACTGAAGTAACCGATGAAATGAAACTGGTTCCCTATAAAGTCAACCAGGGTCCGGATAATACAGTTAAATTTACGGTTGACGGCAAACAATACGCTCCTGAGGAAATATCCGCGCAAGTACTTCGCAAGCTGGTTGATGATGCGAGCAAATACCTCGGGGAAAAAATAACTGATGCAGTCATTACTATCCCTGCCTATTTCAATGATGCACAGCGTCAGGCTACGAAAGATGCCGGCCGCATCGCCGGTCTTAATGTACTAAGAATTATCAATGAACCTACCGCTGCTGCTTTGGCCTACGGACTGGATAAAAAGAAAAATGAAACGATTCTGGTATTTGATTTGGGAGGAGGAACATTCGACGTATCGATCCTCGAAGTCGGCGATGGCGTTTTTGAAGTAAAATCAACTAACGGCGACACCCATCTGGGCGGCGACGATTTTGATAAGGCAATTGTTGATTGGCTGGCTGCCGAATTTAAAAAGGATAACGGAATCGATTTGCTGCAAGACAAGCAAGCTCTGCAGCGGATGACCGAAGCTGCAGAAAAGGCAAAAATAGAACTATCTGCTGTTATGGAAACCAGTGTGAGTCTACCCTTCATCACAGCTGATGCTGCGGGGCCAAAACACCTGGAAAACAAACTCACCAGAACAAAATTCGATGAATTAACCCGCGAACTGTTGGAACGCTGCCGGATTCCGGTAGAAAAAGCACTAGCCGATGCCAAACTTTCAGCCAAAGATATTGATGAAGTCATCCTGGTGGGAGGCTCTACCCGTATTCCCTCCGTCCACCGCCTGGTAAAAGCCATGACAGGCAAGGAGCCCAATCAAAGTGTCAATCCCGATGAAGTCGTAGCCGTAGGTGCTGCCATTCAGGGAGCTGTTTTAAGCGGTGATTTAAAAGATGTAGTCCTGCTTGATGTCACCCCCCTTTCACTTGGCCTTGAGACATTGGGTGGTGTCATGACAAAGCTCATTGAGCGCAATACTACCATCCCCACTCGCCGCAGCCAGGTTTTCAGCACTGCCGACGACAATCAGACAGAAGTAGAAATTCACGTTCTTCAGGGTGAACGTGAAATGGCAGCTGCCAACCGTACTCTTGGTACATTCAAGCTTGGCGGTATTCCGCTAGCGCCCCGTGGCACTCCCCAAATTGAAGTCACTTTTGACATTGATGCCAATGGCATCTTGACGGTAAATGCCAAAGATAAAGCCTCCGGTAAGGAACAGTCTATTACCATCAGCGGTTCCAGCAACCTTGATAAATCAGAAATTGACCGCATGGTGTCCGATGCCAAACAATATGGTGAGGAAGACAAAGTTCGCCGTCAGCACATTGAACTCAAGAATGAGGCTGATTCCCTCTCCTATCAAGCTCGAAGCCTGATCACGGAAAAGGGCAATACACTTCCTGCACACGTTAAAGGCCGTTTGGAGGCTGCACTAAATGCAGTCAAGCAAGCTCTGCAAGATGATAATGAAGTGGGCAGACTGCGCCAGCTTACGGATGAGCTGGAACAAGCCTACAGCCAGGCTTGCCAGTGCAAACCGGAAAAACCGCAGCAGCAGGTCAATAATCCTACCACTGGTCCTAAGCAGGATGACGATGTAATTGATGCTGAGTACGAATAATTCCATTTCTTCCAAATAGAAGCAGGCGGGTGATGCTTATGCAATATATCGATTATTATGAAATACTGGGAATTCCCAAAAGCGCCACAGAAAAAGAAATTAAGCAAGCGTATCGCAAGCTGGCCCGTAAGCATCACCCTGACCTCCATCAGGGTGATGCCAAAGCCAAAGCAGAAGAACAGTTCAAATTAATTAATGAAGCCTATGAAGTATTAGGCGATGCTGATAAACGCTCTAAATATGACAAACTGGGCATGAACTGGAAAGCTGGCGATGAAGTAAATTTTGACCCGTCAGGCCGGGGTGGCACTTATAGCTACAGCTATCAGCAGCCTGACGATTTTGACCTTAATGGCTTTGGGTTCAGTGATTTCTTCTCCCAGTTCTTTGGGCAGGACTTTGCCCGCGCACGCCAGGGTGGTGCGCAGAAACACCAGCCTGCTTCCAAGGGCGAAGATATTGATGCCCAAATCAGCCTGTCCGTAAACGAACTTATCAACGGTGTGGAAAAAGAACTGTACCTGTCTGTACCAAATATCTGCGCATCCTGCCGCGGCGAGCGTTTTACCCAGCGGGGTATCTGCCGCGCCTGCGGGGGTACGGGAACAACGGAAGATACTAAAACCGTCAAAGTAACGATCCCCTCTGGCTTGCATCCGGGAGCTACGCTTCGCTTAAAAGGCCTAGGTGGCAAAGGCTACGGAGAAGGACCTGCGGGCGATCTCTATCTCCACATCAATGCTGCTCCTGCTTCGGACTGGCAAATTACGGGCAGTGATTTAGAAACAGAATTGTTAATTTATCCTGACCAAGCCGTACTTGGCGATAAAATGCAGGTTCCTACTCCCCATGGCCAGGTGCAGCTCAAGCTTCAGCCAGGAGTTCATAACGGGCAGCGGCTTAGGTTGAAAAATAAGGGACTCCCGAAAAATGACGGCTCCTCCGGCGATCTTTATTTTAAAATACGAATTGATATACCCAAGGAGCAATCAGAAGAAGAAAAAGCCTTATACGGTCGGATCCAGGAGCTTCGTCAGCAAACACACAAATAGGAGGAAATCATATGGCTCAGGAAAAATTTACCCAAAAAGCAGCTGCTGCCATGCAAGAAGCACAGCAGCTTGCCGCTTTGAATTATCACCAGGAATTGACTACCCGCCACCTCTTACTGGCTCTTGCTAAAGATGGTGAAGGAATCATTGCCTATATTTTATCTCAGCTCAATATCCAGCCTTATGTACTGCAGGCGAAAGCAGAGCAGCTTGTTAAAAACATCCCGTCTGTCAGGGGCCAGGACGCAGTACTTCGTATGAATACGGCTATGGTCCGGGTAATGGCAGTAGCGGAAACTCAGGCGTCTTCCATGAAAGATGAATATGTCAGCATAGAGCACCTGCTTTTAGCTATTGTGGAAGACGGGGATGCCGATGTTGTCGCCGCCTGCCGTGAATTGGGCCTGTCCCGCAGCCGCCTGCTTCAGATTATAACCGAGTTTCGCGGAGGCAGAACAGTCAATTCCGATAATCCTGAAGAAAGCATGCAGGCGCTTAGCAAATATGGGCGTAATCTGACTGACCTGGCCAGCGAAGGTAAGCTTGACCCGGTAATCGGCCGAGATGAGGAAATCCGCCGGGTGATCGAAATCCTCTCCCGCCGCACAAAAAACAACCCGGTCCTTATTGGTGAACCTGGCGTCGGCAAAACAGCTATTGTGGAAGGCCTGGCTCGCCGGATCATTGCCGGTGACGTTCCGGAAGGCTTAAAAAACAAGGCCGTCTATTCGCTTGACCTTAGCTCAATGGTGGCTGGCGCTAAATACCGTGGTGAGTTCGAAGAGCGGTTAAAAAACGTGCTTGCTGAAATAACCAAATCAGAAGGTAAAATCATTCTCTTTATTGATGAACTGCATACAGTAGTTGGTGCTGGAGCTGCTGAAGGGGCCATGGATGCCGGCAATATCCTAAAACCCATGCTTGCCAGAGGCGAACTTCGCTGCATCGGTGCCACTACCCTCAATGAATACCGCAAACACATTGAAAAAGATACCGCCCTGGAACGCCGGTTTCAGCCTGTTATGGTTGATCAGCCCGATGTGGAAGATACCATTTCCATCTTAAGGGGTTTACGTGAACGTTACGAGGTACATCATGGTGTACGCATCAAAGACGCTGCCCTTGTTGCTGCCGCCGTATTGTCTGACCGTTATATTACCGACCGCTTCCTGCCGGACAAAGCGATTGACCTTGTCGATGAAGCAGCTGCCAAACTACGTACGGAGATTGACTCTATGCCTAGTGAATTAGATGACTCGCTGCGCCGCGTTATGCAGCTTGAAATCGAAGAACAGGCTCTAAAAAAAGAAGCTGATCCTGCCTCTGAGGAAAAGCTGCACCGCATTCGTGAAGAACTGGCTAACTTAAAGCAAGCAGCTGATTCGCTGAAGGCTCAGTGGCAAATGGAAAAACAAGGCATCCTTCGCCTGCGCAACCTCAAAAAGGATATCGAAGGAGTTCGCATGGAGATGGAATCAGCCGAACGCAGCTACGATCTCAATCGCCTTGCCGAACTCAAATATGGTCGCTTGCCAGAGTTGGAGCAGCGTTTAAAAAATGAGGAAGCACTGCTGACAGAGAAACGCTCCCATAAAGTGATGCTCAAAGAAGAAGTCAATGAAGATGACATTGCCAAAATTGTCAGCCGCTGGACAGGAGTTCCCGTTACGAGACTGCTTTCAGGCGAACGGGAAAAGTTATCCCATTTGGAAGACACGCTGCATGAGCGGGTTGTCGGCCAGGATGCTGCTGTAACCGCCATCAGCGAAGCTGTCATTCGCGCCCGCGCAGGCGTTAAAGACCCTAACCGTCCTATCGGCTCCTTCATCTTTCTAGGTCCTACCGGTGTAGGCAAAACTGAGCTTGCCAAAACACTGGCAGAGGTTCTCTTTGACGATGAACGCAGCATGATCCGTATCGACATGAGCGAATACATGGAGAAGCATACGGTATCCCGTCTTATTGGGGCCCCGCCCGGCTATGTCGGCTACGACGAGGGTGGTCAGCTTACCGAAGCAGTTCGCCGCCGCCCCTATAGTGTCATTCTGCTTGATGAAGTGGAAAAAGCCCATAATGACGTATTTAATGTTCTGCTTCAGATCCTGGATGATGGACGGTTGACGGACGGCAAAGGCCGCACTGTCGATTTTAAGAATACCGTCATCATCATGACTTCTAATATTGGTTCTCATGAAATCTTAAACAATGATTTCACAGCAGCCAAAGAACGTGTTCTGGATATTATGAAGCATCACTTCCGCCCTGAATTTCTCAATCGTATCGATGATATTATTGTCTTCAACGCCCTTACGGGCGAACAGGTTGCTGAAATTGCTGCCATGCTGCTGAAAGGGCTGGATAAACGGCTCAAAAAACAATTGAACATCAGTCTCTCGTGGGATGGAGCTACATTCNNAACCGAGCTTAGCAAAAAGATTATTAAAGGAGAAGTGCCTGAAGGAAGTCATGTAGAATTAAGCACCAGCGGCGATAAAATCGTTGTAGGTGTCCTGCTTAAACCGGAGACAGTATAATTTGAGTAAAACAAACGCTATTTGCTGTATAGGCAAATCGCGTTTGTTGTTTTAGTTATTTCTGAATCTGTACTTCTGATCAAGTTCTTCTTCCAGCCGGTCAGTAGCTGTTCCCGGACTAATAGAAAGCCTGCTGATTTCCGCCCTAAGCCCGGGAGTCATGTTAAACTCTGCTGCGGCCAGTGAAGCTTCCAACTGATTTACATTTCTGGCACCAATGATTGGCGCTGTAATGGCTGGATGGGACTGAACCCAGCTGACAGCCAGAGTCACCGGATTTACCCCCAGTTCCTTAGCCATATCGACAAACCGTTCGGCTATTTCGTAGTAGGCAGGATTGCTGTAGCGTTTATTATACAAATCCTTTTCCACAATCCGGCCCACTTGGAGCAGGCTGTCTTTACCATATTTCCCGCTAAGCAGGCCTGCACCCAGAGCATTATACGCAATTACCCCTAATTGCTCGGCTTCAGCTAACGGCAAAATTTCCACTTCTGCCTGTCTTTTCACTAAGTTGTACATAGGCTCAATACAGGCAAACCGTGCTAGGCCCTGCCTTTCGGAAATCCCCAACGCCTTGGCAATTTGCCAGGCAGCCCAATTGCTTACCCCAAGATNNGGTACTTTTCCCTGACGGACCAGATCATCAAGTGCCCGCAGCGTTTCCTCCATAGCAGTAAAGGGATCGAAGTAATGGATGAAATAAAGGTCGATCCTGTCTGTTTTCAAACGGGAGAGGCTCTGTTCCACTGCAAGCATAATGTGACGACGCGAAGAGCCCATTGCATTAATATCACTGCCTACACGCTGAGAGACTTTTGTCGTTATGACGACCTCATCACGACAACCTGAAATAAACTTTCCCAGCAGTTCTTCAGCCTTTCCTCCGCTGTAATTGTTTGAGCAGTCGAAGAAATTAATTCCCGCCTCCCTGCAGCGTTTAAACAAGCGCGCCGCTTCTGGTTCGTCTGCTTCACTGCCAAAAGACATCGTACCATAGCACAATTCGGAAACCATAACACCCGTTTTTCCTAAAACCTTGTATTTCACTTGACAGCCCCCTCTTTACTGCGATCTATAGTAATTTCCATTCCGTAATAAAAGGAAAATTCCTCCTCCTATATAGAAATACCCATAACCTGTCTCTCGCGAAAGGTTATGGGTATTTCTGCTATAAACAGGAGCTGCTTGCAGGCCTCTTTACCTTGCTTACTCCACTGAGATTCTCCAAAGATATAAAGAAGCAATAGTACCATAAGGAGAATAACGCTTTTTATATCTTTCAAATTTCGCTTTATCCAGCTTTTTATGATGATACAGCCGCATCATTCCCCGCCTGATGGCAAGGTCGCCCCAGCTTACCACGTCTTTACGCTGCAAAGAGAAGGTCATTAGCATCTCAGCAGTCCATAAACCGATGCCATCAAGTAAACAAAGCCGCCTGCACACTTCCTCATCCGGCAGCTGTGCTAGTTCATTGAGATCAAGGTCACCAGTACATACCGACTCGGCAATACTTTTAATCCAGACAGCTTTCTTCATTGTCATGCCACATTGCTGTACGTCTTCAACCGCTTGCTTTGCTATATTTGGGGCCGTAATTTCGCCAAAGCGTTCCTCCATGCGCCCCCAAATCGTATCCACAGCTTTTATGGATATCTGTTGCGCTACAATACTATTAACCAATGCAGTAAATAAGTCAGGAATAACCTCACGTTCAATGAAGCCGATCCGGTCAATTGCTTCACCCAGTTTTTTATCTTTCTTTCTTAAATAATCCAGCTCCATTTGTCCATAGTGAAAGTTCGTCAATACCAATCTACCTACTTCCGGTTAGCATTTCCTTCGTTTTTCCAATTCCAGCAGGAATTGTTTGGCTTTCAATCCGCCCAGATAACCAGTAAGTTCACCTTTACTTCCTATCACCCGGTGGCAGGGTATAAATATGGACAGCGGATTCTTGCTATTGGCATTCCCTACTGCTCTGACGGCAGTTGGGCTGCCGATCGCTTCAGCGATTTCCCGGTAGGTTCGTGTTTCGCCATAAGGAATAGTTAGCAAGGCTTCCCACACCTGCTTCATAAACACCGTACCTTGCGGTGCAAAAGGAAGATCAAAATCCTTACGGTCCCCGGCAAAGTAAGCAGTTAACTGCAGACCAGCCTCACGAAGCAGTTCTGTTTCCTCATATATCACATCCTGTGGGACAGCTTCCTCTTGAAAATACAAATTTGTAATCGCTTCCCCATTTTCGGCAACAGTAAGTTTGCCAATAGCGGTTTGATAAGAAAACACCTTTTTCATAACAATAATCCTCCCTGTGCTGACCACTTATATTTTATTTTATGGCCATAACAGGCAGTTTGTCTTATGAAATATCACTTTGTAATTTTATTGTTCAAACAACTCTCTTACATTCTTCAGTTCATCGCGAATGGCAATTCCCTGAGGACAATGGCTTTCGCATTTACCGCATTCTACGCATTTAGATGCGGGTGATGTCGTTCTGGATAACATGCCGTATCTTTGCTTCGCAGCCGGAGTAGCATCAAAAACCCAGTGGTCATTATAGGTTGCAAAGCATCCAGGGATATTTATGCCCGCCGGGCAAGGCATGCAGTAGGAACATGCCGTACAATTCACTCTAATTCTCTCTGTAAAGATTCTCTTCACGTCATCAATTAGGGCTAGCTCTTTTGCTGTCAAAGAGCTGGGCTGAGCAGCCTGAGCAACTTGAATGTTTTCCGTAACCTGCTCCATTGTCGACATACCGCTCAGTACAACAGATACTTCCGGATGATTCCAGACCCAGCGCAATCCCCATTCTGCCGGGGTCCTTTTATGGTCAGCCTGTTCAATGACAGCCTTTGCTTCCTGAGGCAAATTAACAATATTCCCGCCTCGCAAAGGCTCCATAATTACAATTCCTAAATCCCGCTTTGCAGCATATGCTAAGCCTTCTTTGCCAGCCTGGTAACCTTCATCTAAATAATTATACTGAATTTGACAAAAAGACCAGTCATAATAATCGACAATCTGTTTAAACAGTTCTTTTTCATCATGATAAGAAAAGCCGGCATATTTGATCCTGCCATCGCTGAGTGCCTGGTTTAAGAATTCGCTGATACCGGCTTCCTTTAGTACCGGCCAGACATTAGCATTCAAAGAGTGAACCAAATAGAAGTCAATATAATCCGTCTGGAGACGTTCTAATTGCTCATTTAAATATTTATCCATATCGGCTCTAGTTTTAATCAGCCAGCTGGGAAGTTTAGTAGCCAGCTTAACCTTTTCCCGGTAGCCGTCTTGCAAAACTTTTCCCACAAACGGCTCGCTGGCTCCCCCTTGCAGAAAACCTGTGCCATGATAAGGGTATGCAGTATCCACATAGTTTACACCGGCATCAATAGCATAACGGATCATCTTTATTGCTTTGTCTTCATCAATGTTGGTCGGGTCGCTGCCGATAACCGGTAGACGCATACAGCCAAAACCTAAAACGGAAACCATTTCCTTTGTTTTGCCAAACTTCCTGTACAACAAGATAATTCCTCCCTTATTCGGTGACTCACTGTTTGATTATATCCCATATGGCACTTACTCCTGCATCAAGAACGGCCCTTTGCTAGTTATTTTCGTATGCAGTTACTTTATTTCTGCTTTTTTTGCTGGTATACAGCGCTTTATCTGCTAAAACCAATAGGTCACTGACTGAAGCGGCATTTTTAGGATAGACAGCAGTCCCTATGCTTACTGTATAGCCGTTTAATACTTGTTCACTTCGGGAGCGGATATCCTCTGCCATCGCAGCAATTAATTCATCCGTACTATTTCGCAAAACAACTGCAAATTCATCTCCACCAAACCGGAATACGGATCGGGCTCCCACAACAGATTCAATTACAGCGGCAAGATTTTTTAAAATCTCATCACCTCCTACATGGCCTTGCGAGTCATTAATTTGCTTGAAGTAATCGACATCCAGGACCATCATTCCCACATGACTAAGAGAATGGGCTTCTATTTCAGAATGTATAATGTCCAGCATTTTTTCAAAAGATCTGCGGTTATAGACCTTTGTTAACTCATCTAAATCTGCAGCACCTTCTAATGTTGTGTGAACCTCTTCCAGTTTTCTAATAGTATCGTTATAAACTTGAATCATCATGTTAAACTCCGCTGCATAACCATCAGCTGTTATTTGCTTGTACCCCCCTTTTCCAATAGAACTAAAGCCTTCTATTAACTTATCTAGTGGCTTGGTATACCGCCGGACCGTGTAGCTGCCAATAATAATAATGACTAAAATAGCGAGCATCGTTACTGCCAGCATCTCATAAATCATAATTTTACGGGTTTGTGCAATTTCGACAGTAGGTGTAATCACACTTACAGTCCAGTTCAGGAACCTTGCTATAGCCAATATACTGATCAGCACCTGAGTAATTTTTCATAATCTTAGCTCCTGATACACCTTGAAAGCTGTCGGCTATTACACCGCGCTTTCCAATACGTTCTTTATCAGCATGGAAAACTACGATGCCTTCATTATCTAAGATGGTAATAAAACCGCCGCGGCCAAATGATTTATTATCAAACATTGATGACAGGATATTTCCGTGCAGACGGCATATCCCGACCACTACGCCGGAAATGGTACCATTCTCCACAATAGGCGTAGCAATTGCAATAACTTTACGATCTCTGCGGCTTGTAAACACGCCGCTAATGTATGTTTTTCCTTTTATCGCTTGCTGAAAGTAGTCACGCTCAGATAAATTTTCTACCGAAATATCAGTTGTATTGCCGCTGACCTGGGAGATCGTTCCCTGTTTGTCGAGTATCAAAATCATATCAACTTCAGGAGTAAGCTTTCTAGCTTCATCAAGCAATTCCTGGTCTTGTCGAATACGGACATTTGCTGCTATCGTCTTTAATGAGACTCCCGTGTTTTGAAAATACAGCCAAAGCTGCTCTGCCAGATTGACGGCAGCTTTTTCATTTGTCGTTAATAAAAGAGAATTCGTAGTGGATAGAAAAAAACTATCAAAAACAACAAATTGAATAAAACTGCTAATGATAACTAATGCACTAAGTAACAGCGTTATTTTGTGCAAAAAACGCATGAAATCAACCCAACTTTCAAAATCTATATAGCTATAATTTTTCCCATTATAACAAATATGCTCAGACGTGTGAACACTTTAGCAACAGCCTTACTTGTTCACACCTAAACCTGTACATATTGATAGCAGTCTTTAATTGCTTCATTAAAGTACTGTCCTGCTGATCCGCCTGATTTCACATGACTGACAAAAGCAGCAAAAACAGGGTATGGTACGAAAAAATACTGATACACTGTCCCTTTTTTAAATTGGATCACCAGAGTCTCCGTTGCTTTATCATAGCGAAACCGCTCTACTGCCGATGAGTCAGCATACACCCAGGTCATAACTCTTTTTCCACCTTTCTTACATGCTAGTATCTCTCTTACTATTTCCTTTTTACTTCAGAAACAGCCGTGGCATTACAAAACAGTTAAGTTTCTCAAAGTAAAGAGCTATACTCATAATAAAGTATAGCCCTTTACCTATTTGTAGTGTATTTATCGAATCAGATTCTTACTATTACATCGGATTAAACCGGTATCCTGCCCCCCACAGTGTTTCAATATATTCCGGATTTGCCGGATCTCTTTCAATCTTTTTACGGATCTTTTGAATATGCACGGCGACCGTTGCTGTATCGCCACAATACTCATCACTCCAGATCGTATCAAAAATACGCTCTTTGCTGAAAACAATATTCGGATTGGAAGCCAGAAACAGCAAAAGTTCATACTCTTTGGTAGTGAGCTGTACTTCTTTGGCATTTACAAAGATCTTATGAGAAGCCGTATCAATTTCGAGCCCCTTGTATTGGAGCACTTCGTAAGCTTTCATATGTCCTCTAAGCCGTTCGTAGCGCTTAATATGTGCTTTAATACGGGCCGTTAGTTCAGCAGGACTGAAAGGCTTGGTAAGATAATCATCTGCGCCAAAATCAAGCCCTCTGATTTTATCTATATCCTCGTTCTTTGCCGACACAACGATGATAGGAATTTCTTGTGTCTTACGAATTTCCTTGATAATTTCATATCCATCCTTTTTAGGTAGCATTAAGTCAACGACAACAACATCATAGCTGCCGGTTACCGCCTTTTTCATGCCCTCCAGCCCATCCTGCTCAATCTCCGCTTTGTATCCGTTTAGCTGCAGGTAATCCCGCTCCAATTCAGCAATATCACGATCGTCTTCAATGATCAGAATGTGTTTCACTATAGAATTCCTCCTCAGTCTCTTCATAACATACCGGGAGCAGAACGGTAAAGCGCGTCCCTCTACGCCCGGGACTTACGACGCTGATAGTCCCTCCATGAGCTTCCACCAGTTCCTTAGCAATGGCCAATCCCAAACCTGTACCGGCCAATTCTTTAGGCCTTTCTGTGTCAATGCGATAAAAACGGTCAAATATAAAGAGAAGTTTATCCTCCGGGATGCCCGGCCCATTATCCTGAATGTCGATACCGACAAATTGCCCTTGCTGATAAAGCATTACCTTAAGCTCCAGTCCTGCAGCAGGTCCATGCTGAACAGCATTTGTCATAATGTTGGTAAACGCCTGCTGCAGTCTTTTACCATCTAAATTAACCTGCCACTCCTCTTCCAGCATATCTTCATAGCAGAACTGAATATTTTGTTCGGCAAAATTGAATTGATACTCTTCCATGAGGTCGCGCATAAATTTCCTGATTGGCAGGCTTTCATATTGAAGGACCAATTTTTGCATATCTAATTTTGTAAATAAAAAGAGGTCATCAATTAAATTATTTACATAAGTTGCATTGGTCCAGATCGTTTTTAAGTATTTTTCCTTACTCTCACCAGCAACATTCCCCTCCAGCAGCGCCTCAATATAGCCTTTAATAGCGGTTATCGGAGTTTTGAGATCATGAGAGATATTAGCGATCAGAGCCTTGCGGTTATCTTCATAGGCAGCTTGCAGTTTTTCGGCTTCGTACAGTTCTTTCGTCATTTCATTGAAGGCATCAATTAATAATTCCAGATCATTAGGCCGGCTATACTCCACTTTTATGTTGTAATTGCCTTTGGCAACTTCATCTAACCCTTGCTTAAGCTGTTCCATCGGCTTAAATATCCGCTTTTCCAAGCGAAATAGAAAAATAAAGTGCGCTATTTCTTTTACAACTAATAATGCTACTACAATAATACCTGTTTCTTTTATTCCAACCCAGCTAAACAACAGATAGAGGATTAACAAAGTGAATAGTATACCGGCCGGGCGAAAGAAGCGAAAATATCTATAGTGGTGTAGAAAACGGCCATGATGCATTTCATGGCGGTGGCGCCATCTGCTATGAAGTCTATGCAGCCTTTCTCTATCGGTTTGACAACTTTTTTCATGACGCTTCGGATGTCTGATCATGCATTATCACCTATTTCCCCTAAGCTTTACATCTACCACTATTATAGTGTATACGTAAAAGAGCGCAAAATTTTCTTTTGCGCCCTTTTTTAGTCTAATCAAAACCGGAGTTTGACACGGTTGATGATTGCCTGCTGACTGCAGATTTTTTTGCAGGCTCCGCAGCGCCGGCACTTGGCAATTTGTATTTCGGGTATACCTGCTTCAGATAGTTCTATCGCGCCTACCGGGCAAACAGCTAGGCACCTCTGACAGGCAGTGCAGCGTTCAGCAAGAACTACATAGCGCTTAAGCAGCATTGCTTACTTATTCTCCTTATCCTGGAAAACTACTTCCCCATTAGCCTTAATCGCATGATCCTTCAATTGCTCGTCTTGCTGGATACCGGCGAAAATACCAGCAGCCTTTTTTACATTACAATTAGCATCAAGCCAAACCGTAACAGTAAAATCCAACTGTTTTAAATTGCTGAATTCTTTCATAAACCCATGCCGGGAGTGGTGAGTACTACCATGACTCATTCTTTCGCGCATCAGGTCTTTTGCATCGTCCGGCAAGTCTGCTGAGTTAAGAGTAATAACAAGCGTGTTATCTTCTGTTTCTTTAATCTCTAGAGCGTTTAGCAACCCTAAAACAAACGCCAGCTTGGCAAAACGCCCCCCCATATGACCGCATCTGCCGTCATGATGCTGCATAGCGGCCATGGCACCAAAATGATGCCGGTGAGCCATCCCATGATGCCCATGATGAAGGCCTCTGCCGGAAGGCATAGAGAATTCAGTATCACTATCATGCCTTACCGTTTTTCCTTCATAATCAACTTGAGTATTAATTTTGGCTTTAGTCTGCCCAGTCAAGAAATTTTTCTCAAACTGATTTTTCATAGTGAAAATACTAATTTCGTCTTTTTGAATGTCAGCGGTAATAAGTCCGCTGATTTCCTCTTGGTTTCTGATTGCTTTTACCACATCGTACAATACTTTAATTTTGTTCATGATTGATAACCTCCTAAACTGTTTGAGGTTATTATAATCATTGAATATAAACGGCCAATAAAGCATTCTTAAAAATTTTATAAATTATGTTAAAGATTTAATCACCAGTTTTACTATACTCGCTGCGAGCAGGTTATGGACCGCATTTTGTCGAATTAGTAAGGTAATTAAACAATGAGAGGAGCCCGATAATGCTGCAAACAATACTGGATAAAATTATTTTTCAAAACAGTGTCTACAGCTATCTGACTGCTTTGTGTATTTTCGCTATTGCTCTTCTTGCCGTTAAGCTATTTGACCGTGCTGTTTTAAACCGTCTCAAATCATGGGCTGAAGCTGCCACAGGCAAGCTAGACGTATATTTGCTCCAAACGCTGGAAAAAACGCTGCTGCCGGCCTTATATTTTGGCTCTTTCTATTTAGCAGTCCGCAGTCTTGCGCTGCATCCCTTATTGGGCCGAAGCATTGATGTCATTGGGATCATTGTTTTAACGATTGCAGGCATCCGCTTTATTGTTGCCATGGTCGATTATACGCTTAACTATTCATTAAAAGCTAAAGAAATGACTGACCGGGAGCATAATATTAAAGCCGTTATCCCCTTCTTACGAGTGGCAATTTGGGGCATTGGCCTAGTATTTCTGCTGGATAATCTGGGCTTTCAGATTTCTACCGTTATTGCCGGCTTAGGCATAGGCGGCATAGCAGTTGCACTTGCTGCCCAGGCCATGCTGCGAGATTTGTTCAGTTTTGTTGGTATCGTTTTTGACCGTCCCTTTGAAATAGGTGACTTTATTACCATTGACGGACATATGGGTACAATTGAGCACATCGGCATTAAAACAACACGTATCCGCAGCCTGGGTGGTGAACAGCTGATATTCTCCAACTCAGACCTTACAAACTCCCGTATTCAAAATCTAAAACGCATGGAAACCCGCCGGATTGTATTCAAATTTCGCATTCATTATGAGACTACAAGTCAGCAGCTGCGGGAAATACCGGTAATTGTCAAGCAAATTATCGAAGGCATTGCTGATACCAGATTTGACAGAGCTCATTTCAGCGCATTAGGTGAATCGTTCCTCAATTTTGATGTTGTTTATTATGTCCTGGGCAATGATTATACGTTGTACATGAACATTCAACAGGAAATCAATTTAAAACTGAAGGAAGCTTTAGAGGAACGAAATATTAGATTTGCCTACCCTGCTCAAACGATATATCTGGAAAAGCAGGAGAGTTATCCAATAAGCTAATGCATATTCAGGTCAAGCAAGATGCATTGAAACTACAATTGTTAACAGGGTAACACCACTTGGCCGGCAGCATATACTGGATAAACTAAGTCATTAGGGGTGCCTATATGAATAAGCTGCATCGGGAACCGCTAGGCATACGTCCTGATATCCGTGATCAATTGGAAGTGTTTTTATATACTAATCTTAGCGCCATTGTTTCTAACGATCCGGTTATCCTTACACCTAAATTCCGGGCTTCATTGACTGTTGCCTTAAATTCCGTAGGAGAACGTCATCACCTCACCTTTCCCAGAGATCTTATGGAAATATTAGACGTTTTCGTTATTGACAATGCTGCTAGAATAGACTGACCACAAAGGATTCTGCAGAGTTCTCTGCAGAATCCTTTTATTTTGTACACCACTTATTTTCACTGTCTAACAATATTTTTTGGACATTTTGTATTTTTTGATGCAAAATAAAGGTAACGTGCTAATTGGCTTCAATTGCCAATGGGCAAACATCGACCAAATTTCACCTAAAGGAGGAATTAGATGAATCCACTATTTCGAAGTTCGGTAATTGCCATTCTCTCCCTGTTCCTGCTGCTTGGAGTGTTCCCACTTGTCTCGGCTTCACCCTTAACGACTTCCGCTTATGTCGTTCGGGTAACTGACAGCAGTACCCTTCAGGTCTATGTAAATGACAGTGCCGAAAATGTAAGGATGATCGCAGTCGATCTTCCTTCTAAATTGGATCCAAACAAACATAGTAAAGCAAACGGCCTAAAAGCAGAAAAATTCCTTCGCGAACAATTGGAAGGGCGCACCATCTATTTGCAGTTTGATAAACAGCAACGGGATAAAGAAAATTGTCTATTAGCCTATGTTTGGCTTAGCCAGCCCACCTCCGACAGCGATGACGATCTGCGTGACAAACTTTTCAATGCCCGCTTAGTGCTTGATGGTTATGGTCGCCTAAAGATTGAGTCTGTAAACGTAAAATATGCAACTTTCCTGCAGCGCTATCAAGCTGAAGCGCAAGTAGGCGATAAAGGAATATGGGATAGATAACTCCCACTTTAGGAGAATTAGTGATGCTGATTGTAAGTGCTTGCCTGGCAGGTGTTGAATGCCGTTATAACGGCAGCCCCTTCCCTATTCCGGCAATACTGAATATGGTCAAAAGGGGCCTTGCCTTGCCAGTATGTCCCGAAATACTGGGAGGCTTCTCCATTCCCCGTCCTCCGGCAGAAATTCGTCATGGGCAGATTGTATTCAATACCGGGGAAGACGTTACGGAACAGTTTCTGCGAGGCGCCAACGCAGCCTGTGCTATTGCCTCAGCAATCGGGTGTCAAAAAGCAATCGTCAAGTCTAAATCTCCTTCTTGTGGCTGTGGCAGCATTTATGATGGTACATTTTCCGGAACACTCATTGCCGGTGACGGTATATTTACCCAACTACTTAAAGAACAAGGCATTAAAGTACTGACAGAAGAAAATCTGGAGGAGCTATATTGAAATTTATCGGTAACTNNATTATTTTTCTCTTGTTTGGCGCATTTTTGTATCTTATTTTACCCCGTCTGCGAAAAGGCTTAACCAAGGAGCAGCGACTGCAAAAGGCGCTTTGGGCTGGGGCACTATTCGCAGGAGCCAAGTTCGTATTAGATATGTTCTTTCCGTAACAACTAGTAACCCCCGAAGCAAAAAGCTTCGGGGGTTTGTTTTTACTGCCATATTATACCAAATGAAAAATGTGAACTCCTCGGGTTTCGGTTAGGTCAACTATTTGCCCGTCATTAATCAAGATAATAGAACGGGACGGTGTATCTTTATTAATAAAAACTACCCGGCCAATTCGCCCATCGGTAAGAGCAACTACATTACCGGATAGAAAATTAGTCATCCGGTTTATAAAGGTAATAGCTGCTTTGGCTTCAATTTTATAGATATTATCTTTTAACCGTTCCAACGCAGCATACGGACTCAAGAGCATACCTTCCTCGCGGCTGATTGTCATCCCTTCATCATACAAATCGGCAATGGCGACAATTTTTGCATAAGGATGAATTTTGTCACCTAACAATGCATAGGGATAACCGCTCCCGTCCTCTCGCTCGTGGTGAGCTGTTATGCCATGTTTAACGGTCTGAGGTATATCCAAGTTCTTTTGGAGCAATTCCGCACCATAATGATNNAGTTCATAATCGCTGTTTGACAAAAGGTTAGGTTGATTTAAAATATGCTGCGGCAATTGCGACTTGCCTATGTCGTGGAGTAAGCCCGTCAAAGACATCTGGTTGACAATATCAGGAGGATAGCCGAGCCATCCGGCAATTAAAGCAGTGATCACACTAACGTTTACGCTGTGACGGAACGTATAATCATCACAAGGCGGCAGGTTATACAATTGATCAATAATATTACCACTAGCCGGAATATTTTCCTGAATCTCCTTATTGGCTGCTGCAAATACCTCCAAGGGTATCTCTTGTGTTTCCCGTGTTTTTTCAAAAGCTTTTGATATGACATCAATGGACTGATTATACGTATTGATAAATTGCTGCACTTCTGACCTGATCAGAGGATTAGCCGCCTTTTCCTGCACAATTAAAACGGTTTCAATCTGCCAGTCCTGAAGTTTTTTAATAGAATGCTGGCTGACTTCTTTTCCTTGGCTAACAAGAATTTTACCGTCAGACGAAAAAATATCCCTGGCAATTTGCATTCCCGGGGCTAAATATTTGACCTGCAGCTCAACAACATTCGTCGCTTTCGGCTGGCTCTCGTAATCAGCCTTTCTATTCTGCACCATTATCTGCGATCCCTCTCATGCAATCACCATCACTACCCTCAATCAGAGGCTCGCATTACATATGATTGCCCATTTTTTCGTATTTTTCGACACTGGTTAACAAATTCCTGCTTTGTTAACATTAACTATTGTTATCTGTCCATCCGGAACAATACAAAGTAAAGAGTAGCGTAGTCAATCAAGCTTGACTGCGCTACTCTTTATGATTGATAAGGGTTTAAGCTGTGTTATTTTGCTGCAGCCTGCACGATCGCCAGTGCAACCTTTTCCGGTGACAGCGGCAAGTCAAAAAATTGAATCCCCAGCGCATCATAAAGAGCATTGCCAATGGCCGAGGGAACGGAAATCATCGGATGCTCGCCAACACCTCTAGCTCCAAAGGGTCCATCCAATTGAGGGTTTTCAATAAGAATCGGTACCAGCTTGACCGGAATATCTTTAGCCGTAGGAATCTTGTTATCTGTAAAGGAGGGATTTAACAGCCGTCCGTCAGCACCAAACTTATAACCTTCTACCAAGGCTGATCCAATGCCTTGTAAGACACCGCCCATGATTTGCCCTTCAATTAACTGTTTGTTAATGACTTGACCAACATCAAAAGCGGAGGCTATTTTAAGTACGGTAATGTCACCTGTCTCCACATCAACTTCAATCTCTACGCCGTGAGCGCCAAAAGTCCAGTCTAGTGCAGGAAGCCCTTGGCCTGTTACCGGATCAAGAAATGTTAACCCATCTGCCATATACGTACCGCGGGCAACTAGAGGACCGCCGATACCATTCCCATTTTCATAAGCATAGCCCAAGGCCAGCGATTTATAGGAAATGCGTCGATGCGTATGCTGAGCGTGGTAAATATATTCATTGCCATGAACGAGATCCTCTATGGCACACCGCAATACCTGGGCAGCAGTTTCCTTCATCTGTACGATCATATTTTGGGCGCAGCGCTTTACAGCATTACCGCCCATAAACGTATATTTTGAAGCAACTGTGGACCAATCGTAAGGATGGCGGTCTGTGTCTGTTTCCCATACCACTTTAACCTTTTCAATCGGCATATCCAGCACTTCGGCTGCAATTTGCGCCATAATGGTATTCGCTCCCTGCCCCATGTCCACTACCCCGATCATCAGCCGGACAATACCGTCATCATCCATTTGCATAATCGCCGTAGTTGAAGTGTGGGGAGGCATAGCCGGTGCCTTTTGCAGGCAGGCCAGGCCTTTGCCGCGTACCTTTCCTGTTTGAAGCGCGGCCTGCCGTGCTTCAGCAGACTGGCCCCCGGTCCAGCCAATCTCTCTGCAAACTGCCTCCAGACACTGATCAGGCCGTCCGGAGTTTTCATGAATGCGCTCGCCGCTGATTGTAATGGACCCATCGCGTAAGATATTTTTCATCCTGAAATCATAAGGATCCATACCCAGCTTTTCTGCTACCATATCCATCTGGCGTTCAATAATCCAATGTGTCTCCAGGTGTCCAAAGCCACGGTACGCAGTACTGAATACCTTATTGGTATATAACGTACGGGAATGAAGCTCAAGATTGGGAACTTCATAAGGACCGGCTCCGGAATAAGTGGCTGCCTTGCCAACATTTACGCCGTAATCCGCATACGCTCCGCTATCCCAGTCATAGTAGATTTCAGCAGCTGTAATCGTTCCATCCTTTTTAACTCCGGTCTTGACCCGCCCCCGCATGCCGGCACGACATGGCAGTTGGTTGAACTCTTCTTCACGGGAGGCGGTAATCTTAACCGGCCATCCCTTGCAGACCCGGGAAAGAACTGCGGCAAGCGGTTCAAGATGTATACCGGCTTTTCCGCCAAACCCTCCGCCTACATAAGGTGCAATTACCTGAATGTCGCCAGTGGATATGCCCAGCGCTTTTGCCAATAGCTTGCGTACCCCGAATGGCGATTGAGTGGCGACCCATATCTTCACCTGATTGGAACAGGGATCAGCCTGAGCAATAGCTACATGCGTTTCCAACGGAACATGTGCTACTGCCGGTAAAGTCAGTTCATTCTCTACAATGAGGTCTGCTTCGGCAAAGCCTTTACTTACATCGCCTTTGCTTGTTTTGTTCCAGCTGGCAATGTTCGAGTCAGGCTGCGGAAAAAATACGCCTTGTATATATTCCAGCTCATTAATATCTTCATGTACCAGGATACTGCCGCTTAATGCTTCGTCAAAAGTACTGATCATCGGCAACGGCTTATATTCCACCTTGATGAGAGTGAGCGCCCTTTCTGCAGTTGCTTCGTCGACCGCTGCAACTGCTGCAATCGCCTCACCCTGATATCGCACTTTACCACGGGCCAGCACCCGTTTGTCTACCATATACAAACCAACTAAATAAGGAATATCTTCACCTGTGAGCACAGCCTTAACACCTGGTAAAGACTTAGCAGCACTTGTATCAATCGAAATGATTTCGGCATGGGCATGGGGTGAATGCAGACATTTTGCATATAACATACCAGGCATTTCCATATCAAAGGTATAAGTAGCCCGCCCGCTTACTTTTTCATGAGCTTCAATGCGCAAGCTGGATTTGCTGACATGGCGGTATTGATTGTTACTCATGGCCGCGTTCCTCCTTCTCCAGCTTTGCTGCCGATGCGATAGCAGCGATAATCGGCGTATAGCCTGTGCAACGGCAGAAATTACCGGCAATGGCTTCTTTTATTTCTTCTTCACTGGGTTGAGGATTCCGGTTGAGTAATGCCCTTGCGGACATTAACATGCCAGGCGTACAAAAACCACACTGCAAGGCATCATGGTGAATAAATTCCTGCTGCAAAATGGAAAGCTTCCCGCCGGTGCTTAAGCCCTCTACCGTAGTGATAGCCGCCCCCTGTGCTTCCAGCGCCAGTATGATACAGGAGTTAACTGTGTCACCATTCATTATAATGGTACAGGCACCGCATTCTCCTTCTCCGCAGCCTTCTTTCGTACCAAACAAGCTCAGCTCCTTCCGTAGAAAGGCAAGCAAAGTCATCGTCGGATCTATCATTGCCGTTACCGGCTCGTCATTAACCACGCAAGCAAGGCAAACCCGGGGCAAGCCTGAATCAGCATAAGCAAAACACTTGTCTTTCGCACTATGTATTTCACACATTTTACTTACCTCCTATGACAAGCAGCTGCATCAACGCCCGTTTGACCAATATCCCGGAAATATGCAGGCGATATTCGGCTGAAGACCGAACATCGGAAATAGGCTTAATTAAGCTTCGCGCCTTTTCTCCTGCCAGGACGGCAAGCTCTGCAGTTACGCCCTGAGAGTTCAGCATTTCTTCCAGTTTTGTAAGCCGGATGGGCGTTGGAGCCACTGCCGACATAGCAACAAGATACGTGTTAGCCGCAGTCCGTCGTGCCGCCACCCCGACAATGCCCAAATCATGCCCCTTTATGCGGGCTTGCTTTAAAAAGATACTGTCATCACCGGGTCCAACATCAGGCAAGGAAATACCCAATACCATTTCATCCGGTTGAAGTACTGTCTTTTTAACTCCCGTAAAGAATTGGTCAATGGCCACTTGACGAGTTCCCCGGCTGCCGGCAATATGAACGGTGGCTTCGTATACCAAAAGCGGAGCAGCCAAATCAGCACCAGGTGAAGCATTGCAGATGTTTCCTACCAGAGTAGCACGGTTTCGCAGTTGATACGATGCTAATGAATTTGCCCCCTGGACTAAAGCAGCATATCTTTTTTGAATAGCCTCTGCTTCAGCTACCTGGTTAACAGTAATAGAGGCTCCGATAAAAAGGCCGCTTCCTGGCTTATACTCTAACTGCTTAGTCTCCGGTATGGATTTAATATCCAGAATATGTTCAGGCATTTCAGCATTTCGGCGCAACATTACCATTAAATCAGTGCCGCCGGCAAGAATTTTAGTACCGGTGTTTTCCCCCAGAAAAGCCAGCGCATCTTCAAGAACCTGTGGCCTAATGTAATCAAACCTGCTTAACACGCTTCATACCTCCTTATGGTGTTGCAATCAAAACAATCTGCCGAATTCCGATATTCATCAATCAATATCCTAATTTAAATGGTATATTGTTGTCAGAATATTAGCAATAATATTGTTAGATAATCAATTGTAGTATTTCTACAAATCTTTTCTTCGTTTAATCCGCTTTATTGTGAATAGTACCAAAGGCTCTTTTTCTCTGTAAGAATACAGCAAAAACGCTTAAAACCTACGATTTTAAGCGTTTTTAACAGTGTTCATACAGCCTTTTTTGCTCTTATTCTTCGTCGTAAGCAACAATACGGCAGATAGAAGATTCACCGCCTTCAAAACGCCACGGATAACAGCCTACAATTAACCGTTTGTTGAGTACTTTGGTAATTTCACCGCCTACATTCTCAGCGTGTATAATATCATGAGGGAATAGATCAATATGCATCAATTGATAGTGGTCATCAGGAAAAATATCGGAGATGCTTTTCCCGTATTTCTGCTGGAAATACGCTTCACATTCTGCAGCCTGCTTGGGGCACCAGTCGCGAATTTTAGTATTCATCGGATGATCAGCAGAACCGCAATCAACACCAATCCNNCTCCATTTCATGGCACCATTTTGCAAACTCACGGGTAGGTCCAGGATGTTTGACCATATAGCGAACTTCATCGCCTTCCGGCTGATCCCAACCATATCTGGCATAACCTGTATGAATAATCAGGATATCCCCTTTGCGGACTTCCACCCGGTCAGTAATATCTTTTGATGTATAGATTCCATAATCTTCCGTCATATCGCTCAGATCTACTACCACTCCAGGGCCTATAAGATCCTTCAGCGGGATACTGGCAATGTCGCGGCCATGAGTACAAAAGTGCAATGAGCCATCAAGATGCGTCCCTACGTGGTTTGAAGTTGTAATTACCTGACCATTAGCACCGTTAGAGCTAAGACGCTTAAAAAACTTAATTTGCAGCGGTTCATAAGTCGGCCAGGGTGGAGTAAGATGACTGAGTTTTTGAGTGAGATCATACATTTTAACTTTATCCCAATTCTTTACCATAGTAACATCTCCCCTTCTTTGTTTTAACTATTCAATTCGTGCTGCCAAAGCCACGATTGCCTTTTCAAAGCACTCGGCAGGTGGTCTAACCACTCCTGCACCTACCTGGCCAACACCTGCTTCTTTGTGAGCCATACCTGTATTGATAACCGGCAGTATGCCGCTGGCAATCACTTTACGTACATCAATTCCCGTTGCCGTACCGCGAAAATTTAAGTTAGGAATAGAATAATTTTGATTTTCCTCTAACGTAATTTCATACATTTTCTGCGAATACCCTAATGCATCTTCAACAGTACCACCAACAAACTGTACAATAGCCGGAGCGCCTCCCATTGCAAAGCCGCCAATGCCGCAGGTTTCGGTAATTGCACTGTCGCCGATATCCGGATTGGCATCTTCACTGGTAAAGCCGGGAAATAGCAAGCCTTGAATCATCTGCGCCGGTCCGGTAAACCAGGTATTGCCGGGACAGCCGCTTACCCGGATGCCAAACTCCACCCCATTGCGGCACATGGTTGTAACCACCGTACTATTTTCAATGCCGTGGGCAGCATCTAAGGCTGCTTTACAGGCTGGCATAGATAGATTCAGGAAAAAATGATCATTAGAGTTGATAAATTCAATGACCCGTATAATCGCCTCCGGTTCGGCCCCTGTGCGCAGCAGATAAGGCGCAATCGCCCGGATGAACATACTGGTACCCGCCTTATTGCGGTTATGACATTCATCCCCCATATGAATAGCCTGTGCAATCAGGCTGCGAATATCGATTCCGCCTGACAGGTTAACAGCGGTCTTCAGTACCGGACCGAGCTCCTGCTCAATCCACTTCAGCCTTTCAATCACTTCTGTACCGTACGCTCCATAGCGCAATACCTTGCCAAGTCCTTCATTTAACGTGCAGTAAGCAAAATTTCCATAGGTTTTATTTTCAATTATTTGCACAGGCATTGATGCTGAAATGATACCGGCCATTGGTCCCACGGCATTATGCTCATGGCAGGGAGCAAAGCTAATCTGCCCCGAGGCAGCTAAAAGAGCTGCTGCTGCTTCCGTTGGCGCCATCCCTTCATAGAGAAGCGCTCCAATAACGGCTCCTTTCATGGGCCCGGCCATATTTTCCCATTTAACCGGCGGGCCGGCATGCAAAATAGTGTTTTTAGTCATGCCGGGAATCACGTTAATAGCCGTATCAATGTCTACTAATACAGGCCGGGAATTGATAATAATGGCAAGAGCACTGGCATTTGCCTCTTCAATTTGTTCGTTATTTGTTAATTTATCCAATGCTGCAATCAGTTCCCGGTTACCACCGGCAGGCGGTTTCCAATCCAGCTGCAGGACAGCTGCTCCCTGAGCCTCAAGCTCAGCCTTAAAGGTTTCAGCACCGATATTGATAATAGCAAGCTTATCGCTGAATAACGCATCTATTGAGCTCATTTTTTATCCTCCCGCTGCCTAGCAATCATTCCTGCCAAACGGGCTGCCTGGGCATTGCTTGGCGCCAGCGTGACTCCCGCAGCAGCCAGCTTTTGCTCTTGTTTGACGCGGCCTTGCACATCCTGCTCAGTTCCACATACATAACCAATGATCTCTAAATGGCGTCCATCAAGCTGAGCCGTGCGCTTTGCCTCCAGTATTGCCGGCAGGGTCACTCCTACGGGATCAATATGAGAGCCGTATCCCAGTACAAAATCCAGCACAATAACGGCGGTCTGAGGGTCCTGAGCCTCTTTTAACAATCTCGTCAGCCTCAGGGAAGGCTCAATCATGGGATGTGGTTTTCCGGCAGTAAAAATATCATCACCTAAATCAATAAAGGTATTTTCCTGACTGTGATGGGGGTCTTGCAGCCTATCCTCATGCGTCTTGGCAACATTGGAGCAGGTCTTCAGCCCATATGCCTTAACAATATGCATGGCCTCATCACAAAGGGTACCACCGCAGAACAAGCCGCGCACGAAGCACTGCGATTGCGCCATCTTACCCGCTTTACTCGCTGCCAATTCCGCCAGTCTTTCATCATTGCAGCTAGGTGATACTTCTTCGCCTTTGCTCAGAGCGACCGCAATCCGGGCCGTTTCCTCAAGCGTAGGTCCGAAAAAGGCTCCTGCCTGTTCCACTTGCGCCGCATCACCGCCGACAAAACAAATAACCACCGGCTTAGTCAGCTCTTTTACTCGTTCAAGAATCACAGCAGCTACAGCTTCAGCCGGTGGTTTAGAAATTAAAACAATTACCTTTGTCCCCTCATGACGCTCTAGTGCCGCTATTCCATCCAGCATAGTAATGCCGCCCACTGCTTCGCTTAAATCCCGGCCACCCGTTCCAATGACTTGAGAAACGCCTCCGCCAAACCGGTCAATCAGCACGGTAACTTCCTGCGTANNAGGCTCCAACAATCCCGATATCGCCTTGACGAACAACATTGGCAAAGCAAAGTCCAACCGAGTTTAGGATGGCAGTACCGCAATCGGGTCCCATCATCAGCAGTTGTCTTTGATGAGCATATTGTTTTAAGGAAATTTCATCTTCAACACTTACATTATCGCTAAACATCATTACATGAAGGCCGTTTTTTAACGCCTGCATCGCTTCCCTGACTGCATACTGCCCGGGAACAGAAATAATGGCCAGATTAGCCTGAGGCAAAATTTTTACTGCTGATTCCACCGATGACGGCTGCACCTCTGCCGCATTCTTTCTTGCTCCCTGCTTTTTAGACAGCGCTTCTTCTGCAAATTGAACAGCCTCTGCGCAGCCCGCTTCATCCTGTGCCCTAACTGCAATCAGCAAGTCGTTAACGCCGGCCACGCTCACTTGATCCGTATAGAGTCCGATGCGCTGGAGCAATTCTTTATTCATATCAGTAGCCATTGACACTACGGCATCTACTACACCATCCAATGCAGTCAGCTTGCCTGACAGCGACATTAACGCCACTGAATCGTGATAAGTATCTTTTTTGATTAGTATTTTTACATCCACGGCGTTTCCCCCTTCACTTGCCTATTGTAGCTAACTCCCTCCCGACCTCCAAACCGGCAGCCAAGCCAACCGCCCAGTCAGTGCCGGATAAGCAGCCTGCCTGCATTACCTTGAAAGCGGACTCTTCCAGAGAATCCGGTGAACAACCAGCAATTTCTTTAAGAAAGGCACCTACATTTTCCCGGACCAGACCACTGGCTGCCAGCCTAAGCATTTCCTGGCTGATATACGCAGTCTGCCTTTGAGCGGCAGATGCCAGCTGCTCTCCCAATTGGCGGTATTCAGTACCAAAAGGGCTGCCAGGCATATTAAATACGGTCAGCAGCGCCGCACAAAAATCATAACCCGATGGAGTAAGTCCGCCGCCCAGCCCAATAAGGGTACAACCCGCCTGATAGGCTCCCGCTATGTCCTGCGCACGCAAAGCTGTTAGCATAAGGGTTGCCCGTTCCTTGAGAGGAGCTGCATAAATGCCCTGCTTACCTCCAGGCTGTGGATCAAACCATAGCTCCCGCAATCCACCGCTTTTCCCAAAGCGCCCGATGGTTTGTCTGACAAGGTGTATATTTTGTTCCAGCCTTTGCAGGACAGCCCCGCTGGGGAAATCCGGCAATACCGGCTGCCACGGCACAATAAAAGATAAGTCAATTGCAATTTGACCAATATGTAACGCTCCACCGGTTACCCATACACTGTCTCTATCATGGATTTCCATCTGGGAAAAAGGCAGATCGGCCGCCACGCGTATACTCTGTGGAGCATTGTCGTACTGTGCCGCCTGAACACTATACAACTGTCCGTCAGTAGCACAAATATTTACCGTCCGGTGAAAAATGCTGTGGACACATCCTGAATAATCCCGGTCTTTTATTTTTTTTACAAAAGAGCTATCACCTGTGAGAGCTTGTAACTGCGAAGCACATCACCCCCTACACTTGAATAGTATCACAATTCGGAATATTTTTTCCATATCAATACTATCTAAGCTGTCAGCTCGTTTTACTCATTTTTTTGTAAAAAATCACAAAGTACCCTTACTTATTTCTTTGCCATTTGAAGTAGTTTAATTGCCATCTGTAAATTAAGACAAGCTGTGGCATCTTCCAAACTGCATCCGGTAATCTGCTGAATACGATCAAGGCGATATAAAATTGTATTATAATGTACATACATTTTCTCAGTGACCTTTTTCAACTTGCCGTTGCATTCAAAGTAAACTTCCAGTGTTTTGACAAGTTCTGCTCCCTTTTCCTGGTCATAAAGCAGCAGCTTGCCCAAGGTTTCTTCAATAAAAAGATGAATTTCCTGCTTATCTTGAATATTGCCTAAGAGGCGCCAGACTCCTAAATCAGCGTAATAGCAAACAGGTTCCTTCGGCCAAATTTTCCTTCCTGTCTGGCAAGCCTGCAATGCCTCCCGGTAGCTGCTCTGGATGCCTGCCAGCCCGCTTCCCGGCCGTCCAACACCAATATAGCCGCAGTCCTTACTGGCTACCCGGCCGAAGCGGCTGACAAATCTCTCATAAATAGCCTTAATCTTTTCCCGCACTTTATTGCAGTCTTTCCCTGTCCAATTTTGTGGCAGCGGTATAAACATAATAATACAGTCCAGCTTATAACCAACAGCAATATCAGAAAAGTTCTCCCGTAAGCCCTGAATGATCCGTTGAGCCATAAGCTGATACTCTTCCACAAGTTCATCACTCTGATGATAAAAACAGATAGCAGCAACAACGTGAGGATTCTGCAAGTCAATTCCCCAACCCCTGGCCCGGCCTTTCAGATTCTTTTCCTCATTATTCTCGGCTATGAGCAGTTCATTTAAGAATTCATTGTAGTAGCGCCGTTCAACTGATGCTACTGCCAGCTGATTAACAAGCACCAAAGCTGCCACAGCAGCTGTCCGTTCAATTGTCCCTTCATCAGAACGTGATACAGGTGCTTTCGTTTCCAGAACGGTTATTGTGCCATACCATTTTTTCCCTACACAAATTGCCAGCCGGAAATACCCTGTTTCTAACCCATCAAGCACCACCTTGCCTCTTCCAGTGCCCGTTCCATACCGACTGTTCAGCTCTATTAATTTTTTGATATCCCGGTGGTCACAGTCATATTTGTCAGATGCAACGATGATATCGTTAGATATCGTTTGNNAAGTTATTGTTTAGCGCAGCAACAAGCACATTAGCAATGTCCCGCAAATCTCCGCCTTCAAGCACAACCCGGTTTAAATGCAGATGCACTTCATCGGCACGCTGAATCACTGCGAGCTGCTGATTGCTAATTTCGCTGAGAACTGGATTAATAATGTCCGGGAAAGAAACATCATAGGGAATTTCCAGCAAGGGAAAGTTATGAGCATTAGCCTGTTCAATCATAATATCCGGCGTTCTTTCAATATACCGCCCCGGCTTAATAGCCAGTCCGGCTAAATTGCGCTCTGCCAGTTCCGGAATCAGGCGTGACTGTGCATTTGTGTCATGACGTATGGAGTAAACGGTAGTCAGCAATAATTCTCCGGCCCGGGTCCAGTCCATAATGTCCGGCACTTCCATCACATTAACGGAAGTGACTACTTTGTCGAGACCACCGGCTCCGGCAATCAGCCGAACCTGTTTTAACCCTGGTAATGCCAGCATTTCCCGCAAACTAATACCTGCACAATGAATCAATATCGTCCACCACCAATCACTAAGATTAGCTGTCTATTCTGATTATAGCATAGGCATTTGCTAAACCTATGTCGGTTAATGTTGACGATTTTAATGGCTCAAAAGCCCGCTAAACAGTGGGCTTTTGTCAGTTGTTGAGAACCCTTGTTCCCAGGCCGTTGAGAAAGCCCTAGATGCACGATCTCCATCTNNAAGACAGTACAGCGCGGGTACGACGAGCGAGCTCCCGCAGGCCTGAATGCGAAGTTCTTGGTGCTTTAGCACCCTAGTACTTCGGCTTACCCTTTACGGGTACAACGCAGATGCGGCTTTATCGACGGCCTGTCAAAAGCCCGCTAAAAAGCGGGCTTTTGTTCTCAATGAGTACAATCCTGTTTAGGCGCTTCTTCAGCACTGTCATTCATCAACGAAAACATTTCCAGCAGTTTAAAAGCTAAACTTAGCAGAATAGATACGATAGTTGCCAGTGCCATCCCTTTCATTTCCACAGTGCCAATCGTAATGTGGGCACCGCTGATGCCAACAATCAATACTGTCGATGTTAAAATCAAATTCTTAGCCTTACTGTAATCAACCTTTGACTCTACCAGCATGCGAATACCCGATGCTGCAATAACACCAAACAGCAGCATTGAGATTCCGCCCATAACCGGCACAGGAATGCTTTGAATAGCAGCCGCCAGTTTTCCGATAAAGGAAAGTACAATCGCAATCACTGCAGCTCCGCCAATCACATAAACGCTATATACCTTGGTTATTGCCATGACACCAATATTTTCGCCATAAGTCGTATTTGGAGTAGAACCAAAGAAGCCGGATATCATAGTGGATAGACCATTGCCCAGCAGCGAGCGGTGCAATCCAGGATCTTTTGTCAGATCCCGTCCGACTATATTACCCGTAACTAATAAATGCCCCACATGCTCGGCAATAACCACCAGAGCGGCAGGTATAATAATAGCAATCGCATTAAGCTGAAATTTAGGCGTATAAAAAGTAGGAACAACAAACCAGGGAGCATTCGCTATCCCATTCATATTGACAAGTCCAAGCGATAAAGCCAAAATGTAACCCGCTAAAACACCGATCAAAATTGGTATAATGGCTAAGAAACCACGAAAAACAACAGAGCCTAAAATTGTAATCGCTAACGTAAATAAAGAGACGGTTATTACTTGGGGATCAAGTGTTTTTGCGGTAAGTCCGGCCATATCGGCGGCCACTGGCGCCAGCTCCAGTCCAATAACGGCAACGATTGCCCCCATAGCTGCCGGTGGAAAAACCACATCAATCCACTTCATGCCAACAGCGCCAATGGATAGGGCTACTAAGCTGAAAATCAGGCCAACTACAATAAAACCGCCAAGTGCCGCTTCATATCCATATTGAGGCAATACAACAAATACAGGAGACAGAAATGCAAAGCTCGAGCCAAGATATCCAGGTATCCGGCCTTTTGTAATGAAAACATAAAGTAAGGTTCCAATACCGTTAAACAGCAAAACTGTAGCAGGATTTACTTTAAATAAAATGGGAACCAGAACCGTTGCACCGAACATGGCAAACAGATGCTGCAGACTCAGCGGAATTGTTTCTACTAGGGATGGACGCTCATCTACGTCAATAATCCTTCTGGCCATTTTTTCACCATCTTTTCATTTTATTTTACTGTCGGCAGCCGAGTTCCTAGACTATCACCTCCGGAGCTGATGTATAAATAAATAAAAAGATATTCATTGTCTGAATTTTCAACAAAGTACTCTTCAAACCTTTGTGAAATGCTACAAACCACTGAACATTTAACAGAGTAATTTTGTATTATTTTTCAGATTCCCTATTAAACAAAAAAGCCTCAGCCATATAGGCTGAGGCCAATACTGAAGTATTTAAATTTTAAAGCGCAGCACAACCGTTTGCAAATCCTGGGCCAGCGTTGCCAGAGCTTCACTAGAAGCTGCAATTTCTTCCATTGACGCTGACTGCTCCTGGGTGACTGCCGAAACTGTTTGTGTTTGTCCGGCAGTATCCTTGCTGATGAAATCAATATCTTCAACCGCACTAATTATCTGTGTGCCACTATCGGAGATCCCCCGAATAGCGGTTGTAATACTGCTTACCTGGTCGGACACCCGATCAACAAGCGAGATAATTTCGGTAAAAGACCGGCCGGCCGTATTAACCACCTCGGCACCAACCTTGACTTCATGGGTTCCTTCAGTCATAGCAACAACCGCACTATCCGTATCGGTTTGAATCTCACTGATCAATTGGGCAATTTGTTTCGCTGCCTCCTGCGATTGTTCAGCCAGCTTCCGAACTTCTTCGGCTACTACTGCAAAGCCACGCCCCTGTTCACCGG
>DDHB01000083.1:38062-51750 GCA_002337925.1 Sporomusaceae bacterium UBA1887
CAATGCCGGATATTGTATCAACGATTTGTCCAATCTCCTTGGAGCGTTCACCCAATTTGCTGACAACTCCCGCAGAGCGAACTACTTTAGTTTCAATATTAGCCATCTGATTCACTGCCGCCTCAATTGCCTTGCCGCCTTCTTTAGCAGCATCAGCAGCTTGTCCGGAAGTTTGCTCCACAATTGCAACATTAGCAGACGTATGCTCTATTTCACTTGAAATTCGTTTAACAATAGCCGTTGTCTTGCCTACCGCCTCAGTTTGTTTCTCGGTACCCGATGCCACTTCAAAAATTGAGGTAGCTACCTGCGTAGCTCCCTGAGCAGACTGCTCGGCACTTGTGGTTAATTGCTCCGAAGACGCCGCTACTTGTTCAGCTGCCTGATTGACCTGCCGCATTACATCGCGCAGATTACTTGTCATATCTTGAACTGCTTTCCCCAGTTGACCGATTTCATCCGCCGACTGATCAGTTATCTCAGCAGGCCGCAAATCTCCCTCAGCCACCTGTGTCACTCTCTGAACCATCCGGGACAGGCGAATAGCAATCTTATTGGCAAAGAAACGAGTAAGAAGAATGACAATAACGATTGTTACCGCCATAATGCCAAGCATTTTTAAACGATTGCTGTGCANNGGCATATACTTCCGTCTCTGGTACCATAACGGTGGCAATCCAGTTACTGGAGGGAACAATTGCCGTAGCTCCAATCATTTCCACTCCAGCTGCACTTGTAAATGCCATCAGCTGCTTCTGTCCGCCCATCGTTGCCTTAATGATCGCGACTTCGCTTAAGTCCTTTTGCTCCGTTACAAAGGACTTGTCCTGATGAGCAATTGTTATAGCCTTACCGCCTGCATTTGTGACCACACTTGCAAATCCGGTCTCACCCACTTTTACCTGGGAGCGCATTTGTTCCAGAGCATCAAGCTTGATGGCCTGTGTTGCAATCCCCTTAAAATTACCGGCCCCATCCTTTATTGGCGCAGCAATAATAATGATTGGTTTACCTGTATCCTTAGAAATCATTACATCACTGATAAACGTTTTTCCCGTTTCTTTTACACTTTTGAAATGTGGTCTTTCCGCCACTGAAACCCCAATCATTTTTCCTGCATTAGACTCAGGCGCAAAATGAGTTAACCGTCCATCTTTATCTGAAATGTTAACTGCTTCATAAAAAGCTGAATTATTTTTTTCCATCGAATTGATAAGTGCATTTATTCCGGCCGTATCACCTGCAACTACCTGTGCATTGGTTGCAATAGTCTGCCCAATTGCAATTTTATCTTGCAGCATCGCTTCAACATTCTCAGCAAAATGATTGGCTTGATTCTGCAATTCACGGTTACTGCTTGTCTTTAAGCTTGTCTCCATCCCGGAAAGCATGACAAATCCGGTAATCCCCGTGGCTGCCAGTGTAAGTACTAAAATTAGTGTCACGAGTTTTGCAAAAACAGTTCTTCCCATTTCTGACCTCCTGCTATCAGCACATTTTTGTCAATGTTTTTTGTTTTTCGACATAATTTTCCAATCACCTCTTTTGTTTGTGAAATTCATAAAGATCAACCGAGTCTACATTTTACTGTTAATTCTAAAGCCAAAAGAGCCCTGCATATATATGCAGGGCTCTCTTTCAACCGAACATTGCAATCCCCAGCGGTGTCACTAATAGAGGATGAGGTGGTACATGTACCTTTCGCCCAAAGGCTTTGCCAAACTCATTTTCAAACCCCTGCAAGTAAGCGGTACCACCGACAACATAAACAGGATAGTCATTAAACTCATCCTGCCCCTCAAGCATCTCTTTTACTACTGTCGCCATTTTCTCAATAACCGGTAAAACAACCGGAACTATTTTACGTTGCTCGGCAGGATTCCGCTTTAGTATTTCAGCCTCTTCAAAAGAAATTTTATAGGCACCGGCCAATACAAGCGATATGTGTGTACCGCCAGTAGGCTCATCAGCAGTAAAAACTAACTCGCCGTTTCGCAAAACTGCAATTCCAGTCGTTCCTCCGCCAATATCCACGACAATTCCATGGGTAATATTAAGCGCTTTTGCTGCCGCAACAGGCTCATCTATTTGGCAAACTGGCTCTAAACCGGCTCCTGCAATTACATATCCGCAGGCCAAGGCGTTACGCCCTACCGTACCCGGTGGAATTGCAGTAGCCCCTTTATCAAGGCTGACCCCTAAACGCTCTTCTACTTCTGCCTTTAACTCCTCAACAATTGCTGTGGCACCCTGAAAATCAACAACAAGACCATCCTTGACAACAGAGGCCCACCGCATACTGCCAGCAACAGGATTCCCCTCTTGATCAGTCACAACCAAAACAATATCTGCAGTCCCCAAATCAACACCAACTTTAAATGGGCCTGGTAAATTGGCAACAGTTTTGTTTTCTATCAAGTCATACAGTTTGTAAATCTTTTCATAGCCTTCCATGACTAACTCCCCCTTGTCACACATTCAGAACTACCTGACAGTACTGCTTTTCCCTAAATCCTAATCAAAATCCTATACTGCTCATGATAAATATGTGCCAAGTTATTTTGTTTTATTGCCAACTATTTTCCTGGGGCAGGTCGCCTCTTTCCCAACAGCTTAAATATGCCCCCATATAAGTAGTGCTGTTCGGATTAAGAAACTGTTCCGTCTCGGGTGTATTGCGATAAGCTTCCCCGCTTTTTTCCAATAAACCGGCAAGAAGCAAAAACTCTAATTTTTTTCCCAGTTCGACTGCGTCCTGGCTCAATTCTTGAGCCAGTTTTTCCACACACGCAAATTCCGTCAAATACGAGAATAAATTCATTTTAATTGCCATGAAAAGAATCTGGGTCTCTTTATACACTTGAACCATCCGCAAAAGCCTCCGGGGACTATACGTCAAATTAGTCATGCTTTTTCCCTCCTAAGTTCAAAATAAAAAAGAGCCTCCACGACAGAGACTCTTATCAGATATATATGTACCATTAGCAGCATTACACAAAAGGCTGCTAAAAAACGATATACTCCAATAATCCCCTTCCCATCGCTCGTGGGTAAAACGGTGATTGTTAGACAGGCAGTTCTCCTGGCTCTGGCTCCTCGCTCCTCCGAACCTTCCCAAGACTATCGTCTCAGTGGCATATCTCGGGTTTGCTCCCCATTACAGTGGCGGGACCGCGCCGGCATTACACCGGACTTCCCTTTTAAGCCCTCGCGGGCACCTATCCCAATATGCAGTTTTTGACAGCTTATCTACCGAAATAGTAGCATACTAAAATTAGAACGGTCAATAGTAAAAAACTGCCTTATTTATCAAGCAAACAATTTACTCTCCGGAATTTGTAAGCTCAATGCAGCACCTTTTTCCGGCAGTCGACCGGCATAACCACCATTTAATGAGCGGTAAAGCTACCATTAATACAAACATAAGGCGAAAGATTTGAAATGCGACAACTGCAGATAAATCAGCATGCACCATCATCGCTGTCAGCCCCATTTCAGTCAATCCACCCGGAGCACTGCTAATAAATGCCGTTATAAAATCAATGGAACTATACTTTGCAAGAAGATAATCAATCCCCAATATTGCGCCAATTACCAGTACGATACTTAAGAAGCTTGCCACGAAAGCCTTTTTTTGCTCAACCAGACTCTCCACATTGATCGCCATCCCCATCCGGATTCCCACACAAATCTGGGCAACAGCTATGACTGCTGGCGGCAAAGCAGGTGCGTGAATACCGTTAAGTACCAATGCTGCTGTGACAACCACAGGAGCCAACAAGTAAGGATTGCTCATTTTTATACGCTTGCCGAGATAAACTGCTCCGCTCAGGCAGACAGCAAATAAAGCAAGCACAGGAACATTATTTATAGTGAAATGGGTCATTGTCTTGCTTACCGGATCGACTTGATCGGCAAGCCCATGGAGTACCAAAAAGGGAACAATGAAAACTACAGCCAACACCCTAAGAGTTTGCATCAAAGTCACTGCTGCCGGGTCAGTTCCCTCTATGTTTTCACAGACCATTGCCATCTGCGATAATCCCCCTGGCAAGCTACCTAACAGACTGGTTCCCAGCCCGATACCAGTAAAGCGATAAACAGCATAGCCGCCTGACAAACAAAGCCCCACACTGGTAAGCGTTAAAAATAGCATTAACGGCAGTTGATGCAATATTTGATAGCCAGTCTCAGGCGTAAACGGGCTTCCCATAATATAGCCCAGGACAACCATAGCGGTATTGCGAATAGTAATGGGCCACCGTACCCGCCTTTTTAATCCAGCCTGCAATACTACGACAGTGGCTAATGGTCCCAATGTCCATGGCAAGGGCATGTGCAGCAGATAAAAGAAACTGCCGCCAACACAGCTCCACAAAAATACAGTTAGATAATCTCTCACGCTATTTTTCATCCCCATCCCTATTCCATCTTTTCATTATATCACGTACCGGAAAACTGCTGTAAAAAACAAAATGACCAAAAAATGGGTTCTCCATTCTTTGGTCACTGCTTATTCTTGCTGTTTAGACTCACCTAATATTTAAACCGGTAGCTGCAATCGGGACACTCGCATTCATGTTCAAATTCCCAGCAGCATTGAGGACATACATGACAGTCTTCTTCACATTTGTGATGACATTTAGGGCATTTATGAGGAAACTCATGACAGCACTTCGGGCACTTATGAGAATGTTTTTCCTTACAATCCCAATCGGAATGTTTTTTCTCGCATTCCCATTCGGAATGATGTTTCTCACATTCACACTCAGAATGCTTTTTCTCGTTATCCCATGAGGAATGATCTTCCTCATAGTCCCACTTAGAATGCTTTTTCTCACAACCACAGTCTCTCTCTGACATTACTTCAAAACCTCCTTTCTTCCCTATTCATTACATAATATGTTTATCATTCACAAAATGTGCTTTTACTTAACTAATTGCCTAATAGGCTTTTTTTAATCTGTGCCGCCACTACTTCCAGCCGTTTGTGCGTATTCGCGCCGCCAATTTCCTTGGGCTTAAGGGTGAAGCGGTCGGGATGTTTTGCAACTGCAACGATCGGCTCGCCGTGAATATCCTTTGTAATCTGATTAATACTCTTCATTCCCAAATGATTAATATAAACAACTCTTGTTCCGGCTTTCAAGCGATTTTCAGCAGCTAGTGCCTGAACTGCCAGACGGGCTTTTTGGCCGCAGCATACAATCAGTTCGGTCACCGCTGCAAGTTCCGCCAATAGCCTGTTCAAATTATCAGGAGACAGAACCTCTTCATTTGTTGCTTCAGAGCGGCATGTCTTAGCGTCATATTCCACATTTGTCCAGGCATTGGTGATTGTAACCCTTTCCCTGGTAAAGTGATAATCCTTCATTTTCATTTCATTCAATACGACAAACAGTTTAGCAAGATTAATTCCCGTCATTTTTGCGGCAGGATAACCCGCCTTTTCTTCTTCTCGGCCGGGACATGAAAACACAAAAGCAACTTGGTTCTCGCTGCCCTGTTGAAAGTGTACTTGTTGTTGCATACGGCATACTCCTATGACATCAATATCGCTTACAGCGCGCTGTTGCGTATCTTAACTATTACGATACGCAACAGCGAAACTCCTTTGCTGCCGCGCTGAGTCAATAAGTATCAGAACCTATACGCAACTCCGATATCAAGATCATTTCTACCGCCTCCGTAGCCATTTTTCCAGTCAGACCCTTGAAACCCTACAGTAAACTCTTCCCCGATTTTACTTTCAATGTAGTAACTCTTAGTTTTATCACCAAAAGATAATCCGGCAGCACTTTCTCCTTCTTCCAGATTATTAACCTGCATAGCCCCGGCCGGCATAGTACCAGCAACAATAAGAAGTAATAGGCTTACTATTTCTTGAAAAAACTGCATGCTCACTAACAACTCCTTTTTGCTTTTGCCTTTACCCGGCAAATTCCCCGATCGGCCTGTTTAAGAAAATTCATAAACTGTTCCAGCTCATCACATTTAGGTAATTGCTGCCGCATTACAATCACTGCCTGTTCTAAGCCAAGTCCCGATAAATATAAAATTTTATAGGCTTTTTTTATTGTCTGCCGGGAATTTTCATCAATACCGGCACGAAGCATACCGATAAGATTTAGCCCGGCAGCATATGCGGGATTTCCGGCTGCCGTTATATAGGGAGGTACATCCTGGACAACTTTTGAGGCACCGCCGATCATCGATTTCCGGCCAATTTTGACAAATTGATGAACCCCTGTCAGACCGCCAATTATGGCTCCGCCTTCCACCTGGACATGTCCTGCAAGCATAACGGCATTGGATAAAACCACCTCATTGCCAACAACACAATTATGCGCTACATGGCTGTAAGCCAGAAGCAGACAATCAGAGCCAATACGAGTTTCTTCTCCTTCACCGGTGGCTCTGTTAATGGTAACAAATTCACGGATCTGGGTATTATCTCCAATCGTTACATAACTTTCTTCACCACAATACTTTTTATCTTGAGGATTTGAGCCGACTGAAGCATAAGGATAGATCTGGCAGCTTTCGCCAATTGCTGTCGATTGGCCAATAACCGCATGAGCACCAATAACCGTATTACTGCCGATAATTGTGTTGTCAGAAATGACTGCATAAGGTCCAACTTCTATATTTGACCCTAATTGGCAACGGGAAGAAATGACTGCAGTCTTATGTATTTTTAATCGTTTTGCTTTTGAAAAAAAGCTTTGCATTACCACCAAACACCTCTTTCTTTGATTGCACTTACAACCTGCAAGCTCTTATGCATACTTTTGTCTAATAAGCAGAAGAGGAAAACATAATATTCCACTGAGCCATTTTAGTCCGCTGCTCCTTTGATAACTTTGCACTAATAATCTGGAGCTTATTAATTCTGTTTAATTTTTTCCGTTTTTCTTCCCATGAGTTGGATTTCTTGGCAATTGTTTCCCAGATTTTTTTCTGAGTTTTTAATAATGAGATAACGACTAGTTTTTTCTGCGCATCAGTAAGCTCCAGCGACAGCATCATTGCTGTCGATTTGTATGATGCATCTTGTATTTCCTGTAATTGCTTTTCAAAATTCGGTTTCTGTTTTGTATCTAATACTTGCAAAATACGGTCACTGGTAGTTTTTCGCATGTCATTCATTTTGCTTGTATACTGCAAAAGAATAAAAAGATTATTAAAATCGTATATATCATTGCTTCCTTGCTTTTTTTGAATTTTTTTTACCTGGCTGTAGGATTCTGAAATAATTGTATCAATTTGTTTTCTTTGCTGTTCAGATACATCCAGGCTTATCCACAACGACTCTTCCGTGATATCCGTTGTAAAACTTGAGCACTGGCCAGTAGAAGCTCCCAGTAAATTCAGCAGCATTAACAGGCTTATTATTGAAATGCATTTCACAACGTTTTTCGACATTTTCTCTCCTTTCTAATACAAATTTGATTAAATTTGTATTTATTTGTATTTTTTTCACGACCTTAGACCTATTGTATAATTTGCATATTAATATCTCTTTTAAATTTTGAATTTTTAATTATTAAATTTCACTAATATTTCAGAGTTATTTAGAAGTCTTAATCATTCAATTTATTTGATAACCAGATAAAACTAAGTAAGAGCCAGACAGTTTTGTCTGGCTCTTACTTAGTTCTATCGATCCTATTCCTTCAATATTTCTACAAGTCCCTGGTCGCCATCTACCCGTATAAAGCTGCCATCACGTATGCGGACAGTTGCCTCATCGACACCTGCTACAGCAGGTATCCCATACTCACGGGCCACAACAGCACCATGAGTCATTAAACCGCCAACTTCCGTAACAATTGCGACTGCCGATTGAAACAGGGGAGTCCAGCCGGGATCGGTTTGCGGCGCGACCAGAATTTCCCCTTCATTAAGCAATGCATTTTCCGGTTTTAAAATGACCCGCGCAATTCCTTCAGCAATGCCGGCTGACACTGGGCTGCCAAGCAAGGTGCCTTCAGCAATATCGCCTCGTGCAGGCGAAACAATAATAATCTCTCCTTCACTGGTCATGACACGGGGCGGCTTTAAATTGCCGTTCCTCTCAAACTCCGTCTTTCGCTGATTAAGAACCTCGGCTGAAACTAAGCTGTTTTTACTCTCAGCCAGCTTAATCAGCTCTTCAAGACTCAGAAAATAAGCATCCTCTGCAGATGGCAGTTTACCTGCCTGCTCCAGCAACTTTGCTTCAGCCATAATAGCCGCCTTACACTCATCCAATACCATGATGATGTAATACTTATGATGCTCCCTGAGGCCGCCCATGTAGCGGAATACGGCAATCAGACGGCTGGCCAGCTTCAACCTTACCGGATGGGATTTTAGTTTTGTCAGAATGCGTACAGCAGCTGCATCCGCTTCCTTCTGGCCTTCAGAAAAACGCTGCCGGTGCTCACCGCTCTTTACACTTCGCATGTGACTGAATATAGCAGCTATGAGCAATGTTGGCTTTTCGCGCCAGCGCGGCTTTGTCAAATCAATTTCTCCGGGACAGCGCATACCGTATTTAGCGATAAATCGCTCAAACTCCTGTCGAAATACTTCTCCCCCCGGCACTTGAGAAAAGCCAGTATAGAAAGACTGATCTTTAGCCCTTTGCAGATATTCCTGTACTTCCGGCAGATCCCTCAGTGTATCAGCTAAATCCCCAAGCTGCAGCCCCATTTCGCTAGTAACATTGCCCGGCAAGGCTTTATTGAGGCTGGCAAGTTCCCGTGCATCTCCCAGCCAACGGATAAGCACTTTCTCCAGCACCTTACCGGCAATAATGCCGGGCACCACAAAAGGAATGATGTTGTGAAGAATATTATTCAGCGCACAGTCCAATTGCTGTTGAACAACCCGTAAGCGTTCCGCACCCTGTACACCGCTTATTGCTTGCCTCGTCTGTTCAAGTGTCTGCTCCATGTAGTTTTCAATTGCCGATTTGGCCAGTCGTGGATCTCCGGTACGCAAATGATGCCACGCCTTTTTTACAATAAAAGCTGCCGTCTTTGCTGCTGTCCCCGTAACTGCAGACTTCTGATTACCGTTAAAAAATCCCGGACGCCTAACCACCGCAGCTAGTGCCCGGCTCATTGCTTCATCTGCAACAGTTAACAGCTTTGGGAAAACTGTACGCACTATTTTGGACAGCATAAAATCAGTAATATCGATATAAATTCTGCTGCCTGCTTCTACAAATAGTTGAGCAGGAAACATCGTTCTGAGTACGGATAAGCCTAACGGCATCATGGCATCAGGCATCATTTGAACATGTCCAAATGACAGCAGTACTCTAAGTGGATGGAATGATAGCTGAGGCAGCGGATACAGCGTAGTAATCGGACGACTCTGGACAATAAAAAACTCTCCCCCGGATACACAAAACTCGATATCCTGAGGTACCTGATAATGGGCTTCGATCTTTTTTCCTAATGACGCAAGGGAAATAATCTGTTCATCAGTCAAGGCCTGCTGGTCCTGCGCACTTGACGGCAGTTCGCGGGTAACAGTACCACCATCCGGTAAAGAATAGATAGCTAGTTTTTTTTGTGAGATTTTCTTATCGAAGATCTGATTATTTTTCACCTTATATAAATCGGCAGATACCATTCCCGAAACCAGTGCCTCACCCAGGCCAAAGCCAGCGTCAATGGATACAACCATCCGGTTTCCATTAATCGGGTCTGCGGTAAACAAAATACCGGAAACTTCTGGACTTATCATTTGTTGAACTACAATCGACAGATACACCTGGTGATGGTCGAAGCCGTTTTTTGCCCTGTAGGCAATGGCGCGGTCAGTGAATAATGATGCCCAGCATTTTTTCACATGGACTAAAAGCTCATCCTGTCCTTTAATGTTTAAATATGTATCCTGCTGTCCGGCAAAAGAAGCATTCGGTAAATCTTCGGCAGTTGCACTTGAACGGACGGCATACGCGTTCTCACTTCCCTGCTTATTCAAAGCCTCTACGATTTCTTGCCTGATGGGTAAAGGCACGTCCATCTGGTGTAAATGTGTACGAATGCGCTCTCCCACTTGTCTTAGCTGTGTCAGCTCCTGGGGATCAGTACTTTTTAATTCCGTAAAAAATGATTCCATTTCCTGGCTTGTTGCTAGAAAATCCTTATAGGCATGAGTAGTAATGCAAAACCCACCAGGAACAGGAAACCCGGCCTTTATCAATTCGCCCAGATTGGCTCCCTTGCCGCCTACCTGAGACAGACTTGAGCGATCGACTTGTTCAAAAAAAAGTACATACGGTGCCGCCATTCATGCTTACACCTCACAAAGTAAGTTTATGATTTGCAAGTATTGTGCCCATCAAAGATTTAAACATGTGCGTTTAGCATAATCTGCCACCGCCATGCAAAAGCTAAGAGCGAAGACCGCATATCATTCCTACCTCAAAGGAGGTGTAGATTTGTCAATTGCACTGGTGGTCATTATTCGTTCTGTTATTTCTTTTTTTGCCCTGTTGCTGTTTGTACGTCTCATGGGAAAGCAGCAAGTTGCTCAGCTGACTTTTTTTGATTATGTTGTCGGTATTACCATCGGCTCTATTGCCTCAACCTTATCGGTACAAGTAAATGAAAACCTCCTGTCAACACTGGCAGGACTGGCAACCTGGGCATTACTGGCTATTTTACTGGCTATTATCAGCATGCATAGTAAGCGCTTCCGCACAATCGTAGACGGCAATGCAACCCTCGTAATTGCCAATGGAAAGATCCTTGAAGATAATTTAAAAAAAATACGCATTCCTATTGATCAGCTTTTGTCCGAACTGCGCACAAAAGGCATATTCAACATCACTGATGTTGAATATGCCTTATTCGAAGCGGGAGGAAAAATCAGCGTACAAAAAAATGCGCAGAATCAACCCCTCACACCGGAATCCTTAAACATTGCCGTTCAATACGAGGGATTGCCAGTCAACCTTGTAATGGATGGTGCTATACTCCCCAATGCCCTGCGCTCGCTCAGTATTAGCCAGGCCTGGCTGACACACCAGCTTGGGAAACGGAACATTCAGGATATCCGGGATATATCTCTAGCCCAATTGGATACTGCCGGAAACTTATACGTTGACCTAAAAGGAGATAAACCATGCTATACAATACCCACCAAAGATTGAAACGAGGTTTGCTGCTTGTACTGCTAATCAGCATGACACTGCTTGCCTGCTCATGCACACTGCTTACCAAGCCGCTTGATAACCGTACTGGGTTTTCCTCCCATTTAATGCAAGTAGAAACTAATATCAGAAACGAAGACTGGCAGCAAGCGAAAACCCATCTGGACGATTCCAAAAAAGCCTGGGAAAAGATGAAACCGCTTTTGCAAGTAGATATTGATCATGACTACATTAAGGATATAGAGGATGGTTTCGTCAGATTAGACGGCTATCTTGCAACTAAGGATAAATCGAATTCGCTAGTGGCAATCCTGCTAGTGAAAAACACCTGGGGAAATATCGGTTTCTTTTAAAAATCATCAAGCAAATCATTGTCACTGGCAAACCATTCAGCAAGCAAAACCTTTAAATCAAAAATATGTGCCTTCAATACACTGTCAGGCTGCCAGTCTTTGAGCACCAGTACTAGTGCGTCATCCTCCAGTGCCAGCAGTTTGATGAGATACTCGTCTACAAGCTCTTGCACTCTTTTTACTACAGCAGCCGTATACAGAGGATGGTACACTTGCAGTATTGCCATATTCAGCGAGTCGGACAACACTTCTCCCACCATCGAACAGGCAAGGTTGCCAGGCTGCTGAAAAGCCAGCCGAAAGAAACGTTCAACATGGGCGGAAACAATAGTAATTCCATGCAGCTCGGTTAGCTCCGTACGAATTTCCTGCAGCTTTTGAAAGGCAATTCGCTCCTGTATCCGGTTATTATCACTAAGTTTGACATACTCTTTTTGCAGCTTAGCTATTTTACGCAATGTTAATTCTGAGGTCATTTTCACCGTTCCTTACCTTCTCATATCTTTGTGGGTATTCCTTAAAGGATCTGCTAAATCCTTTGTTAAGATAAACTAAAAGGACTTACCAAATAAACGGTAAGCCCTTATCTCTTCATCAAACCCAAAATGTCGTCCGTTTATATGTCCAAACCTGCTATCTCGCAGGGTGGGTATCGTAAGTGTGCTTTTGTCATCCATTCAAAGAAGGCCCGACAGCCACATACTATCAGATTCCCTAATTTATCATGTAGGTTGGACATATGAACTTATACGATCATTTCAGGCATTGTTGTTGCCAACAGTAGTAATCTTATCATAGTCAGCGCACCAAGGCAAAGTCATTTAAACACTACTATCAGGCAAGCAATGGGGTTTCAATTAGCCTATGCCGAACCTGCTTGCGTATGCTTCAGTTTGCGTCTGTACTCGCAGCAAGCTTCTTCCTCATTATTGTAGCTCGCTCCTTGCCTTCCTCACCACCATGCGTATAGCCGACAACATCAAAATGCTCGCTAAGGCGCATTGCCAGTTCTTCGTAATTATCCGCTTTCCCTCGCATACATGATGATAAATGTACCACATCTACGCCATTTTTAATCATCATCTCAATTTTACGGTCAAGATCACCGCCGGCATGTGAAAACGTAACTAGCTCTGCATGATCACCATATGCGGCAAAAGCATCCTTTCTCTGAAAAAACGCGTTCAGACAACCCTTGCCTGTACAGCGCTGCATCGTTTCTTCTCTCACTAAAATAGCAATTTTCATAAGTCACCTCTTATTGCTATTTTAGCATTAATCTTGATTAACATAAAGTTGAAAGTATAAGCGGCTGTTATCTTTACTGCGAGTAAAGTACAAAAACATAAAAGAAAACTTCGCAGATAAAAAACCTGCGAAGTTTTCTTTTACCTTTCTATCAGGCAGCAGCTACTTAAAAAGTCGTATAACAGATAATAGTACAACTGCCCCGACGGTAGCCATAATAATTTCAGCAATTGTTCCATAGGCACTAAGTCCGAGGAAACTAAATACATAGCCGCCGACAAACGAGCCAATAACGCCTACCACTAGATTGCCAATTAGACCGAATCCCCCACCTTTAGTGAGATTACCTGCTAGCCAACCGGCAATAATACCGATTATTAAAAACCAAAGCATCGTAGCCTTCCCCCTTTTGATACCCCGAAGCAGTTAACAACTGCTAGAGGTATCAGTGAACCTCCGTTACTTGAAATGAGCTGCAGCCTTCTCAATCGCCTCTTCCAGCTCATCCCATGCTTTTTCTGTTCCGGTTTTGATCTCATCCCAAGCCTGTTCACCAGACTCTTTCAGTTTTTCATATTTCGCTGCAAACTCTTCCCGTTTAGTCTCAAGATTATCTATTTGAGAAATATATTCATTTTTCATCTCTTCCTGTACTTCAGCAGCCTTTTTTTCAAGTTCTGCCAGCTTAGCGTCATATTCCATTAATTTTTCTTCCAGTTTTTTTATGTATACCTGTCTTTTTTCCATCATTCATTCCTCCTAAAATTACTTAGTTTTTTGAGAAACCCGTTCCCTGGCCGTTGAGAAAGTCCTAGATGCACGATCTCCATCTCAAGTGTTTGCTTTTGTGCAGCAAAGAGCTGTGGGCGCGGGGAATTCCGAGGAAGCGAGCGAAGACAGTACAACGCAGATGGGGCTTTATCGACGGCCTG
>DDHB01000037.1 GCA_002337925.1 Sporomusaceae bacterium UBA1887
CGAAGGCACCTTCAGTAAAAGACTGCCTTGCGAGTTCTGCCATTTGGATTAGCTCCTGTTCGGTGGCGGCCCGCTCCTCCAGACCGACAGTCACAACCCTTAAAGGGCCATGACTCAGCAAAGAAGCAACATTAGTAGCTGTTCCAATTGCTTCTATGCGCGCTAAGTAATCGGCAAAGGATCGCCAGGTCCAATCAATCGCCGGATCGCCCTGGAGGCCGGAAAGATACTTGCGGTATTCATCGATATGATNNCACCTAAGCCATCCTGACTAATCAGCTCAGTTGTAATCCCCTGTCTGATTTTAGCCGATGCCTCGGGATTGACTAGCTGGGACAAATCAGAATGAGAGTGCATATCAAAAAAACCGGGTGCTAAAGTAAGTCCTTCAGCATCGATGATTTCATCATAATCAGTATCACTGTTTATTCGGCCAATCTCACTGATGGTATCGTCCTTTACGGCAATGTCGGCAATATACCAGGGATTGCCCGTTCCATCGACAATACGGGCATTACGGATGAGAAAACTAGCCATGATAACCCTCCTGGGATTGACTGAGAGCAGGCATACGTAAAGCATTGAAGCGGCAGCGGCTGACACACAGGCTGCAGCCAAAGCATTTGTCGCCATCTATCTGCAATTGACCGCTTCTGGAGATAGCACCGTATACGCAGCTTGCTTCGCAGGCACCGCACATCTTGCATTTCTTTTGCTCAACTTCAGGAACTGCGGGAGTAAAATTGGCTTCCCATTCTTTCATCTTGCGAATAGTGAGCCCTTTAATATCCTCAATAGAAGCATAACCCTGCGAATCAAGAAATTGGTTAAGCTCACTAACAATTTTGCCGTATACATTTGGTCCTCGCAAAATACCCTCTGTGCAGACCTGGATGGCAGAGGCACCGGCCATCAACATCTCGGCTGCATCGCGGCCGTTTGTTACGCCGCCAACGCCTAAAATAGGGATCTTTACGACACTGGCAGCATCATAAATACAGCGAATGGCTAATGGTTTGATTGCAGCACCGGACAGCCAGCCGTAACCGCTCTTACTGCCCATTAAAGGCAATCCGCTGTCAAGATCAATACTCATGCAGGGGCCGAAAGAGTTAATCATAACAAGTCCGTCGGCACCGGCTGCTTCCATGGCTAGTGCAATTTCCTGAATGTTAGGATGTGGGCTCATTTTCATAAAGACCGGCACATCAACCGCTTTTTTGGCGGCAGTTAGTGCATTAATGATGGGGGAAAGGTCTTTGCCTATATAATGGGTGGATAATTCAAGGGCATCGGCGTAGGGTTTAACCAGCGGTGCCAGTTCGGCAATTTGTTCGGCTGTATATCCTAAGCCAATAATAAGAGGCAGTCCTGTATCCTTGGCCAGTTTGTATTCGGTTTCCAGCCATTGTTCTTTTGATAGTTCCGACCACAGCTCAGTATTTAAAAAGCCGCCTTTTACTTCAGCCATACATGGTCTGGGTACAGCAGCCGGTTCTACAGAGATGGTTTTCGTAACGATTGCGCCTGCTCCACCCGCTGCTGCTGCCTGACACATAGCTCCGTCTTTTGAGGTAGGGCCGGCGGCAGGCATAACCGGGTTGGAAAAGGGAATGCCACAAATGGTAGTGCTTACATTTGCCATAATAAAAATTCTCCTATTCATGCTAATAAAATACGCTCTAAAGTGAACAACCGTTCACTTTAGAGCGCCTTTGCTCAACCGTTATAGCACCATCAAGGTGAAATAAACAATAGTCAAATTATAGCCGATTTGAGGGTAATTGTCTAGATATTATCAAATTATGTCGAATGACAGAGTACCGGTTTAGTCTATTTCCAGTACCCTTCATGGACAGCAATAATTTCGTCTTCCAGCTCAGGGAAAGGGCCAACGACTGTGATTTGCTTCTGCCCTTTGCGGAATACTTCCCGGCAGGGAAGATTAAAGGTGGGGTTTTGCTCATTATCGCCGGTTAAAGTCAGCAGCCTTTCTTCACTAATCCCATATACAACCTTACCCACGTTGCCCCAGTAAATAGCACCGGAACACATGGCACAAGGCTCGGCGGTCGTATACAGTGTACAATTCCAGAGAAAAGATTTGCTATAGCGCTGAGAGGCTGCTTCCATTAAAGTGGTTTCGGCATGGCCAGTGCAGTTGGACTGAGTGATTTCGATATTCTCTTGCTCTAATATAACCGTACCTTCTGAATCAACCAAAATAGCGCCAAAAGGCGTATTGCCATGCTCCCGTGATTTTTTTGATACAGAAATGGCTTGTCGTAAGTAATCAATAGCAGATTGATGTGGCATGATTCTATCTCCCTTCGGTAATAACAAAATTCATACTTTTTAGGAGCATTCTAACAAGCTGTGGCGAATTCCTGCGTATTATTTTTCAGACATTTGTCTAAGCGTTACAAAAAACATCTTTACCCCCTAGACAAATGTTTTGTAATGAAATACAATGAAATTACAAAATTATAAAATGAGCAATGGCGCTCTGCATTCACTTGGTGAAGCAGGGCGTTTTTATCTTTTTTAGAAAGTTACACTTTCTAAATTGCGAAATAAGAATGACATACGCTTCTGCCTGCGTCTTAAAACTTGGCACAAGCTAAGTCTTTTCTAATTTTCCCCGGAAGATGAAAACGAATAAGCTCTGTTAAAGGAGAATGGACATGAACTTAGAATCGCAAAAATCCTGGCTGTTACAGGCTTTTGTATTAGTAGCCGCTCTTGGAGGGGCGCTGCTGGTTGGTGCTGTCTTCATTTTACTTGCTAATGCGAATCCGCTGGAAAGCTATGGTGTAATGCTCAGTGGTCCTTTTTCCAGCAACTTCGGCTTCTCGGAAACATTAGTCCGCACTACTCCGCTGCTCTTAGTTGGCCTTGGTATTATTATTTCTTTCCGCAGTGGTATCTTGAACATCGGTGGCGAAGGGCAGATCCTCATGGGGGCCGTGACGGCTGCTGCAATTGCTTTGGCATGTCCCGAGCTGCCTGCTGTCCTGTTACTGCCGGTTGTTTTACTTGGCGGAGCAGCAGCAGGCGGCTTGTGGGGTGGTTTGGCAGGCTGGTTAAAAGCGCGGTTGGCTGTGAACGAAATTTTGAGCACGGTAATGCTGAATCAGATTGCCGCACAAATGTACCTGTTTTTGATCCGGCTCTTTTTGCTTGATCCTCAGGAAGTTGCTTTTGGTACAGGTGTACCCCAGACAGCTCTGGTTACTAACACCATTTGGCTGGACCGGCTCATTCCGGGAACCCGGCTCCATACCGGCTTTTTGCTGGCGGTCATCCTGGCCGTATTGGTATATTTTTTCTTATGGCGTACGACAATCGGCTTTCGCATGCGGGCGGTAGGGCAGGGACCTGAAGCTGCCCGGTATGCCGGTATCAATGTGGAGAAATATCTGGTCCTGGCGATGACACTGGGCGGTGCCTTTGCCGGCTTGGCTGGGGCAGTGGAGGTAGTGGGCGTTCACCACAGGGCACTAGAGGATATCTCTGCCGGCTACGGTTTTACCGGTATTGTGGCANNTGGCCGTCTCCATCCACTCGGAATTGTTCCTGCCTCGGTACTGTTCGGTGCACTTATCCTCGGTGCAGATATGATGCAGCGGGCTGTGCATGTGCCTTCCTCAATTGTACTCGTCATTCAGGGGTTGGTTATTTTATTTGTTGTTTCTGCTGATTTGATTCTTCGTAAACCTCAATTGTTGGCAAGGCTGCAATTCTGGTCGTCAAAAATGACTGCAGGGGAGGGAAAATGCCGTGGATAATTTAGTAGGCCAAAGTATTTTTCTAGGTATTCTCGCAACCGGCATTCGCCTGGCTACTCCTTACCTGCTGGCAGCTTTGGGAGAAATGTTTACACAGCGTTCAGGGATTTATAATCTGGGCTTGGAAGGCGTAATGCTGATGGGCGCCTTTTCCGGATTCTATGTCAGTCTTACCACAGGCAACCCGTACCTCGGATTAGCAGCAGGTATTGTAGTTGGCGGTCTCATGGGAGTGATCATGGGAGTTGTCAGTATTACATTAAAAGCGGAACAGGGTATCAGCGGTATTGGACTGTACATGTTTGGCTGGGGCCTGTCGGGGTTGTTTTTCCGTTTGTATGTGGGCGGCATTACCACTATTGAAGGGCTGAAGCCGGTTAAAATTCCATTGCTCTCAGATATTCCTGTGATTGGCAGTACGCTGTTTGAGCATAATATCGTCGTTTATTTGGCATTTTTGCTTGTCCCCGTATGTTGGCTGGTTCTATATAAAACTAGCTGGGGCTTGAAAGTGCGGGCTGTTGGCACTACTCCACAAGCAGCCGATACGTTAGGTGTCAGCGTCGACGGGATACGGTACCAATGCCTGATTCTGGGCAGCATGATGGGGGGGCTGGCAGGAGCGGCATTGACGATTGGCAATACGCACATGTTTGCCGATAACATTATTGCCGGACGCGGTTTTATCGCAGTTGCTCTCGTATATTTCGGGCGCTGGAGTCCATGGGGAATCCTTGCCGGATCACTGCTGTTCAGTATGGCTGACTCAGTGCAGTTGTGGGTACAGGTTATCGGTATCAATTTTCCTTATGAGCTAGCAGTTATTTTACCTTATGTAGTTACTATTATTGCGCTGGCTATGACCTTTGGACGTATCTGGGCCCCTGCTGCACTTGGCAGGCCCTTTGAAAGAGGCGCCCGGGGATAGTATATAGGTTGATAAAAGTAGAGGGGGAAATAAAATGAAACGCATGGTAAAATTCACGAAATTGATGTTGGTTTTTCTTGTAGCACTGTCCTTATTTGTAACTGGTTGTGGCTCTAAGCCGAATGCACCTGCCGCTGAGGCTCCTAAAGCGAAAAAACTAAAAGTAGCATTGGTTATTCCCAGCACGGTTGATGACTTAGCCTGGTCCCAATCTATGTATGAAGTGTTGAAAAAGAATGACAAAATTGAGCTAGCTGTCAGTGAGCGCATGGGTAAACCGGTTGACGCCAGCGCTGCTATCCGCCAATATGCTACACAGGGCTATGATATTATTTTTGCTCATGGTGCTCAATACTACGGTATTTTAAAAGAAATTGCTCCTGAGTTTCCTACAATTACATTTGCCTATGGTACAGGCGCTCAAGTAGGTCCCAATATTATTGCCTATGATCCTCAAGCACAGGAAGGTGCTTATCTGCTAGGTCTGCTGGCAGGTAAGATGACGAAATCGAAAACAGTTGGTATTGTTGGCCCTGTAGAAGCTGGCGATGCTATCAAGTACAACAGAGGTTTTCAGCAAGGGGTAGCAGCTGCTAGTTCCGATGTTAAGCTGCGTATAGCTTATACAGGTTCATTTGGCGACTTGGTGAAAGCCGGTGAAATAGCCAAAACTCACATGGATGCCGGTGCTGATGTATTAACCGGATCTTCACAGCAAGTACCGGGAGCAATCAAAGCTGCTGCTGACAAAGCTGGCACTTACTGGATGTCTACTGATATGGATCAAAGCACTATAGCACCAGATACCGTACTTGCTGCACAGGTATACAATTGGGAAAAAATCATCAATAAAATGATTGAATTACGCAATCAAGGTACAGTTGGCGGACAACATTTAACCTTATCTTTTGCAGATGGAACACTGGACCTTAAATATAATCCTAAATTGGCTGATAAAATACCGCAGGATGTAAAAGATGCGGTAGAAAAAGCGAAAAAAGAGTTAGCTAGCGGTGCGCTGAAAATTGATGTATCGAAATAAAATAGGTTGAAATACCGGGAGAGGTGATTACAATGACTCAACAAATCGAATATTTGGAAATGAGGGGTATCACCAAGCGATTTCCCGGTGTGCTCAGTAATAATAATGTAAGTATTCAAATTAAATCTGGGGAAATCTTAGCATTGCTCGGTGAAAATGGAGCCGGAAAAACAACACTGATGAATACACTCTATGGGCTCTATCAACCAGACGGCGGCGAAATATGCATAAATGGACAGCCGGTGAAGATCGAATCACCGCGCCAGGCAATTGAACTGGGAATTGGTATGGTACATCAGCATTTTATGCTGGTCCCTACCTTGACAGTCAGTGAGAATATTGCACTCGGCTTGCCTTCGGGCAAAGGGCCATTCCTGGACTTAAAAACAGTGGCTGCCAAAATACGCGACATATCGGCTGCCTATGGCCTCAGTGTCAACCCCGATGCTTATGTATGGCAGCTTAGTGTTGGCGAACAGCAGCGGGTGGAAATTATCAAAGCATTATACCGTGGTGCCCGTCTGCTCATACTGGATGAACCAACAGCGGTCCTGACGCCGCAGGAAGCGGAAGAATTGGTTGCTTTGCTGCGTAATATGGCTAATCAAGGCCGTGCCGTTATTATTATTAGTCACAAATTAAGCGAGGTAATGGCAATCAGTGATAACGTCACCGTTCTGCGGGACGGCAAACTGGTTGCTACCGTGAAGACCAGTTCAACGAATCCGAAAGAGCTTGCCCAGATGATGGTAGGCCGTGAAATGAAGGTCTTACTGCGGGACGCTTTGTCGGGCTGCGGGGATACGCTGCTGTCTATTAAAGACCTGGAAGTGGCTGGTGACAAAGGTACACCGGCATTAAAAGGGATTTCCTTAACAGTGGCAGCTGGTGAAATAGTAGGAATTGCCGGAGTTTCCGGGAATGGACAGAAAGAGCTTGCTGAAGCAATTGGCGGTTTGCGTAAGGTGGAAAAAGGCAATATATCCTTGTGCAACCGTGATATTACTAATCTGGCACCTCGTAAGATGATTGAGCAAGGCTTAGGCTATATCCCGGAAGACCGTTTGCATGTTGGTACGATTGGTGCTTTCTCTATTTGGGAAAACCTGATTTTAAAAGATCATCATTGTTCGCCTTTTTCCCGTTTTTGCTTTTTGCACAATAAGACGATTCAGACACGCAGTGCTGAGCTTGTAAAAGCATATGGTGTAAAAACGCCGCACTTGAATACACCAACAGGGCGGTTGTCAGGCGGAAATATTCAGCGATTAATCTTAGCCAGAGAAATTACCCGGGCACCCAAAGTGCTGATTGCCGCCTATCCAACTCGCGGATTGGATATCGGTGCTACCGAATATGTTCACTCCATGCTGCTTAAGGCCCGCGAGCAGGGCATGGGTGTTGTGGTCATTTCCGAAGACCTTGAAGAAATTCAGAAACTCAGTGATCGGGTAGCGGTGTTTTATGATGGACATATAATGGATATCTTGCCCGCTGAACAAGCCAATGAACAGAGACTGGGCATGTTGATGGCAGGTATGAAGGAACAGGCAGTTTAATGTAAGTAAATAGCGAAAAGAGAATTCCTTGAAAAAGGAGTTCTCTTTTTTTTGCCTATTAACAAATGTCACAACGTTGAACTTTAAAAGTGTGTCAGTGGAACCGTCCCCATGACATGATACGAAAAGGGGACAGTCCTCTTTTTACAGGGGAAACCACCGGGTGATGACTAGCTTATTTTGCTGAAAAATAGATTTATCTGTTTTCCCTTTTTAATTAAAACTAAATAATTATTTGCGAAACTAACTATGACTAATTAAATAGTTTTTTAGGAGGAATAGCAAATGAGTGTTAATTCAAGTGCTTTACTGTCAACTACAAGTTCAACAAGTTCCAGTACATCCAGCAGTTCCACCACCGGCAGCACCAGCCTGGATTTTGAGTCCTTTCTGGAACTTTTGGCGGCAGAGCTCAAGTATCAGGATCCTACCGATCCCGTTAGTGCCACAGAATATGTGACTCAAATGACACAAATCAGCTCACTGTCACAGTTGTCCAGTATTTATACAACGGTCAATAATGTTACGGCCTACAGCATGATTGGCAAAGAAGCAACCTATACAACAACCGATTCATCAGGCAATAGCTATACCGGCTCCGGTACTGTTAAGTCTGTAACAGTATCTGGCAGCAATACGTATGTCAATGTTGGCGGTACAACGGTATTGCTTAGCTCCATCAACCAAGTAAGCAGCGCGGACAATACGACTACCGCTTAGCTGGACCCCATAGGGGAGGCTGAGACTATTTCTGAATGACTGATGAAATAGTAACCATAAAAAGATAGCAGGAGGGTGCTTTCTCTATGATGACCGCATTTTTTTCCGGTGTTTCCGGTCTTAAGGCCCAACAAACAAGTCTGGATGTAATTGGTAATAATATTTCAAATGTCAGTACGACTGGCTACAAATCACAGCGCGTCAGTTTCAGTGATTTACTCAGTCAGACAATTAGCGGTGCGTCTTCCTCAACGGCAACCAAAGGAGGAACCAATGCCAAACAGATTGGCCTCGGTGTCAGCGTTGGCAGCATTGATACACTGATGACGGTAGGCAGTACCCAATCTACAGGAGTTGCCACTGACGTATCCATTAGCGGCGACGGATTTTTTATTGTCTCCGGCGGCTCCAGCGGGGAGTATCAATTTACCAGAGCAGGTAATTTTGATCTCGATGAGGATGGAAATCTGACGGTTGGCGGTTATAAGGTTTGCGGCTGGGAAGAGTATACGATAGATGCAGACGGCAACTATGTGTTCAACAGCGACAAGGCTGTAGAGTCAATTAACTTATATTCTGATTCTTATAATGGCAATAAAAAGATTCTTGCAGCTCAAGGCACTACCGCAGCCACCTTTGCCGGAAATCTTGATCCGTCAAAAAGTGTCGTATCAGGTGCTACGCTCTATAATATTGGCGATACATCCAATCTTACCTTTGATCAGACATCTACCATCACGGTTTATGATGCACAAGGCAATAACTACGATATAGCTGTTAACTGGAAAAAATGTGCAATTGATTCTTCTACGAATCAAACCAGCTGGTACTGGGAAGCAAGCTCGACTGACGGCATGTCAATCAGCCCTGCCAGCGGTTATATTGTATTAAATGCCGATGGTACAGTTGCAGAAAACAATTCTACTGCTATTGGTACCAATACAATACCGGCAGCTTCAACAATTGATACTACTGCAACGAATACTACAGGCTATGCCAATAGTAATATTGCAGCCAGCACGGGTTTAACGGCAGGAACTTATACGGTTACTGTAGCGGCTGCAGCCAGCGGCACTGCCGACAGCTATGATATTATGCTGACCGCTGCAGACGGTACTACCTATACGGTGACCGATTCGACTGATGGCGCAGCAACTTTTACCACTGCAGCGGGAACGGTTACACTGTCCGCACCTGCAACTCTTACCGAGGGTTCAACTACTTTCAATTATACTGCTGAGTCGACAAACTCCTATACGAAGGATACGACTCCAACTCTGACTCTGACGCCAACCAATGGAAGCGTAGCTGCCTTTGATGTGAACATGGACTTCTCTGACCTCCTTTCCTATACCAGCAGTACTACCAGTAAAGTAACCGGTACTCCCAATGGTTATGAATCAGGAGAATTACAAAGCGTCAGCATTTCTTCCGACGGAACAATTGTCGGCACATACAGTAATGGGCAGTCTCAGGCCCTAGCTAAAATTGCCCTTGCAACTTTTACGAATCCGGAAGGTCTCGAAAAAGTCGGCAGCAACCTATATGCAGTTAGCGCTAATTCCGGTAATTATACGACAGTTGTTGCCGGCAGCGGCGGATCGGGGTCACTCAGTGCAGGAACGCTGGAAATGTCCAACGTGGATCTGGCAGAACAGTTCAGCAACATGATGATCAGCCAACGGGCGTATCAGGCTAACAGCAAGGTTATTTCCACCGCTGATGAGATGCTGCAGTCACTCATTAACATGGTAGGTTAATGATGGGGTCAACTTTTAGTACTTATAATATAGCCTACTCAGGTATGTATACCAACCAGGCGTCTTTGGCGGCGACCAGCAACAATCTGAGCAATGTCAGTACAACCGGTGCCTCCCGGACACGGGTAGCGGCGGCAGAACAGAATATTGTCAACGGCCAAACCTCTACCGGAACAGGAGTCAATGTACAATCGATTACCCGGGCGAGGGACCAATTGCTGGATAATACGTACCGAACGCAAAATGCCGATGCGAATTATTGGGCTGTAAAGAGCGGCAATCTTGAATATATGCAGGAAATACTGAGTGAATTTGAGACCGATGACGGAACAACAATCAACACCGGATTGCAGCAGACGATTGAGGATTTTTTTAACTCCTGGGAGGAATTGTCGAAAGATCCCAGCTCTCAGAGCAACCGGCAGGCGGTTACTGAGGCTGCCAGTTCACTCCTTAGTGCATTATCCACTATTGACAGTCAGCTCCAGCAATTGCAGGCAGATGCCGTAGCGGGCGTACGGGATGGAATAGACAGTCTCAATTCCATGGCTGGACAGGTTGCGGAACTTAACAGGCAAATCAGTGTGGCTGAGGCAGGCGGTGGCGAGGCGAGCTATCTCAGGGATCAGCGTGATAACTTGCTTGATCAGATGTCTGCTCTTGCTGGAATCAGCACTGTTGAATCGAATGGCGTTCTACAGGTAACGCTGGGTGGTGTGACACTGGTAAACGGTACCACCGCTCATGCATTGACAGTACAAGGGGATGGATCTACAGAGCACCCGTTATCTATTAAATGGGATAATAGCTTTGACTGCACTAGTTCCATTACCAGCGGCAGCATTAAAGCCTATTTAGAGGACGCCGATCAGACGGGCTACTCGGTAATTGATACGTCGACCGATTACAATTTTACCACTACTGCCGCCAGCTCAATCAGTAATCTGCGCCAGGGTTTGAATGACCTGATTACCAGCATTGCTGCTGAAATTAATGCTTTGCATACTTCCGGAACAGATCTTAATGGCGACCAGGGACTTGATTTCTTTACCGTGATTGATACTTCTAAGTCGCTTAGTATTACTAATATCCAGGTTAACCCTGAATTAGATGATCCTGACAAACTTGTTACTTCAGCGAGTGGTTCCAGTGGTGATAACAGCATTGCTCAGGCGATAAGCGATTTGAGTACGAAGCAGCTTTATCAATTTGATGGCTTGTCTTTGGACATTACTAATTTTTATGCCGCTTTGACCTCCTGGATAGGGACGGCTGGTGATAATGCCGCCAGCTGTTACTCAACACAGGCTGCGCTGGTAACCCAGGTAGACACACAGCGGCAGGCAATTTCCGGTATATCCACCGACGAGGAAATGTCTAATCTGATTATGTATCAGAATGCTTATGCCGCTAGTGCCCGTGTTCTAAGCACCATAGACGGGCTCCTTGCCGGTTTGATTGAAGATTTAGGATAATAGAGGAGGGATCTGCGTGGCCTCAACCTTCATGGGAATTAGCATTGCCAATCGCGGCCTGGCTGCCAGCCAGGCTGGCCTGGCGGTGACAACTAATAATATGAGCAATGTTAACACTACCGGTTACTCCCGTCAGGTAGTTTCGCAGACCGCTGTCGGTCCTGCAGCCGTTTATAGCAGCAGCTATGTTGGCTCGGGTGTATCGGTTGACTCAATTGACCGGGTGCGAAGCTTCCGCCTGGATCAAAAATATTGGCAGGAAAATAGCTCTTTAGGTGGCTGGGAAGTTAAGTCTAATTACCTTCAGGAAGTGGAAACGGTTATAAATGGTACGGATGCTGACGGCTTTAGTGCAACAATGGAAGAGTTCTATGCAGCTCTAGAGGATTTAGCCGCAGACCCCAGCAGTACTTCAGCCCGGTCCGTCGTCCTGGAAACAGGCAACTCCATTTGCGCCTATCTTAACGATACAGCCGAGCGGCTGAACCAGCTGAGGACTGATCTCAACAGTGATGTCAAAACGGCTGTAGAGCAGATTAATTCCTATTCAAAGCAGATTGCGGACTTAAATCAGCAAATTACAGTTGCCGCCTCGTCCGGTGCATCTACCAATGAATTGGAAGATGCACGGGACGCGCTCCTCGATAAGCTGTCCTCGCTGGTGGATATGGAAGTAACACAGAATAATGTCGGTACAAGTGCCGACGGTACAACCCTTACGACTCTTACTATTACCGTTAACGGAGAAACTTTAGTTAATGGCAATAAAGCTAAGCAGCTCGAATGCTATACAATTGCAGACGGCAGTACGCAAAATGGATTATATGGCATTCGCTGGGAGGACACAGGTAAAGAGTTTGATCCTGGTGATACCGGCCAAGTCAAAGCTTACCTGGATTTACGGGATGGAACGGGTACTGGGTCGGACTATAAGGGAATCCCTTACTATGCCAGCCAGTTGGATGAGTATGCCCGGACTTTTGCAAAAGCCTTTAATGAAGGCATCTACAAAGACGGTACTGCCAGCGAATATAGCGGACATGCAGGCGGCGTGGGACTGGACGATTCCACCGGTATCCGGTTTTTTTCCTATGACGGCCTTTCCACGGAAGAACTAATGGCAAGCGGCTCTTCTACTGAGGCAGTATATCAGCATATAACAGCATCGAATATTTCCCTGTCAAAGGATGTAGCGGCTGATGTTAATAAAATAGCAGCAGCTTCTGCCAGTGGGCAATCCGGAAATAATGAAGTGATCAGTGATTTGATCAGTATTTGTCAGGATACAAAGATGTTCAGCAGTGGTTCACCGGAGGATTTTTATAATTCAATTGTCTCTACTCTTGGAACGGCCAGTTCTTATGCGCAGCGCCAATATAAGCTGCAGACTTCGATTACCGATTATATTTACAATAGCCGCTCCTCCGTATCGGGCGTTTCTAGCGATGAAGAGACAGTCAATTTGACGAAATATCAATCGGCCTATGAAGCGTCGGCGCAGGTCATCTCCGTATGGGACGATATCTATAAAACCACCATTAATATGGTATCATCTGATTAGCAAGGAGGCTTTCTGATGCGAATTACCAATAATATGATGGCAGCAAATACCATCAAAAATATTAATAATGCTGCCAAAAGATTGAATGAGGCTAATGAGCGGATGTCTTCCCAGCAAAAGATTCAATTGGCATCCGATGATCCGGTCATAGCAACAAGAGCAATTAAATACCGTAATTATGTAGCGACGGTTGAACAATATCAAAAGAATGTGGATGATGTTACATCCTGGCAGGGTATAACGAATGCTGCGTTAAGCGATCTGGACGAGGTTATTCAGCAAGCCCGGGAATTGACAGTAAAAGCATCGAACGGAACTCTGTCAGATTCTGATCTAGCCAATATCAAGACAGAAATGGAAGAACTGCAGAAGCAGGCTGTTCAGATCATGAATTCAACGTATGCCGGGCGCTATGTTTTTGGCGGTTTTGATACCGATGAAGCGCCCTATAAGCTGGAGTCTACCGATATTGGCGATATAGTGACTTACAAGGGGCAATATACCGGCACTGTTGTAGCATCTGATACGGATGATGCCGACATTGCCAGCTTTTACTCGGCCAATACAGACAATTTCTATGAAGATAATGCAGAGCAATCTATTCAATATAATATTGGGTTCAATGCCAAGGTTACGGTAAATGTAGAAGGGCAGGATGTTGTTGGTGCTACTACAGGCAATAATCTTTTTGATACCTTTGCCAAACTTTTGACTGCATTAGATGGAGAATCAAGCTATAAGACGATTGATCCCTCTACCGGAACGGTAACTGCGACTTCTCTCAGCAATATCAATGATCTGCTTGATAATTTGGATGAAAACCATAACCAGATATTAACTGCTCAGGCAGCGCTGGGAGCTAAAATGAACTATGTAACCAGGGTAGCTGACCGCCTGAGCACCGACTATTCTACTTACACTACACTTATGAGTAACAATGAGGACATCGATACAGCTGAGGCCAGTATTGATGTTTCTACAGCCGAATACGTTTATCAAGCCTCTTTATCGGTAGGTGCAAAAGTTATCACTAAATCACTGATTGATTATATTGCCTGAGAGAAGAATTAAAAGGAGGGATGCGATATGTCTACTAGCAGCAGCGTAACATCAACGACTGTTAACGGAACAACAAGAATTACCGGACTGGCCTCGGGATTAGATGTAGATTCTATTGTTACACAACTAATGAGTGCCGAAAAAACAAAACTGAATAAACTGCAGCAGAAGCAGCAGCTTGCTGAATGGCGCCAAGAGTCATACCGGACGATTATTACGGCTGCCCAGGAGTTTACCAGCAAATATTTCAATACCACTTCATCGAGCAGCTTACTGAGCGCAAATACATTTATAAAATACTCCGTAACCAGCAGCAGCAGTGCAATATCGGCCTCTTCCAGCAGTTCTGCTTCGGCGGGGAATCATACGGTACAAGTAAGCCGGCTTGCTACAGCTGCTACTCTGACGAGCAGCAGCAGCCTATCTAAGGACGTACAGGGCTCGACAGCTGTTGATTACAGCAGCCTTAGCGACAAGAGTATTACACTGGCAGTTGATGGGACTAGCAGAACGGTATCGCTCAGTAATGTTACAGACGCCGATTCTTTGCAGACTGCTATCGATGAATCTGTTGGCACAGGAAAGCTGACAGTCGGTACAACCACTGGTGGTTACCTAAGTATTACAGCTGCAGCTAACAGCGGTGTGCAAAAAATAACCATCAGTGCTCCCAGTTCAGGGACCAGCGGATTAACCAGCCTGGGCTTCGGCAGTGGGGCAACTCTTTCCAACCGGGTGACGACAACAAGCACGCTGGGAACGATTTTTGGTGATGATGCTTTCAATAGTGATGGGCAGATTGAACTTACCATTAACGGAACAGCCTTTACTTTTGATAAAAGCGACACACTCAGCGCTATGATGAGTGAAATTAACAGCAGCAGTAAAGCCGGAGCAACGATGAAATACGATGAGCTCAGCGGCAAGCTGACGCTCACTGCCAGCGAGACGGGGGCAGGGAATACGCTGGTTGTTACAGAAGGCGACGGCAGCAGTTTTCTCAGCAGTTTTTTGAATACTGCAACTGCAGGTGTCGATGCTCAGGTTACCATTGACGGGCAGGCATTGACCCGCAGCTCCAATAAAGTTACAGTAGACGGTGTAACCTATTCATTTAGTCAAACTACGGATGAGACTGCTACTGTAAGCTTAGCTCAGGACACAGAGGCTATTTATGCTACTATCAGCAGCTTTGTGGAAGATTATAATGCGCTTATTAGTTCGATTCATTCTGCCTTGGATGAGACCTATGATTCGGATTATCCGCCGCTGACTGACGATCAAAAAGAAGACATGACGGATGAAGAAATTGAAAGATGGGAAACCAAGGCAAAAGTTGGACTATTGGCAAATGATTCGTCATTGAAGAGTATGTTAAGCAGCTTACGGAGTTCTTTAATCGACACTGTTCCCGGACAGTCAATGACTATTTTCACTATTGGAATTTCGACAGGCACTTATGATGAGCAAGGCAAACTGTATATTGACGAAACAAAGCTTAAGGCAGCTATTGAGAGTGACCCGGAAGGGGTAAGCAATCTTTTTACGCAGCAATCTACCAGTTATGCCGGTACTACGTCTGTACGGTCACTAAATAACAGCCAGCTGAGTACGCGATATAAAGAAGAAGGGATTGCTTATCGTTTCTATGATATATTGCAAACTAACATATCTACCATTCGTGATAATAACGGAAATAAGGGCTTGCTGCTGGAAAAAGCGGGAACGGAGAATGATGCCTCTGAAACCAGTAATACGCTAAGTACATTGATTGATAAATACCAGGAAGAGATTGATAAAGAACAGGATCGGCTGGATGCTAAGCAGGACAGTCTATACACAAAATACAGTGCGCTAGAGACGTATATTAATAAAATGAATACGCAATTGTCAGCCTTATCTTCCTATCTTTCTGACAGTACCAGCTAAGGACTGAATAACATCGCCTCAGGGAGTGACTAAAGTGGAGAATAACGAGACAATTGATGACTGCCTGCTGAAAAAAATGACGTTGCTCGGCAAAATTGCCGCTAATATTAATACCCAGAGCCGCTTTATCCAACGAAAAGAAATAAAGGGGCTCAGCCGGGTAGCAGGTGAATGGGAAGATCTGATCAATGAACTCAAACGAATAGATCATGAATTGGCGGGAAAGCTTGCCGGGGTAAAGCGCTCTCGTCTATTGCCGGCAATTCAAGTTATTGATGAAAAGCAAAAAAAGATCCTGAATCATGGCTATCAGGTTTTGCGGGAAGCAATGACCGAGCGCTCCCGCATTGCAGCTGAATTGGCTGCCAACAAGCAAATGAAGCAGCTGCGCAAAGGCTATGTGGATCACTGGAGCACGGCATTTCAGGGAAGCCGTTTTAATGAAAAAGGATGATGAAAACAGATGATTGCCTCTTCNNGAAGAGGCAATCATCTGTTTTCTGTCAGTTAAAATAGAAAACGGAGAAGCACTAGTGTGCTGTCTCCGTTTTTAGTCCTATTTATTTAAGCAAGCTCAATACTTGCTGCGGTTGTTGGTTAGCCTGAGCCAGCATTGCTGTTGCAGCCTGAGTCATAACGCTTAGCTTTGTATAAGTGGCCATTTCGGAAGCCATGTCAACATCGCGGATGCGGGACTCGGCAGCTGTCAGGTTTTCGCTGGAAGTGGTCAGGTTATTGATGGTGTGATCCAGACGGTTCTCAATAGCACCGAGCTTGGAGCGCATAGTTGTTACAGTAGCGGTAGCCGTGTCAATAACGCCTAGAGCGACATTTGCAGCATCCTGAGTATCAACCTGAAGATTGTTGACTCCCAGTGATTCGGCATCCATGTTGTCAATAGCAATGGTGATGCTTTGTCCGGTATTAGCGCCAATCAAAATAGTGGAAGATTTATCGCTGCCCGTATTTTTAGCAGCTTGAGTTTGAGTGAAGTCTGATAAAGCGTTGGTTGCTGCAGTGACAGAATCGCCATCTGAGTCAGTAACGGTAATTGTTAAACCGTAAACAGAATTAGCTGTCCCGGTTGCAGCTGCAGTAGCAGTCAAAGCACCGGAAGTGGCAACCGTGAGACCCAGATCGTCTGCGGCAGTCTTGGTGGCTCCAGTAGTAGCATTTCCATCCTTATCAAATGTGTCAATATCTTCTAAATCAGCCAGTGTAGTAGTAGCAGTAACATCCAGGCTGCCTGTGATGAGAGCGCCATCTTTCATATAGCTGATTGTGACGGTATCTCCCGCTTTTATGCCAAGAGAGTTGCCGTCTGCATCGGTCAAATCCGTTAGCAATGCAGTAGTATCAGTGAGTGCAGCTCCAGCGGTAGTTTTGACGGCGGTATTGGAATCAATACTTGCCTGCTGAGTTGTTTTGCCGCTCATGGAGCCGTCTAAGAGCTTTTTCGTGTTAAATTCAGTAGTATCGGCAATCCGGTTAATTTCTTTTACTAAAGCGTCTACTTCATCCTGAATGTTGGCACGGTCGGCATCGGTATTAGTATCGCTGGCTGATTGAACAGCTAGCTCGCGCATACGCTGCAGGATATCAGTGGTTTCCGACAAAGCACCTTCGGCTGTCTGCACCATGGATATGGAATCCTGAGCATTGGCATTTGCCTGATCAAGGCCACGGATTTGTCCGCGCATTTTTTCTGAGATAGCCAGTCCTGCGGCGTCATCGGCTGCAGTATTGATCTGATAGCCCGATGAAATCTTTTGCAGCGATTTGTTCATAAGCGAGCTGTTTGAGTTGAGTTGATTGTACGTGTTTAAAGCGGAAAGATTGTGATTAATTACCATTGCCATTATAAATTCCTCCTTGATTTTCCCGCGCCTGTACCTTCCTTGTTAGACAGGCGCTAATAAATTAATTCTTTGGACCCAGGATAACGGTTAAGTGTACAGCCTGTCCCTCCTTTATCACTGTTCTATCCTTAATTTCGAATGCAAATATTAAGGATTTGTTTAGTAATTGTCATGATGTGAAAAAAATTAAAAAGTTTTTCAGAATCAAATTCAAATACAATGTAAATTTGTAACAATATATGTACAATCAATTATTGTGCGTAAAAGTAGCACGACTGAAAAGAACGTTATGGAGGTAGAATGAAATGTTGTGACAAAAAAAACTAAAATTTGCATAAAACTAAATAAAATATTAATAATTATTTGCGAAAATAGAAGTAGATGATCCAAGGACGGGTAAACTTTCACAAGGCTGTGTAGTAATTGAAGGTGTCAGGTATGAAATTGCTACTAGTAGATGATGAGAAAAATTTGACAGAGGCATTATCGTATTTATTGAAAAGAAACGGTTTTGTCGTAGACGTTGCAAGTGATGGCGAAGCAGGTATTGAGATGGCCTGTACGGGAAGTTATGACATTATTATTTTGGATCGCATGCTGCCTGGTCAGGATGGGTTGTCTATTCTGCGGGAATTTCGCAGCTTGGGCCATGATACTCCGGTGATGATATTAACGGCTAAGGATACTCCTGAGGATCGTGCAGAAGGGTTAAATGCGGGAGCCGATGATTACTTGGTTAAACCCTTTTTTACAGTAGAACTGCTGGCTCGCTTGCATGCATTAGCCCGCCGTCGCGGTAAGGTTATGGTGGAAAACATTTTAACTGCCGATGACCTTGTATTTGATCCCCAGCGTGGCCAAGTTACAAAAAGTGAGGAAACAATCCAATTAACCCTGAAAGAATCGCAACTACTAGAGCTGTTAATACGCAACCACGGTTTGGTTGTTACGAAAGAGCGGATACTGGAAAAGGTATGGGGATATAATTCTGATACAGAGGAAAATACAATTAACATATATATTCATTACCTGCGGAAAAAGTTAAATATATCTAATCTGAAAACAGTACGGGGAGTCGGCTATTACTTGCAGAAACAAAGTATTGCAAGAACAGCCAATTAGTAATAAATAAAAAAACAGTTCTGTCACACTTGTGACAGAACTGTTTTTTTAGCCATTTGAATATTAAGGGATCTTCTGGATGAGCTTTAAAAAAGCTGTGGCAGCTTCATCCAGGCTTTGTAAATCATTTTCATCCAAATAGGCCAGTTTTGAATTTAAAACATCAAGTTTGGTCAATTTGTCTTTTTCGAGTAAATCCAGGCCTGATGGAGTTAGCCTTATTCGGATTATTCTCCTGTCAACAGGGTCATACTCGCGCTGCACAAAGTTCTCTTTTACCAATTTATCAATAATAGGTGTGACCTGTTGTTTTGGCATAAGCATTTCGCCGGCAAGAGCCGACATTGTACAGGCACCATGTTCTTTTAATAAAAGCAGGGCGTGCATTTGCATCGGACTGAGACCTGTTTTGGACTGCTGTGCTACAGTTCGAAAAAAACGTTTTTCCAGTAGAGGGATTAAATGAAATAATGTTTCCGCAGTTTTTAAATCATGCAAGACCAAAGCCCCCTATGTATTTCTAGAAGAATAGATGGATTGTTGACTTCGTAATAAAAATGTAACAATCTACAACTATAATAGTAAGCATTATATGGTAATTCAGCAAGAGGAAAGTGCAGAGATAATGTGCCCAAAAAATAGAAACAAATGTATATGGGAAATTTACGTAGGAATGCTAACTGGCTTAGCAGCTATTTGCTATCAATATTTACTTCGAGAGGTTTTTTTCTCAAATGAGAAGAATAGTATTGTTAACGACATTGTTAACGGGAGGATGTTCATGCGCAAAAACTGGGATACTTATTTTCTGGATATTGCTTTTCAGGTTGCCGAGCGCAGCACCTGTCTCAGACGTCATGTAGGTGCAGTTATTGTCAAAGATAAGCGGATAAAAGGGACCGGATACAATGGAAGTCCGGCAGGGTTGCCCCATTGTATCGATGACGGCTGCGAGATGCAGGATGGCCATTGTATTCGATGTATTCACGCCGAACCGAATGCGCTGCTAGAATGTACTCCCGACGAGCGCCGGGGAGCAACCTTATACTGTACCGATCGCCCCTGCCCGGAATGCCAGAAGCTCATCATTACTTCCGGTATATCCAAAATAGTATATGGGCGGGATTATGAACCTCATGTGGACTGGTTTAAGCTATCTCCCTGGATTGAGGTCGTGCATCTGCCAAGGAATGAACCACTGAATCATGGGGACAGGTAAAAAGAGGACTTGTCCTCTTTTTTTTATTTAATTAGCTGGAGTAAATAAAGAAAATAGTTTATTAGCATCAATAATACTTGGCTTTTGTAATAAAAAATGTATAATATAATATTATACACGTATACATATGTACTTTAGAACGAAACAACTATGCAATAAAGTGGAAAGGCGTGAGATTATGAAAGTTGTTATTACTGTTGTCGGTCAGGATCGAGTAGGGATTATTGCTACTGTCAGCGCCGTATTAGCCGAGAATCAAATTAATATCGTTAATATTAACCAAAACATTGTTGATGGTTTTTTTAACATGGTCTTAATTGCTGATATGACCAGCGCTAAGGTTCAATTAAAAGATTTGCAGCAAATCCTGCAGCAAAAGGGTGAAGAATTAGGTTTACAGATTAAAGCCCAGCATGAAGATATTTTCCGTATTATGCACAGGATTTAAAACGATAGGAGGCAGGACATGCTAACAATACAAGATATTCTGGAAACAAACCGGATGATCGAAGAAAATAAACTCGATGTGCGGACAATTACGCTGGGGATTAGCTTGCGCGATTGTGCCCATCCTGATGTTACGATATTTTGCCGTAATGTATATGATAAGATTACCCGGGCAGCCCAGAATTTGGTGCGTGTAGGGGAAGATATTGAAGCGGAATACGGTATTCCGATTATTAATAAGCGTATTTCTGTCACTCCTATTGCTATAGCGGCTGAAAGCTGTCTTACCGATAGCTACGTTCCGGTAGCAGAGGCACTGGACCGGGCGGCAAAAGCGGTAGGCGTCAATTTTATCGGTGGTTTCAGTGCCCTCGTTGATAAAGGCTATACAAAAGGGGATCGCATTTTGCTGCAGTCTATTCCGGAAGCGTTAGCTTTAACAGAGCGAGTATGCAGCTCAGTAAGTGTAGGTTCGACTAAAGCCGGTATTAATATGGATGCTGTTAAAGAAATGGGGATTCTTATTAAACGGACTGCTGAACTGACGAAAGACCGTGATGCACTAGGCTGTGCCAAGCTGGTGGTCTTTGCCAACGCAGTAGAGGATAATCCGTTTATGGCCGGTGCCTTCCATGGAGTTACCGAGCCGGAAATGAATATTAATGTCGGAGTCAGCGGCCCCGGTGTCGTCAAGCGTGCACTGGAAGAGGTACGGGGCGCCCAATTCGACGTTGTAGCGGAAACAATAAAAAAGACAGCTTTTAAAATTACCCGTGTAGGGCAATTGGTTGCTCAGGAGGCTGCCAGCCGGCTGGGAGTTCCTTTTGGTATTGTTGACTTGTCATTAGCACCTACACCAGCAGTTGGAGACAGCGTGGCTTATATTTTAGAAGAAATGGGTCTGGAAAGCTGTGGTGCACCGGGTACAACTGCTGCACTTGCGCTTCTAAATGATGCTGTTAAGAAGGGTGGACTCATGGCTTCTTCTCATGTGGGAGGGTTAAGTGGTGCTTTTATTCCGGTTAGCGAAGATGCCGGCATGATTGCGGCTGTAGAGCGAGGCAGTCTGACTTTAGAAAAGCTGGAAGCGATGACTTGCGTTTGTTCAGTAGGGTTGGATATGATAGTTGTTCCTGGTGATACGCCTGAGACAACCATTTCAGCAATTATTGCCGATGAAGCTGCGATCGGTATGATCAATAATAAAACAACAGCAGTGCGCATTATTCCCGTACCGGGTAAAACGGTAGGTGACCGGGTTGAGTTTGGCGGACTTTTAGGCCATAGTCCCGTCTTGGCAGTTAATCGCTTCGGTTCAACTGATTTTATTGCTCGCGGCGGCCGTATACCCGCACCTGTTCGCAGTCTGACCAACTAGAATTGCATTTTTTTCTGAATGCATGCTGCGTTTAGAAATTAAAAGGTCTGCCTCAATGGTGTTAGAACCACTGAGGCAGACCTTTTTGCTTACAACAAAACTAATTATTTTCTATGATTGTTATAAAAATTTCAACTAATTGCGGATCAAATTGAGAACCGGAACAATGTCGTATTTCTGCTATTGCTTCCTGGCAGGTCATGGCTTGCCGGTAAGGACGGTCATTCGTCATAGCATCATAGGCATCGGCAATACCGAGTATACGGCAGGCAAGGGGAATATCATCAGCAGCCAGACCTAAGGGATACCCTTGGCCGTCCCAACGTTCGTGGTGTTTTAAAATCCAGTCAGCAATGGGAGTAAGATCCGGTGAGGACTGAGCAATGCGATAGCCTATCTCGGAATGGCGCTGCATAATGGTGTATTCTTCGGTTGTCAGTTTGCCAGATTTAAACAGAATATGGTCAGGCACCCCAACCTTGCCAATATCATGGAAGCGGGCAAGCAGGCGCAAATCCGAGATCGTACTGGCTGTTAAGCCTAATGAGTCTCCCATGTCGGCAACAATATCCTGCAGGCGGTCAGCATGGCCATCAGTGATAAAATCACGGGCTTCCATTGCTGTTGCGAGTGTTTGAACAATTGCGCTGCGATTACTTTGGCTGTGATGCAGCTTTTCGCGATACATGTTATTATCGGCTTCTTTAAATACAGCATTCATAGGCACAGCGGGATCTGATTTAATTGCCATACCAACGGAGATACTGATAGGGATTAGCGGATTTGAGAGACTGTATTCGGTGCTGGCATTACGAATGCGCTGGCAAGCTTGCTCAGTAGTAGCCAAATCGCTTAAAGGCATTAAAATGGCAAATTCGTCACCGCCAATCCGGGCCACAACATCACTTGCCCGGAAACAGCTGCGGATAACATGGGCCGTTGCCTTTAGCAAGGCATCGCCCTGAGAGTGGCCAAGCGTGTCATTTACAAGCTTGAGACCATCTAAATCACATACAATCAAGCCAACTGGGCATTGACGGCAATCTTCCAGGCGAAGCATTTCTTCTTCAAAATAAAGACGGTTGTACAAACCAGTTACCGGGTCATGTAATCCGATATAGCGAAGCTGCTGCTCCATTTGCTTGCGATCAGTAATATCGCGGACAATTGCTAATATGTCACCAGGGAGACAGGAGACAAAGCGCATCTCTCTATACCTTAGTTGATTATCAATCATGATCTCAAATTCAAAGCTTTGATTTTTTTTACTTTGCCACGTTTCTTCCACATAATACAAAATACGGTCAGTAAGCGTTTCCGGTAAGAAATCGCCAATATTTCGTCCAATCAGTAATTCCTCTGCAGGCAGTGCAATTTGAAAATCGCGAGCTGCCTTTAACCAGAGAATAGTACCGGTATGATCAAGTCGGAGAACAAAATCAGGATAGGCTTCAATCAATGCTCGGGTGTGAGATTCGCTGGCTTGCAGGGCCTGCTCAATTTTACGGCGCTCCCATAAGTCTGCCTGCACTGACTGATAGAGACGTGCATGATCAAGAGCAAGTGATGCCAGTTCGGCAAAGCTTTGGAGAAAAGTAAGCTCACTAGTGCTGATTTCCCGGTCTTCCGTATAATTCATACCGAATACGCCAATGATTTTACCATCAGATTTTAGGGGAATGCCAATTGAGGTACGGGCAACATCGAAGTTCGTAAAAGGCAGCCGGTAACTCCACTGATGATAGTTGCGAATAACCAGTGGCTGCTGCGTTTCCCACACTTTTNNGTTTTTCTGGCGATAGCCCAGTTCACTCATATCAAGACCAATGCGAATCTTTAATTCCATATAGCTTTCATCTGCAGTTAACAAACTGATAAAACCATATTGGGATTTGCCAAAGGCGATAGCCGTACTGACGATGGAAGACAATAAATCTTCCGAGGAGAGGCGGCTCATCAGCGCAAGCGATGTTTTGTGGAGCAAATTGAGGTATTCGTTATGGTGGCGGAGCTGTTCGTCATTTGCCAAAAGCTCATCGCATTGCTGCCTAAGTTCTTCTTCCATAGCGGTAACTTCTTCATAAGCTGCTGTTAACTCTTCATTACTGGATAATAAGTGCTGCTCCTTGTGGATAAGTTTGGCTGTATAGCGGGTAATCAGAAAATACAGCATAACTGCTGTGACTGTAATGAAGATCCAGCCTTTGGCTACCTCTAACCGGTTAAGCATTTGCTTATCGCCAATCAAAGAGTCCAGTATTAAACCAGAAAATAATATCCAAAGACAGCCTATTATTAAATAGGTGAGGCAGATGGTCAAAGCGGGGCGCTGAAAAGAGAATTTCACAAACAAACACCTCCGGACACATCACGGCAGCGGATAATGTGGAAAAAATATGAGTCTGCGCCGATTTTATATAATATTTCGTTACTTCGTTACTATCCTGCATTTTCCTGCAGGATTGGGTATTTATGGACATACTTAACATCTAAAATAGGAGGAATTATTGTGAGCGACACCCGGCAGTTTAATTATTGTCCCTTATGGCCGGAAACGGTAATCTTTTGGGGGGCTGGTGCAACGCGTGCGCTTTTCCTGCGCACTACTGCCGAATTAGGACAAGCTGTCTATCAGCTTGCCAATGACTCCGAATCGCTTGATGCACGTGTGGCCCGCCAGTTTCCTTTTAAAGAGATCGCCGGACCGGTAGGTGACTTGTTTATTGTGCTGAGTGAGCAGGAAGAATGTACGGAGTCCTTGCAGAGACTTTTCCCGAATATGACGGAAAAACAGCGCCGCCTTAGACGTGAGCAGCTGCGCCGTACCTATGACTGGGCAACCTTATGCCGGTTGGTACATGTTTGTCCGGGCCACTCGGCTAAGGATTTCAGACTTCAGGATTTGTTTACTCTGCTTGATATGCATATAGCCAGTCATCATGGTTTTTATGTGGATGATCCTGGTGGAAGCAGCCGCCAATTCGTTCCGCCCGAGTATCTGCTTCCGGCTCGCAGTGCCTTGGTCATGGTGATTGGCCTGCTCCATTATCATGATTATCATCATAATTTAGAGGGCAATACGGCTATTTTTAAACACTATATCGATTTTGCAGGACTTCTTGCCCGGTTAATGCTGGAGGAAGGGCAGCGGCTGGCGCAGCAAAAAGCCTATAATGAACGGGAGTTTTATTTATTTAGCTATGCTGTAATTTCAATGAACTGGGATCCGGTTTTACTATGGCTGCTTTTTAACGCTCACAATCAGGTGAATGATTGTCCGCAAAATGGCGCAACTCCTCTGAAGCTCTTTCAGGATTTCAGCCACTTTATGGGACTTCGCCAGGTTGACGGGCAAACCCCCCGCGTATGGTATCCGCTTAACGAATCAGTTGTACAGCGGTTAAACGATGCGCAAAGTGGTGTTCCCTGCCGCGTGAGGGTGGGAAAGTACTATATGCCTCATGGCTGCTCGGGCTGGCGTGAGTGCCCGAACTGCGGCAAACTGACATTGTATTTGGGCGATGAGTGGCGGTTTGACTCAGTCAGCCTTTACGCACCGCCACTTATTAAAGCTTTGTCAGAAAACTGGCGGCGGCCCCGTTCGCAGGAAGAGCATACTGCGTATGAACAGGGATGCTTTGATGCTCTTCAGTGTGCTTATTGTGGAGCACTAACAGAATTAAAACATACGCCGCTAGTTATGCAAACCGGGTTTAAAGGCCGTAATGCGGCGTTTGTAGAAGAAATCCATCACGATATGCGGATTGCTCTGGAGAATGCACAGCACATCGTGCTCATGGGCTATACGCTGCCTTCCGACGATGCTATTTACCGCAGCGTATTGGCAGCGCGGCAGAAGAGAGGTATAACAAAACGTCCCTGCTGCTCGGTAATTGTGGGGCAGCAGGAAGATGCTCCTGATGGATGGCTGGCTGGTCAGCAATTAGCCGACTATATAAAGCAACATAGCGATTCGTCGTTTGCCCGGACAGTTCGGGCAGCTCAGGAAATTTTTTCGCCTGAGCAGGTGAGAGGCTATGCCAGGGGGATTCCACAAGTCTTTCTGGGGGCAGATGGGCAAGCCTGCTATGACAAGGTTAGTGAACTTTTGTATCCAGTAGCCCGCTTTCCGGGTCATCAGGTGCAGCGCTGAACAGAAACCAAGGGGGGCGGCCTCAC
>DDHB01000066.1 GCA_002337925.1 Sporomusaceae bacterium UBA1887
CCGTTGCTCCTGTGGCTCCCGTTGCTCCTGTTGCACCCGTGACTCCTGTTTCTCCTGTTTCGCCCGTGGCCCCTGTTACTCCGGCATCTCCTGTAGCTCCTGTGTTTCCTGTGACTCCGGTCTCCTCCTCAAGTACCTCTGTTAATAAAAGCGCAGCCTTAATTTCTGCAAGTTGTGAATACCATGCAATACTCGGAATTTGGCTAACTAAATGTAATGTTATCGGAGCAGCATCAACCTGAATAACCGCAAATCCCACTACTTCACCCAGTTTAACAGGTGACTCTCCTCGAAAATTATCACCTTGTGACGTCATAACGGAAAAAGCAATGCCATGTGTACCTGGCGCCGACTGGGAACCAACAAACCAATTCACTAAGAATTTCCCCGTTTGGTTAATTGTTATGACTCCTGTAACGGCATCATAACCAATAGCCCCACTGCTCCTAACTAAAGTATCGAATAAAACATTAGCGTTTGGAGCTATCGCTCCCTCTAAACGACGTTCAAGATATATCGATAACGCTGGCATTCATTTCCCTCCCCGTTTTTTAAAGCAACACAGGGACTAAGTAAATAGCCCGGTCGCAAAACATATGTTTCAGTATATGTAATCCATCAATTTGGGTGTTAGCAAAAAAATGAAAATACCACCCTACCAATTAAGGTAAGGTGGCGCTTTAAAAATCCGGAAAGTTATAAAAAATAAGCAAAGAAGCACGAGATATCTCGTGCTTCTTTGCTTGTGGTGCCCGGGAAGGGACTTGAACCCCCACACCATTCCTGATAGCAGATTTTGAGTCTGCCGCGTCTGCCGTTCCGCCACCCGGGCATGTATTATGTTGAGTTTGCTGTACCGACATTTAGTATAATATCATGCTTTCCTCTTTGGTGTCAAGCATATTATTTTATTTTTTATGTTTATTTTAATAGGATTTTTCATTTCCTAACGCTAATTATTGTAACAAGCCAGGAAAGGAATAATAGAACAATGAAAACAGTAACAATCTACGGATCACCAATTCCGTACAAGATACAACGGGTTAAAAATCGCAAAACCATTCAAATCGCCTTCACACCCGAACGCACTCTGCTAGTAAAGGCACCTTACGGAATTACTGATTTAGAAGCGGTAACAATTTTGACAGACAAAGCCAGCTGGATACACAAGCACTGGCACCGCCTTGCTAAACTGTCAACTAATCCTGTTAACAGTGAGTTCAAATCAGATGCCCTTCTTTTATACCTTGGTCAGCAATACCGTTTAAAACTAACCACATCCAGCAAGGATCTGGTCTATATTGACGGCGAACACATCATCGTCCAATGCAGTGCTGCATCTGATACATATCCAGCATTTGCTCAGACACTGCTGTTGAAATGGTATGTAGAACAAGCAAGTTCTGCTTTGTTAAGCCGTACGAACTATTGGGCAAAGATCATTGGCGTCTCTCCTACGCGCGTAACCATCCGGGATCAAAAGACCCGCTGGGGCAGTTGCTCCAACAGGGGTTCCATCAACTATAGCTGGCGCCTGATTATGGCTCCCAGTACGGTAATGGATTATTTGGTTATTCATGAGCTTTGCCATATGAAAGTAGCGAATCATTCCCAGAGCTTTTGGCAGTTAGTTGCGAGTTATATCATTCATTATAATGAGCAAAGGCGCTGGCTTAAGGAAAATGGCAGCATTCTGATGCGCCTGTTTGCCCCGGACAAATGATCATTGTCCGGGGTTCAATTTAATTACCAACAGTGCTTTGTAACAGTTTCAGTCATATTGATAGCAGAACCTGCTTATTACTTGAAAACCGCTTCTTAAAACATAGTGAGGCTATTAGAGAATTCAAGTGTGAATAAATTTTTTATTATTTTTTTAGAACAATTGGGTATTTTTAGTAAAATATGTTTATATTTCCATCGTTTTGTGCATACTTTTACTAGGTAAGCATTATATAAATTAAGGAGTGAATACCTTGGGATTCTCATTTTCACTATTTGAACCAAAAAAAGAACGACTTGCCAAAAATGATCAGCCTCAAATTGAGGTTCGTACAAATGGACGAATTGTTTTTAACAAAAAAGCGACTGAACTATTAAATCCTCATCAATTTTGTATGTTAGGCTACGATGCCAATCAAGCAGCTCTTGGCATTATGCCGGTAAATGAAAAAAATGTTAACGCCTTTCCTATACGGTATGCGGCAAAAGGAGCATATATAGGAGCAAAGAAATTTTTTAAACACTTTGGTATTTTACCTGCCGAATTAGTACGTGACATGCCCTTCCAGGATGACCGTTTTATTGGCATAAAACTATAAAGTAATGAATAAAAGCAAGGGCAGCACTTTCTGCCCTTGCTTTTATTTTTTTGCCTAACCTCAATGAAACCCAGCTTCCTTTAGCGGTTGCACTGTTTATCAATCAGTCGATCGTATGCCTCCTGAATTTGGCGGCATATGGGGCCTACTGTTCCATTTCCTACAGGAGCACCATCGATGCTAACAACCGGTACTATTTCTGTATTGGTACCGCAGACAAATGCTTCTTCTACTGTTTTCAGAAATGCAGGAGTAAATGCCTTTTCCAATACCATATGCCCCAGTTCAGGCACAATTTGTTCAATAACGAGCGTCCGTGTCACACCTTTTAGAATGAGATTAGAAACAGGGTGTGTCCACAAAACACCATCTTTGATTACAAAGAAATTACTGCTAGTGCCTTCCGTAATATTGCCGTCACGAATCATAACGCCTTCAAAACAGCCGGACTCTTTTGCTTTCTGCTTGCCCATAATATTACCTAGTAGGTTAATAGACTTAATATCACACCTGAGCCAGCGTTCATCGGGAATAAGCGCCACTTTTGCACCATCCGCTTTCAATGCAGTCAATGCACTTGTAGGGCGAATAGACATAGTTAGGCGAGGAATTACCTGTTCAGGGAAACCGTGCGCCCGAGGTGACACTCCACGGGTAATTTGCAGATAAACAGCGCCTTCTAAAATACCGCTTTCCTTAATAAGCAATTCATGAAAGCCAGCTAATTCTTCAAAAGAATATGTCGCTGGAATACGCAATTCCCTTAAAGAGCGATATAACCTCTCCATGTGCGCTTCCAGGGAAAAACACCGTCCGTTATATACACGGGTAACTTCGTATACTCCATCCCCAAATTGATGTCCACGGTCTTCCATCGGCAGAATGTTTTCATTTAAATCAATAATTTTACCATCAAATAAACCTAACGCCTTCATGATAACGCCCTCCTAATATTGATATGTATATACCTAATTTCACCTTTTTCTCATAGATTCCTGCAAATCATTCAAGTGCAGGAAAAAGCGTCCTATAAAGAGAAAACAAGTATGAACTAACATGAACTTTATAGGGAAAGGGTAAGGAACTACATGTCCAAACAACGCATTCTGTCAATTGAATATATTCGCGGTCTTTCTATGCTAGGAGTAATCGGAATTCATACAGGAGCTTACTCTCTTGCAAATCCAGATGTTAATGTTCATCTTTTTGCTTTACTGGAAATCTGTACTCGCTTTAGCGTTCCTATCTTTTTCTTTGTATCCGCCTTCGGATTATTTCTTCATCATAATTTAGAAGCACCCTTTAACTATTTCAATTTCATGAAGCGGCGCTGCCGAACAGTACTGATTCCTTATATCGTCTGGTCACTGCTTTACATGATCCATTATACCTGGGTAAGCGGTGACATCTCCCCCTGGTTCCCCGGTATTTTAGTTAAATATCTCTTATTTGGCCTAGCTTCCTATCAGCTCTATTTTTTAGTTATTTTACTTTGGTTTTACAGCTTTATGCCACTATGGCGTATGATCGTCAAAGGCATCGCGAAGGCTCCTGGTTTTTACTTAACAGTACTTTTACTTTTGCAAATTGCTGTCAATTATTATTCCAGTTATATCCTAGAAGCAAATTTTGCTAATCGCTATATCAATATGGCAATTCAATATCGCTTAAGCTACTGGGTGATACACTATCTCTTCATATTTTTACTAGGCGCAATTTGTGCCCTCCATTATCAGCAATTTATTCATAAATTAAGAAAGTATCGGATTGCTATTACCTGTTTTTTTGGCGTTACATTGCTGGGCATGACAGGGTACTATTATCATTTGCTGTTTACTAAGCATTACTCTCCCGAAGAGGCCGTTAATACCGTCCACCAGTTAAGCCCCATTGGAGTATTATATACCCTGGCAACGACCTTATTTTTATTAGTACTTTTCGAATCTTACCGCCTGAATCCCGTTATCAAGGCGACCCTCACGCAGTTNNTAGGTGAACGTTCTTATGCAGTATATCTCGTTCATCCCTTTGTTATGTATTACTTAATCGGCTTTATCAATAGCAAAAATATCATCATGAGCGTACCGGTTGTACTAGCATTTTATGTTTTTACTGCTGCTATCAGCCTTGCCATTAGTTGGCTGATTCATTTCAGCAGCCGTTCCCGCCCTTCAATCGGACTGTTACTTACAGGCAGTGCAGCAAAAAAATAAAGCTTCTTGCTAAATAAAAACGACTTGGTTAATACCAAGTCGTTTTTTTATTTCCAATGTAATTAGAGCAACTCAATCCAGCATAAACGAAAGCTTTGCCTTATCCAATTGTGAAAAACCGCTAAGTTGTTGCTGTGCATCGCCAACAAGCTCTAAACGCCGGGATTTACGCCTGCTGGTCTGCGCCCAAAAAGAAAGCAGCAGCTGGCAAAATTTGCGGGCAGCCTTTCCGTACTGACCGGATGCTGCAGGATGTTCCTGCCAGAGTTGCAAAAACTCTACAATAAGTTCACCGGCCGTGACCGTCATACGCTGGCGGGCAAGCATTTCAAAGGCAACTAACAGTTCCCTGACCAGTATATGCAATGCCTGCGGGCGAAAGCCTTCACCTGTACTCTGAGCAAAATTCAGCTCTGCTTGCAGCAAGCGCCGTCCCGTATCAGCCAGCGGAAAAACTACAGGAAAAGCCTCTGCAAAGGTATATCTCGTTAAAACCATAGCTACAACCTGAACAATCTTTCTCACCATTCGGCGGAAAAAGATCGCATCTTCTGTATGAACAGCTATAAATAAGATGCGGGTAAGTATCCGCGGCCCCAGAGTACTGTTGGGATTTAAACAAGCATTGCCTGCCAGCTCGATCCAGCCCTCTGCCAATTCCCGCAAGGCCTGACCACGAATGAGCCGGTTATCAACAAGAGACTGGGTTAATTCATCCAAGACCTGCAGTTGAAGGCAGTTGTCTCCCTTCATGATGCGGTGCATCCAGGAAACAAGACATTGTGCTGCTTCCGTTCCAAGATTCAGTTCTTTGCCAACAGACGACCACGCAGTTAAGCGATTTGCTATTTCACGAAACAGTGCCTCATCATGACGGCGAATCGCCAAAATCCCTAAAAAACGAACCGCACGAAAGGCAGCATTCATAACAGCCTGATTACTTAAGCAGTCAGGGCGATCCAAAACAGAAAATACAAGGTCCGCCACTTTTGCTGCTAGGAAATTTTGCTTTTCTTTCATTGCCGAAGTCGCAACCATCAACAGCGGATTAATAACCGCTGGAAGCGCCTGCGGTTCACAGCGTTTGACAAGAGTCCGGAAAACATCGAGTAACTGACCGGCAACATCAGGCTGCTTCGTTTTAATGGCTAGAACAATGAGCGTCATAAGGCGCAGCGGCTCATCACTTCTGCCTAGTCCCACACCTACAGCTAATTTTAATGCATCAGCAGCCTGATAAATAACAGCAGGCTGCTGAGTGCGCATTCCCTGATGAATCAATGCATAGATTTGACGAAACATGACAGCTACAGCCTTTTTATTAGGCAGCCTCTTTTTAGCTAATTTATCAGTCGCCTGCCTTAGCTTTCGCAAACGCCAACTTAGGCTATTTGTCCTGTACCAGTATACTCCGGCGACAAGCGTCATGAAACAGATCACTATAATAGCAATTGGCACCGCCGCAGCCTCCAGTCCTAGCCGAATTGACGAACTACTTACCTGGCATTAATATGTCCTTGATAAACCACACCCCGCGATGCGTCGATGGTAACCGCCGCTCCATCAGTAAGACAAGCTGTCGCACCCTCAGCCCCAACAATAACAGGAATGCCGAAGCTAATACCAATAATCGCGGCATGAGAGGTAAACCCACCTTCCTCCGCTACGATTCCCGCTGCTTTAGCGGCATAAGGTGCTATCTCTTCATCAACTCCGGGTACTACCAAAATATCACCGGCAACAAACTTGGATTTTACATCCTGAATAGTGGTAGCAACACAAACATTACCCGTTGCCACCCGCTGACCGACGCCCGCACCACGCAACAGGATATTTCCAACTACGTGAACCCGAATCATATTCGTAGTTCCCGCGGTACCAACCGGTACACCGGCTGTTACAACAACCAGATCGCCATCTTTAACAATACCGGATGCTAATGCCCCAACAACGGAATTACTTACTAATTCATCTGAATTTTTTGAGCCTGCACCAGCTACCGGGCAAACCCCCCAGTTTAACAGCATCCGACGCAGTGTCTTAGCATTAGGGGAAACAGCTACAATCGCTGCCTGTGGACGATACTTGGACACCATACGGGCCGTATACCCCGACTCCGTTGCTGTAACAATAGCAGCAGCTCCCAGTTCATGGGCAATTTGTACAGTAGCATGGCTGATTGCATCAGTTGTACTCAGCTGCAGTAAGACGCCTTTTGACATCAAAAGCGCACTATACGATAATGCGGCTTCTGTTCTGATCGCAATTCTGGCCATCGTCTGTACAGCCTCTACCGGATAACAGCCCGATGCAGTTTCACCACTAAGCATGATAACATCTGTACCATCCATAATTGCATTGGCAATATCACTGGCCTCTGCCCTTGTAGGGCGAGGATTGGTAATCATGGATTCCAGCATTTGCGTAGCAGTAATAACCGGTTTACCATCCTTATTACACTTTTCAATCAGCATCTTCTGCACAAGCGGTACTTCTTCCGTCGGAATTTCCACTCCCAAGTCGCCACGTGCTACCATAATGCCATCGGCAACCAGCAGTATTTCATCAATATTTTTTACGCCTTCGGCATTTTCAATTTTCGGAATGATATCCATATCGGAACCGGCATCTTCGAGAACCTTGCGAATAGCTAATACGTCAGCAGCACGCTGAATGAAAGAAGCAGCTACAAAATCCATATCCTGCTCAACGCCGAATAAAATATCTGCCACATCCTGCTCTGATAATGGAGGCAGCTTAACAGGGACCCCCGGTACGGCAACTCTCTTCCGGTCACTAATCGGTCCACTGTTCAAAACGGTGGTGATGATATCTTGTCCTTCTACACCTTCTACTTTAAGGCTAATTAAACCATCAGATAATAGAATGATATCACCGGCAGTCACTTCTTCCGGTAAGAGCTTATGGTTAACTGAAACAATTTCCTTGGTCCCGGCGATATCGCGGGCTGTCAAAACAAAACGCTCACCGGCTGTCAATTGAACTTTTCCTTCAGCAAAGGTGCCTAAGCGCATCTCCGGCCCCTTAGTATCCAGCATTAAAGCTACGGGCTTCTTGGTCTTCGCCGCTGCCGCTCTTACAAGTGCAATCCGTTTTGCATGATCGCTATGATTCCCATGCGAAAAGTTAAAGCGAGCCACATTCATTCCAGAATTAAGCATTTGCTCTAAAACACCCGGTTGATCGGTGCTAGGGCCGACAGTACAGATAATCTTTGTCTTCTTGATCACACAAACACTCCTTTTACTGGTGCTTACCTCTATTTTACTGCATGCTGGCAGAGAATAGCATGCGCTTCATCTGCTTCTGATTCTAAAACCAATATTTCGTGAATCCCGTCACCAAGCATGGAAATACCTGCAGGGCGGGTGTTTGCCAAAATTCCCTCTCTATCAAGTAAATTTTTGAGCATTTCCGCCTGAGCTCGATTTGATGCAATATATACTACAGTCCACATAGTGCCTCCTGATTTGATAATATGCTAGGTAATATTATATTTTTGCAACTTTTGATAGAATCCAGAACGATGAATACCTAGCAATTTAGCTGCTTTACTTTTATTGCCCCCGGCAGCTTCGAGCGCTCTATAGATTGCTTGTTTCTCCGTGTCTCCAAGGATTCCTGCAAGGTCTTTGTCAGTTTCTTCTGTTTCTTTTGGCTTATAATGTTTTTTTAGCAATGGTGGTAAGTGTTCGGGCTGAATAAAGGTATCATCATCCATTAAATTGACTGCTCTTTCCAATATATTCTCCAACTCGCGCACATTACCCGGCCAATTGTATTCCGCTAACAGATACATAACCTCCGGAGAAATTCCTTCAACCCCATACTGGACCTGGCTGTTAATCTTTTGCAGCAGAGCAGTACAAAGCATCGGAATATCTTCTTTTCGCTCTCTGAGAGGCGGAATTAACAAGGTAATAATATTCAAGCGATAGTATAAGTCCTGCCGAAATCGACCTTGCTCGATCATTGTCTCTAAATCTTGATTTGTTGCTGCTATAACACGAACATCAATTTTACTGGTTTTCGTTCCGCCGACTCGCTCAATCTCCCGTTCCTGGAGAACACGGAGCAATTTCGCCTGCATGGCCATAGTCATATCACCGATTTCGTCAAGAAAGATTGTACCACCATTAGCAAGTTCAAATTTCCCCGGTTTCCCCCCCTTACGGGCACCGGTAAAAGCTCCCTCATCATAGCCGAACAATTCGGACTCCAGCAGATTTTCCGGTACAGCTGCACAATTCACTTTAATTAGCGGCCCCTGGCGGCGGGAACTTGCATTATGAATAGCATGAGCAAACAGCTCTTTGCCTGTGCCACTTTCCCCTAATACCAGTACTGTCGAAGCTCCTTTAGCCGCTTTAGTGGCGATACTCTTCAGCCAGAGCATCTTCTCGCTATTACCGATAATTCGCTCTACCGTATATTTACCGCCATGCACTTTACGCAATTCTTCTTTGTAATATTCCAGTTCTGATTGAAGGGTGTTCAGCTTGCGAGCTAAAAGCTTGAAGTCTTTTAAGTCTTTAAACAGCACTTTGCCGACTGCTCCCACTACTTCACCGTCTTTTATAATGGGAATACGGCTTACAATAACATTATTTTCACCGATACGCTGCAGCTCACCCAGTTCAGCCTTACCGGTTTGAGCTACGACGTGCATACGCGTATTCGGAATGACATCCGTTATGTGTTTACCAATCATGATGCGGGAATCAACTCCGAGGAACTCCCCATATGCTTGGTTGATCATCGTAATATAGCCGCTTTTATCAACAACTACTATCCCTTCAAAAATACTTTCAATTGCCGATTCAAGCGTGCTCTTCAGGCTTTTTACCGTTTCCAATTCGGCCGCAATTGCTTGTAATTCTGTAATATCCTGAAAAACCCCGACAGCCCCAATTACTTTATTGTTTTTAGTAATTGGGGAACGATTGGTTACAATTTGACATTTACCAAGGTATTGTTGTTGGTTTAACTCTGCAACTCCGGTTTTCAGCACACGCTGCAAACCGGAGTTGGGAATGACTTCCTCTACATAGCATCCCAAAACGGAATCCGCGCTTAATCCTGTAATATATTCTGCTGCCGGATTAAAGATCGTGATAATTCCATCGGGATTAGTGGCTATAACGCCATTACAAACGGAATGAAGCACGGCCTGCATTTCATCAGCCAAAAAAACAGATCGTTCTGATAAGTACTTTACCAAATCTGTCCTGTTTATAATGCCAATGGGTTTCTTGTCCCCATTGACGACGGGAAAACAGCTATATCGGTAAATCTCATTTCTATGAGGCAATTGATTCGCTGTCATGTTCTCCGACAACGTAAAAACATCAACTGTCATCATGGAACGCACAGAACAATCAGGAGTATCATCAGCAAGTGCTTTTGTAAAGTGAGATTTTGTTATTAATCCTATTAAGCGGCCGTGATCATCAATGACCGGAGCGCCATCCATAATCGCCTTACTAAAAATTACCGCTGCCTGCCGCATAGTCATATCAGGCCGGACAGTTACAACCTGCGTACTCATTATATCCCGTATCCGCATAAGCTCCTCCTTATTCCACTGCACAATCGATTAGACACCATTATATCAGAAACCTTCCCATTTGTATGTTTTTTTAGACATAACAGACAAAAAAAATAACCTCGCCATTTGGCGAGGTTATTTTAAAACACTTTATAATGTGCAGGCTCCGTCAACACTAAGCACGGTTCCGTTGATATATTTTGCATCATCAGATGCCAGGAAGGCAAATGCAGCTGCAATTTCTTCCGGCTCGCCAAGGCGGCCAGCAGGAACTTTAATGATGATTTTATCATTCAATACTTGCTCAGGAATCTTTTTAACCATATCAGTACCAATAAAACCAGGAGCAACGCAATTAAAGCGCAGACCGTTTTTAGCCATTTCTTTGGCCCATGATTTGGTCATACCGATTACGCCCCATTTAGTAGCAGCATAATTGGTCTGTCCCAAATTGCCATAAATACCAACTACTGACGAGGTAGTAAGTACAACGCCTGATTTTTGTTCCAGCAGGAACGGCAAAACGGCGGAAGTACAATTGAATACGCCTGTCAGGTTAACAGAAATAACTGCATCCCAAGTTTCCTTGGTCATTTTTTTCATCATCGCATCTTTAGTAATACCAGCATTATTGATCAAAACATCAACGCGTCCAAAGGCTTCCACAGCCTTATCCACCATAGCCTTAGTGCTATCTGGATTTGTTACATCAACTTGAACATATACAGCTTCTGCGCCTTTAGCCTTTACTTCTTCTACAGTAGCAGCTCCATCCGCAAAATCGGCAATCACTATTTTGGCACCTTCTTCAGCAAAACGTAAAGCAGTTGCTTTACCAATTCCGCCAGCTCCACCAGTAATAATCGCTACTTTGTCCTTTAAACCTCTCATGTACATCTTCCTCCTGCAGTTATCAATTTCTGAACCCTATTATTTACAATGACGCGTTATTACATTCACTGTCACATCCGGCTCAGATTCATCATCCATTTATTATGCAACTATCGTGCCAATAGAAAAAAAGCCCTTAGTTATCAGTAATTCTGCTCTTTTCAACAATAGGAGTATACAGAAATCCATAATTTTGTATATTTTTATGTACACAAGTGTCTATCTTCTTAGCCAGCATATGTGTAAATAAAAATGCCGTACTCTTGTGAGTACGGCATCCTTATTTATTTCTTCATTACAGTAGCTTTTCCGTCTGTCACAATTTTACCTTCTTGATTTGTAACAGTAGTCTTCAATACCAGCCGATTTTTTGCTTCAATCTTTTCCACTACTTCAACAGTAGCCGTTATGGTATCACCGATTTTAACCGGAGCTTTGAAAGAAAGTTCCTGACCGAGGTAAATGGTATTTGCTCCCGGTAAGGTAGTTCCAAGGACTGCCGATATAAAGCCTGCTGATAACATGCCGTGAGCAATACGCTCTTGGAACATCGTTGTTTTAGCAAATTCAGCATTAACATGAACAGGATTGAAATCGCCCGTTATACCAGCAAAGCCATACACATCATACTCACTTACTGTTTTTGCCATACTGGCTTTATCACCAATTTGAATATCAGCAAATTTTACGTCTTGGATCATATGCTTAGCTCCTTTTCAACGGGGCTTATCGACTTAAGCCTGCCGTATTTTCTTAAATTCTGCAATCATAACAGGAAGCACTTCCGTTACATCACCAACAATACCATAATCAGCTACTTTGAAAATAGGTGCATCTGCATCCTTGTTAATAGCAATGATGATATCAGAGGAAGACATACCGGCGATATGCTGAATCGCTCCGGAAATACCGCAGGCAATATAAATCTTCGGTCCAACCGTTTTGCCGGTTTGGCCAACTTGATGAAGAGCGGGTTTCCAGCCGGCATCAACAGCCGCACGTGATGCACCTACCGTACCGCCAAGGACTTCAGCCAGGTCTTCAATCAATTGGAAGTTTTCCAGCTTGCACATACCACGTCCGCCTGATACAATGACTTCCGCTTCTTCCAAATTGCATGAAGCTGCCGATACTTGTAACAGCTCAATGAATTTGGTCCGAATATCTTCTGCTTTTACTTTGCTTGCTACTCGAACGATTTCACCAGTCCGGTTGAAATCCTGTACAGGACGTTTAAATACTTTCGGACGGATGGTTCCCATTTGCGGACGATGCTCTGGACACAAAATGGTTGCCATAATATTGCCGCCAAAGGCAGGACGAGTCCATGCTACCAAGCCGGTTTCCGCATCGATATCCAGATTGGTGCAGTCTGCGGTTAATCCGGTTCCAATACGGCAAGCCACACGCGGCCCTAGATCACGGCCGTCATTCGTTGCTCCCATCAGAATAACACTCGGTTTATAAGTGGTAATCAGATCAGCAAGGGCAGTGGTAAAACCATCTGTGCTGTAATGACTGTATTCTGCTCCTTCAACCAGATAGATTTTGTCAGCACCACTGGCAAAAACATCTTTCGTTAAAGACTCTACCTGATTGCCAATTAACACACCAGCCAGTTCCTGCCCCATGGCATCAGCCAGTTTGCGGCCTTCACCTAGAAGTTCATGCGAAACTCCACGAATGTGTCCTTCAGCCTGCTCAATGAATACCCAAACACCTTTATACTCTTTTTTATCCATTGCTACTGTCTTTTCTTCTTCTTCCCGAACAATCGTGCTGACCGGGCAAGTCTCGATGCATGCTCCACAGGCAGTACAAGCCTCTGTTATAAAGGCTTTGTCATTATCCTGCATCTCAATAGCACCGAACGGACAGACAGCGACGCAAGCGCCGCAACTGATACATTTATCTTGAATTACTACAACTGCCATTTCGTTATTTACCCCCCTCTTAGATAATCTTTGCTTCAGATAGTTTTTGAATGAGTATTGCTACCGACTCGCGAGCGCTGTCAGTTTCAATAATTTCACCTTGTGTCCGCTGCGGAGGGGTAAAAATGCGACGCACCTGTGTAGGAGAACCTTTCAGACCTAGACGTTCAGGATCTACTTCCACATCGTTAACTGTAATGACAGGAATTTCTTTGCGATTAGCTTTCATCGTTCCCTTTACAGTTGGGAAACGGGGCTCATTAATCGATTTTACAACAGTCAACAGTACGGGCAGTGAGGTTTCAATTACTTCATAACCCTCTTCATGTTCCCGTTCAATCCGGACAACACCCTCATTCACTTCTACCTTTGCAACATAAGTGACTTGAGGAATATCAAGATATTCTGCAATTTCAGGACCTACCTGGGCAGTATCGCCATCAATAGCCTGCTTACCGCAAATAATCATATCAAAGCTTCCCAGCTTACGGATGCCGGCAGCTAATGTATAGCTGGTAGCCAGCGTATCAGCACCGCCAAAAGCGCGGTCACTGATCAAATAGGCTTCATCTGCTCCCATTGCCAAGCACTCTTTCAAAGCATCTTTTGCCTGGGGCGGTCCCATAGAAATAACGACAACCTTGCCGCCGTGCTTTTCTTTCAATTGCAGAGCTGCCTCAACAGCATTCTTGTCAAAAGGATTGACAATACTAGGCACCCCTTGACGAATTAGTGTATTTGTTTGTGGGTCAATTTTGACCTCGGTGGTGTCAGGCACTTGCTTGACACATACCAAAATATCCATACTATATGCCTCCTGTTATGATGATTAGTGCGTAAAATTGCTATTACCGCAACAGTGCTCCGGAAATGACCATTCTTTGAACCTGATTTGTACCTTCGTAAATTTGTGTAATCTTGGCATTTCTCATCAGGCGTTCAACCGGATACTCGCAAGTGTAGCCATAGCCGCCAAATATTTGTACAGCATCAGTTGTAACTTCCATTGCAATATCGGAAGCATATAACTTAGCCATAGCAGCTTCTTTCGAATAAGACAATCCTTGATCCTTGTTCCAGGCAGCTTTATAAACCAATAAACGGGCTGCTTCCACTTTTGTACCCATATCAGCCAGCATAAAGGCAATAGCCTGATTGCTAGCAATAGGTTTGCCAAATTGTACACGTTCTTTGGAGTATTTTACTGCATGATCAAGCGCCGCTTGAGCAATTCCCAGTGCCTGAGCAGCAACACCAATACGGCCGCCATCAAGTGTAGTCATGGCAATTTTGAAGCCATCACCCTCTTTGCCCAGCATGTTTGCTTTCGGTACTCTCACATCTTGGAATACAAGTTCCATTGTAATGGAGGAATGAATACCTAATTTATGTTCTTTTTTACCAAACGTAAAACCAGGCATGCCTTTTTCAAGAATAAAAGCGGTAATCCCTTTGACTCCCTTGGATTTATCGGTCATAGCAAAAACGATATAAGTTTCTGCTTCACCAGCATTGGTGATAAAAATCTTACTGCCATTAATGATATAATCATCGCCGTCAGCAACAGCCACTGTTTGCTGAGAAGCGGCGTCTGTACCAGCATTTGCTTCTGTTAGGCCAAATGCTCCCATATGAGTGCCTTCCAGAATAGGACGCAGGAATTTTTCTTTTTGTTCTTCTGTGCCATAAGCATAGATCGGCCAAGCACAGAGAGATACGGTAGCAGACAGCGTAATGCCTACACCATCATCCACTTTGGATAACTCTTCAATTGCTAAAACATAGCTCAGATAATCGCTGTCGGCACCGCCGTATTTTTCCGGGAAGCAAATACCGTTAAGACCCATTTCCCCCATGGCATCAGCTAAGGAACGGTCAAATATACTTTGCTCATCCCGCTCGGCAACACCTGGTGCCACTTCTTTCTCAGCGAATTCGCGCACCATTTTTTGCATCATTTTCTGCTCTTCAGTTAATTGAAAAAACATACTAACTCCTCCTTTTAATTTCATTATTCGCCTCTTTTGAGACTAATAATCACAAGATTACTTAGTGAAAAAAATCACTTATGTTTTTTGAATGAGTGCCAATAGCGTGTCACCATTGGCACTCACCGGTTAACAGTTTATAGACGTTCTATAACGGTGGCAACACCTTGGCCGCCGCCGATGCACAGTGTAGCCAAACCAATCTTCGCTTGGCGCAGCTCCATTGCATGTAATAATGTTACAAATATACGGGCACCGCTGGCACCAATCGGATGACCCAAAGCAATTGCGCCGCCGTGAATATTAACTTTTTCACGTACAAATTCCAGTTGTTTGCCTACAGCAAGGAATTGAGCGGCAAATGCTTCATTGGCTTCGATCAAATCAAGATCCTTAACAGTAAGCCCAGCTTTAGCCAGCGCTTTTTGAGTAGCAGTTACAGGGCCGATACCCATTACACTAGGATCAACACCGCTCGAAGCATATCCGCGAATGCGGGCCAATGGTTTAAGTCCCAGTTGTTTTGCTTTGTCAGCAGACATAATGACAAGAGCTGCAGCGCCGTCATTAATGCCAGAAGCATTACCGGCAGTGACAGAACCGTCTTTTTTGAACGCAGGTTTCAGGCCGCCAAGTTTTTCGGCAGTGGTGCCTGCTTTGGCGTATTCGTCAGTATCAAATACGACATCGCCTTTTTTACCTTTTATGGTTACGGGAAGTATTTCTTTTTTGAAAGCACCGCTTTGAATAGCCTTAATTGCTTTTTCCTGCGATTCATAAGCCAGTTGATCCTGGTCTTCGCGGCTGATTCCATATTGAGCTGCAACATTTTCTGCAGTGATGCCCATATGGTAGTCATTAAATGCGCACCATAAACCATCCTGAATCATGGAGTCCACTAATTTGCCATGGCCCATACGATAACCGGAGCGGGCTTTATCCAGCAAATAAGGGGAATTTGTCATGCTTTCCATGCCGCCGGCAACAACGATTTCAGCATCTCCTGCCATAATGGACTGAGCTGCCAAATTAACTGCTTTCAAACCGGAGCCGCACACTTTATTGATAGTCAATGCAGGAACTTCAATTGGCAGTCCAGCTTTTAAGGTCGCCTGGCGTGCAGGATTTTGTCCCAAACCGGATTGGAGGACATTCCCCATAATAACTTCATCAATACTCAAGCCCTCAGCACCAGCGCGTTGAAGAGCTTCCTTAATAACCAACCCGCCCATTTCAGTCGCCGACAAAGGGGACAATGAGCCGTTAAAACTACCAATAGCAGTGCGAACCGCACTAACGATTACTACTTCTTTCAAACGAAAACACCTTCCTTAGACGTAAAGTTTCACTTAGTATGACCATTATAAGTATCTATTTGCCATTACTGGTGTAATTCCTGTTAGTTGTAAATATTTTCTTACAGCTTCTTACAGTTTTAAACCCATAAGTTTATCTTCAAAGATAGCTGCATCCATGATTTTTAGGTTTTCCGCAATGATTGGTTTGAAGTCCATAAGAGCCAATATGTCCTTCTCCAGGTCAACCCCAGGTGCAATTTCAATCAACGTCATGCCTTTTTCTGTCAGAGTAAATACGGCACGTTCCGTAATATACATGACCGGCTGATCGACTTTCTTGGCGTAGTCGCCGCTGAACGTAATTTGTTCAACGTGATCCAGGAACTTTTTCGCTTTACCTTCGGTAAGAATATTAAGCTTGCCATTAGCAACCTCTACTTTAAGCCCACCGGCTGTAAAGGTTCCGCAGAAGACTACCTGTTTGGCATTTTGCGTAATATTGATGAAGCCGCCGCAGCCAGCCACACGGCCTTTGAACTTACTAACGTTAATATTGCCGTGCTGATCGGTCTCAGCTAACCCTAAATAAGCAAGATCAACGCCGCCGCCATCATAAAAATCAAACTGATATGGCTGATCCAGAATAGCCTCTGCATTAGTTGCCGCACCGAAGCTTAATCCTCCAGCAGGAACCCCGCCAACCGGTCCAACCTCAACAGTCAGAGTCATCATATGCCCGATACCTTCTTCATTAGCAACAACAGAAACACCTTCTGGCATCCCTATTCCTAAGTTAACTCTAGCATTAGGGATAAGTTCCATTGCGGCACGGCGGGCAATTACCTTGCGCTCGTCCAGAGCCAGTGGAGCAATACCAGTTAAAGGAATACGGGTTTCACCGGAATAAGCCGGGTTATACTGCTCACTGAAGGTCTGCATATGTGCTGCAGGATCATCAGCTACAACTATATAGTCAACGCTAATTCCAGGAAGCTTAACATGCTTAGGATTAATAGAGCCATTTGCTACAATACGCTCTACCTGAGCAATAACGATACCGCCTGAGCTTTGCGTTGCCTGGGCAATTGATAATATCTCCACTGATGCGGCTTCACGCTCTATGGAAATGTTTCCTTTTTCATCGGCACTCGTACCGCGTACAAGAGCTACATGTACAGGAAAGGGTTTATACCAGAGCCATTCTTCTCCGCCCAATTCGATTACTTCAACCAGGTCTTCTTTTGTTACATCATTAATTTTACCGCCCTCAACACGAGGATCGCAGAAAGTATTGAGACCGACTTTCGTAATAACGCCAGGCTTACGGCCAGCTACATTACGGAACCAATGCGTCAAGGTTCCCTGCGGGAAGTTATAGGCTTCGATTTTATTCTCTACTGCCAATTTACCCAGCTTAGGAGCCAAATTCCAATGCCCGCCTACGACGCGCTTGACCAGACCTTCATGTCCAAGATGATTAAGACCACGGTCTTTGCCATCCCCTTGTCCGGCACAATATACTAATGTGAGATCACGAGGCGCTCCTTCAGCAAGAAATCGTTTTTCTAAGGCAGTTGTTAATGCTTCCGCATGCCCAATGCCGACAAATCCACTCGTGGCAACGGTAACGCCATCTTGAATCAGCTTGACGGCTTCTGAAGCAGTAATAATTTTTGCCATGGGTTTCACACTCCCTTGTAATATTGTCATTTATTTTATTATGCAATTATCATGCCAAATTTACAACAACATAAACCTTCAGTTAAAACAAGCCTTTTTAGGTTATTAAATTCACAAACTTGTAACCAACTAACGGTTCACTGTATATTTTTATGAACACTGGTGTCTATTTTATTATACACACAGTGTCTAGGCAGGATTTTATTATTACCTTCTTGAATAACTATTACCAGGTAAAAAATTTGCTAAATATTATACTAAAATCCTGATTCATGCAAGCATTCACCTCCAAATAGCATAATATATCAATTTTTGAATGACTTGGCATGGTATTTGCATAAGTATAATATGCAATCATCTCACGGCCCTGCCGGAGCCTGATAAAGCAATAATCAATAAGGAGGTGTTGGATTCACATTTCTTAGTTTAGGCCTTATATCAAAATTATTTTATAGGAGGTAGTTCATCAATGGAAGTTATTGGCATTCTTCTTAGTTTGTTTTTGTTAATGTTCTTTGCCTATCGTGGCTTTTCCGTTATTCTATTTGCTCCTGTCTTCGCTCTACTGGCAGCTTCAATGTCGGGTCTGTCCCTCATGCCTGCCTACACTGAATTATTCATGGCTAAAGCAGTTACCTACGTAAAATCATTCTTCCCCGTATTTATGTTAGGTGCTGTTTTCGGAAAAGTGATGGAAGATACCGGTTTAGCTAAAGGTATCGCCCACTCCATTATTAAAGGATTAGGCAAAGAGCGGGCCATATTAGCAGTTGTTCTCTCTGCTTCGGTCCTAACGTATGGCGGCGTAAGCCTCTTCGTAGTAGTATTTGCAGTATATCCTTTTGCCGCTGCTTTATTTAGAGAAGCCGATATTCCCAAACGCCTTCTACCCGGTACCATTGCATTAGGTGCTTTTACCGCAACAATGGACTCTTTCCCCGGCACACCCCAAATACAAAATCTGATCCCTACCAATTTCTTTGGCACTAACGGCTATGCTGCACCAATCTGCGGTCTGCTCGGTGGTATCGCCATTTATTTCATTGGTATGTGGTATATGGAAAAACAACGTAAAGCTGCTGCTGCTGCCGGCGAAGGTTATGGCGCACACACGCTTAACGAACCAGAAGTAAAAACCAACGAAGGAACCCTTCCTTCCTGGCAGGTTGCAATGCTGCCGCTCCTGACCGTTCTTGTCGTTAACTTTATTATGACCCGTTTCAGCTGGGACCCTACTATACTACAACCTTTCCTGGCAATGAAACTCCCGCTTACTGCTGCTGCAGTAAAAAATGTAGTTAGTATCTGGGCTCTGATTATTGCACTTGTTTGCGGTATCCTTTTGGCAATTGCCCTTGGATTCTCCCGTCTTCCCCAAGGCGGCTTGGCAAAATCGCTTAACGCCGGTGCAATCGGATCTCTTCTGGCTATCATGAATACAGCTTCCGAAGTTGGTTACGGCAACGTTATCGCTTCACTTAGCGGCTTTAAAGCCATCTCAGGCGCTTTACTGGGTATTAAGGTTGGCGGTTCACCGCTTGTTTCCGAAGCAGTCAGCGTTACCACACTGGCTGGTATTACCGGTTCCGCTTCCGGCGGTATGTCAATCGCCCTTGACTTAATGGCAAAAGACTGGCTGGCATGGGCTAACCAAATCGGCATGTCCCCTGAAATTCTGCATCGTGTAGCCTCCATGGCTTCCGGTGGTATGGACACCCTGCCACACAATGGTGCGGTTATCACCCTGCTTGCAGTATGCGGATTAACACACCGCGATTCATACCGTGATATTTTTGCGATTACCTGCATCAAAACCGCAATGGTTTTTGCAGTCATTATCTTCCATTCTATTACCGGTATTCTATAAACCTATAAAAAAGCCTGTGTACTTTTTTGAAAAGTACGCAGGCTTTTTTTCTTTTATCAACTTTTGCTAAACCGTGGTTATTTGTAGCACTCTTATCCACACGCTGGTATAATAATAAGCGGTGTCTGTTTTTTGCCCAGGAGGTGCTTATGATAACTTCGAAAAAAATACGCCGCTACATTCTGGCTCTCACCCTTTTGGTGTTCATCGTTGTTGAAATTCCGATTATTGCAGTCGGACAGTTCTCGGCACCAGAGCCTGGAGATGTAATTATAGTGCTCGGAGCAAAATTAATTGGTACGGAACCAAGCACCATGCTGCGCTTACGTCTCGACGAAGCGATCCGCCTCTACCGCGCAGGCTACGCTCCCTTTATCATTGTGAGCGGTGCCCGGGGATCGGATGAAGAGGTCAGTGAAGCGGCCGCCATGCGCGACTACCTCATCCTCCAAGGGATCTCAGCTGATCACATACTATTGGAGGATGCATCGTTTAATACGTATCAAAACTTGGTTAACTCTTATGCAATTATGAAACAGGCAGGGCTGACAAAAGCCATTATTGTCTCGAACTCATCCCATATCAGACGTTCGTTAGTGCTGGCTCACAGTATTGGGATGAATGCCAGCGGGGCTCCCGCTCCTATGGCGAACAACGCTTACTTGACAGCAAAACAATATCTCCGCGAAGGGGCAGCAATGCTGTCGCTCGTTTTTTTAAAGTGATCCAACAAGGCATGTAAAGCTACCTGATCGATAAAAACAGTCAGCATCAACAGATGCTGACTGTTTCTTTTCCCAATAATGTCTCGATCTCCTCCAGCGCTTTTTGCGAAGGATCAATCCAGTACCGGGACTCTGTCTTTATTACTCTTCCAGTACTGCTTAAGCAAAAGTAAACGGTTGATTTACCACGATTAGCAGTCAACACTTGTTGAAGCTTCTCAATAATTTCCGTTGTTTCATTTTTTTTCTCAATCCGGATACGTACTGCATTTTCAACGGTATCTAACGGTTTAATGTCCTGCACAAGGACTTTACTGCCTTCCTCATTTACTGACAGGCGGCCCGCAATAATTACTGCCATATCAGGAGCCAGCAGACGGCTTACCTTGTTAAAGACCCTTGGGAAAACGATAACTTCAATTTGACCGGTAAAATCCTCCAGCGTAACAAAGCACATCATGTCACCGGTCTTCGTTGTCAGCCGCTTAGCAGCAGCAATTAAACCACCAATACGAACCGGTTGTCCTTCCGTGTTATCTCCGGAAGACAATTTTTCAATCGGAGTGAGGCTTTGCATTTTTTCACGAAAGCGATCAAGCGGATGCCCTGTTACATAAAAGCCAATAATTTCTTTTTCCATTGCCAAAATGTTTTCCTGTAACAATTCAGGAATATCCGGATAGATTACGTCAGCCGCCTCTACCGTATCTTCTCCGAATAACCCTAGCTGACCACTTGATAAATCCCTTCTCCGCAGAGCAGCCATATCAACGGCTTGTTCCAGTACGGCCAAGAGCTGCGACCTTTTCTTCCCCAATGAATCAAAAGCACCACATTTAATTAAGCTTTCAATAACACGTTTATTAGCAAGCCGCATATCTACACGGCTGCAAAAATCAATAATTGAAGTAAACTTACCGGCTTCTTCCCGTACTGCCATAATACTGGCAATAGCATTTGCCCCGACATTCTTAACGCCCGCCAATCCAAAGCGGATATCCTGTCCATCTACTGTGAATCCCGTACCACTCGCATTGATATCCGGTGGCAGCACGGCAATTCCCATGCGACGGCATTCTTCAATGTAAAAACCGATTTTATCATTTACGCCCATAACACTGGTCAGAAGAGCGGCCATAAACTCTGGCCGGTAATGAGCCTTGAGCCAGGCCGTTTGATAGGCTACTAACGCATAAGCGGCGCTATGTGATTTGTTAAACCCATAATCACCAAAGTGAATCATAAGGTCAAAAATTTCCTGGGCAATCTTGCGGTCAATATTTTGGGCAGCTGCCCCTTGCAAAAAGGCATCCTGCTGAGCAACTAGGACATCATGCTTTTTTTTCCCCATCGCCCGCCGCAGCAAATCCGCCTGGCCAAGCGTAAAACCACCCATGAGCGACGCAATCTGCATAACTTGCTCCTGGTACAATATCACGCCAAAGGTATCTTTTAAAACCGATTCCAGTATCGGATGCAAATATTGTATTTCTTTTTTACCATGCCGGCCCGCAATAAAATCAGCAACCATGCCACTGCCGAGAGGGCCAGGCCGGTATAGAGCTACCAGAGGAATGAGATCATTAAAATGCTCCGGTTTCAGCTCTTTTACCAAGTTGGTCATACCAGACGACTCCATTTGAAAAACACCGGCAGTCTCACCATGTGCCAGCATTAAGCAAGCCGTGCTGTCATCAAGCGGAATTTTTTCAATATCAATTGTAATTCCGCGATTTTTGCGGATAAGCTCCAGAGCATCGCCAATAACCGTCAATGTTCTGAGTCCGAGCAAATCCATTTTGAGCAGGCCAATTTCCTCAATTCTGTCTTTGTCAAATTGAGTAGTCAGAAAGCCCTCAGCCGAATTTTGCAGCGGAACATGCTGTGTTAATGGATATTTGGATATAACCAGCCCTGCAGCATGCGTGGACGCATGGCGCGGCAGGCCTTCCACTGCCATTGCAAAATCAAGCAGCCTCTTAATCAGCGGTTCACTATCATAGCTCTGTTTTAATTCTTTGCTGATCTCCAGACTGCGTTTTAACGTAATTCCCAATTCATTAGGCACCAGCTTAGCGATACGGTCTACATCACTATACGTCATATTCAGCGCCCGTCCAACGTCGCGAATAGCCGCTTTGGCCGCCATTGTACCAAATGTGATAATCTGGGCTACCCGATCCGCACCATACCGGGCAGAAACATATTCAATAATTTTGCTGCGCCGCTCATAACAAAAATCAATATCGATATCCGGCATGGTAACCCGGTCAGGATTTAAAAAGCGCTCAAACAATAGACCATATTGCAAAGGATCAATACTGGTAATTCCTAAAAGATAAGATACAAGGCTGCCAGCTGCCGATCCCCGTCCCGGACCAACCGGAATCTTCTGCTCACGGGAGTAATTTACAAAGTCCCATACAATCAGAAAATAGCTGGAATAGCCCATTTTCTCAATAACAGCTAGCTCATATTCCAACCGATCCTGAATCTCTTGCGTAATTTCACGGTAACGCCAGAGAAGCTTTTCTTCGCATAGCTGACGTAAATACGCCTGAGCATTTTGTCCTTGCGGAACTGGGAATTCAGGCAAGTGGAGGACACCAAACTCAAAAGCGACATTACAGCGTTCTGCAATACGCAGTGTATTGGCTAATGCCTCCGGATAGGCGTCAAAAAGCTTCTCCATTTCTGCCGTACTTTTTAGGTAAAACTCATTCGAGGGAAACCGCATCCGATTTTCTTCGTCAACTGTTTTACCCATCTGAATACATAACAACACATCATGGCTTTCCGCATCTTCCTGGCGAACGTAGTGCAAATCATTTGTCGCAACCAAACCAATGCCTAGTTCTCCAGCTAATTCAATTAACTGGACGTTAACCCGCTTTTCTTCCTCCATTCCATGATCCTGCAGTTCAAGAAAGAAGTTGTCTTTGCCAAGTATGTCGCAGTACTCCTCAGCGATTGCCCGCGCCCCCGCCGCATCTCCTTTTAAAAACGCCGCCGGAACTTCCCCGGCGATACAGGCACTTAAGCCAATGAGACCTTCGCTATAGGTCCTGAGTATTTCCCGGTCAATACGGGGTTTGTAGTAAAAACCCTCTGTGTAGCCCCTCGATACCAATTCAATTAGATTCCGGTATCCTTTTTCATTTTCTGCTAGTAATACAAGATGATAATAGGCTTCTGTATCCGCTCCAGCACTTTTCTCCATCCGGGAGCGGGGCGCTATATATACTTCGCAGCCGATAATCGGCTTAATCCCCTGCTTTAACGCTTGTTTATAAAAATCGACAGCACCATACATGCAACCGTGATCGGTTATTGCAATAGCCGGCATGCCCAGCTCTTTGGTCCGGGTGATTAAATCTTTGATTCGGCTGGCACCATCAAGCAAACTATACTCCGTGTGTACATGGAGGTGAACGAAATTATCCATGAGTAAATCTCCCTTAAACTAACCTCTATTCGATTATTTTCGCTATAAAACTGCATATTCCTCTCCACTTGCATATTAAGAGAACATATAGAGCTAGGTTAAAAAACAAATGCTTTACTACATAAAAAAACCGGAACACAAACGGCAAAAACTAGTGCCATTTGTGTCCCGGCCTATAGAAAACTACCCGTGCTACCCTCGTATTGCCCGTGCCATTCGATTTCTTTTACCATCCCGGGATTTTCTTTCATCGAAGCCAGGAAAGTAGAACCTCTGTCGACGTTCTCCAGATAAGCGGGTGGAATGAGCTAAGCATACGATAATGCTTAGCAGCGCCCAAATACCGGCAAATATGCGACCCGCAGCAGAAGTCAGGAATTCAGGTAACGCCAACGCAAACAACATCAGCATAGCCGTCAACGTTACAAGACTCAGAAGCGAGCCAAATCTGGATATCTTGGTTTTGAATAATGATTTCATACAAAACACCTCACAGCCTGCCTAATATCCAAAACTACGACTTCACTTGAATTATATTCCTGTACGCCTTTAACTATTACCATTATTATCAATATTATGTATGTCTGCAGATACTGCCGGCTTATTCCTGCGCTGAATGCAGATAATTTTTAATACAGTAAAAATAGTACGCAGCGGCTAACAGATCTGCCGCCCCTCCAGGACTAATATTCTTTTGAATCAAAGCTTCATCCCACTCACTAATCAACTGCCGCCCCTTATCAGTCATCATCCCCCCGCAGCCAAGGATACCGGCCGCTTGCTGCTGAACACTGGACAGCACCTGCAAATTGTGTCTATTCAAAATTGTCGTATCCTGAGTTGAAGCAATCAAGGCAATCAACGTATCCACCATGGCATCATTTACAGACAAACCTGCTGCTAATGCCTGCTCCAGGCGGGGAAGAGCAGTTGTAACCAGAATAGTTAAACCAGACTCAAGTTCGCCTCGTATACCAGTAATACCATAGGCAAGAAACAGTCGTTCTCCTGCTGTCAATTTACGGTCCGGTTTTATTTGCTGCAGCGGGGCCAATTCCTGTGATACAAGCCCCTGACACATCGCAGCAACTGTTTGCAAAATACCTTCAACGGAAGCGGAATTACCCATTTTGCGCATATGATGGGCAGTAGCTGCTGTTGCAATTCCCAGAAGGAAAAGCAAGCCCTTTTGTGTATTTACGCCCTTTGTGGCGGCAAACATTGCCCTTTCCCCATCTTGACCGATTTTTCTCAGGACAGGCAACAACGCAGTGCTTTCACCGGTATGATTCCAACCAGCCAGCGTACAGCGAAGCAGCGATGAAACCAAAGCACTGCTGCTGTGAATAAAAGTAAAAAAATCCATATCGCGATGAGCACCGGAATTGAAGCGGTCGACCAAGCCTGGAGCAGGTGAGCAGGCTACTTCCGCCAACATTGCCTCTAAGGCCTTTGAAGCAATATATACAACCTTTTCCGGAACAACCTGCGTTTGCTCGCTGTAAAACGATACTAGCAGCTCCTTAACAGCGCTCATTACCTCTTCGGACTGGTGCGCCTGGGAGCGAACACATTCCACTGCCGGCCGCTCGCAAACCATACAGGAGCGGCGAGGAAGCTGATAACCATCTCTGCTGATTAAGTTTCCCTGTGAGTCAAATACATCAATATCAAGCAGTCGACCGGATTTGAACTCCTTTTCAATTTCAATGGCTATTTTTTTACACTGATGAGCATCTCCACGAACTGAGACAAGCACAACCGGGCCGGTATTCCAATGAAAAATCCGTTCTTCACTCAACAGGAATTCGTGCTCGGCGAATCTCAGCTGCAGTTCACGAAGCGCAAAATAGACCAGCTGAACTGTGTCGCCGGTATATTTTCGGCTCCCCGGCATGTTAACCGTCAGACTAATCAATGCGTCTCCCTGCGCAGAATACTTCAAGCGCATCTCACGCTGCGCCTCTGCCCGGTATTCTCTGCTATCCAGAACCTCTTGCAATGTTACTTCCCTAAACGTATTCATAAGACTTTAGACACTCCTATATTCGTTTCAATTTAAACCGGTGCACCGGCCTGCCAACAGTTAAATAGTCCATGGTCCTTACTACCTGCCCCTGATCAAGCATATATTCCAAATAACGGCGTGCAGTCACGCGCGAAACACCGACCGTTGCCGCAACTTGCTCTGCTGATGCCGCTTCGTCTTGACTTACCAGAAAATTAATAATTAAGTCTCTTGTCTGGCTGTTAAAATTTTTAGGCATTTCGCCTGGCTCCTGAGTTATACGGCCGCTGCCGACAGCGATCAGTTCATCTATCTCATCCTGATTAAACCGTTCTTTTTCCTTTACCTTAAATCGGTTGTCACGGTAAGCTTCCAGCACCGCGCGGTACCGTTCAAATTTAAACGGTTTGGTAATATAGGCCACTACACCTTGCCGGATCGCTTTATTGACGGTTTGAACATCATCGGCGGCAGTAATCATGATGATATCAACGGGCTCATCCTGACTGCGTAAAGCATGCAATATGTCCACTCCATTCGTTTCCGGCAGATAATTATCGAGAATAACTACATCCGGCCTGGTCTTATTGATTTGCTCTACCGCTTCACTGCCGTTATAAACCAAACCGACAACTTGATAACCTTCTACTGCTTCTGTATATTTTTTATTAATTTCGGCTACCATCACATCATCTTCTATGATTAGCACATGAATATTTCTCATATTACCATCCTTGACTATACGGTATTGTGACCGCAAATTGGACCCCGCCCAGAGGCAAATTGCTTTGCACAATTGAACCTCCTATTAACTGCAGTTTTTCCGAAACTAATGCGAGTCCTAGTCCTCCGCCATCAGGTTTTGTGGTTACGCCCATTTGAAAAATTGTTGCTGCCACATCTTTATCTATCCATGGTCCTGAGTTCTGCACTAGGATGGTAAGCTCTGCCACATCCTGTAGAATACTGACGTAAATGAGTTTTTCTTCTGTATTTGCTAATGCTTCGATTGCATTCTGCAGTAAATTGCCCAGCACCAATACGATATCGCCGCTTGTCACATGAATGGGCAGCTCCTCTAAATAGCTTTCTGCATCAATGGAGAACTCAATGCCCTTCTCACGCATTACACTGGCTTTTCCCAATAACAAACCAAATATAACGGAATCACGTATCCGGCCGTTCAGCTGATTGAATAACCCTTGCCTGCTGATATTGCCATCTGTCGCAAAGCGAATAGCCTCGTCATATTGTCCAAGCTGAATAAGCCCGCTGATAGTATGCATTTTATTTTTAAATTCGTGTGTTTGCGCTCGTAAAATATCAACAAAACTATGAACTCCGGTGAGGGCTTCTGCCATACGATTCACTTCTGTCCGGTCTCTGAATGTAATAACTGCCCCGCTTACTTTCTGATCAACAATTATCGGCACGCTATTTGCTAAAATAATCGTATTGCCAACATAGTGCTCCTCATCATAAATAGCGCTACCGCTCCTAATGACTTCGTTNNGACTTCGTTAAGCCCGCTGCGGGGAATCAGATCATCAACCTGCTTGCCAATGACAGCCTGCTCCTCAATGCCTAAAACCTTGGCGGCCTCATTATTCACCAGCCGGATTCGCCCCTCAACATCAACTGCCACCACACCCTCACGGATCGCTTCCAGTGTAGCGGTTCTTTCCTTTAGTATTGTTGCTATTTCATAAGGTTCCAATCCAAATATGGCTTTTTTTACATTACCAGAAAGATATACGGCACCGGCTACACTGAACATTAGTCCCACGAACAGGGCAAAGAGTATTTGCTTAAAGCTTTCCATAAAGGTTTCGTTGATGTCTTTTAAGTAATAACCAACAGAAACAAAGCCGATTTGCAGTCCCGTATCGGGGTGAAAAATAGGTACATTAGCCCTCAATGAAGGCTCCAGACTCCCCTTACCGATATAAACATATTCGTTCCCCTGTAAAACAGGATCACGATATAAATTAGCCATCGGTGTTCCTATTTTTTCAGGTATGGGATACGAAAACCGAATTGCCTCCATATTACTGATTACAATAAAAGCCGCATCTGTTGCGACACGCCAGCGTTCAGCAAATGGCTGCAGAGTCTCAGACGGATTATCCGATAGCAGTGCCTGCTGCACATGAGGTACCCGAGCGACAACCTGGGCAATGGACATTGCTTTATCGGCAGTGCTGCTTTGAACATTCATACTTACATTTTGCGCTATTAATAAACCTGCGGTAATCAACACTAAAAAAACCATAATAACACTATGCAGCATAATTTTATGCTGTAGTTTAATTGTCGATAATGTAAACAGTTTACTTCACCTCAAAAACGTGATTCGACAAAAAAGCAAAAACATCCTGCACTTTTTTCTCTAGCATTACCGATAGCATAAGAGACCATGAACCGTTTCCGGTTCATGGTCTCTCTTTATTCTCAATCGTCTGTCTGCTGATTTATTATCCTTTTTTCTTTACGTAGGTAGGTATGGATACAGCAAACAACTGCTTTTCAATTTGTGCATATTGAGGAAGATACATATAGATATTGTCTGAAATACGTTCTGCACTGCCATCAATTACAAAGGCCACACCACTCAGAAAATCGTGAATTCCTTGCAAAAGCTGCTGATCAACGTATTCATAATTGACCAAAACAGCCATATTATTCTTTAAGCAATCGGCCAAGAGGCGGACTTCATCTTCATTGCGTGGCGTAGCGATAAAAATCTTCAGCGCTGTAGGCACATGCACGCGCAACTGAGCTTTCCGTTCACGGATATTAACCTGCTCAAAATCAGCAGCACCTTCTACAGGCATTAGAAAATTAGTTAGTTTATCAATCAAACCATAGGCCATAAACTCGCCTCCACACAAACAAATTCACCATTATTTGGCAAATATTCGACAGACAATGAAATTTACCTTCCATATTTTTTAGTTCTTACAGATATTTTGCTAAAAAAAATAAAAAACGTGCAGCCCAGACAAGTTTGTACAAAGAATTTACTAAAAAACAAGGCAAGCTTCCGGCGAATCGCCAGGCTTGCCTTGTTTGAAAAAGAAAATTAACCTACACTGTTGTTCTTCCGTTCCCGGGCACGCAGATTTCTATCTAAAATCGCCTTCCGTAAACGAATACTCTTCGGTGTTACTTCAACCAGCTCATCATCGTTGATCCATTCCAACGCCTGTTCAAGACTGAGTATTCTGGGAGGAGTCAGGCGAACCGCCTCATCGGCCGAGCTGGAGCGCATGTTAGTAACATGCTTCTTCTTGCAAGGATTAACATCCATATCCAGTTCCCGTGCATTTTCGCCCACTACCATGCCGGCATACACTGACTGAACAGGAGAAATAAAGATCACACCGCGATCTTGTACGCTGTTAATTCCATAAGCCGTAGTTTCTCCATCTTCAAAAGCTACTAAAGCTCCCCGTGTACGTCCGGGAATATCGCCTTTAAACGGTGCATAACCATGGAAAACATGATGCATGATACCGTTGCCTTTTGTATTCGTTAAGAACTCAGAACGGAAACCGATCAGACCGCGGGCAGGAACAACAAACTCCATCCGCAAGTAGCCAGCAAGTTCTATCATATTGATCAGCTCAGCCCGACGGGTTCCCAATGATTCCATAACTGCGCCCATAAATTCCTGAGGCACGTCAATGGTCAGTAATTCCAATGGCTCGCATTTCTTGCCATTAATCTCACGATTAATAACTTTAGGTTTGCCTACTTGGAATTCATAGCCTTCCCGGCGCATTGTTTCAATCAATATTGCCAAGTGCAATTCACCGCGGCCCGCTACTTCAAAGGAATCCGCACTATCCGTTTCGGTAACGCTCATGCTGACATTTGTCTGCACTTCACGGAACAGACGGTCCCGTAAATGACGGGAGGTAACGAATTGACCTTCCCTGCCGGCAAAAGGACTGTTATTTACACTAAAAATCATTGACAAGGTTGGTTCATCAATATTAATTGCCGGTAATGCCTCAGGCCGTTCCGGATCAGCAATGGTATCGCCGATATTCACATCGTTCAGGCCGATGATTGCTACAATATCACCGAAAGCGGCTTCCTTCGCTTCTACCCGTTTTAAGCCTTCATACGTATACAGTCGGCCTATCCGCACCTTGGTTTCAGTAGCTCCATTGAGTACAGCAACCATTTGGCCACTGCTTACCGACCCCCGCATGATACGTCCGATAGCAACGCGGCCTACATACTCATCATAGTCCAGCGTGGTAACCATAATTTGCAATGGCCCGTCTATGTCCCCGTGAGGAGCAGGAATTGAATCGATCAACAATTTAAATAATGGCTCCAAGTTGGTACTTTCATCATCCATTTTCAGTTTTGCGATGCCATCGCGGGCAGCTGCCAAAACTACCGGGAAATCAAGCTGATCATCATTGGCTTCCAGCTCCATGAACAACTCTAAAACCTCATCATAAACATCATCCACCCGTTGATCAGGGCGGTCAATTTTATTAATGACTACAATTGCTTTTAGGTTTTGCTCGAGAGCCTTGCGTAGTACATATTTGGTTTGCGGCATAGGCCCTTCAAATGCATCTACCAGCAATAGTACTCCGTCAACCATATTGAGTACCCGTTCTACTTCACCGCCAAAGTCAGCATGTCCCGGTGTATCAACAATGTTGATTTTAACGCCGTTATGCATGACTGCCGTGTTCTTGGACAGAATGGTAATTCCCCGTTCACGCTCCAAATCATTGGAGTCCATAACCCGTTCTGCTACATGTTCGTTTGCACGGAAAACATTACTTTGTCTGAGCATGGCATCAACCAATGTTGTTTTGCCATGGTCAACGTGAGCAATAATTGCGACATTACGTAAATCGTTGCGTTTCACTAGCTACCTCCTGAAATAAACCCTACTTACTGAAGTTAAAAAGGATGCTGACAGAAGCATCCCTTTTAGTGTCAATACAAATGACTATATTATACTACTTGACGGCTGTCAATGCACAAAAGAAAATTTATTCTTATGCGATTTATTTCAACACCGCTCCGGTACTGCCAGATGTGACCAGTTTGGCATAACGGGCTAAATAGCCGGTAGTTACTTTAGGGGCAGGTTTTACCCATTCTCTCCGGCGTTTTTCCATTTCACTTTCATCAATTTTTACTGCCAGCTTACGGTTGGGAATATCAATTGTAATCATATCGTTATCTTGTATCAGACCGATCGGCCCGCCTTCGGCAGCTTCAGGCGATATATGTCCAATACAGGCTCCCTGCGTAGCACCGCTGAAACGCCCGTCTGTAAGCAGAGCTACCCGGAGTCCCATTCCAGTAATGACAGCTGTAGGATTCAGCATTTCTTTCATACCGGGACCGCCTTTAGGGCCTTCATAACGGATAACAACAACATCACCGTCATGAATTTTTTTGCCGATAATGGCCTCAATGGCCGCCTCTTCAGAATCAAATATTTTAGCCGGTCCTTCAAACATAAGCATGTTTTCGGCAACTGCACTTTCTTTGACTACAGCACCATCTGGAGCCAAATTGCCCATCAGAATGGCAATTCCACCGCGAGTACGATACGGTGCTTCTACCGTTTTAATAACATCGGATCTGGTGATAGCAGCAGCTTCCAGTCGATCACCAATTGTACCCGTAATTGTTAATGCATCTGTATGAATAATTCCCGTCTTCGTCAGCTCTTTCATTACTGCTGCAATGCCACCGGCTTCATTAAGATCTTGGATATGGTGGCTGCCACCGGGACTCATCTTCGTGATATACGGGGTTTTAGCACTCATGCTTTCAAAAAGCGAAAGCGGCAGCTCAATGCCAGCTTCATAGGCAATCGCAGTTAAATGAAGTACCGTATTGGACGAACCGCCGACGGCCATATCTACTGCAATGGCGTTCTCGAAGCTTTTAAGCGTTAAAATATCACGCGGCTTGCGATCATTCTGGACAAGCTCAACTGCGGTTGCTCCGGCTTTCTTGGCCAGCATACGTCTTGCACCGGTATGCGCTGCAGGTATCGTGCCATTGCCCGGCAGAGCCATCCCCAGCACTTCTACCAGACAGTTCATCGTATTCGCCGTAAACAGACCGGCACAGGAACCACAACCGGGACAGGCCGACTTTTCCATAGAGTCCAGCTCAGCAGCAGTAATTTTTCCCGCCTCATACAATCCTGCCGCCTCAAACATTGTACTGACGCTAATATCCCTGCCATTATGCCGCCCGGCAAGCATGGGACCGCCACTCATAACGACAGCGGGAATATTGAGCCGTGCTGCCGCCATCAGCATTCCGGGAACAATTTTATCGCAATTAGGAATAAGCACCAGCCCATCAAAGCCGTGGCCGATTGCCATAGCTTCAATCGAATCGGCAATGAGCTCTCGGCTGGGCAGGGGATATTTCATCCCATCATGTCCCATCGCTATTCCGTCGCAAATACCAATCGCCGGAAATTCCACCGCCATACCACCAGCAGCTGAAATTCCTGATTTAACTGCTTCTGCCACATCGCGAAGATGCATATGTCCGGGGATAATTTCATTAAATGCGTTAACAACCCCAATCATCGGTTTCTGTAATTCTTCAGGGGTATACCCCATGGCATAAAACAAAGACCGATGGGCAGCCCGTGTCGAGCCTTTTTTAACAATGTCACTGCGCATGACAGATCACCTCTTTGTTAAGTAGTATATATAATATTAGTCTCCTATTCGCGCATTCCTGCCTGATCAGACTAACTCTCATAAAATATATTGTAAACTTGTAAACCAGACGGAATAAATCCGTCTGGTTTACAAGTTTTACAGCTATGATAGTATTAGTATTTACAAGTCGCCCAGATTTTTCTTAATAAATGAGGAAATTTTATCAATACGCCGCAGAATATCATTTGATTTGGCTGCGTCGCCGGTTACCAGCTGCGCCAACCGTTGTCTGTATCCGGTATATTCCGCCTCCAGCTGTGCCAAAGAATCACGAAGCTGCTGTACCGATGGCTCTACTGTAACAATCTGCGATTTTTCTACTTGCCATTGTCTGCCATCGATCAAAGCACTATCACCAAAATGCGGAATATAAGTAGCTAATCCTAGTTGTGCTTCAATGCGCTCAGCAAATGGGCCGGACATTTCTGGCTCACCGTGCACCAAAAATACATTCGCCGGTTTACCGCTGAACCGGGAAAGCCATTCGAGTAAATAACTCCGGTCGCCATGAGCCGAAAATCCATCTAAATTAATTACTTTTGCTTTAACCGTAATATCTTCACCCATGATTTTTACTTTCTTAGCACCTTCCGTCAGACGCCGTCCGAGACTGCCTTCTGCCTGATAGCCTACAAGCAATACACTGGAATCAGTCCGCCATAAGTTATGCTTTAAATGATGCAGTATCCGCCCGGCATCGGCCATGCCGCTGGCAGAGATAATAATAACGGATTCCTTCATTGTATTAATCAGCTTCGATTCAGCAGCCGTGCGGGTAAATGTAAGCTGAGGCATAAGCAGCGGGTTTTCCTTATCATCATATACCAGGCTGTAAGCTTCTTCATCATACACTTGCGTATTGTGCATAAAAATATCAGTCGCCGAAATAGCCAAAGGACTATCAATAATCACCGGTATATCGGGTATTTTACCGGCTTTAAACAGCTTGCGCAGATAATACAGGATTGTCTGGGTACGTCCTACGGCAAAGGCCGGTATAACAATGTTGCCACCCCGGTCTACCGTATCATTAATAATCTCAGCCAATGTTTCCTCACGGTCAAAGGGCTCATGATCACGGTTGCCATAAGTAGATTCTATCACCACATAATCTGCATCTTCGATAAAAGTAGGATCTTTAATAATCGGCTGACCAGGCTGACCGACATCTCCCGAAAATACCAGTTTTGTCGTTTTCCCCTCTTCCGTTACCCACACTTCAACCATAGCAGAACCAAGAATGTGTCCGGCGTCCCGAAATTTAATCACTATCTCAGGCGTAATAGAGAGTTCCTGATCGTATTGGTGCGGAGCAAACTGTTTCAGGCAGGCATACGCATCCTCTACCGTATATAAAGGAGTTACAACCTTTTTACCGGCTCTTTTCCCCTTACGATTGGCTATTTCTGCATCAAATTCCTGAATATGCGCGCTATCAGGCAGCATAATCCCACAAAGATCTGCAGTTACTTTAGTTACATGAATGGAGCCTTTAAACCCTTCTTTACATAGTCGGGGTAATAAGCCGCTATGATCAATATGGGCATGTGTTAAAACAACACAATCCAGCTCTGCCGGATTATACATAAATTCACGGGTATTAAATGCGCGAATAGCTTTCGATCCCTGAAACATACCACAATCAATTAAAATCTTACGGTCATTTACTTCAAGTAAATAAGAAGAGCCCGTAACAATCATGGCTGCGCCCAAAAACGTTAACTGCATATCTAATTCGCTCCTTTCGCCTTAACTATCTAATTAATTCGACAATTCCTTTAAAATTACCTGCAATAAAATAAGATTGCCTGTATTCCCAGCGCCTGCAGCAACCTCAGCATTCTCAGCCGCTGCAAATCCAGTGGAAATAAGACAACCTTATAAAATGACAAATTTTATTCGCCTATGACACGCACTTCCGGGTGTAAGTCTACGCCAAATTTTTCGTGAACCCGGTGTTGTACTTCTTTTATTAAAGAAAGTACATCATTGGCAGTGGCGTTGCCGGCATTAACAATAAAACCGGCATGCTTTTCCGAAACCTGGGCACCGCCGATTTTTAACCCCTTCAAACCGGTCTGTTCAATTAACGTACCAGCAAAGTAACCGGGCGGTCGTTTAAAAGTACTGCCGGCACTGGGCATTTCCAGCGGCTGTTTACTTTCCCGTTTAGCGGTTAAATCAATCATTTTACGGCCGATTTCATTTCTTTGTCCGGGGATTAGCGACAATTCTATTTCACAGATAATACAGCCGTTATCCTGAAAGACGCTGTGACGATACGTAAAATGAATTTTTTCACTGGAGAATCGCCGAATGTTTCCATCAGGGCAAACGGCAGTCACAGCACTGACAACACTGCTGATTTCACCGTCATACGCACCGGCATTCATGAAAACAGCTCCACCAATACTGCCTGGGATACCGATGGCAAACTCCAAGCCTGTCAGTTGCTGCTTTAATGCATATTCCGATACATCGGCTAATGTAGCCCCCGCACCAGCAATAATAGTAGAACCTTGGTGGCGGATATAGCCCATGTGTTCATCAAATTTAAGAACAACCCCGCGAATCCCTTTATCTCTTACTAACACATTAGAGCCGTTGCCTAAAATAGTTACAGCCATGTTACAAGTAATAGCTGCTTCAAGTACCGCTGCAGCTTCCGGTGCAGAAGCAGGCTGAATTAAGAAATCGGCAGGACCACCAATCTTAAACGTAGTGTGCCGCGACATTGGCTCATCAATATGCAACCGTTCCCTGGGAACAATTGACTGTACTTTAGTAAAGAAATCTTGTTCATACTCAGTCTTTTGCAAAAATATCCATTCCTTCGGCGATTGAATCGCCAAGAATTTTGTACACATCAGCCATCACCCGCTGAAACCGCATATGGGCCTGTAAAAAATCACGAGCTGCCGGATTAAAAGAAATAAGCTCAGCCATTTTTTGCAGTTGCGCCATTTTCTCTTTGTCTTCTCCCTTACCGGCCATTCTTTCATATTCTATTTCCATCTGGCGTGCTAAAAAATCTTTAATCATTTTTTTAGCGGGACCGTCACTGTCAATTGCTTTTTTTACAGTAAGAAATTGCTGATATTCACTGCTGCTCTGCAATGCTCGTGCTAACTCATGAGCTTTATCATAGCTATTCATAAGACCCTCCATATTACACCATATATAGTATGCTTTCCCTAAGAATTTCATTCTTAGGGCTTCTATTGTCTCGCCTACTTCAACAATCGCTGGTAGAATTCCTGCATTATTTTGGCATCAGCCGCCTGCGTACCTGCCGACTCACAAATAATGCGCGGTGTATAGCCGCGCTCGGCAATCAATTCCAGTAGCGGCTCATGGGGCGGCCCGTAAGGATCCTGAAAGGTCCAATGACGTTTTTCTCCTGCTTTTGTATATTCAATACGGCTGAAATGAATATGCAATTTACTGGCAGACTCTAAACCAAGCACTTCCCCAATCCGGTCAAATACAGCCGCATATTCAGACTTTGCCGTGTACCCACCGCAGGTAACCGCATGCATATGCCCAAAGTCAACCGCTGGCCTAACTTGGCGGGACATCTTACAAAGTTCCAAAACCTCTTCCAACTTACTGCCAAGCTGATTTTGCTTACCCATCGTTTCAGGTGCCAGGTCAATATCATTCAAGCCCCGTTTTTCAGCTTCCTCCAGTACAACAGCAAATAATGTTTTCGCTCTCTCCATTGCTTTTTCTCTATTCATCTTGCCTGGCCCGCCAATATGAAAAATAACGCGGTCAGCTCCCATCCAGCGGGCCACTTCCAAGGACTGCAAAAAATGCTTAATCGTATTAGCAGCTGTAGTTTCATCTTCTGTGGCAAGGCTAATATAGTAGGGGCCATGAATGCTTAAACTGATTTTATTATCCGCTGCATTTTGTCCGATCAGGCGAGCCGTATCTTCCCGTACTCTAGCGCCCCGGCTGCACTGATACTCATAAGCATTCAAACCTAAGTCTGAAAGCCATGCCGGCAGCTGAGCCGAGGCTTTATAACCGGCCGCATAAAAAGCATCTGAGTTGCCGGCTGTACCAAATTCTGCGAACATAGCATCACCTGAATTCATAAATATTGTCGGTTACCATTACCTGAGGCCAGCGAATTGCAGCTGCCGCAGCCCCTCGTACGCTACTATGGAAGCAGCATTGGATAAATTTAATGAGCGCGCATCTTCCACCATCGGTATACGAATGCAATTATTCCGGTTAGTGTCAAGTATCCACTCTGGCAATCCCGCTGTCTCTTTGCCAAATACGAGCATGTCTCCAGGCTGGTATTGTACATCGGTGTGCAAACGGGCCGCTTTAGTTGTATTGAAATAAAAACTATGATCTTGATAAAGCTCCATTACTTGCTGAAAATTATCATGGTAATGTATTTTTACCAAATGCCAGTAATCCAATCCGGCTCTTTTTAAATAGCGGTCATCAACAGAAAATCCTAAGGGCTTAACCAAGTGCAGCTCACACCCCGTAGCTGCACAAAGCCTTGATATGTTGCCCGTATTTCCCGGGATCTCCGGTTCGACCAGCACAATATGTAACATGTTCGATCACCTCGTACGATATGTATTATACAATTTTTTCTAAAAATATCTTAGCTGTACCATGCAGCAAACAGCTGATAACACGAACTTGCTGCTAAGCAGCATTCTTATTTTCCTCGGGTTCTTTACTTTCAGTCTGAATCAGCAAGACTGCTGCCAGCACGAAACTCCCTCCCACTATTTGCAATAGCCCCATATTTTCCCCTAAGGCAGCATAAGCAACTGCCGCCGCTATTGCAGGTTCCAAACAAGCAATAATTCCGACACTGGTGGGTGATAGAAAACGCATGCCGGTAAAATAAAGCAAGAAGGGTAATACCGTTGAAAAAACGGCTACGTACCAAAACATATACCAATGCTCAACCGTTATACTGCCTGGCTCCCATAAGCCTGGCAGCAATATCCACCACATCAATGCACCGAAGCCAAAAGAATAAGCAGCTGCTGTCAGCGGATGGTAATTGCGTACAGCCCGCCGGCCGTATATCGTACAAAAAGCCATAAAAAATGCTGACCCTACTCCACTTATTATACCCATCCAGCTCAATCCTGCAACTTCCCCGGAATTAAGTAAAATAAAGAGTCCGCCCAACATAGCCAGTAATACTGCCCCTGTCCGGCGGAGTGTAAGTTTCTCTTTTTCCCATAGGACAGCATATGCAGCCATCAGAATTGGCGACATATATTGAAGAAAAACTGCGGTCGCCACGTTTGTAAGGCTAATAGTAAAGAAATAAGAGAATTGCATAAAAGCCATTCCTCCCATTCCTAATACAGCAAAATAAGGAATATCCCTGCGGCTGATCACTAACAAATGCCGGTTATAACAAGCTATCCCCGNNAAAGTAATAAAAAAGACAGCGTTAAGCGTATCTTCACTAGTAGAAACGGACTTACTGCCTGATTGAACAGGAATTTAGCGACTGAGCCTCCTACCCCCCACAGAAATGCAGCAGCAACTACAGCAGCAAACCCGATTGATTCCTTGCGCAATGATTTCCCTCCTCCATGTACCGTATACAAAGTTCCACAGAAAAGATGAAAATCCTACCCTTTCACATAACAATATACTCAGGGAGATTATGCACAAAAAATGCAAGTTATTGGCTTATCCAATAACTTGCGGTTTTCTGCTGCGGCGGTAATGTAATAAATCAATAAAAGCTTCGAGACGGGTAACAATCCCGGCATCTCCTGACTGCTCATCAAATGCAAGCGTAAGTACTGGTAAATCAGCATCTTTACTGACTTGATGCAAAATATTCTTTGCAACTACCTCCGGCATACAGGTAAAGGGATATACTTGAATTACCCCATCAAAATGTTCCTGCGCCTTTTGAAGCGAATAGGCAACACTTTTTAAGCCATGACCTCCGACATAATGGCCTAAGTATGGCTTGGCCAATTTATCAAGATGAAGAAACTGTTTCCGATAGTCGGCACTATGATAAAGATGCCCTTTTACATAATCGCTCAAATACATGGTTTTATGTACTTCAACCCCCAGGTCTCCAAGCCTTCGCTCTAAGTCCTGATTAATAAAAGGTTCAAGCATAACATAAATTTCACCTACCAATCCGATCTTCAAAGGGTTTCTTTCTCTTGCGATTGCAATCCCATCTAATGCCGCTGTTATCGCCGGCCAAATCAACTTAAGTTCCGCTTCCCCTGCAGCCTGAGAGATCGCCATTATCCCTTCTTTTCTGGCAATGTCGACACTTCCGGCTTGATATTCAACCGGACGCAATTCTGCCGAACGCCGTTCTAAATCGTCGAGCAGCTGAAGTTTTCTTCCGGCAAACTGAAAAGCCCGGTATACTTGCAGCCAGCTCTTGCCACTGGACAAACGGCGTACCGTACGTACAACATCACCAAGCTGTGGTTCTATTACGATCATTTCGAAGCGATAGCCTAATCGACTAAGAATTTCCCTTTGCACTTCGGCATAATAGCCTAGGCGGCAAGGTCCTTTACCACCACAGCTGATTAATGTATCAGCACCTTGTTCTAACGCTTCAATAAAATTACCCAGCATAATTTTAAAAGGCAGGCAGACTGTTTCTGGCGAGTATCTCGCTCCCAGCTCCAAGGTTCGCTTTGAAATCGGCGGCGGCACACAAACGGACTGACCAAGCTCTTTAAGCAGCGTCTCTAAAACAATATGCATATTCCCCATATGAGGAAATGATACGATCATTGCTTCCACCGCCTTTCCAGCATATCTGTATAAGCCTCCAGCCTGGTGACAAAGCCGGCTTCTGCCGTATGCTCGTCAACCGACAGAATCATGCAGGGAATGTTGCGTTTTTGTGCCTGCTGGCTGAGTAATTCTCCAATTAGCGCATCCGGTCCACAGGAAAAGCAAGTAAAGAAAATCAGGCCATTAACCGGTCTTATATCCGTCATTAAAGCCATAGCTGCACCCGCTAGATGATGGCTGCCTGACCAGAATATTTTTTTACCGAGCAGGCGGGCAGCAAAATCTGCCTGCCGGGGGCTTACTGCCTCCGGAGTTATGACCTCAATAGCGGCTCTCCTTAATCTGTCAACAACATTCATGCTTACCTGCCTGTCATGAAGAATATAGGGATGACCAATAACGGCAACTCTGAGTCCATTGCTTGTCCCAATTGTAACGAAATCCTGCCGCGGCTTCAGCCACATTTTTCCCCAGGCAGCAAGACTGGCAAAAGAGCTTTTCCCCATTGCTTTGCCCACTGCCAGCACTGTCTCCATCAATCGATACCGGTTTTGGCGTAAGTTGATTTCGCTGTCAATCAGTGGCGGAAGTTTGGCGTTAGCCCTCAATAAGTCAGGCATACCGATTATTTTGGGACATGTGTATTGCCCTTTAGCAAGACTTACCACACGAGGCGCAAACAGAAAATCCACTTGTTCCTTCAGGGCGCAGGCATGCCCGAAAAAAACCTTCGCAGGCAGACAAACCTCATCCAGACAACTGCCGCAATCCAGCGTTTGTCGAGTCGTTGCTCCAGAATGAATTACCTCTGCACCCAACTGGCGAAAAAATTCTTCCCATACCCACCCGTACTGATAAAATAATAAGCCTTGCGGCATTCCTACACGGATTGACAAAAGCATCACCTCTTAAGGAATTCATTTTATGCAACGGTAACAGTACTGGACCATTTGCCGCAGCGATCCCCCCAGCAGCCGATTGCCTGTCCATTCATTTGAATTTTAACAATTTCGCATAAATTTGCACAGCCACTGCATTCAAAACTACTGGGATTATAGCTGAAGTCAGCAACTTCAAAACCACGAAACAAGCTCCTTTTCTGACTTTTACTAACTGCTTCTTGAGCCAGTAACGCAGCACCTACTGCCCCCATAACATTAAAATAAGGCGGTACGATCACCTTTTGGCCAAGCGCCTCTTCGAAGGAGCGGTGCATCCCTTTATTAGCTGCCACGCCACCTTGGAAAAGAATAGGCCCCTGAAGTTGTTTGCCTTTGCCAAGATTATTTAGATAGTTGCGTACCAGTGCCTGGCACAGTCCATTTAAAATGTCCGGTAAACAATGACCGGCTTGTTGCTTGTGTATCATATCTGATTCGGCAAATACAGCACACCGTCCGGCGATTCTTACCGGTGACCGGGACTGCAGCGCGATATCGCCAAACTCTTCAATCGGAACATTCAGCCGGGCCGCCTGTTGATCCAGGAAGGAGCCTGTCCCGGCAGCACAAACCGTATTCATGGCAAAATCAGTAACAATTCCATCACGCATAATAATCATCTTAGAATCTTGCCCACCGATTTCCAGCACCGTTTGAACCTGCGGGACAATATACAGCGCCGCCACTGCGTGAGCGGTAATTTCATTTTTTATACTGTCAGCCCCTACCACTATGCCGATAAGCTCCCGTCCGCTGCCGGTTGTTCCCACGCCCAAAACTTCAAGTGGCTGATGAGCTTCCCGAATGCGGTTTAACCCCTTTTGAACAGCTTCTACCGGTTTTCCCTGAGTCCGTATGTATAGCGTGTCCAGTACAGTGCCTTCATTGGTAAGAACAGCAATATTTGTACTTACAGAGCCCACATCAAGGCCTAAATAAACGCGCACAGCATGTCCTCCCTTCTTTTTGCTTTATTGGACAAAAATAGTATTTCCCAGAACTAACCATTTTAACTGACAAACCTCCTTTTTTCAGGAGATTTGCCAGTTAAAAAAATCATTTTTTGGCTTGCTGCTCTCCTGCAGCCCCATCAGTTGACGATTTACTGGTAAGATCAATCCCTTTCGAACTATACTTACTATTGAAATACTTGTTAAAAATTTGAGTGGTCGCTCCGCCGCCGCCTGTAATAAATGCAAAAGTATCATAATGTCCCCATTGCTGATTATTCCACATCAAATAAAATGAGGCTGCCAAAAAGGCAATAAATGAAATTATGCTAAAGAACCGCGTCAGACTGGGGATGCCATTTTCATATGTCATCGCAGTTAAAAAGTTACAAAGGCAGTTCCACATACGATTTTTCCCCTCCTTTAAAGCACGCAAAAGCGCACTTACTATAGTTTATTAGTCATACAATTACTCGGGCACACATTTTTCTGTAAATAATCATTGGCAGTTTTTGCCCGTAAGCTTATAATATAAGTATCTGACAAAAGGCGATACCAATTGTCTTCTGAAGGATAATACCAGTCGTACATCTCAATGCAAGGGCAATACCTGCGCACAGGAGGCACATAAACACCCACGCCTTCTTTTGGTTATGCCCAAAAGAAGGTTATTTTTGTAAAGGAGGTACAGTATGATGACCAAACGAATCGGAGTAATTGGCATTGTCATTGATGAGCCGAAGCTTATTTCAGATAAAGTCAATACACTGCTCAGTCAATACGGTTCCATGATTATTGGCCGTATGGGTATTCCCCGGCACGATGAGAATGTCGGTGTGATTGCTCTCATCATTGAAGGTACCACCGACGATGTGGGTGCGTTTACCGGCAAATTAGGCAATCTGCCCGGTGTCACTGTCAAATCTGCCCTGACTGCCAGAAAGGCGACTGAACAGGGGGAATATAAATGATAAACGAAAACCAACGGACTACTGACGCCTTTATTGATCACGAACGAATTACCACTCTTTTATCAGCTGCTAAAACTGCTTCCCATGATAGCACTTACGTCAGGCAAATTCTTGCTAAAGCAGCTAAATGTAAAGGCTTATCTGCCGATGAAGTCGCTGTTTTGCTTGAAATTGATCAGCCTGATCTTCTTGAAGAAATGTTATCCTGTGCATCCCAGGTAAAAAAAGCCATCTATGGCAGCCGGATTGTCCTTTTCGCACCCCTGTATGTTTCTAGTTACTGCGTCAATAACTGCACGTATTGCGGGTATCGCGCCGGTAACCAGGAGCAGCTTCGCAGACGTTTAACACTTGATGAGATCAAGGAAGAAGTGGAAATCCTCGAATCATTAGGTCATAAGCGCTTAGTTGTTGAAGCCGGTGAAGACCCCGTTAACTGTCCGACCAGCTACGTAGTAGACTGTATCCGCCAAATATACAGTATCAAAGATGGTAACGGCAGCATTCGCAGAGTGAATGTAAACATTGCCGCAACAACAGTTGAAGAATACCGCATGCTAAAAGATGTGGAAATTGGTACGTATATTCTATTTCAGGAAACCTATCACAGGCCAACTTATCAAGCTATGCATCCTACCGGTCCTAAAATTGATTATAACTGGCACACCACCGCGATGGACCGCGCTATGCAGGCTGGAATTGATGATGTTGGCATTGGTGTACTGTATGGCTTATATGATTATAAATACGAAACAGTTGCTATGTGTTTACATGCCGAGCATCTGGAAACAACCCAGGGTGTAGGGCCTCATACGATATCTGTCCCCCGTCTGCGTCCTGCCAGCGGTATGGATGTAAGTCAATATCCTTATTTAGTCTCTGATGGGGACTTTAAGAAAGTTATTGCCGTTATTCGCTTGGCAGTTCCCTACACCGGCATGATTCTCTCAACACGGGAAGATCCTGAATTTCGTGATGAGCTAATCACTTATGGTATAACGCAGATTAGTGCCGGTTCCTGTACAGGTGTAGGCGGATATCATGATTCCTTGCAGGAAACAGAGCACCCCGCTCTGGGAATGCAATTCGAGCCAAGTGACAGTCGTTCGCCTAATGAGGTGATTCGTATGCTTTGCAATAAAGGTTATGTGCCTAGTTACTGTACGGCCTGTTACCGGCAGGGGCGTACCGGTGACCGGTTTATGAGTCTGGTAAAAAGCGGCGAACTGCACAATGTTTGCCTGCCAAATGCCATTCTAACCTTTAAAGAATATTTAATTGACTATGCTGACGAGGAAACGAAAAAAGCTGGTGAACAAACATTGTTAACCAGCCTGGCAGGAATTCCGCAGGAGGATATCCGCAAACAAACCAGCGAGCGTTTGAAGCAGATTGAGTGCGGTATCCGTGATATGTTTTTTTAGTTCACTTTTTATGATAAAATAAAGGTCAGTGGGGCAACGCATGTCCCCACTGACCTTTTATCTTTGACAAGCTCCCTGGTCCGCTTCTTTTCTCTTGATTTTTGGAACGAGCCAATAAATATATAAGATACTGTATAGTACAGTATATCCACCTGCCGCAATAAATGCGCTACGGTAACCAAGCTCTGCCGATACGGCTCCCAAACCAATTGCGCCTATCGCCACTCCGCCCTCAACGGCCATGGAAAAAAAGCCAAATGCCGTTCCACGGTTAGCAGGCTGTACTGCCGTTGTAATCATGGTTGCCAGTGTAGGGAATGCTAGGCCATAGCCAATACCAATACTTGCCCCTGCTACCATCAGCACCCACCAATAACCACCTAAACTGGTGATAAACATGGATACTCCCATAATGAGCAGAATATGAAATGCCAAGCGTTCCGGCGAAAGCAGGATACAGAGTTTGCCTACCCACAACCGTGAAGCAACTACCGATAGGGAATATGCAATATAAAACAGGCTAAATTCTGTGACTCCATTACTAACCATAAAAAGCGGTAAGAAGGTCATAATGGCGGCGTAACAAAGATTTACTGCCAATAAGCTGATTGTTGATACATATACACCCGGCTCTGTAATGACCTCTCCCAATGGCAGCGACTGACTATTTCTAGTCCTGATTTTCAGACGCGGTGCTTTTGGGAAAAACAGCAGCGAGAAAAGCGTAGCTGCCGCACCTGCAGCAACCACTAAGCCAAATCCACTCGTATTATATAACCATCCGGCCAAACTGGCGGCAATACCTACCCCGATCATCGTAAAGAGAGTATAGACCGCCACTGCTTCAACCGTATTTTTTTCATCATGCATTAACGTTGCCATGGTTAACGCTGCCGCACTATAACCTGATATACCAATGCCATGAAGCAATCTTGACACTGATGCTGCAAATAACGAAGTAGAAAAGTAATAACTGCCGATTGCTCCTATGGATAGTATAATTCCAGCCGTAATCATTGGTGTACTGCCATAGCGGTCGACAGCTTTTCCACCGATAATTCTAAATACGATTGCTCCCAAAGAAAAAATACCAATTGCCAGACCGACTTGATGGTCATCCATACCTAAGCTGTGGTAATATATTGGCAGAACAGGCAAAAAGAAATTAACACTCATCCAAAAAAACATATTGGAAAACAAAAGACCAATAAATTCTCTAGTATACATTTCACGATTTCCGATAATTGCAGGTAGGTGTTGCATGAAACGAAAAATTTTCACTTTGATTTTCATCCTTTCAGCGGCTGCTATTTACGGCCTGGAAGCAACTGATTTTGGTTTTGCCGGATATAAGCCGCACCTTGAAGCAAAGCAAGTAGCAAATGAATATGTTTTGACCTGGCCCCGCTTATCCTATTTATCTTACTATGAAATTGAAGTACTCAGCTGCTTTCCTGAAAATGATACAAAAGCAGCCTCTCCCTCCCAGCGGATAACCAAATATCGAACCTGGTCAAATCAATGGACGGTTAATCAGAGTTTTCCCTACCGAACTTATTGGCGTGTGTCAGCGCAGGGATTGTTTGCCCATCCACTTGGCCGTTATTCGGAAAGTCTTAGCCTTACGGAAGTAACCGGTAGTACGGCAGAGGATTTCCTTCATATTAAACCACAGGCAACTTCTTATTATCCACCTTACAGTCCCGCACCGGCACGACCAATGTTGACCTGGACCTCCGTTGCAGGAGCAGTATATTATGAGATTGAAATGTTATCCCGCCCCCCGGAGAATCCCAATGATATTTTACCTTCCCAGCAACGAGTTTTCTCTTCACGCGAAGTTTTCACGAATGGCTACAATGCAGACTTTTCTACTTTGCAGGCAGATAATTTGCTATGGCGCGTCCGGGCGCTTGACTATCACGGAAATCCCATCGGAGTTTTTTCTGATGCCTCTCAAATCAGCATTAATCCGGCTTTAGAGCAGGTATTAAAACCAGTAATCACAGCATCATTAAATGAAAAAGGCACCGCCCAGCTGCTCTATCCCGTATATTCGTGGATTCCCATTAGTGGCGCAGTGGATTACGAGGTGGAGCTGCTTAGCCAGCCTCCGGAAAACCCGAATGGAGTTGAACCATCTGCGTACCGGATTTGGAGCAAGCAGGTTGTAGGCTTTGACTGCTACGATGACCTTCCGCGGAATAACCCTGGCATATATTACTGGCGCGTCCTGGGTCTGGACAAGCAGGGCAACCCTGTTGGCGTCTATTCTGATGCAGTACCCTTTACAGTAGATGTATCAAAAGGTCACTATGCAGCAACGTTTGGTGACAGTATCACACACGGTGGAGGTGCTGTATCCTATTCACCTGCTGACTGGGAGTACAGCTTCCAAACATATTTAAACTTTCCCGTTGTCAATCTGGGAAAAAGCGGCGACACTTCCGAAACGATGGCCGCTCGCTTTGACCATGATGTTTTGCCGTACAAACCCCGTTTCTTGCTGATTATGGGCGGCACTAACAGTCTGCGAGGCGGTACTCCTGCAGCTGACGTCATCCACGATCTAACCGTTATCAGAGATAAATGTCTGGCCAATGGCATTCGCCCTATACTTATGACACTTCCCCCGATAAATCCTTCCGCTATTGATCGGGTCTTTCAGGAAGAAACGATGCCAAACTGGCAGGAAGAATTTGCCACAGTCAATCACTTTATCCGTCAGCAGCGCTATTTTATTGATTTAAATCCCTATTTTACCAATAGCGATGGTGAACTGCCTGACTACTATGCAATTGACGGCCTTCATCCCGATATTGAAGGCAAGAAACTAATGGCCCAACTTATCAATGCCCACTGGTCACGAGTGACACGTTAAAAAAAATCAGGCCTCTTTGAGGCCTAGGGCGTGTCTTCAAACTAGCGGAAGGGTCAATGGCGAGTGATTTTTGNNTGATAGTTTGAAAACACGCCCTGAAATCTGCAGGCCCGGAAGGGCCTTTTTTTATGAGCGGGCACATTCGGAGGCTTCACCTTTTAATATAGCCAAGCCGTGCTCCAATGCCGGTAAAACTACTTCTAAACATTCCTGAACCCCTTTGGGACTGCCGGGGAGATTAATAATCAAGGTACGTCCCCTTGTTCCTGCCACTGCTCTTGAGAGCATCGCCCGATTTGTTTTTTCCATAGATTTAGCCCGCATAGCTTCCGCAATTCCCGGTACTTGCCGGTCTACAACCGCCAGCGTTGCCTCAGGAGTAACATCGCGTGGACCAAGTCCGGTCCCGCCTGTAGTCAGGATTAGATCTACTTCCAAATTGTCGGCCATTTCTACCATTTCCCGGCTAAGTGCTTCCAGTTCATCAGGTACAATAACATAATGCTTGATGTCTCCTAGACCAGAGAGCATAGCCGCAATCGTTTTTCCGCTGATATCCTCGCGTTCTCCTTTTGCACCTTTGTCGCTGGCAGTAATAATTCCGATATTAAACACGTTCAATCACCTCAATATAGTCGCCAACTGACAGGTTTCCGCCTTCTACTACAATAGTAAAAATACCTTCCTTCGGCATAACGCAGTCGCCAGCCTGATAATAAATTGCACAGCGAGTATGACATTCTTTACCGATTTGGCTTACCTCCAGCAAGGTCTCTCCTGCCTTCAGCCTCGTACCTATTGGCAGCGAACACAGATCGATGCCTTTCGTTGTGACATTTTCAGCAAAATCGCCTGGATTAACGTTTAATCCCTTTGCCCGCATTTTTTCAATACTTTCTAAGGCAAGCAAGCTGACTTGGCGATGCTGAAAGCCGGCATGCGCATCGCCCTCTAAGCCCAAGCCAACAAGCAATTTGGCAGAACCAATATTTTTTTTGCGTTCGCCTTTATTAGCACTGGTACAGACGGCAACAATTGTCCCTTTCATGGACCAACTTCCTCTCTTTTATAATTTCCGCTTTTTCCTCCTGATTTGGCAACGAGGCTTATATATTCGATTACCATTGCCTTATCAACTGCTTTACACATATCATAAATTGTTAAGGCCGCAACTGATACAGCCGTAAGAGCTTCCATTTCCACGCCTGTTTTCCCTGTCGTTTTAACGGTAGCACGTATATCGACACAGCTCTTATCTTCACATATAGCTAGCTCTAGATTAACACTTGACAACAACAAAGGATGACACATTGGAATTAAATCCCCTGTTTTTTTTGCCCCCATAATTCCGGCAATCTGGGCTACTCCCAAAACATCGCCTTTGCCCATTTCCCCTTGTTTAATGAATTCGAGCGTATCTGGTTTCATGACAATTCGCCCTTCAGCGATTGCCTGACGGTGAGTATCCTGCTTAATCGTTACATCTACCATATGAGCTTTACCAGACTGATTAAAATGTGTTAGTTCCATACCGTCGTCCTTTCACACTTTTTAGCTATATTCTCTAACAGGTAAACAATTCCTTCCTGTAAAAACCTGGAGAAAATCCGGCTAAGAAATTACCCGTACTGCCTTTAACCACCGATTTGAGACATCTTGCGTTTAAAACCATGATCATCACCCGTTAATTTATGCTCACCGGGTTTCTGTCCAATCACTTGTGAAAAAAGCCTTACTAATTCTGTATCTGTGGCTCCGTTCCTTAATGGAGTCTTAATATCCAGTTCTTGATTTGACAGCAGGCAAGGCCGGAATTTCCCGTCTGCGGTCAGGCGAATACGGTTGCAGCTACCGCAAAAATGCTCGGATATAGGCGTAATAAAACCAAAACAGCCTTTGGCCTTTGCAACGCGATAATATTTTGCCGGACCATTTCCTTTCCCGTTAGAAGCCACAGGATCAAGTATGTTAGCGGTGTATTTTTCCAGCAGCTCTTTTACAGTCTGTACTGACATTCCGGGACCGACACCACCATGGCCGATGGGCATATACTCAATAAAACGTATCGCTACCGGCTGCGCTATGACTAACTCACTAAAATAAGCGATATCCGCTTCTGTTACAGCCTCACTTAGTACTACATTGAGCTTTACAGGGGTCAAGCCTGCCTGTAAGGCACTTTCAATTCCTTTAAGCGTATCTGACAATTGACCACAATTACCGGTTATAAAGTGAAACCTTTCAGGGTTAATTGTGTCCAGACTAATATTAACCCGGTCTAACCCCGCTGCCTTGAGATGTTCAGCTAGAGGCGCTAGTAAACTGCCGTTAGTCGTCAAGGATAAATCGTCAATTGAGCCTAATGACTTAACAGCCCGGACAAAATCAACAATCCCCTTGCGCACTAGTGGTTCGCCACCTGTAATACGAACTTTTCTTATTCCCTGCCGCGTCAGTACTGCGATAATACGCACCAGTTCTTCATAGGTCAATATATCGGAATGTTTCAACAATTCCAGTCCTTCTGGCGGCATACAATAGACACAGCGAAAATTACAGCGATCAGTAACGGAAACACGTAAATAATCTATGGACCGGTTGTATGTGTCGTGCAACTCCATCACCCTTTAACATAAAATATCCAGCTATTGTTCCGGTTTTAAAATGGTAGCTTCCAGAAACATAGCCAATTCCCTGGCGTCATCCAGCGGAAACTGAGGAATATCATCATACAAATGTGTATCGGTAGCAATCGCCAGTAAATCCTCTTTTGGGCAAAGCGGACTGTCGCAGACAGCCTGCCGGTAAATCTCAATTTTGCGTTTCCTCTCTCGCTTATATCCTTCTGTAAAGATAATATCAACATCCTTGATATAGGCGATCACTTCATCCAATGCCAGTTCCTTATCTACCCTTTTAATCATGGCCATTTTATCGGGTGAGGAAATACAAACCACATCAGCACCAGCCTGAGCATGGCGCCAGGTGTCCTTACCGGGTTGATCCATTTCAAAGCCATGAACATCATGCTTAATCGTGGCCACCCTGTAGCCCCGGATCTTTAATTCACGGATAACTTTTTCCAGATAAGTTGTCTTACCGCAGTTCGAACGTCCAACAAAGGATATAACAGGAATCATATAATCACGCCCTTAAGGGTAGTCTCTCTACTAGCTTTGTTCTACATCACTATTTCACAGACCTGCTAAAAAGGCTTATTTGTTTCTTGTTCTCCATGGCAACCAATAAGTATATTGCAAAATTGTTTTACTGAGGCAATTTGCCATAAAGAGGTTTTTATTTGCAAAAATCGAATAGACTACCAAAGAATGGATATAAGGTAAAGGAGCGTTGCTATGATTAAGCTTACATTTTTAGGACATGCCTGTTTTCAGTTAAGCCACAATGATGTATCACTAATCTTTGATCCCTTTTTAACTGATAACCCTTTTCAAATTGCTCAGGCCGGTGACATCTTCTGTAACTATATCTTAGTTTCCCACGGACATGCCGACCACCTTGGCGATGCAGTATCCATTGCGCGGCGAACCGGTGCAACCGTAATTGCTACCGCAGAAGTCGCCCATTTAATCAGCCAGGAAAACGGCACTGCCCACGCTATGCACATAGGTGGTAAACATACCTTTGAATTTGGCTATGTACGCATTACTCCTGCGTTTCACGGGGCCGGTATCCCCGGAGGTCATGCTTGTGGCTTCATCGTTAATTTCTACGGTACTACGATTTACTTTGCCGGTGACACTAGTCTATTTGGTGATATGGCTTTACTCGGACGCTTAGAAAACATTGATTATGCTTTGCTGCCAATTGGTGATAATTATACTATGGGCCCAAGTGATGCGGTTGAGGCCGTTGACCTGCTTAAACCGAAAGCAGTTATTCCTATGCATTATAATACCTGGCCAGTCATTGCCCAATCGCCGGAAGATTTCAAACGGGCAGTTGAAGAGCGGCTTGCCATCCCTGTTCATATTGTCGCGCCTGGTCAGCAATTAACTTTATAAGAAGTACTTATCTTCCCTCACTTCCCGGCCTCGAAAAATTATCATTTCTGCTATAGTAAAAAGACGTCTGCCCTGGATCGAATCCACGGCAGACGTCTTTTTTTATAATTCTTTTACCATAGCAATTTCATCACAATTAGGGAACTTGGCACAGTTGATACATTCTTTCCATACTTTATGGGAAAGTCTTTCTTTTGGCTGTTCACTGAATCCTAATTTAGCAAAAAAGCCCGGCTGATACGTTAGCGCAAAAACAGTCTTAACTCCTAGCTGCTTTGCTTCTTCAATCAAGCCTAAGACGATATTTCTACCGACACCGCTTTTCGTGACATTAGGAGCTACGGCCAGCGCCCGGATCTCCGCCAGTTCATCCCAAACCATGTGCAAAGCGCCGACTCCAAGGATCTCCCCATCTTCTTCGGCAATAATGAAGTCCCGCAGTGACTCATATAATATATTGCGAGCCCGAGCTAACATTAATCCCTGTTCAGCATAGGCGTTCACAATTTTTTGAATAGCTTCTACATCAGCAAAAGTTGCTTTCCGGTATATCACTTTGATTCCCCCTCCACTTTGTATAATTATACTTTTAATTTCATATTTATCCAAGAACTTTTTTTCAGCTATTTTACTTCAACAACAGCTCTTCCTCTGTCAAATAAGTAACCGCCCCCTTAAGGCGCGGTTTTCTGCGTATTGAATGCTAAGCACAATGCAGGCAAATCACACTTGTCGCATTCCGGCTTGCGGGCTTTACAAACTTTACGACCATGNNGATGAGCGGCACTCCATTGTTCCCGTGGTATGGCTTTCATTAATCCCTGCTCAACAGCTAACGGTGTTTCTCCTTTTGCCAGACCTAAGCGGTTAGAGACACGGAAGACATGCGTATCAACAGCAATGGCAGGGATATTAAATAGTTGACTGAGAACAACATTGGCCGTCTTTCTACCAACACCGGGCAACTCAGTAAGCGCCTCGAATTCAGCAGGTACTTCTCCCCCGTATTTGCGGCATAAAATATCACAAGTAGCGATAATATTACGGGCCTTACCACGAAAAAGGCCGCAATCACGAATTTGCTCTTCTAATCCCGCCTGTCCGAGTTCCAGTATTTTATCGGGACTGTTATAGTGGGCAAACAGGCGGGCTGTAATGATGTTTACGCGCTCATCCGTACATTGAGCAGACAAAATGACAGCAATTAACAGTTCAAAAGGAGATCTATAGTGCAGGGCTGTTTCCATCCCTCGATAACGTTCTTCCAATAGTAGCAGCATTTGTTGTTTTACAGCTTTGGTAATTCGCACAGCGCCCGACCTCCTTTATTAATCTTTATTTACCAAAAGGACAATGAGGAAATGTACAAGTCGGGCAAACCTTACACAAACCACCATACCCCATATTTGCAATATCACTTTTTGTGATGCGTTCTCCCGCTAATATCCGCGGAAAAAGAAGATCTAAGACAGTGGTCTTGGCATACATGCCGCAAGCTGGCATTCCCATAACCGCCACTTCATCCAAATAGGCAAGCATAAACATAGCTCCTGGCAAAACAGGCGTTCCATAACTAATCACTTGCGCACCAGTAGCACGTATAGCGTCAGGAGTTACGTCATCAGGATCAACTGACATACCGCCGGATGCAATAATAATTTCGGCACCTTGTTCTTTATAAGCTAAAATGGCAGCAGTAATTTTTTCTTTGTCATCAGGCAAGTACATCATTCCTACTAGTTCGCCGCCAAAATGAGCTGCCTTTTTTTCAAAGACAGGTGCAAACTTGTCCTGAATACGGCCATAATAAACTTCATTGCCAGTGATAATCACGCCAATTTTGAGCTTATTGAGCGGCTTTACCGACACAATCGGACCATATTGAGCGCAAATTTTTTCCACTTCTGCCACCATACTTTCATCGACAACAAGTGGCACTACTTTTATGCCTGCTACTAAAGTATCAGACTCTACAATTTGATTACCGTGCAACGTCGATAAAACAGCATGCTCTACCATATTAACAGCAAATGCAGCCTCTCTGTTTATTTTTAGCAAACCTGCCTGACTGGCCTTTACATTGATCTTGCCCTCGGCAGGCTCGGTACAGGTTACATTCTCACCGGCAATTCCCTTGGCCATACGGGAAATCGCATCATTCTCATGAACTTGTCCCTCTGTAAGCTCAATTAAGTAAATATGCTCTTTGCCAATATTTTTCAAATGACAAATATCCTCTTGTCGTATAATGTGCCCTTTTTTAAAAGCCGGCCCCCGATATTCACCAGGCACAATTTTAGACATGTCATGGCCCAATACCATTCCAACAGCATCTTCTACTCGCACTTGTCTAATTGCCACATTATCGCTGCCTTTCTTCTACTATTATAAAACAAAAAAACTGTTTTCCGCGTGAGAAAACAGTCAGGCATCTGGTGCCTTCTTTGTTTTCCTTTCCTAACACGCCCAGGCATGGTCGTTTCCTTCCATACCCGAATCGGCCATTTGTTCATAAACGTGTGTTCTTAGACACAAATGGCTCGGAAAACTTAATAATCAGATTATCGGATAATCCCTTTCATTGTAAATCACCCTGCAAAAAAAGTAAAGAAAAAGCCCCTGCACACCATGATGCGCAGGGACCTTTTTAACGTTTATGAAGCAGGTAATCGTAAGCAATCAGAGCAGCTTTTGCACCGTCTCCCGCTGCAATTACAATTTGCTTATCGGGACCATTGCTAATATCGCCAGCTGCAAAAAGGCCGGGAATATTAGTTTGGGTCCTACAATCTGTCACAACTTCGTTGTTCTGATTAAGCTCTACTACGTTTTGCGCAAATTCTGAGTTTGGTATTAAACCAATTTCAACAAATACGCCTTCTACTTCCAGTTCTTGCTCTTCATTGGAGTCACAATTTTGCACAACGATTTTCCCGACGACCTGACTGCCCTCAATTTTTTTGGTTATATACCCTGTTAATTCAACAATATTGGTTGCTTCCTTCATCTTATCAATAATAATAGGATCAGCAATATATTCTCTCCGGGAGATAAGATATACTTTTTCCCCCACTGAGCTGACTTCAATAGCCGCCTGTACAGCTGAATTTCCGCCACCAACAACAGCCACTTTTTTATTAGCGAACAAAGGTCCGTCACAGGTAGCGCAGTAACTGACGCCCCGACCGGTAAATTCCAGCTCACCCGGTACGTTCAAACGCCTTGGGCGCTTGCCGGATGCCAGAATGACTGTCTTCGCCTGATGCTCTTCTTCTGCTGTAGAGACAGTAAATGTTCCGTCAGCATTAACCGTAAGTCCAGTAGCTTCCTGATACTCAATTTTTACAGAAAAGCGCCGTACCTGCTCTTCAAACTTTCCCATCAGCTCCGGTCCGGTAATAAATTGATAGCCCATGTAATTTTCAATTTCCATTGTCCACATTGGCTGACCGCCAAAATCAGTAGTGATGAGCAAAGTGTCCATTTTCTTCCTTGCGGCGTATACGGCTGCTGTCATACCTGCCGGACCACCGCCAATTATAATTAAGTCGTACATCGCTATTCACCTCACAAAATTAAGTAAAATTATTATTATTTCAGCAGGACTGCTGTGAATAATAATTGAAAAATAAAACAAATAAAGGTGACGTATTCTCATGAAGACCGCTATTACTAGTATCGTTTTGTTCAGTTTGAATATACAGCTGCTTGATTATGATGATATTTCCAAAACCTCTTCTAGTCTAGCATCTCTTGCATGTTTGTCAATAATCTGCTAGTATACTTACAGTCATTTACAGGAGTGTGATACTATAATGATACCACAAACAGTTGCCCGCATTAATGAATTAGCGCGCAAACAGCGCGAAACAGGCTTATCAGACGAAGAAAAGGCCGAACAAAACCAGTTGCGACGTATTTATATTGATAATATAAAAAGCCAGGTCCGGCAGCAGTTAGAACAGGCTCAGCCGGAGCACAAACACAATTGCGGCTGCGGCTGCCATCACAAGCATTAATATATCCTATGTATTGTGCCCTGTCTAAGCGAGAGGAGTCCTACCATGAGTAAAGCCGGCACATCTAGTTGGCTGCTAATTGCCTTATTAAGTATCGGACATTTTTTCAGTGATTTTTATAATACGTTTTTGCCTGCTCTTTTACCAGCTGCATCAGCAAATCTGGGGCTTTCTTTAACCGCTACAGGTTCGCTCATTATGGTCTACTCCCTTACCTCCAGTATTTTGCAGCCTCTATTAGGCTACTACATGGATAAGCATGGCTGGACCTGGTTAATTCTTTGCACCATTCCTGCCAGTGCTTTATTCATTTGTCTTGCAGGAATGGTAACAAACTATTGGCAGTTGTTTACCTGCATCACGCTTGCCGGTCTTGCTTCTTCACTTTTTCATCCTTTAGGGTCTGCAATGTTGAATAAAGCTACCACTGGCTGCAATAAAGGGATATCAATGGCTCTGTTTATCGGTGGCGGTAACCTTGGTGTAGCAATCGCACCGGCTTTTGTCTTATATTATCTATACCGCTTTGGTACCGATCAGCTGCTTTGGCTGTCAATTCCCGGTATAGCATTAGGCTTTGCCTGCTATTTGGGAAAAGTCCATCAAATCCCCATCAGCCGAACTTCAACCGAGCAAGCACAGCTTTCCGGTCATGCAATTCCCTGGTATCGTTCAGGTAATTTATTAAAGCTCAATATTGTTATGGGCCTGCGCTCCTGGCCGCAGGCTGCTCTACCTAACTTTCTTGTATTATGGCTGGCTCAGCAAGGCCACGCAACGTCACTTGCCGGCGGTATGCTTACCGTCTTTTTGCTGGGAGGAGCGCTGGGCAGCATTGGCGGCGGTTATGTAGGCGACCGCTTTGGTCGAAAGAGCTGTATCATACTCTCTCTTATGCTATGCATCCCCGCACTTTATTTTTTCCTGACTGCTCACGAGATCACACCAACAACGTATATCCTGCTTGGACTAAGCGGTGCAGCGCTGCAGGGGACTCTGCCGTCCTCTATTATTTGGGCACAAGAGATGTTACCGGCTAACGCCGCTATGGCTTCAGGTATGATGCTAGGCTTATCTTTTGGTCTAGGTGGCCTGGGCGCTGCCGTAACTGGTGCCCTTGCTGATTATATTGGCTTACAGGCAGCTTTGCTGTGGTCGCTGCCGGCGCTTGCACTGGCAGCATTCATTACTTATTTGATTCCAGATACGAAAGGCTGTTATCCAGCACCCCCATCAATTCAAACAAATAAATAAAAAATGCCGCAAGCTTATAAGGCTTGTGGCATTTTTTATTTATTTAGAAACAAAGGTCTGACAGTCAGTATCATCCGTTTTTGCAGCATTAGTTCCAATCACTTCAATCGACTGGGCACTGCAGTTGTTACCTGAATCCCAGTGTTTACAGCCACTTACAAAGCATTCTACATTCGGAGTAATTTGCTTGCCATCCATAAACGCGCCAGTTACCGCACCGGCAACATTTGCATTATGGAATGCTCCAACCATATCCCCCATCGTTTTACGATGATGGAAGGCCTTACACTGCGTATCACTTGAGGCCTTGGCTGATCCGCTTTCTTCGTTATTATATACACTAATTTTGGCGGCCATACACTGATCACCAGGCATGTAATGGGTACATTGGTCTACAGTACACTTAACCATAGGATTAGTAGCCAAAAAAATCACCTCTCTGTTTTTTTTAGTTTGTGCAACTCTTAGAGAAGTATGCTTTTTTAAACAAGAATTAATTCCCATGCAACTCTTGTATCATAATGGCATGCCGGGCAATACAGCAAATGTACACATTGTCCCTCAGAACTTGTTTGTTGCAGGGCGGGCCAGTCCATATACGGACTATAGGGTCCATAATAATCTTCCAGAATGCCTCCATCTTCCATGCGCCCAGTGCAACTGGGGCAGGAAATAAGAATGCTCTGCAAGCCGTTGCAAATCGGGCATACCACTTCCACACCGGATCCCTCCTTTTATAATACGAACGGCTGCCAGCCTCATTGCATATAATATGACATAGAAACTTTACAAGGATGGTGGCCGTGTTGAATATCAAGCATGCATTAGGCGCATCATTTGTTTTTACACTTGCACTCTGGGTATTTAGTGGCCTAGGCTCGCTCTGGTTCCCTCAGCCGGTCATAAATGTCCTGCGTAGTGCTTTAGAATTAATAAGCACGCTGCCGGGCTTTATTATTTTTTTCATTGTTTGGTATGGCAGCAACCAGGAAACAGGGCCGCGAATTACGATGATCAGCCTGGTAATGGCGAGCACAAGCATCCTCAATTTAGCCCATTTATTGGCTTATCCCGGTATTCCCATATTAGGACAAACCGACACAACTGCTATTTGGGGACTTTCTTCGCTTTTCGCCAGCATGCTTTGGTCCTTTGGCTTGCTTTATGCTGTTTGCTTGCCAACTAACGGGCCTACAACATTGCCGGCAAAAACGCTGCTGTATTCTACCTTCTTTTTGATAGCCGGTTTAATCGCCAACATTACACTTAATTATAATGTATGGCTAAGCAGTCATCATCCCATTGTGTATTATACCCGTTATTTAGCAACAATCGCCGACTTTTTTGCTTTATTAATGATTCGCCGTAATGCTACTGGTCAAACCGCTGACCAGCTGCTGCAAGTGGCACTTCTATTTGGTATATTGGCTGACTTTAGTTTTGCTTTCACCAATCACCTTACACAGACGCTGAATATGTCTGGCCATTTATCAAAAATAGTTGCTAATTTCTATCTGCTGTTCGTTTGCCAGTTTATGGTAATCCGCAAGCCATATGAAGAAATGCTCCAGTATAAAGAGGAGTTGGAAGCGCTAGCTGCCAATAATGCAAAACTTTATCAGGAATCAGAACAACAGCGTAATTTAATTGAGGATACCTTAGCTAAAATTGGCGCTATGATCTCATCGCAATTAAATCTAAAGGATACCCTGGATTCAATTGCTGATATGGTAGCTGACCTAATGGGTGCCCGCCAAAGTGCGATTGCGCTCTTGCATAAAGACCTCTCCAGCTTACAGGTATCGGCCAGCTATGGCATAAATACACCTCCGGCGGTTATTCCGCTTGCTACTAGTCTTGCCGGTCAAGTGCTTGAGCAAAAAGCGGCATTGTATATTAGTGATTTATCCGTGCACCCCGAATTATTCCGGCCTCAGTTAATCTTTTCCAACATACGCTCAATTATTTGTGCCCCGCTGGTCAATGATCAGGAGTTAATCGGCGTCATTGAAGCATACTCCAGTGAAAAAGGTGCCTTTGGCGATGCCGATGCTCTGCTTTTAAAAGCGTTAGGTCATCATGCCGGTGCGGCAATTACTAGTGCTATGCAGTATGAAGAAACGAAAATACGTCTTGATGAAGAAAAGTTCCTTTATCAAATCGCCCATTCGGCCGCCTCAACAATTGATACAGATACGATTATTGATACCTGTACCAAACACGTGATTCAAGCTCTTAATGCCGATGTGGGAATCGGACTCTTAACCAATAGTCAAAGAGGGTTATTTACAGTAAGATCTGCTCTTGGTCTAACTTGCGGGCAAAACAACATTGAATTGAGTGAGTATCCTGAACTTGCAGCAATCTTGGATACTCAAAAGCCGGCAGCAGTCTCAGCAGACGTATTCCCTTTTCTAAATGACCATTGCGAGGATGGTATCATTAAGCAGCTGATTATTTTGCCCCTTTCCGTAGATCAACGACTGCTGGGATTAATTGTCGCCGGATGGCAGCGCTATGTTGCTCCGGAACACCTAGAAAGGCCTGGCTTTCCTGCTCTTATGGCCCAGCAAATTGCGCTGGGACTGGAAAAAGCACAGCTCTATAATCAAATCAAAGCGATGGCACTTTCTGATGGGCTGACGGGCTTGGCCAATCGCCGTAACTTTGATATGTTCTTACGAACCGAACTGCGCAGGGCATCCTCTCTGCAGCGCCCGCTCAGTCTCATTATGCTTGATCTTGATAAATTTAAAAGCTATAACGACACTTATGGTCATTTAACTGGTGACAAATTATTGGCACAAATTGGCGAAATCCTTCGCCACGGCGTACGCAGCATTGATTTTCCGGCACGCTATGGCGGCGAAGAATTCAGCATAATACTGCCTGAATGCAGTAATTCAGAAGCAGTAAACATTGCAGAAAAGCTGCGCCATACAGTTGAAACTACTCAATTCCCTGATAATATGACCACTTACACGGCCCGCATAACCGCCAGCCTCGGGATTGCTACCTATGATCCTTCTCTGCTTCAAGAGCAGCCGGATATGGAAAAACTAATTTCAGTGGCGGATAAAGCTTTGTATCAGGCAAAGCAAGAGGGGCGCAACCGGGTAATAAGTGCGACGGTCTTTCAGTAACCCACAAATACTGTCATGGGGACGGTTCCGCTGACACAATCACAAAAATCTTCCGCTGGATAGCGGAAGATTTTTGTTGTCTACTCAGGAAATTCTTATTTAAATGCGTAAGAAAAATGTTACAATAATTACATTAAAATGCTTGTTGGCAAATGAGGACAAGAAAGGACTGATACTTCTATGCCTTGGAAAAAATACTGTGTCTTTGCCTTAGTGGCACTGCTTACAACGTCCTTGTTAGCCGGGTGCGGAACTGCCTCTAATACTGGTAAATCAGAAAAAATCTTGCGTTATGGCGCTGGCGCAGAACCGCGAACTCTCGACCCACGCAAATCAACTGGAACCCCGGACAGTACAATCCAGGCCCAGCTGTTTGAAGGATTAACTGCCTTAGATCAGAAAGAAAACGTAGTACCGGCAGTAGCCCAAAGCTGGGATGTATCTGCTGACGGCTTAACCTATACCTTCCACCTGCGTGCTAATGCAAAATGGTCCAATGGCGAGTCCGTGACTGCTCATGATTTTATTTATTCCTGGACTACTGCACTAAGTTCTGACTTAGCTAGTGAATACGCATATCAGCTGTATTATATCAAAAATGGAGAGGCTTTCAATAAAGGGCAAGCCAAAGCAACAGATCTGGGACTGAAAGCGCTTGATGACCGGACGCTGGAAGTCACTCTTGAAGATCCTACAGCATACTTCCTTACGCTGCTGGCCTTTCACACCTATTATCCAGTGCATAAAAAGACGGTTGAAGCAAATCCCAAATGGGCTGCAGATGCAAAAACGATCATCGGCAATGGTCCATTTGCAATAACAACCTGGATTCACAATAGTAAAATCGAATTTGTTAAAAACGCACACTATTGGGATGCTGATAAAGTCAAATTGAGCAAACTTGAATTCTTTTTAACAGACAGCAGTACAACAGAATTAGCTATGTTTGATAACGGCCAGCTTGATATGGGAGATAATCCACCTTCAACCGAGTTTAGCCGGTTAAAAAAAGAAAACAAACTGGTAATTACCCCCTACCTCGGGACTTACTTTTATTCCTTCAATGTCACCGCTCCCCCCTTTGACAATAGTAAAGTCCGCAAGGCTTTCAGTTTGGCAGTTAACCGGGAAGCAATTATCCAGAATATCACGAAAGGTGAGCAAAAAGCCGCTTTAAGCTGGGTTCCCTTTGGTGTACCTGATCTTGACGGTACTGATTTCCGTCAAAACGGCGGTAACTATTTACGGGACAATAATATCGAAACGGCAAAACAGCTGCTGGCAGAAGCAGGTTATCCCAGCGGGCAAGGACTGCCGCAAATAACACTGATCTATAATACCAATGAAATGCATAAAGCCATTGCTGAAGCGCTTCAGGAAATGTGGAAGAAAAACCTAGGTGTAACTGTTGAAATAGCAAATCAGGAGTGGAAAGTATTTATTGAAAACCGCCATAAAGGCTTCTACCAACTTGCCCGTAATGGCTGGCTTGGCGATTACGCTGATCCCATGACCTTTATCGATATTTTCATGTCTAATAGCGGCAATAATGAGGCCCAGTACAAAAACCCCGCTTATGATAAATTGGTTGATCTGGCAAAATCTACTCCAGACTTGTCTGTCCGCCAAAAAGCTTTGCACGATGCTGAAAAGCTCCTGTTTGATGATGCTGTGCTGCTTCCCCTTTATTTCTATACCAAACCGGCGGTAGTGAATCCGAAAGTCAAAGGCTATTCCCGGTCTGTGCTGGGTACGCTTTATTTTAAAGAAGCTTATATAGAATAATAAAGCAAAAAAAGGACACCCAGCGGTTTAGCCTGCTGTGTGTCCTTTACTTATTTACGCTATTTAAGCTTTGCTCTGTTGCTTTCCCATATGGTTAAGCAGCCAATACAAGGGTATCCCAGCTGCAGTAATTCCAAGAGCTACTATCGCATCGGTAGGATTGTTCATGACTGTACTGATAACAATATAAACGGAACCCACAATCGCGATTACTGGAACTAACGGAAAAGCCGGTACACTATAAGGTCGCTTTTCCGGACTGGTTTTACGTCGTAAAATAAAGATCGCCGCAAATCCAAGAATGTAGAAGCCCCAGATAATGAACATCGCCAGATCAGTTAAACGGTCAGGGTCACCTACTGTAACAAACAAAACTGCTAATAAAAACTGCATACCAATTGCGTTAAGCGGAGTGCCAAACCGGCTTGTTTGGCTGAGCAATGACGATGCCGGCAATTGTCCCCGCAAAGCCATCGCATAGGAGACTCGTGGACAGGTAAGAATATAGCCATTCAATGCACCAAATATGGATATTAAAATACCAATATTAATTAATTTACCGCCAACATCTCCAAATAACCAGGTGGCCGCCGACCCGGCTGCCAGTTTTCCTTGCGTTACAATTTCCGCTGCAGGCAGCACATGAAGAAGAGCAAGATTTATTGCCAAATAGGCAACCATAACTGTTCCTAAACCGATGATAATCGCTCTTGGCAGCATTTGAGCGGGATTTTTCATCTCCCCTGCGACAAAACCTACACCAATCCAGCCATCATAAGCCCAGAGGGTAGCCAGTACCGCCGCTCCCATTCCAGCAGAATCACTAGCGCCGCTAGGCATTGACAGTATTTGAGCATTCCCTTTCCATAAGCCAAACACCACAATTAAAGCAATTGGCACCAGCTTGGCTACCGTAGCTGCCGATTGAATTATTCCTCCATAGCGGGTCCCCAGGGAATTAACAGCCGAAAGAAAGAGAATTGTTCCTATTGCCAAAGGCAGCTTCAATTCTTCAGAGCTACTGAAGAAAGGAATCAGTAAGGATGAAAAATACAGTCCCAAAGCCCCTACAAGAGCCGGTCCATAAATAACCGTCTGTACCCAGCCGAAAAGATATCCCCAAAACTTGCCGTAGACTTCATCGAGACATGCGTATAAGCCGCCTGTCTTGGGAATCTGAACTCCTAATTCAGCAATAGTTAATCCTGCAGCTAATGTAATAAGGCCGCCGATTACCCAAGCAGCCAAAGCTAGCGTCGAATCACCGGCAGCTAAAATGACTTTGCCGGGCTTCATAAAAATGCCGGAACCAATTACCATCCCCACAACAAGGGCAGTTGCAGGAATAAGTCCTAAGTCGCGACGCAAATTTCTTTCATCATTACGTCCTTGTTGTTGCACTACTTAATCCCTCCCAGTATATGTTAACCTTGAATCCTCACTAACAATAACAAAAAGGGACAAAAACCGCAATAGAAAAACATATTGCAGGAAAATTCGGATAAATAGTAAATATAGGAAATAACCTACAATTAATGAGGTGATAACATGTCCACGCAACCAGCTTCACTGAATATTCGGCCCCGGATTTTATATCAAGTTGCCAAAGCAGCCTGGGAAGGCAAGCTCTTTGAAAGCCGGGAGGAAATCTGCCGGATGGTACATGCTGAATACGAAGACGAAACAACCCGTCTGCACGTTGCCAATCAGATTCGAATTGCTATGGGGCTTAATCCCCATACTTTTGATTACGTACTGCAGGATGATGATGAGCTTGCACTCATGGGTATGGGCAGCGAACCAATTGTAGTAGCCGATCCGTCTGGCTGCCGTTCCTGTAATCCGGCTGAACGTCATTGCGAAAAAATTTGTCCGGTCCATGCCATCAGCCACGATGATTTTGGTGTCCTCAAAATTGATCACACGAAATGTCTCGGTGATGGCTACTGTGTTGATGCCTGTTCCTTTGGCGCACTTTCGCAAAAATCACAGTTTGTCCCGCTCATTGAATTATTGAAACAAAAAACACATCCTGTCTACGTTTCTATCGCACCGGCTTTTGCCGGACAATTTGGGCCTGCCGTTACACCGGGAAAACTGCGCACAGCATTGCTTAAGCTCGGTTTTATAGAAATGGTGGAAACGGCACTGTATGCTGATCTGATTACCATTAAGGAAGCCTTTGAGTTCAATCACCATGTGAAAGACAGCTCCGATTTTTTAATTACCAGCTGCTGCTGCCCCATTTGGATTAAATTGATTGAAACAAAGTTCCCCGACTTGCTAGACCATATTTCTCCCTCCGTATCACCAATGGTCGCTTCCGGTCGAGTCATTAAGGCATTAGAGCCTGATGCTAAAGTAGTATTCATCGGCCCCTGCATTGCAAAAAAAACAGAGGCTGTGCTGCCTGATCTGAAGGGCGCTGTCGATTTTGTACTGACCTTTCAGGAGCTGGCTACTATTTTTGAAGCAGCCGGCATCAATCCTGCCGAGCAGCCAGACGAAGAAAATGCACAAGCTTCCTGGGGTGGACGCCTATATGCCCGTACTGGCGGTGTCAGCGCTGCCGTTGGCGCAACACTGGAAAAACTGGTTCCCCGCCGTGCACAGAGCTTTTCTCCACTTCGGGTTGACGGCATTCCTGACTGCCAAAAAGCAATGGAGGATATTCGCCAGGGGCAGCTTACTCACAACTTTATTGAGGGTATGGCCTGTAAAGGAGGCTGCGTCGGTGGCCCTGGGCGCATCATTTCCCCTGAAGAAGGTACCACTCATGTCAATCACTATGGCAATGCATCTCATGCCCATACGCCTGTTGAAAATCCGCAGGTTTACTCTATCTTGGTCCGCTTAGGCCAAAGCCAAGGTGAGGATTTGCCGGAACTTACCGGTGAAAGCACAATGGCTGCTTTATTGGCCCGTAAATTAAACTAAATTTCCAGTGCCAATTCTAGTAAAATTTGTTATTATAAAAGTATACTGTATACTATTTTAGGAGGGACTACTACTGATGACAAATCAGCATCCCGTAAAAATTGTTGAAACCGTGCTGAGAGACGGCCATCAATCCTTAGCAGCCACTCGTATGCGCATGTCCGACATGCTGCCTATTCTCGAACAATTGGATGATATTGGTTTTTGGGCATTGGAAGCCTGGGGTGGCGCCACTTTTGACAGCTGCCTGCGTTTTTTAAATGAAGATCCCTGGGAACGACTGCGGACCTTGCGCAGACACTTACCTAAGACCCCTATTCAAATGCTGCTTAGAGGTCAAAATGTATTAGGTTATAATCATTACGCTGATGATGTTGTCAGGGAGTTTGTGAATCGGTCCGTTGACAACGGTGTTCGTGTTATTCGTATCTTTGATGCACTCAATGATGTGCGTAATCTGGAAGTATCGATGAGAGCAGCCAAACAAGCCGGTGCTCATGTAGAAGGAGCTTTTGTCTATACCATCAGCCCTTATCATACCAACGATACCTTCCTGCAGGTAGCCCGTGATCTGGTTTCTCTTGGCGCCGACTCGGTATGTATTAAAGATATGGCCGGCTTGCTCGCCCCATATGATGCCTATGAGTTAGTGAAAAAGCTTAAGTCTGAAATTACAGTTCCCATTCATCTCCATACACACTACACCAGCGGTATGGCTTCTATGACCTATTTAAAAGCGATAGAAGCTGGCGTTGATATCGTTGATTGCGCTTTATCTCCCTTTGCTATGGGAACCTCCCAGCCCGCCACAGAAGCACTTATTGCGGCACTGGAAGGTCATGAGCGCGATACAGGCTTGAAAAAAGAAGCACTTTATCCGATTGCTGATCATTTCCGCACTGTAAAAAAACAACTTGCTGAAACATTCAAACTGAATACTGCTATGGATATTGACACAAAAGTTCTCACTTTCCAAATCCCCGGCGGTATGTTATCCAATCTGCTTAATCAGCTCAAGGAGCAGGGTATGGCGGATAAATATCCTGAGCTGCTGGAAGAAATGCCTCGCGTGCGGGCTGATTTGGGTTACCCCTCCCTCGTTACTCCTACCAGTCAGATCATTGGCTCTATGGCAGCCTTTAATGTTATGCTTGGCCGCTATAAAGCTGTTCCAAGAGAAA
>DDHB01000026.1 GCA_002337925.1 Sporomusaceae bacterium UBA1887
AGCAGCTGGAGCCTTCTCGACGGCCTAAGTTTGTCGGCAGAGGAGAAGTAGGAACGAGGAGAACGGGCTTACGGCAGTTGGTGGTGAAGGGCTCCCCTGCGGGGGGGCACAGATTAGCAAGGCATGGCGGTGCTCAAGCCCACCTGTCGTTGCGAGGAGCATAGCGACGTGGCAATCTCATCTTTAGGCTTCCTAGCTGAAAGTGGACATGGGCGGGCTGCATTGCTTTGCTTGCAGCAGAGATTATTTTAAAGTGAATTGGAGAGGTACACATTGAACAAACATTCCATTCAGCCCCGTGAGGCCGTTCGGGCCTTGCGGGGTTTTACACCTGATTTATCGGACCTTACGATTCCGGAGCTCAGACAACTGCTGGGCCGCGAGGATGTGATTAAGCTTTCTTTCAATGAGAGTCCTTATGGGCCGTCACCTCAGGTGATAACGGCATTGGGAGAGGCGGCAGCACAAGCTCATTTATATCATGACCCAGAGGGAAAGGAGCTTAGGGTAGCGCTTGCACAGCATTTTGGCGTGACGTCAGATGGCATATTTTTAGCGAATGGTGCCGATGAGATCATTACGCTTGTTGCACAGGCATTTCTTTCACCAGGTGATGAAGTGATTGTGGCTGATCCTACTTTTGGACAGTATGCTTTTGCTGCCAGGTTGATGGGAGCACAGCCGGTAGTTGTGCCGGTAAGGCTGGATTTAACAACAGACCTGGACGCTATGGCCGGAGCAATTACTGCTTCAACAAAAGTAATTGTTCTTTGCAATCCCAATAATCCGACTGGATTAGTTTTTGGCGGCAATGAACTGGAAAGCTTTCTCAAAAAAGTGCCTGATCAAGTGCTAGTTTTGCTTGATGAGGCGTATGCCGAATATGTAGACTCCTCTGATTTTAAATCCGGTATTGATTTATTGGACAAGTATCCAAACATCATTGCTGTCCGTACATTTTCTAAAATCTATGGCTTGGCAGGACTGCGACTGGGCTATGGCATTACCCGGCCTCAGGTAGCGGAACTGATTGACCGCGTTCGATCGCCTTTTAACGTTAATGCGCTGGCTCAAGCAGCCGCTTTGGCGGCACTGGCAGATACGTCTTATTGTGTGCGTATAGCTGCTTTAAATGGGACCGAACGTCGGCGCTTAACAGCCCATTTGTCCGCATTAGGCTACAAAGTATATCCTGCCCAAACGAATTTTATCTTTGCCGATATAGGGAAAGACAGTGATGCTTTATGCCAGGCTTTAGCCAATGAAGGTATAATTATACGTAGTGGTTCTAACTGGTCAATGCCGACTTTTGTACGGATAACATTAGGAAATTCCTTGCAAAATGATAAGTTGATTGCAGCTCTACAAAAGTATCATAAATAAAAAGTATAAAATTTACTTAGTTTAGCAGGGGAATATGCAATTAATACGAATAATAATACTTAAACGAGATAGATGGAGGGTTATTCATGCTAAGAAAAGCAGCAGCATTTTTACTAATTTTCATGCTGGCCGTTACGGTTGGCTGCGGTTCGGGCCAACAGGCAGCTCCGGCTGATCAGAGTAAGGCTAAGAAATCAATTGTAGTGGCTCTGCCTACTTTTACCGGCTATGGCCCGTTGCTGATAGCCAAGGAAAAGGGGATTTTTGAGAAGAATGGCATTGATGTTCAATTACAGATTATTGATGGCTTAGGTGAAAGAAAGCAAGCCATACTCGCTAACAAAATTCAGGCTATGGCTACAGCATTGGATGTAGCAGTATCACTTGAAGGCGATGGAGTAGCGACAAAGATTGTTTGGGCTTTTGACAGCTCAAACGGCGCCGACGGTATTATCGTTAAGAATGCCAAGGGGATTAATACGGTAGCTGATTTAAAAGGCAAGGAAATTGCTTTGCCTGAGGCTGCTACCAGCCACTTCTTTGCTCTTACTGTGCTGGATAAAGCTGGTTTGAGCGATAAGGATGTAAAAATTGTCAATATGACAGCCGGTGAAGCAGGTGCTGCCTTTGTTGCCGGCAAGGTTGACGCTGCAGTAACCTGGGAGCCGTGGTTGTCCAAGGGTGCTAAAGCAGAGGGCAAAGTGCTGGTAAGCACAAAAGATACCCCCGGTTTAATTGCCGACATTGTCGCTTTTCGCGCTGACTTTGTAAAGTCTAATCCTACTGAAGTACAGGCTTTTGTTAACTCTTTAAAAGAGGCAACCGACTTTATGGCTGCTAATAAGGAAGAGGCATACAAGATTATTGCCGCTGGCTTTAAAATGAAACCGGAAGAAATAAAAGATGACATGGGAACGCTAACGTTCTATGACCTTAATGGCAACAAAACTTTCTTCGGTGCTGCAGACAAGCCCGGACAGATTTATGACGTAGCAAAAAAAGCCGGTCAATTCTATTTTGAGAAAAAGAAAATATCCAAGCAGCCTAATACTGTGGATATGATTGACTCCAGCTTCCTGTCCAAAGTAAAATAACAGTAACTGGCCGATGGCCCGCGCTTGCGGGCCGTTTTATTTAGAAAGTGTAAGTAGGTGGTGTTCTTGTTGAAATATTTAATACCCAAAGCAGATATTCCGGACAAGCTGTATATAACATTGACTGCGTTGTCCTTTGCCCTGCTGCTTGCAGTATGGTCAGGGCTTACCTATAGTGGCTTTGTACCGGTGCTTTTTTTGCCGGCACCTGATCAAATTGTTACAAGCGCGATTACATTGTTTACCGAATTTAATTTAATTGATGATATTCTGGCCAGTGTAGGCCGGGTGACGGCCGGATTCGTACTGGCAGCTGTCATCGGAGTTCCGCTTGGAGTTTTGATGGGAAGTCTGAAGGTATGTGAAGCTTTTGCGGAACCACTGCTGGGCTTTTTGCGGTATATGCCTGCTTCTGCCTTTATTCCGCTGTTTATCCTTTGGCTGGGAATTGGTGAGAGCGAAAAAGTGGCGGTTATCTTTTTTGGTACTTTCTTTCAGTTGACACTGATGATCATGGATGTTACCAAAAATGTCTCTCAGGCATTGATTGATACTGCTTATACGCTGGGCGTATCGCGCAGTGCTGTTTTTTGGCGGGTCATATTGCCTTCCAGTCTTCCTGGTATTGTTGACACGCTCCGCATTACGTTCGGCTGGGCCTGGACTTATCTGGTCGTTGCTGAAATTGTTGCAGCCAGCTCAGGACTCGGACATATGATTATGCAATCCCAGCGCTTCTTAAAGACCTCTCATATCATTGTCGGTATTATTATTATCGGCGTGATTGGTATCTTAATTGACGTTTTCTTTAAAGGTTTGTATAAGAAGCTCTTTCCCTGGATGGGGAAGGGAGGCGGTGCATGATGGCAGATAAATTGATCATTGATAATGTTTCTAAGATTTTTAGTGATAAAGGGCAGCAGGTAACTGCTTTGCAAAATACCAGCTTTACGGTGTCGCAAAATGAATTTATTACAATTCTGGGACCATCGGGTTGTGGAAAATCAACGATACTAAAGATTATTGCCGGTCTGGAAGAGCCATCAAGCGGTAAAGTATTGCTTGACGGCCGTGAAATAAAAGGACCAGGCAGCGACCGAGGCATGGTATTTCAATCCTATACCCTGTTTCCCTGGCTGACCGTTCAGGAAAATATTGAATTCGGGTTGGATGTAGCTGGTAAATCGAAAGCAGAGCGGCAGGATACTGCCCGCCATTACCTAGAGAAAATCGGACTAACAGGCTTTGAAAAAGCCTACCCTAGTAATCTATCAGGAGGGATGAAGCAGCGGGTGGCAATTGCCCGTGCTTTGGCCAATGATCCGCAGGTGCTGCTGATGGACGAGCCTTTTGGAGCACTCGATGCCCAGACGCGCACAGTTATGCAGGAATTGCTGCTTACCGTGTGGGAAGAGTCGCATAAAACCATTCTATTTGTTACCCATGATGTAGACGAAGCCATCTTTATGGGCGATACCATTTACGTAATGACAGCCCGTCCCGGTAAGATAAAAGCCCGTCTGGAAGTACCACTGCTGCGTTCACGGACATATGATATGAAGCTGACTGACAGTTTTGTCGACCTCAAAAAACAGGCGCTTGAACTAATCCGCGAAGAAAGCTGGAAAACTGCTAACAGCAATATGTAAGGAGGAAGCAGAATATGGGCAAACTATATACGGTAATGGAAACACCCTGGGGGTATTCTGTAGCAGTTTGGTCAGATGCAGGTCTCTGGGAAGTAGGATTTCCAAAAAATGATGTGGAAAAGGCGTTGGCTGATATTCAAACTACGGATATCACGGAGGCTGCTGAGCATCCCTTAGGGTTGCCGCTTACCCAGCAGTTGAAAAGCTATTTTAAAGGCTTTCCCATTATTTTTGATATTCCGATTGACTGGAGCGGCTATACACCCTTTCAGGCAGCCGTACTTCGCTATACCAATGAAATTGGTTATGGAAAAGTGGAAACGTATGGCCAGGTTGCCCAAAATATTAATCATCCCAAGGCTTCCCGGGCTGTGGGCGGCGCCCTGCATATCAACAGAACTCCGATTGTTGTGCCTTGTCACCGCGTGATTGGTGCTAATGGCAGTTTAACCGGCTTTGGCGGCGGGGTAGATATGAAAGCGGCATTGCTGCTGCTGGAAAATAATCAATAAAATGGGTGCCTATTTCTAAAATTACCCTTATAATAGGAATATCATGTGGTGTAAGGGGGAACCGGCCGTGTGCGGTTTTTTACTGAGAATTATCATTAATGCGGTAATCCTGTTTGTAGCTGTGGTTCAATTACCGGGTATTTTTGTGGATACTTTGGGCAGTACGCTGCTGGGAGCAGCAATTATCGGTATTGCCAATGCTGCTATTCGTCCTTTGATGGAGCTAAGCTCATTGCCGCTTAATGTAACAACTCTCAGTGGGCTAACCTTTTTTACCAATCTCCTAGCGCCATTTATGGTGGTGAAAACACTGCCGGGTTTTCAGATTTCCAGTGTTTTTGCGCCCTTTGCAGCTATCGTATTATTGACGGTTTGCAGTTGTACGCTGACTAAAATAATTCGGGACCGGTAAGATAAAAAAGAAGAGGACTTGGTGAAAGCCAAGTCCTCTTCGTATAATGACCGGCAGTATGTATTTTTGTTTGCTTCGTTCTATCCTCGTTCTTATCGGCCCTTCTGGAAATTGCCGGTCCGAAGGATGGAAAATCACTAGCTTACGTTAAGAAATTCGTACTGTTTGAGCGAAGCGAGTTTCACGAATTTTAGTAAGCTAGTGATTTTCCAAGGCAATTGGAAGACAGGCCTAGACTTTTTGGTACTTTTGTGGCGATGACAAAANNCCGGTTGATGAGCAGGTTGCCCAAGAAGTATTAGCACTATTTCGTGAGAATAGCTGGTATATCCAGTCTTATGTGGATGATATTTTATATGTGGCTGAGCATAATGAAACTTCCCGCTACTATGAAAGAATGACTGGCATTAAAGCGGTAGCACTGGGGGATGCCTTTTATACGATGGCAGGGGCACCGACCAAAATGCTTGCGCTTACCGGTGAGGATAAGATGGGCGAAATAGAGAGTAAAATACGCTCAGCCTTTGGTGACCGACTTTGCATTGCCAGATCGAAAGCAACCTATCTGGAAATGACGCATCCGGATGTCAATAAAGGACATGCTCTGGCTTTCTTAGCAGAAAAACTCCACATTACGCGTGAACAGGTCATGGCGGTAGGAGACTCACAAAATGACCTGGATATGATTCAATATGCCGGATGGGGTGTTGCAATGGACAACGCAGCTGCTAATGTAAAAGCGGCTGCTCAGGCTGTGACTGGACATCATGATGCTGACGGTGTGGCAGAGGCCATCGAAAAATTTGTACTTAAAAAATAAGTGGTAAAACAAGGAATAATAATAAACGCGCCTAATATCATAGTGATGTAAAGCTTGGTTTGCTGAAAAGGTTGTAAATATACGGATCTTAGCAGTAATGATGAGGGAGTGAATACATGCGTATTATTATTGCACCCGATTCCTATAAAGGAAGTGTGTCTGCTCTGGGTGTGGCAGAGGCAATGGAACGAGGGGTTCTCCACGTCTTTCCAGATGCAGAAATTGTAAAGATTCCTATTGCCGACGGTGGAGAAGGTACTGTTGACGCCTTGGTAACAGCTACAGGTGGTCAGAAGATCTATCAACAAGTACAGGGGCCGCTTGGTGAGCCTGTTGAAGCCTATTGGGGTGTGCTGGGTGACGGTGAAACAGCGATTATTGAGATGGCTGCAGCTTCCGGGTTGCCGCTCATTCCAAAAGAACGGCGCGATCCTCGCAGTGCCAGTACATATGGTACTGGAGAATTGATGAAGGCTGTTTTAGACAAAGGCTTGCGCAAAATGATTATTGGAATTGGCGGCAGTGCTACTAATGACGGTGGTGCTGGCATGGCCCAGGCCCTTGGGGCCCGTTTGCTGGATAGTGAGGGCTGCGAATTGCAGCTCGGGGGGGCGGCTCTGGCTCGTTTGGCAGCAATTGATTTAGCTGGTCTAGATGAACGCCTGACAGAGACTTCGATCATGGTGGCTTGTGATGTTGATAATCCGTTGTGTGGTCTGAGAGGTGCCACGGCAGTATATGGTCCACAAAAAGGGGCTACTCCGGAAATCGTATCGCAGCTGGATGAAGCGCTGGCTAATTTTGCCTCTATCGCTAAGCAGGCTACTAGTAAGGATATTGCAGAATGTGCCGGAGCTGGTGCTGCCGGAGGGCTCGGAGCAGGTTTATTATTTTTCACCAATGCAAAGCTGCGACCGGGAGTGGAAATTGTTTTGGAGACAACCGGCTTTAGTGAACTTGCCGCTAAAGCCAGCCTTGTTATTACCGGTGAGGGGCGGACAGATTTTCAGACTGCTTTTGGCAAGGCTCCCGTTGGCGTGGCAAAGGTGGCTAAACAGCACGGTGTACCTGTTGTGTGCTTGTCGGGTGGCTTGGGAGATGGTGCCGATGCTGTGTTAAAGCAGGGAATTGATGGCATTATGTCTGTTGTACCCCAGCCAATGGGGCTTGAAGAGTGTGTAGCTCAGGGGTCTGAGCTGATTGAAGCAGCAGCAGCCCGACTGTGCCGCTTGCTGCAGGTAGGTAAGATGATTTAGTATTTACAACCTAAGAATTTTGGTATATAGTGAGACTGTTAACTGATTTTTACAAATTAGTTAACAGTCTTTTTGTACATAAATAAAAACCGTAGGAGTTAAGTATATTTTAATGGTTAACCGATTGTGAATCAAAGGTTAACAAATGTGGAGGGAAGTGTGTGAAGTGTGGGAAGACAAAACAAACAATGTACGCACCCTGACGGAAACGGCGCTGTTAGTAGCGCTTATATCAGTTACGGGAGCGGTGAAGCTGCCTGGACTGGTACCGGGAACGGAATTTCAATTATCAGCGCCGCTGGCAGTTGCCATTTGTGCCGTTTTTGGCTTTAAACGCTATATTATTGCTGGCATTTTAGCGAGTGCCATCAGTCTGGCTCTTGGCACTAGTAACTTACTGAACGTATTCATTGCTATGGTTTTCCGGCTCACCGTTGGTGGTTTGCTGACTGCCTTTGGCACTTCATGGCCGGTAGTTTCACTTGCCGGTCCGGTGGGATCGGCAGTCGCCCGTCTGGCACTGGGCGGTTTATTGGGGAAAGCGGCAATCCCGCTGGTACTTGCCGCCATCCCCGGTATGGTTTATACGGCCTTTGCTGCCTGGCCGCTTACCATGCTGCTGGGCAGGGTAAAGCGGCAGACAGAAAAGGTCGTGAATCATGCTATACAGCGTTAGAATGCGATCAGCTAAAGGGGGAGCTCATGAGGCGGGGGGGCGCCATATTTCCGGGGCTGAGCGCCTGGCAGAGCATGACGAGATTCAGCAAATTGCCGGGGAAATGGTTGCCCGTGCGTTGGGGCATTCCAGAGGATGTGCTGATTTTATCACCATTACCATTGAAGCAGTGAACCCAAAACAAATTCGTCATGTACCACTGCTTCCCGTAACAACAGTTGATGTACCAGATGCTGAGGCCGGGAGAAGGGCTGCCATGACTGTTCTGATGCGCAGAGGTGTCAGCGAGCGGGCTGTGTGTTCGGCAATGGAGGCATTACTGTCGCTGCCGGACAGTATGCGCGGCGCAATGCTGTTTTGCAAGGATACAGGCAAACGTTTGGATGAAGCCGGGCAGGCGGGTATCAGAGTATCGCGGATGGATATTGCTGATGATCAGGACTATCACCAGCGTTTGTCAGGCCTCGGGCTGACAAATATACATGTCCGGGAAGCCTTGGTTCTCGCATCCAAAGTTGCAGCCGCTCCCCAAGTAGCTGCGGAGCTGTGCTGGTCCGATGATCCGGAATATACGGCAGGCTATGTGGCTTCGCCTGCAGGGTATTGCCGGTTCACTCAACTTAAGAATTATGGCAGCCCGGTTGGCGGCAGAATATTTTTTCTGCGCCCCGGCACCGACCTGGCAGCATTGATTGACTATTTGAGCCGCCAGCCGGTACTTGTTACAATTTAGTCTTTTATAAGGCAGGGGACAATAATGGAGTTTTACCAACATGCATTGGAGCAGGCGGAACGAGAACACTTATATCGCCGGTTAGTTGACTATATACCCCGCGATGCTGTTCATGCCGATAGTGAGGGCAGACAGTACTTAATGATGGCTGCTAATAATTATCTAGGGCTGACCCATCACCCGGCAGTCCAACAGGCTGCCGCTTCTGCCAGTTTGACTTTTGGTACAGGCTCAGGCGGCTCGCGGCTGACAACAGGCAATCATTTGCTTTACCGACAGTTAGAGAACAAGCTGGCTGCTTTTAAGGGAACAGAGGCGGCCTTGATATTCAATACTGGCTATATGGCTAATGTGGGCATTATTAGTTCTCTAGCCGGTAAAGACGATGTTATCTTTAGCGATGAGCTCAACCATGCCAGTATCATCGATGGCTGCCGGCTTTCCCGGGGAAGGACGGTGATCTACGGCCACAGCAACATGAACCAATTGGCTGATTTGCTGACAAACACAGCCTGCAGCGGACGGCGGCTTATTGTTACGGATGGAGTCTTCAGTATGGATGGAGATATAGCCCGCTTGGATGATATTGTCCAATTGGCCCGCAAGGCTGATGCACTTATTATGGTTGATGATGCTCATGCCACCGGAGTGATTGGACCTGGCGGACGGGGAACGGCTGCCAGCTTTGGGCTTGAAGGTCAGGTCCATATTACCATGGGTACTCTTAGTAAGTCGCTTGGCGCTGAAGGAGGCTATGCTGCCGGTTCACAGGTATTAATGGACTATCTGATCAATAAAGCGCGCAGTTTTATTTTTTCTACAGCTCTAGCTCCGGCTACGACAGCGGCTGCTCTCGCAGCGCTGCAGGTATTGTCTGGGCAGCCGGATATGGTCGACAGACTTAAAGCCAACGCCGCGTATCTGCGCACGAAATTAAACCAGGCCGGATTTGATACTTGCGGCAGTACGACTGCAATACTACCTGTAATAGTAGGCGATGCATATTTAGCGGTGGAATTTGCCCAGCTGCTGAAAAAAGAAGGAATTGTCGTTTCCGCTATCCGACAACCGACCGTACCGGCAGGAGCCAGCCGTCTGCGCATTACGGTATCAGCTGCGCACAGTCTGGCAGAGCTAACGAAAGCAAGTCAGGCAATTTGCACGATAGGACGCCAGCTAGGCGTAATTTAGGGAGGAAGTAAAGTGACAGGCTTATTTATTACGGCAACTGATACGGAAGTAGGAAAAACGGTAATAACAGGGGCAATAGCCGCAGCACTTAAAGCCCGTGGGCTGAACGTGGCTGTCATGAAGCCGGTAGCTTCAGGCGGTGTATACAATAGTGCGGGTAACCTTATTTCAGAGGATGCTGATTTTCTCATGCAGGCTGCACTCATACCCGAAGAGGCGCGCAGTCTTGTTAACCCTGTCTGCCTTGAACCGGCTTTGACACCGGCGGTGGCAGCGCAGGTGAGCGGCGTAGTGATTGCTGTCGATGAATTGCTTGTCGCATATCGCACACTGGCAGCGACTCATGATATTGTCCTGGTAGAGGGGGTAGGCGGTATTACTGCACCAATCTGGGAGAATGTTCTGGTAGCTGATTTGATGAAGGCTTTAGGACTACCGGCACTTATTGTTGCAAGGCCTAATTTGGGGACAATTAACCATACTGTTTTAACAGCTGCATATGCTCAAGCTCTTCAACTGGAGGTGGCAGGGATTGTTATCAATAAATGGGAACAGCAAGACACCGTGCTTCAGTCAAGTAATCTTGCCTATATTGAACAACTGACTCAATTGCCCATTATTGGTAGATTTCCCTATGACCCCGCCATAGCAGAACATGCGGGCTTACACGAAAGATTGGCGTATTTAGCTGAAAAGCATCTAGATATGCAGACAATTGCAGCGATAGTGGGGGAGAAGCAAAATGAATATTGAGTGTAAAGATAAAACGTATGTCTGGCATCCCTTTACCCAAATGCAGGAATGGGTAGAAAATCCACAGCTTGTCATTGCTGGTGGTGATGGCATACGGCTGATAGATACGGAGGGGAAATCGTATTATGATGGCGTTTCCTCTTTATGGTTGAATGTACATGGTCATCGTAAAGCTGAAATTGATCAGGCCATTATCAGTCAGCTAGGGAAAATTGCCCACACAACTATGCTGGGGCTGGCAAGTGCACCCGCGGCCGAACTGGCCGAAAAGCTGATCGGAATTGTTCCATCGGGGCTCAGGAAGGTATTCTATTCCGACAGCGGCTCTACTGCTGTGGAAATAGCTGTCAAAATGGCTTACCAGTATTGGCAGTTGAAAGGCAGTACAAAGAAACAAAAATTTGTTACCCTTACTAATGCTTATCACGGTGATACGGTAGGTTCGGTAAGTGTAGGAGGCATTGATTTATTTCACAGGATCTTTGGACCATTGCTGTTTGAAACTATTCATGTGCCGTCGCCTTGCTGTTATCACTGTGAATTTCCTGGACAGGCCGGAGAATGTGAATCTGGTGCCTGTATTACGGCGGTAGAAAAGTTTCTTGAGGAGCAGCATGAAGAAATTGCTGCTATGGTTGTTGAGCCCCTGGTACAGGGAGCTGCCGGTATGCTGACACAACCAACTGGTTATTTGCGGCGCATCCGGGAGTTAACCAAACAGTATAATGTTCTTTTAATTGTTGATGAAGTGGCAACTGGTTTTGGCAGGACAGGCAAGATGTTTGCCTGTGAACATGAGAACGTGTCTCCCGACATCATGACGATGGCCAAAGGAATTACTGCCGGATATTTACCGTTGGCTGCAACTATTACTACTGATGAGATTTATCAGGCATTTTTAGGCGACCGGGCTTCGCAAAGGACATTTTTTCACGGTCATTCTTATACAGGTAATGCTCTTGCCTGCGCTGCGGCACTGGCTAATCTTGAGGTTTTTCAACAAGATCAGGTTATAGAAGGTCTGGCAGTTAAAATTGCTGCTGCAAAAAGCAAACTGGCAGGTTTTGGGGAGTTACCAGCAGTAGCTGACATTCGCCAGTGCGGATTGATGATCGGTGTAGAGCTGATGGCAGATAAAAAAAGCAAGACGCCTTTTCCGGCTGACCGGCAGATTGGACACCGGGTATGTATGCTGGCTCGCGAATACGGGCTGATCATTCGCCCCCTCGGCGACGTGATTGTCTTCATGCCACCATTGGCGAGTACTGCAAATGAAATAGAAGTGATGCTGGATATTATTTACCGCTGTGTTCAGGAAATTACCGGTTAAATCATTTTTTCCCCCTTTGTGCATATCATGTAATGGGAATAAAAAGGGGGAAATGGCTGTGATGCGTGTTATACAGCAGGAATGGAAATACTTCCTCAGCCTGCTACTCATTCTACTGGTTTTTTCTGTTGCCTACTATGAGTACAAACAATATGCTGCTAATAAACAAACTACAACCGAGAAGCAACCAACCGTTATCGTTAATACTAGCGGAGAAAAGGGAAAGGCCAGCGATCCTCAGGTAGTCTACATTCAGGGACAGAGCAGTGTGACCAAAGAAGTTGTTTATGTTCCGAAAGAAACAGATGCTAAAACAGGTATTACTGAAAAGACAGATGTCCAGTTTGAAAAAAAACAAGGCAAAATTTATGTTAAAGTAAATGGCAAGGAATTTGAGGTGCCGGCAGATGTAAAGGAAGATACCAAGTTTGAAAATGGCAAACTAGCNNTAGTTGTTACCGAGCAGACAGAAATGCGCATTAACCTGACGACACCTAAGCCTGCTGTAAACTTAGGAGTTGGCTGGGGTAACCAGGGACCGGCCGCTCAAATAAACGGGCCATTATATAAAAATGTGTCCTGGTGGGTGTATGGTGACCCCAAATCGGTTGCCGGAGGGGTACAATTTCCTATAATGAATAAATAATGTAAAGAGCAGCCTGCTTTTTCGAGAAAACAGGCTGCTCTTTACATTGCTGGAAGTGAGTAGGCTATAATGGAAAAAAGACTGATACCGTTGTGCCGCGCGGAGAGGATTGTACATCAATTGTTAAGTTGTGGCGGGCAGCAATGCTGTAGCACACAGCCAAGCCAAGACCAATACCGCCGGGTTTGGTGGTAAAGAAGGGAGTACCCAATCTTTCTACTACTTCGTCGGGCATGCCGCAGCCGGTATCGCTTACCGATAATATTCCTTTATTGCCTTCCACTGAAGTTGAAATGGTAATGCAATGCTTAGCTGATGATGCTTCCAGTGCATTGTTGCACAGGCATACCAGCAGTTTAGCAATTTCCTGCTCATCGAGCAGCATGTCCGGAATATTTCCTAACCGAAGGCAAAGCGTTTGATCAGCTAAGTTTGCTTCCAGCTCTAATGTATGTGCCAATGCGGAAATAATGGTATTTAGATTTTGCCACTTGCGGTTAATTGATTTATTGCGAGCTAGAAATAAGAATTGGCTGATGATGGCATTGCTGTGATCCAGCTCAGTAATCATGAGCTGGAAGGCATCCTGCAGTTTATCAGGTGCTTTGAGTGACATTCTTTGCAGATAGCCTCTTACTGTTGTTAAGGGATTGCGGATTTCATGACCAATGTTGATTGCCATTTCACCGGCAAAATTTAATTTTTCCAGCACAGCAGCTTTTTTACGCAACTGTTTTTGCTGCGTAATATCTTTGCCGACAGCATAGATTAATTCCTTTTTAGCGATAGAGGTTGCTGTCCACGACAGGTTGCGATAGGTACCATCTTTAGTAAGAAACCTGTTTTCGAAATATACGTGGTTAGGTTCTTTTTTGACTTGTTCTAGGTAAGCACGTGTCATATCAATATCTTCAGGATGAATTAAATACTTCAAAGGGATATTTTTTAATTCATCAGGTGGATAACCCATATGGCAGCAAAAAGCAGAATTAATCCGAACCAATTTTTTATTAAAAGTAATAACGATGAGGGCATCGGGAATTAATTCAAAAAAATGAGTGAGCTCTTCTTCTCGTTGGCGGATTTGTTCAATTTCCAACTGTAGTGCAGCATTGACCGCGCATAGTTCCTTAATGGCTGTCTGGTGGAGCGTCTCGCTTGCCTGGGCTTTAGATCGATAATGGAGCACAGGAGTTTCCTGATTTGCCACATTATTAGGCCGCACTCCCAGGATTATTTCGTTTTTCACAGCGGAGCTCCTTTCTATGCCGAAACAGAAGTTGTATTCGCAAATTTTTTACTTTATTCGCTATAATAATAAAATTACCTTCCATATTTTGATATAAATTCCAAAAAATTCCCATAAATGTTTTAAAATTATTAAAGAACAGTTAATAAAGTTTTTCTACCAATCAATTGCCCTTATTTTTGCAATTTTGGTCAATCTATCCTATAATGATAGTGATATGCATCTGAGGTGAGCAGACATGGAAAACTTTCGATTAGTCATTATTACCGGTATGTCAGGAGCCGGAAAAACGCAGGTTGTACGGGCAATGGAAGATATGGGATATTTCTGTGTGGNNCATGCTGATTCCAAAGTTTGCAGAGCTGTGTGCCCAGTCGGGTGGACGGGTCAGCCGTATTGCGCTGGTTGTAGATATCCGGGGCGGTGAATTTTTTGATACATTGATTCAAGCGCTGGAAGAGTTGGAGAAGCAAGGGTATTTATATGAAATTCTATTTTTGGAAGCGGCTGATGAAACTCTGATTCGCCGCTATAAAGAAACACGCCGCCGTCATCCCATGTCGCCTCATGGCCGTCTTAGCGAAGGTATTAACCGCGAAAGAGACCGTTTGGAACATATTCGTGGTCGTGCTACCCGGATTATTGACACGTCCGATTTATCTACGACCCAGCTGCGTGAGAAAATCGCCACTTTTTTTGCGGGTGAATTAGAACAAGAGCGGATGACTATTACAGTAGTTTCTTTTGGCTTTAAATACGGTATTCCTCTGGATGCGGATATGGTATTTGATGTGAGATTTTTGCCTAATCCGTTTTATGTTGAGTCCCTGCGTAAAAAGAGCGGTCAGGTTCAGGAAGTGGGTGACTACATCTGGAAATGGCCGGTAACGCAGCAATTTATGGAACGCTTGAGCGGTTTAGTTGATTTTTTAGTACCTAACTATGTAAAAGAAGGCAAAAGTCAGCTGATTATTGCTATTGGCTGTACTGGTGGTCTGCATCGGTCTGTATTTGTTGCCAGCCGGATTTATGAAGGACTGCGCAATAAAGGGTATAAGGTCAATGTGGAGCATCGGGATATAAAGCACAACATCCTCGAGGGCGAGGCCGGCTGTTGAAAAGCGGCGTCTGACGTTGTAGCTGCGAGCACCGGCATCCTCAACGTACTTTCCAGTACGCCTCCGGTGCCGGTGCTCGCGGCGCCTAGCCATACTTGCTTTTGAACAGCCGGGGCTTGGCGGCAAGGGGGCGACGTGGGCATTGCATCGCAGGCTCGCAATGGGAAATGGATAGAATGGGTATAATATAAGGGGCATTGCATCGTAATGCTCGTAATACCGAATTATATTGGGATTTTTCGTAATGAAGCGCAAGAAAGTTTTGAAAATAAAAACTCTCTACTAGGAGAGGTGACATAATGCATTTTTTGAAATGGTTATATCCTGGTATGAAGCTGAAGCGGTGGCTGCTGTTGTTTTCTTTAGGTGTTATTGCCGTCAGCATTGGTTTGGCTGTAGTATTTAACTATAAGTACGTTGGTGCCTTGGAAGAAACTATATTCAAGATGGTTTATCTCGCCACTGGCAAGTACTACTATACAGTAACGGTTATCGTGGGTATTAGTGTTGTTACTTTGGGGTTAATGGTAATGATGTTTGCCACCAGGCAGATTATCCGTTCGGTTATCAGCGTTATTATACCTGACGGATCAGAGCGGCTGGTTGAATTGATTTTTCAAAAACGCAAGCTTAACCGGGGCCCTTCGGTAGTCGTGGTTGGCGGCGGCACCGGCTTGTCAGTGCTGCTGCGAGGGATTAAAAGCGTTACAAGCAATGTATCAGCAGTGGTGACGGTTGCAGATGACGGTGGTTCATCGGGACGCATTCGGGAGGATTTAGGTATTATCCCTCCTGGTGATTTACGGAATTGTCTGGTTGCTTTGGCAGATACGGAACCGCTAATGGAAAAACTCTTCCAACATCGGTTCGGTGGAACAGGCACTTTGGCCGGTCATAGCTTTGGTAATCTTTTTATTGCAGCCATGACGGAAGTACTGGGAGACGTGGAACAGGCGCTTAGAGAGTCCAGCAAAGTATTAAAAGTGCGCGGACAGGTACTGCCCGCTTCGACGGAAACGCTTCGCTTAGTAGCCGAAATGACAGATGGCACTGTTGTAGAAGGGGAGTCACGGATACCGTTAGCCGGTAAAGTAATAAAAAGGCTTGCAATCCGGCCTGCCCAGGCGGCTCCGGTAAAGGCTTCTCTGGAAGCGATACAAGAAGCCGATGCCTGCATACTGGGGCCCGGCAGCCTATATACCAGTGTACTTCCTAATTTGCTGGTAGATGGTATAGCAGATGCCTTGCGGCAAAGTCAGGCGGTTAAAATTTATATATGCAATGTAATGACGCAGCCAGGTGAGACTGATCATTATACTGCCTCACAGCATGTGAAGGCGATTTTTGATCATGTTGGACCAGGCGTTATTGATTATGTAGTTGTCAACGTGGAAGGGGTTGCCTGCACGCTGCAGCAAACCTATGCCAGCCAGGGCGCATATCCGGTACAAGCGGATATTGAAGAACTGCAGGCGTTGGGAGTTAAGGTTGTAGAAGCTAACCTAATCAGTGAAACAAACTTGGTTCGTCATGATCCGGTTAAATTGTCCCGTACAATTATGACGATGGTATACCAGCTAAAAGCCAGTTCAGAGCGGATGAAACTGCTTGATTATTATTTAATTGGCGAAAATATAAAAGAACTGAAAGATTGAGAGTGAGAGAAACTTGTCTTTTTCAGTAGAAGTAAAAAATGAACTGGCCCGCGTTATCGGTGATACCGATTGCTGCCAGGTTGCCGAGCTGGCATCGCTTATGCGTATGGGTGGAGCAATGCTGATTGGCGGCGGCAATAACGTAGGGATGAACTTTATAACAGAAAATGCAGCCGTTGCCCGCAAGGTTTTATCGCTTATTAAGCGCAATTTTAACTTAAAGACGGAAGTAATGGTCAGCAGAGGGCGGCGTCTGAAAAAAAGCAATTCCTATATGCTAAGAGTCGTGCCGGCTCCGAATGTTTCCGAGCTCTTGGTTACTTTAGGTATCATGCAAGGCGAAAACTTTAATGCCAGTCAGGATGGCGGCTTACTGAAAAAAGCCTGCTGCCGCCGTGCTTATCTGCGAGGCGCTTTTTTAGGCGGCGGTTCGGTTAATAAACCGGCTGGCGACTACCATTTGGAACTGGTAACAGGGAACAATGATTTTGCCAAAGCATTGGTTCGGATTATGAAGTCCTTTGGCCTGCCCGCCCGGATGACGGACCGCAAAAATGACTATATTGTGTATCTGAAAGAGGGCAATGCCATTACCTCTTTTTTGAATATTATTGGCGCTCATCAGGCGTTGTTGGATTTTGAGAATGTCCGGGTTGTAAAAGATATGCGTAATCAGGTTAACCGGCTGGTTAACTGTGAAACGGCCAACCTGCAAAAAACAGTCAATGCGGCTGTTCGTCAAGTAGAAAAAATCAAACATATTGCCCAGGCAATAGGCCTTGACAAGCTTCCTCGAGGGTTGCGTCAAGCAGCGGAAGTGAGGTTAGCTTACCCGGAAGCAACCTTAAATGAGCTGGTGGAGGCACTTGATGAAGGTGTATCAAAGTCAGGAATGAATCATCGCCTGCGCAAGCTGGAACAATTAGCGGATGATCTTGCAGCGAAAAAAGCGCCCGATCCTAGCTGATAGCATAAAGTCTGTATGGATAGTATCCAGGCAGACTTTTTCTATTTGCAGAAATCCAAAGGGGTACTGTCCCCTTTTCTACTTAATTGCAAAAAACAAATACAAAATTCATTTCATTGGAAGGAAAATGAATATTTATGGCAAATACATATCAACAAATAATAATATGAAGCAGGTGCTTTAGCTATGAATATCCGTATAGGACTACAACTTAAGCTGGTGGCAACGATTATTGCCATTCTTCTGGTTGTTTGTCTCAGTATTAGTGTTGTTGCCGTAACGAATATGGAGGCCCAGATTAATGCTGCGGCAATCCAAAAGGTGCAGTCCGACCAGGCTACAGGCTTGGCTATCATTGACGCGCTCTATCCCGGAGCCTGGCAGGAGAAAGACGGCGTACTTTATAAAGGTACCGTAAAGTTTAATGATCATACGGAAATTGTGGATAAAATAGGAATAATGACTAGCGATACGGTAACGCTGTTTGCTAAGGATAAACGAGTCACTACGAATGTAATGCGTGACGGAAAGAGGGCAACTGGTACGCAGTCATCTTCGCAAGTTGCTGATGTAGTGCTCAAGCAAGGTCAGGTTTATATTGGAGAAGCAGAAGTAGTGGGAGTTAAATACCAAACATCTTATGTACCGCTGCGTGATGGACAGGGAACGGTTGTCGGCATGTTTTACGTAGGTGCTTCTAAGGAATTTGCCGACAAGCTAATGGAACAATTTTTGTTGAAATTTGCTGTTGTGGCATTTGTAGTGCTGCTCGGCGGGTGTGTATTAACTTGGTATGTGGGACGGAGGCTGACGCAGCCTATTATCGCTATGGGCATGTCAGTAGGACAGGTGGCTAAGGGGAATTTGCAAATTGAAGCGCTGCCGTGCACGTCAAATGATGAAATCGGCGATTTATGCCGGTCGCTCAATCAGATGATAAACAGCTTGCGTCAACTGGTAAGTCAGGTATCACAGTCTGCTGATCTGGTTGCGGCCTCTTCTCAGGAACTAAGTGCTAATGCTGATGAATCGAGCCAGGCTGCAGAGCAAGTAGCAACAGCTATTGTTGAGGTGGCAGTAGACAACGAAAAGCAAGTAAAAACAATGGAACAAACAGTGGTTGTCGTAGAAGAAATGACAGAGCGTATTCAACAAGCGGCAGCTAATGCGAAGCTTGTTGATGAAATGACAGATAAGACGACTAAAGCGGCAGATTCCGGTAGCGAAGCCATTCAGGAGGCAGTGCGGCAGATGCAGGGAATTGAGCAGTCAGTGGGTCGTTCTGCTCAGGTAGTAAGTAAACTGAGCGGTCATTCTGCCGAGATTGGAAAAATAGTTGAGACAATTGCAGCTATTGCCGGACAGACGAATCTGTTGGCGCTTAATGCTGCAATTGAAGCGGNNGAGGCTTTGCCGTAGTAGCCGAAGAGGTCCGTAAATTGGCTGAGCAGTCGGAAGCTGCCACCAAACAAATTGCCGCGCTCATTAATCAAGTGAGAGTGGACACGGCTGAAGCGGTTACCGTTATGCAATCTGGCATAACGGAAGTAAATAGTGGAACGCAAGTAGTCTCTACTGCCGGTCAGGCCTTCGGTGATATTCACCGGTTGATAGGGTTGGTAGCTGGGCAGGTTAAGAACATCTCGACAGTTACCAATGAATTGGCAGCTGGTAGTCAGCAAATAGTTGGATCAATCCGTAACATGGAAGCAATTACCGCTAATATGGCGGTTCAAACCCAGTCTGTTTCTGATGCCAGTCAGGAACAACTGGCTAGTATGGAAGAAGTAGCTGCCGCCAGCCAGGCTTTAGCTAAGTTAGCGCAAGACCTGCAAAATACGGTTTCTCGGTTTCATTATTAAGGCAGGACCTGGTTTTTACCCTATTTTGTAATTTTACAGATCGCTCCTTAGTTGTTATAATGACATTATGTTTACGACTAGGGAGGTACATATGTTAGGTAAATGGGTAAGGACATGGATGATTGCAATTGTGGCAACAATGGCAGCAGGCAGTACGGTTTTTGCTGCCCACAGCGATATAGATCCTAGCCAGGTGAATGTTCTGCAGCTGCCGGAATGGAAAATGACGACAAGTAATTACGGCGGTAAGCTTTTATTATCCGATAGTCCAGAAATGGTACCTGCTGATGGTATTATGTATCAAGACACTGTCAGTGGTGAAGGCCGGCTTTTCTTTCATCATGTAAATGCTACGAACGAGCCAAAGAAGATCGTTGTTTTATTGGAAAACAGTGGTTCTGAGCCGGCAAATGTTACCGTATATCAACATGGTTTGGGAGGTCCTAGCTTAGACTATCTGCAAGTAGGAAAAGCTGTTCAGACTCAGTATTTTGCGATGCGTGACACGTACCTGGTTGAAGTTCCGGCTAAGGGAGCAACTCAGCTGATCTATCAATTGAATGATGCAGTTGTTGAGCCAAATATGCTGGTCAACGGCATGTATGATTTTTATGCCGATCAGCCGGTAACCATTAAAGTCATGATGCTGCCGGTCAAAGAAAATGTAAGAAAATTTGCAGCTACCGCAAAAATCCTGCCCGCCGATAAGTGGCGCCTGCGCGGCACCTTTGAAGGAAAAGACCGTATGCTCATTCCCCATGCAATTTATGATCCGAAAGAGCATGGTGCGGTGGCCATTACGCTGGCAGATAATAAAACGGATGTTTATATGAAAGGCATCGACGCCACTGATGGATCTGAGGTGCTGAACTACGGCAATTATGGTGTTGTATACCGCATGTTTATGCCTTCACAGTCAAATGGAAAGATCAGTTATTATCTTAATCCCAGAGGGGGAGAATATGCCGGAGCACTCGGTATCNNAGGGGGGGCAGTCTCTATGGTTTACCTTTTCGCCCCCAGGTGCTTCTAATCTGCCGGTAAAGGTTATTCTGGCTCCTAAGCATTAATGAATTGGCTGGGCAGCGGTAAAAAGTATTGTTGCTTTTTCCATTATGTGTTATCATATATGAAGCAATGGCACATTATTTGCAGCGAGGAGGGATTCATGATGGCAAAGCACGTTATTACCATTAGTACAGCTTCTCTGCAGCAAACGGTACATACCGGTGGCTGCGGTGAATGCCAAACTTCCTGCCAATCAGCTTGCAAAACTTCTTGCACGGTTGGCAATCAGGTTTGTCAGAAGTAAGCCGTAAGGACAGCAGCCCCATGCTAACGGCATGGGGCTTAATTTGTATTGCGGCTGGCGATAAAGGCCCATC